>NZ_JBEPKE010000020.1:0-1221 GCF_040544515.1 Rahnella sp. 2050 | reverse complement strand
TGACCTGCCCCCAGGATTAGATACAACGCTCACTTAGTAATGTCGGATCCTTCACTATCAGAATTACCCTTTCTCCAGGCCGCCGCAAATTCAGACGGCGCCTGATAATTCAGCGCGGAGTGCGGGCGGTACTCATTATAATCCTGACGCCATTCACTGATGGTTTTCCTGGCATGACTGACGTCACTGAACCAGTGTTCATTCAGGCATTCATCGCGAAAGCGTCCGTTAAAACTCTCAATAAATCCGTTCTGTGTCGGCTTGCCGGGCTGGATAAGTCGCAGCTCCACGCCATGCTCAAAGGCCCATTGATCGAGTGCGCGGCAGGTAAATTCCGGGCCCTGATCCGTTCTTATCGTCGCCGGATAGCCGCGAAACAGCGCAATGCTGTCCAGAATACGCGTGACCTGCACGCCTGAAATCCCAAAGGCAACAGTGACCGTCAGGCATTCCTTCGTGAAGTCGTCTACGCAGGTAAGGCACTTGATCCTGCGACCGGTGGCCAATGCGTCCATGACGAAATCCATCGACCAGGTCAGATTGGGTGCCGCCGGACGGAGCAGCGGCAGACGTTCTGTTGCCAGCCCTTTACGACGTCTTCTGCGTTTTACGCCCAGGCCACTGAGGTGATAAAGCCTGTACACGCGCTTATGATTAACATGTAGCCCTTCACGGCGCAGCAACTGCCAGATGCGACGGTAGCCAAAACGCCTGCGCTCCAGTGCCAGCTCAGTGATGCGCCCTGATAAATGCGCATCTGCAGCCGGGCGCTGAGCCTCATAGCGGCAGGTCGACAGAGATAAACCTGTGAGCCTGCAGGCACGACGTTGCGACAGACCGGTCGCATCACATATCAACATCACGGCTTCCCGCTTCTGGTCTGTCGTCAGTACTTTCGCCCAAGAGCCACCTGAAGCGCCTCTTTATCCAGCATGGCTTCGGCAAGCAGCTTCTTGAGTCTGGCGTTCTCTTCCTCAAGCGACTTCAGGCGCTTAACCTCAGGCACCTCCATACCGCCATACTTCTTACGCCAGGTGTAAAACGTGGCATCGGAAATGGCGTGCTTGCGGCAGAGTTCACGGGCGGATACCCCGGCTTCAGCCTCGCGGAGAATACTGATGATCTGTTGGTCGGAAAAACGCTTCTTCATGGGGATGTCCTCATGTGGCTTATGAAGACATTACTAACATCGGGGTGTACTAATCAACTGGGAGCAGGTCA
>NZ_JBEPKE010000019.1:0-1356 GCF_040544515.1 Rahnella sp. 2050 | reverse complement strand
TGTAGTGATGTTATGGACGCCCCTCCCTGAAGTAGCCAGTGCCATACTCTATTGACTGCAATTAATTCAGGAGTGATATCACATGAACACAATCAGAGTTGTTGGTATCGACATTGCCAAATCTGTTTTTCAGGTATGCGTCTGGATGGTTGATGGTTCAATTGCATATAACAAGAAGATCTCCCGTTCAAAATTGCTGGATTGCGTTCGACACTTCGAGCCCGGAACGCTTATCGCGATGGAGGCATGCTCTACTTCGCACTTCTGGGGCAGAACCTTCAGAACGATGGGATACAACGTCAGACTGATACCTGCCCAGCACGTTAAAGCCTTTGTCAGAAGCCAGAAAAACGATGCTAATGATGCGCTGGCGATTTGTGAAACAGCACTCCGCCCTGGCATCCACTTTGTTCCGGTCAAAACTGCTGAGCAGCAGGATATCAAAGCGCTGCGAAATACCCGTCAGCTCATGGTTGAGCAAAGAACGGCGCTGGCTAACCAGCTTCGTTCTCTGCTCGCTGAATATGGTCTCATTATCCCTGTCGGGATACAGTGCCTCCAGCAGCACCTGCCTGAACTGATGGAAGACGCGTCGAATGAGTTAACGTTCACTGTCCGCCGTTTACTTTCTACATTGCGGGAAGACATGCAGGCGCTGAATGAACGCGTCACCGGACTGGATAAGGAAATTGCTGCATTGTCTTCACAACAAGCTGCCTATCGCCAGTTGTTAACTATTCCGGGAGTCGGCCCGCTCATCGCGGCAGCGTTTATCAGTGAAGTGGATGCAGGGCAATTTTCCAACGGCAGAGAGTTATCCGCCTGGTGTGGCCTGGTTCCCCGGCAGCACAGTTCGGGAGGCAAGCAACGATTATCCTCCGTGACAAAAAATGGCAATCGTAGTCTCAGAACATTAATCATCCATGGAGCACGGTCTGTAATGCGCTGTATGAAAAAGCGCGATGACAGTCTGGGCCTTTGGCTGCAAAGGCTTGAAGCTCGTCGAGGGTTCCTGAAAACCACGGTTGCACTGGCGAATAAACTGACGAGAATTATCTGGCGTGTGCTGACAGATGGGGTTGATTTTAATATGCAGAAGGCCGTTGCGATGAATTAGCTAAAAACAGCAATTTACAGAAACTTATTTAACTGAGTTTGCAGGCACTGATGAGAAAACGGCTACCGTCCCTGTAACAGCCTGAAGTTGACCTGGGTAATCATATACCGGTGTAGTGATAAGGAAACAGGGCTCGGATAACATCATGGCGCGGGTAAATTAACCCACTAACGACGCCGGATATATGGTCGCAAACCGTATCGAACCAGTACTTGTAACACCCGGGGCGTCCATATATG
>NZ_JBEPKE010000018.1:0-1698 GCF_040544515.1 Rahnella sp. 2050 | reverse complement strand
ATCAGACAATCTGTGTGGACACTGCACAATGCGTATCTTGAGGTAAGGAGGTGATCCAACCGCAGGTTCCCCTACGGTTACCTTGTTACGACTTCACCCCAGTCATGAATCACAAAGTGGTAAGCGCCCTCCCGAAGGTTAAGCTACCTACTTCTTTTGCAACCCACTCCCATGGTGTGACGGGCGGTGTGTACAAGGCCCGGGAACGTATTCACCGTAGCATTCTGATCTACGATTACTAGCGATTCCGACTTCATGGAGTCGAGTTGCAGACTCCAATCCGGACTACGACATACTTTATGAGGTCCGCTTGCTCTCGCGAGTTCGCTTCTCTTTGTATATGCCATTGTAGCACGTGTGTAGCCCTACTCGTAAGGGCCATGATGACTTGACGTCATCCCCACCTTCCTCCGGTTTATCACCGGCAGTCTCCTTTGAGTTCCCACCATTACGTGCTGGCAACAAAGGATAAGGGTTGCGCTCGTTGCGGGACTTAACCCAACATTTCACAACACGAGCTGACGACAGCCATGCAGCACCTGTCTCACGGTTCCCGAAGGCACTAAGCCATCTCTGGCGAATTCCGTGGATGTCAAGAGTAGGTAAGGTTCTTCGCGTTGCATCGAATTAAACCACATGCTCCACCGCTTGTGCGGGCCCCCGTCAATTCATTTGAGTTTTAACCTTGCGGCCGTACTCCCCAGGCGGTCGACTTAACGCGTTAGCTCCGGAAGCCACGCCTCAAGGGCACAACCTCCAAGTCGACATCGTTTACAGCGTGGACTACCAGGGTATCTAATCCTGTTTGCTCCCCACGCTTTCGCACCTGAGCGTCAGTCTTTGTCCAGGGGGCCGCCTTCGCCACCGGTATTCCTCCAGATCTCTACGCATTTCACCGCTACACCTGGAATTCTACCCCCCTCTACAAGACTCTAGCTTGCCAGTTTCAAATGCAGTTCCCACGTTAAGCGCGGGGATTTCACATCTGACTTAACAAACCGCCTGCGTGCGCTTTACGCCCAGTAATTCCGATTAACGCTTGCACCCTCCGTATTACCGCGGCTGCTGGCACGGAGTTAGCCGGTGCTTCTTCTGCGAGTAACGTCAATCACCACACGTATTAAGTATGATGCCTTCCTCCTCGCTGAAAGTGCTTTACAACCCTAAGGCCTTCTTCACACACGCGGCATGGCTGCATCAGGCTTGCGCCCATTGTGCAATATTCCCCACTGCTGCCTCCCGTAGGAGTCTGGACCGTGTCTCAGTTCCAGTGTGGCTGGTCATCCTCTCAGACCAGCTAGGGATCGTCGCCTAGGTGAGCCATTACCTCACCTACTAGCTAATCCCATCTGGGCACATCCGATGGCGTGAGGTCCGAAGATCCCCCACTTTGCTCTTTCGAGGTCATGCGGTATTAGCTACCGTTTCCAGTAGTTATCCCCCTCCATCAGGCAGTTTCCCAGACATTACTCACCCGTCCGCCGCTCGCCGGCAAAGTAGCAAGCTACTTTCCGCTGCCGCTCGACTTGCATGTGTTAGGCCTGCCGCCAGCGTTCAATCTGAGCCATGATCAAACTCTTCAATTAAAAGTTCGATTTGCTTCAACAAGTGAAGCGGTGCTCAGAGATTACTTCGTAATAATTCAACTAAATGAATTACTGCTTGGTCACTCTAAGACTTGATATTTTTTGCCACCGA
>NZ_JBEPKE010000017.1:0-2843 GCF_040544515.1 Rahnella sp. 2050 | reverse complement strand
TCCCTACTCTCGCATGGGGAGACCCCACACTACCATCGGCGCTACGGCGTTTCACTTCTGAGTTCGGCATGGGGTCAGGTGGGACCACCGCGCTACTGCCGCCAGGCAAATTCTGTTTCATTCATAACGCTCACCCTACATCAGGCTTGCACTACGAACCAATCTCGGAACTTCAGCTGAAAATCTACTTCAAGTCTCTAAAAACACCTTTGGTGTTGTAAGGTTAAGCCTCTCGGGTCATTAGTACTGGTTAGCTCAATGCATCGCTGCACTTACACACCCAGCCTATCAACGTCTTAGTCTTAAACGTCCCTTCAGGTGGCTTAAAGCCACAGGGAAGACTCATCTCGAGGCAAGTTTCGCGCTTAGATGCTTTCAGCGCTTATCTTTTCCGCATTTAGCTACCGGGCAATGCCATTGGCATGACAACCCGAACACCAGTGATGCGTCCACTCCGGTCCTCTCGTACTAGGAGCAGCCCCTCTCAATCTTCCAACGCCCACGGCAGATAGGGACCGAACTGTCTCACGACGTTCTAAACCCAGCTCGCGTACCACTTTAAATGGCGAACAGCCATACCCTTGGGACCTACTTCAGCCCCAGGATGTGATGAGCCGACATCGAGGTGCCAAACACCGCCGTCGATATGAACTCTTGGGCGGTATCAGCCTGTTATCCCCGGAGTACCTTTTATCCGTTGAGCGATGGCCCTTCCATTCAGAACCACCGGATCACTATGACCTACTTTCGTACCTGCTCGAGCCGTCACTCTCGCAGTCAAGCTAGCTTATGCCATTGCACTAACCTCACGATGTCCGACCGTGATTAGCTAACCTTCGTGCTCCTCCGTTACTCTTTAGGAGGAGACCGCCCCAGTCAAACTACCCACCAGACACTGTCCTCACCCCGGATCACGGGGCCGAGTTAGAACATCAAACATTAAAGGGTGGTATTTCAAGGTTGGCTCCACGCAGACTGGCGTCCACGCTTCAAAGCCTCCCACCTATCCTACACATCAAGGCTCAATGTTCAGTGTCAAGCTATAGTAAAGGTTCACGGGGTCTTTCCGTCTTGCCGCGGGTACACTGCATCTTCACAGCGAGTTCAATTTCACTGAGTCTCGGGTGGAGACAGCCTGGCCATCATTACGCCATTCGTGCAGGTCGGAACTTACCCGACAAGGAATTTCGCTACCTTAGGACCGTTATAGTTACGGCCGCCGTTTACCGGGGCTTCGATCAAGAGCTTCGCCTTGCGGCTGACCCCATCAATTAACCTTCCGGCACCGGGCAGGCGTCACACCGTATACGTCCACTTTCGTGTTTGCACAGTGCTGTGTTTTTATTAAACAGTTGCAGCCAGCTGGTATCTTCGACTGGCTTCAGCTCCGGGAGCAAGTCCCTTCACCTACGCGCCAGCGTGCCTTCTCCCGAAGTTACGGCACCATTTTGCCTAGTTCCTTCACCCGAGTTCTCTCAAGCGCCTGAGTATTCTCTACCTGACCACCTGTGTCGGTTTGGGGTACGATTTCGTGTTACCTGGAGCTTAGAGGCTTTTCCTGGAAGCATGGCATCAGCTACTTCACCACCGTAGTGGCTCGTTATCACGCCTCAGGGTTGATATGCAACCGGATTTACCAGGTCACACCCCCTACACGCTTGAACCGGGACAACCGTCGCCCGGCCAGCCTAGCCTTCTCCGTCCCCCCTTCGCAGTAACACCAAGTGCAGGAATATTAACCTGCTTCCCATCGACTACGCTTTTCAGCCTCGCCTTAGGGGTCGACTCACCCTGCCCCGATTAACGTTGGACAGGAACCCTTGGTCTTCCGGCGTGCGGGTTTTTCACCCGCATTATCGTTACTTATGTCAGCATTCGCACTTCTGATACCTCCAGCAAACCTCACAGTTCACCTTCGACGGCTTACAGAACGCTCCCCTACCCAACAACGCCTAAGCGTCGCTGCCGCAGCTTCGGTGCATGGTTTAGCCCCGTTACATCTTCCGCGCAGGCCGACTCGACCAGTGAGCTATTACGCTTTCTTTAAATGATGGCTGCTTCTAAGCCAACATCCTGGCTGTCTATGCCTTCCCACATCGTTTCCCACTTAACCATGACTTTGGGACCTTAGCTGGCGGTCTGGGTTGTTTCCCTCTTCACGACGGACGTTAGCACCCGCCGTGTGTCTCCCGTGATAACATTCTTCGGTATTCGTAGTTTGCATCGAGTTGGTAAGCCGGGATGGCCCCCTAGTCGAAACAGTGCTCTACCCCCGAAGATGAGTTCACGAGGCGCTACCTAAATAGCTTTCGGGGAGAACCAGCTATCTCCCGGTTTGATTGGCCTTTCACCCCCAGCCACAAGTCATCCGCTAATTTTTCAACATTAGTCGGTTCGGTCCTCCAGTTAGTGTTACCCAACCTTCAACCTGCCCATGGCTAGATCACCGGGTTTCGGGTCTATACCTTGCAACTTGACGCCCAGTTAAGACTCGGTTTCCCTACGGCTCCCCTATTCGGTTAACCTTGCTACAAAATATAAGTCGCTGACCCATTATACAAAAGGTACGCAGTCACCTAACAAGTAGGCTCCCACTGCTTGTACGTACACGGTTTCAGGTTCTATTTCACTCCCCTCGCCGGGGTTCTTTTCGCCTTTCCCTCACGGTACTGGTTCACTATCGGTCAGTCAGGAGTATTTAGCCTTGGAGGATGGTCCCCCCATATTCAGACAGGATGTCACGTGTCCCGCCCTACTCATCGAACTCACAACTTGTGCATTTTTGTGTACGGGACTATCACCCTGTACCGTGCGACTTTCCAGACGCTTCCACTAACACACAA
>NZ_JBEPKE010000016.1:0-27964 GCF_040544515.1 Rahnella sp. 2050 | reverse complement strand
TTTTATCCGGTTGCCGCTGTTTTTAATCTTTCCGACCCGGTCACTTCGTGATGTTGTTCACGTTGTTCCCTGTCGATGGAGCGGCATTATAGGGATCCGAATTTTTTGCACAAGCCTTTTTTCCAATAAAAGGATCGACTGCGTATTTTTCGACCCCTTCGCAGAGATCTCACCCGATCTGCTGCTTTTAACGCCGATCTTATCGCCCCTCAATTGGTATTTCCCCCGACCCGAACTATATTGCCAAGATTAATACTCACTTACGGGGTACTTCAGATGTCTCAGACTTTACGTTCTTATCAGGGATTAACACCAACATTGGGTGAAAGAGTGATGGTGGATCCCTCAAGCGTGGTGATTGGCGATGTGGATCTGGCTGATGACGTCAGTATCTGGCCACTGGTTGTGATACGTGGTGATGTGAATAATGTGGTTATCGGCTGTCGGACTAATGTGCAGGATGGAAGTGTGCTCCATGTGACTCATCAGTCACGACATAATCCCGAGGGGCACCCTCTTATTATTGGGGAAGACGTCACTGTCGGGCATAAGGCGATGCTGCATGGTTGCACGATCGGAAACAGAGTTTTGGTCGGAATGGGATCAATACTGCTGGATGGGGCTATCGTCGAAGACGATGTCATGATTGGCGCAGGCAGTCTGGTTCCACCTGGGAAAACACTCGAAAGTGGCTACCTCTATTTAGGAAGTCCTGTTAAGCAGATACGAGAACTGACTTCTGATGAACTCGCTGGACTGACATACTCTTCTAATAATTATGTGACATGGAAAGATCTCTATCTTTCACAGGAGCAATAAGAAGCGTACTGCCTGAACAGTAATAAATCTGATTGTTCAGGCATTTCACAATCACCCCAGCAAGTCTTTCTTTAGCTCCTCAAGCACTGGTTCTATTTGGGGCATCACCCCATGCCACAGATAAAAAGCGTGCGCTGCCTGCCCCACCAGCATCCCCAGCCCGTCTGCATAATGAGTTACCCCATTATTTTTCGCCCAGGTGATAAAAGGCGTTAAACCCGACTGATAAAACATGTCGTAGACGCGGGTCTGCGTCGTCAGCACACTTTCGGGGATCTCTGGGATCTGACCTTTAATACCCGATGCAGTAGCATTAATGATCAGATCGAAAGATTCATCAGCCAGATCGGCCAAAGCAATAGCCCGGATATTCCCTTTCTTTTCGAAAATATGGCTCAGGTGCTGTGCGCGTTCAAACGTCCGGTTAGTAACAACAACCGGGCAGCCGTAGTACAGTAAAGGAAGTATCACCCCACGCGCAGCGCCACCGGCGCCAATCAGAAGAACCCGGTCCCCTCGCTTTAAAAGCGCCAGCCGCTCAAGATCGTTCAACATGCCGATGCCGTCGGTGTTATCCCCAAGCAATCGCCCATCTTCGAACTTTTTAAGCGTATTCACAGCACCCGACATGGCAGCCCGCTCGGTCAGCTCATCTGACTCAGCAAAAGCGCGCTCTTTGAAAGGTACCGTAATATTTGCCCCCAGCGCTCCGTTTTCAAAAAAGGAACGCAACGTCTCTTCAAACGCTTCTTGCGGGGCCAGAACCGTGCCATATGTGTGATCGATCCCCGTCTGACGGGCGAAAAGCGCATGAATGCGAGGGGATTTGCTATGGCCGATCGGATTTCCAAATACCGCAAAAGATGGCGTGACTTTCATTTGTTAACCTTGACGAATAAGGTTGCCAGTGAGGGCATCCCGAATTTCAGATGGATTATCTCTTCCTCCTACATCGCCATCCAGCACGGGAAAATCTTTCCCAAACTGAAGCCTGACTTCTTCAGACAAACGGCAAGGAGGTTGCCCGTTCAGGTTCGCACTGGTTGAAACCAGCGGTTTTCCAAATTTTTGGCAGAGTTCTTTTACCAGAGGATGGTCTGTGACACGCACCGCCAGCGAAGTGAAACGGCCGGTAAGCCAATCAGGTGTCGAGGGTTTTGCAGGCATAACCCAGGTAACCGGGCCTGGCCAGAATGAAACGACATGCGCAAGCTGTTGCTCCGTTAAAGATGAGTCATCAATATAAGGAAGGAGCTGCTGATAATTGTCAGCAATCAGAATGAGTCCTTTATCTTTTGGACGTTTTTTCAGCGCCAGCAATGCCTCGACGGCTTGTTCGCTATCTGGGTCACACCCCAACCCGAAAACCGCTTCCGTTGGATAAGCAATAACATGTTGTCCGTGAAGCGCCTCAAGCACTGCACTGAATGATTTTTCTGTCTCTTTATTCATCTTGTTCGTTATCTTTTATTTCAACGGCTTTGCCGCACAATTTACTGGCACAGAATAACTTAATCCCCTGAGCCGTTTTCTTTTCCATCAACAATGGGTAATGGCAATGAACACATTCTCCTGCAACTGGCTTATTATTGATGGCAAACTGACATTCCGGGTAACGATCACAGGCGTGGAATACTTTGCCAAAACGTGATTTGCGCTGTAACAGATGACCCTTTCCACATTGCGGGCAGCCCAGAGTAGTTTCTTCAGGCTTATCGATAGCTTCAATATGATCGCATTCAGGATACTGACTGCAACCAATAAACATGCCGTAACGCCCCTGCCGCAGCACCAAAGTAGAGTCACATTTAGGGCATGCCTGTCCTTCCAGGATTTTCACAATATGCCCATCCGCCTGTGATTTCAGGGGACGAACATACTGACATTGCGGGTAGGATGAACAACTGAGAAAGGGGCCGTGACGACCACTACGGATCACCAAATCGGCCCCGCATGCTGGACAGGATCCATTTTGCTTATCAGCAAAAAGTGCTGCTTTTGTCATATGTTACGTTTTACCTGTTATCTCTTAGTGCAGATAACCTTCATTAACTTCAAATAATAGCTCTTCCATTTGCTGATACGCTCTTTCATATCCGGGAATATTAAACAGAACCATCAGCACGACCCACTTCAGATCTTCAAGATCGAATTCTTCAGTGTCCAGAGCCATAACACGATCGATAACCATCTCTCTGGTATCGAAATTCAATACTTTGATTTGTTCCAGAAACAGCAAAAAACCACGACAACTGCTATCTAACCGACTCGTTTCCTCATCGGTATACACACGTAATGCTGAAGGATCAGAATCCAGCATATAAGATGGGGTTCCACCCTCTTGCATATCCGCAAGTTTTTCAAGCCAATTCAGCGCATTGTGAATATCAGCCCGGTGAAAACCAGCCTCGGCCAAGTCATCCGTTAACCTATCCTCGTCAACATTCATCTCCGCTTCGTTGTGAATGTAAGTTTCAAATAAGTACATTAGTACGTCGAACATGGCTTGCCCTCTTAATTCGGACATAGCCGCCGGGTACAGCTGCGATCCATCCTGCTAACTCCAGTTCGAGTAGTTTACCTACAACTTCTGGCACAGGTTGGCCGGCACGTTCGGCGACGACGTCAACAGATGTCACCTCATATTCTACGTTAGCCAACACATCAGCAAATGGCAATTCAACTTCGCTATCTGGCGCACAAATATTCACCTCTGACGCATCAGAGTGACCATCCGGAGGCATTTTCAAGGATTCTGACGCTTTGATATTTGGAAACCAGGTCAGCCCGCTTCCTATATGTTCGGCGATATCATTGGGCTCAGTCACCAGATAAGCGCCCTGCTGAATAAGCCAGTGTGTTCCTTCGCAGGTTGCACTTCCCAGCGGGCCTGGCAACGCGAACACTTCCCTTCCTTGCTCCAGTGCATAGCGTGCAGTAATCAATGAGCCGCTGCGCAGCGTGGCTTCGATAACAAGTACACCCGCACTCAACCCGCTGATAACCCGGTTACGGCGGGGAAAGTGGGCTGCTAAAGGCGGCGCAGTCACCAGATGTTCTGAAACCAGAGCTCCTCCCTGCTCGAGGATGCGATCTGCGAGCTTCAGATGACAGGGTGGATAGCGCTTCATCAGTCCGCTTCCCAACACAGCAATCGTCTTACCCTGAGCTTCTAGTGTTGCCTTATGGCTGATTCCATCAATTCCCATTGCCAGACCGCTTGTCACGGTAAAACCACTGCTGACCAGGCCCCCTGCAAATACCTGTGCATATTGTTCGCCATAATGTGAGTAATCGCGGCTTCCCACCATCGCTATTTGCGGGGATAGCAGTAATTCAGCGGCTCCTTCTGCGAACAAAATCAGAGGCGGGGAGGATATTTGTGCTAACAGCGGGGAATAAAACTCGCTACCAAAAGTAATAAGATGACAATTCTCTCCTTCCAGCCATTTCAATGATTCAACTAACCAGCGCTGATTAATATGCTGAAAATCGGCTATTTGTTCGGGGAGAAGCCCACTGTTTGCTAATTCTGAGGACGAATAAATGCCCCGGCAGAATAAGGTCTGAATGATCCCCATAGCGTGATGAGGATCGAGGCGTTTTACCACCGACAAACGTATCCATGCTTCCTGTAATGTCATTATCCATTCCCTTCTCAAGGCCTTTCAGCGACTGATACAATTGGCAGAGGATGCTGTCAATCTGGGCAGGAAATGTCTAGAATAGAGTCTATATATCTTCAATCAATTGAATAAAGATCCAGAAAAATATGTCCGTATTACAGATATTACATTTCCCAGACGAGCGGCTTCGCATAACGGCAAAACCGGTCAAAGAAGTTAACGCTGAAATCCAGCAGATCGTGGATGATATGTTTGAAACCATGTATGCAGAGGAAGGCATTGGCCTTGCTGCAACTCAAGTCGATATTCATCAGCGTATCATCGTGATTGATGTCTCTGAAAACCGCGACGAGCGTCTGGTTCTCATCAACCCTGAATTGCTGGAAAAGAGCGGCGAAACCGGGATTGAAGAAGGCTGTCTGTCGATCCCTGATCAACGGGCGCTGGTGCCGCGTGCTGAAAAAGTAAAAATCCGCGCGCTTGACCGTGACGGTAAAACCTTCGAGCTCGAAGCCGATGATCTGCTGGCAATTTGTATCCAGCATGAAATGGATCATCTGGTAGGTAAATTATTCGTGGATTACTTGTCTCCGTTGAAACGTCAGCGTATTCGCCAGAAAATGGAAAAAATGGCCAAGCTGAACGCACGGGCTGACTAATATTCGTGTAACACAGGACACTGCTTTGCGAATCATATTTGCCGGTACTCCGGACTTTGCAGCGCGTCATCTTGACGCGCTTTTATCATCAGAACATCAGGTTGTCGGTGTTTTCACTCAGCCCGATCGCCCTGCTGGCCGCGGTAATAAACTTACCGCAAGTCCGGTTAAAGTTCTGGCTCAAACCCACGACATCCCGGTTTTCCAGCCTAAATCCTTGCGCCCGGAAGAGAATCAGTCTCTGGTTTCCGCGCTTGAGGCGGACATTATGGTAGTCGTTGCTTATGGTTTGATCCTGCCAAAAGCCGTGCTTGATATGCCGAAATTGGGCTGCATCAATGTGCATGGCTCATTATTGCCACGCTGGCGTGGCGCAGCACCGATTCAGCGATCTCTTTGGGCAGGTGATACAAAAACAGGTATCACCATCATGCAGATGGATGTCGGCCTTGATACCGGCGATATGCTGCACAAAGTAGAATGTGACATTCTCCCCGAGGATACCAGCGCATCGCTTTACAACAAGCTGGCTGAGCTGGGCCCACAGGGTATGCTTGAAACATTACAGCAGCTGGCGAACGGCTCAGCAAAACCTGAAGTTCAAAGCGAAGAACACGTAACCTACGCTGAGAAACTCAGCAAGGAAGAAGCCCGCTTAGACTGGAATCTATCGGCCGAACAACTTGAACGCTGTATTCGTGCATTTAACCCATGGCCCGTCAGCTTCTTTATGATTGATGATCAGCCTGTGAAAGTCTGGCAGGCTGAATGTCTGTCAGGAAAAAGCAGCGCTGCACCCGGGACTATTGTTGCTGCCGACAAAAAGGGTATTCAGATTGCAACATCCGATGGCATCCTGAACATCACCCAGTTACAACCCTCAGGTAAAAAAGCAATGTCCGCACAGGATTTGCTGAACTCTCGTCGCGAATGGTTTATCGAAGGCACGCGTTTAGCCTGACCATAACGACTACGCCCGATATTTCGTCGGGCCTTATCTCTTTGATAATGCTGGCTCCGGTCAGCTTTTTTGACTATGAAAACAGCCTATAATCTCCGTAGCATTGCCGCTCAAGCCATCAGCCAGGTTTTGGACAAAGGATTATCCCTGTCCACTGTTCTTCCTGGTCTGCAGAAAAACGTCTCAGAAAAAGATCGCGGACTCCTTCAGGAGCTGTGCTTTGGTACGCTTCGCGTCCTCCCACAGTTGGAATGGTGCTTGCAGCAACTGATGGCAAAACCTCTCACTGGTAAGCAAAGAACATTGCATTACTTACTGATGGTGGGTCTGTATCAGCTGATCCATACCCGGATTCCGGCACACGCCGTACTGGCTGAAACTGTTGACGGTGCCGTTGCGCTAAAACGCCCTCAGTTAAAAGGTCTGATCAACGGCGTGTTGCGTCAGTTTCAGCGGCAGCAGGAAGAATTGCTTCAACGCATGGCCAACAATGACAGCCGCCATCTCCACCCGAGCTGGCTTCTTAACCGCCTGAAAAAAGCTTACCCCACTGACTGGGAAAGTATCGTTGATGCCAATAATCAAAGGCCGCCGATGTGGCTGCGCGTCAACAGGCAGCATCACACACGCGACGAGTACCTACACCTGTTAAACGAAGTACACATCGAAGCAGTTCCGCATCCGGAATACCGCGATGCATTACGGCTGAACACGCCATGTCAGGTAAACCTTCTTCCGGGATTCACAGAAGGCTGGGTCACCGTTCAGGATGCTTCGGCACAAGGCAGTGTTGATCTGCTGGATCCACAGAATGGCGAATTGATCCTCGACTTATGTTGCGCGCCGGGCGGGAAAACTACCCATATTCTGGAAGCTGCACCTAAAGCGCATGTTCTCGCTGTTGATGTGGATGAGCAACGTTTGAAACGTGTTCATGAAAACCTTCAGCGTTTGAAACTCAGCGCGGAAGTGAAGCAAGGCGATGGGCGCGAGCCGCAGATGTGGGCAGGTGATCGCATTTTCGACCGCATTCTTCTCGATGCCCCCTGTTCAGCGACGGGCGTTATCCGCCGGCATCCTGACATCAAATGGCTGCGCAGAGACAGTGATATTGCCGAACTCGCCAGCCTCCAAAAAGAAATTCTTGATGCCATCTGGCCACGGCTAAAAAGTAAAGGGATCATGGTGTACGCCACCTGTTCGATTTTGCCGGATGAAAACTGCCAGCAAATAGCCTCATTCCTCGAATCACATCAGGATGCTACGCTGGTTGAAACCGGAACGATGGAAAAACCGGGCCGACAGAATCTTCCACATCCTGAAGATGGCGATGGATTCTATTACGCTAAACTTGTTAAAAGCTGAATATCTCGTATTAGTGCTGTTTACTCAGGCTAATACCTTCGAGGCAAAGCAGAGAGTCATATGAAAATAATCATTCTCGGGGCCGGGCAAGTTGGCGGAACACTTGCCGAAAACCTGGTTGGTGAAAACAACGACATCACGGTTGTCGACACGAATACCATCCGGCTGCGTCAGCTTCAGGATAAGTTTGACCTGCGTGTAGTCCAGGGGCACGGTTCTCACCCTCGTGTACTTCGCGAAGCCGGCGCCGAAGATGCAGATATGCTGGTGGCTGTGACGAATTCCGATGAAACTAATATGGTCGCCTGCCAGATTGCCTATTCACTGTTTAACACACCAAACCGCATTGCCCGTATCCGTTCAACTGAATATATCCGTGAATCTGAAAAACTTTTCCATCCGGAAGCCGTGCCTATCGACCACCTGATTTCTCCGGAGCAACTGGTCACGGATTATATCTACAAACTCATTGAGTATCCGGGTGCACTACAGGTGGTGAATTTCGCAGAAGGCAAAGTCAGTATTGCGGCGGTAAAAGCCTATTACGGTGGGCCTTTAGTCGGTAATGCACTCTCTTCAATGCGTGAACACATGCCGCACATTGAAACGCGGGTTGCAGCCATTTTCCGCCAGGATCGTCCTATTCGCCCCCAGGGTTCAACCATTATCGAAGCCGGTGATGAAGTATTCTTTGTGGCTGCTTCTCAGCATATCCGTGCAGTCATGAGCGAGCTTCAGAGGCTCGAAAAGCCTTATAAACGAATCATGATCGTAGGTGGCGGCAATGTCGGGGCGGGGCTTGCACAACGGCTAGAGAAGAATTACAGCGTAAAACTCATCGAGCGGGATCAGCAGCGAGCCGCAGAGCTTGCAGAGATATTGCAAGATACGATTGTCTTCTACGGTGATGCCTCGGATCAGGAATTGCTGGCTGAAGAGCATATTGAACAAGTGGATGTATTCATCGCTATTACCAATGATGATGAAGCGAACATCATGTCCGCAATGCTGGCCAAGAGGATGGGCGCGAAAAAGGCGATGGTTCTCATCCAGCGCAGTGCATATGTCGATTTGGTGCAGGGCAGCGTCATCGATATTGCAATTTCGCCTCAGCAGGCAACGATTTCAGCGTTGCTTGGACACGTCAGAAAAGCAGACATCGTCAGTGTTTCATCGCTGAGACGCGGTGTCGCGGAAGCCATTGAAGCAATTGCACATGGCGATGAGACAACATCAAAAGTTGTGGGTCGTACCGTGGAACAAATCAAACTGCCACCCGGTACAACGATTGGGGCTATTGTGCGCGGTAATGAGGTTATTATTGCCAACGGCACCAGCAGGATCCAACAGGGTGACCATGTTGTGATGTTTATTACCGATAAGAAGTTTGTCAGGGATGTTGAACGGCTGTTCCAGCCAAGCCCATTCTTCTTATAAATTGCACCTTTTGTTAATCGAATTTAGCGTTAATTGAGTTTCAGATGAGAAGTTTTGTAGCGAAGACCCTGCAAATGGTCTTTACTTAGTTTGACATATTTGATGAATTTGCCAAGGAGTATTTATGAGTTTTATGAAAGAGTTTCGTGAGTTTGCCATGCGCGGCAACGTGGTCGACCTGGCAGTCGGTGTTATCATCGGCGCCGCTTTTGGCAAAATAGTATCGTCATTTGTCGCTGATATTATTATGCCACCGCTAGGCTTGCTGATTGGCGGAGTTGATTTTAAGCAGTTTGCTTTTGTCCTCAGGGAGGCCCAGGGAGCAGCACCCGCAGTAGTCATGCATTACGGGGTATTCATTCAGAACGTGTTTGATTTCATCATTGTTGCACTGGCCATATTCTGCGCAATTACCTTGATGAATAAAATGCGTCGTAAGCAGGAAGATAAGCCCGCTGCACCACCTAAACCAACAGCGGAAGAAACTCTGTTAGCGGAAATTCGTGATTTGCTGAAAGAGCAGCAGGCACCGAAACTGTAATTCTGCTTAGACTGATTAGAAGGGCAGTGTTGAATACTCAAACGAACACTCAACACTGCCCTCCAGATAACTCCCCTTCCCATTTTTCTCTTTGCGACGGTAGCTCCCTTTCCCTTTTTGATTTTTCTCAACACGCTGTTTGAACAGTGGATCATGAAGAAGCGCTTGTAACGCGTTATTCTGAATGATGCCTTTTTGATGCTTATAATGGCTCATAAAACCTCGATATGATTAATAGTAGTGAACAAAATGCGCGCACATCATACTGCTATAATCCTAACTATGAAAGTGGCTATTATACGACCGGAACATTCAAGCTACTTTACCCGCTCCATCCTCTAATGCTTCTAAAATAGAGCAACTTACGCTCGTATGTGAGGAGCCACAACAAGCGGCACTCAATCTTTGCAGGGATTCACGCATCTGATTAAGCTCCTTTAATTTAAGCTCAACCTCTGCGAGTCGTTCATCCACAATAGACTTTGACTCCTGACAAGTATGATGCAAAGGATCGATTCGAATAGAAAGTAACTCCTTGATTGCATCAAGCGTAAAACCTGTAGATTTGGCATAGCGGATGAAGCGTAAGCGCTGCACATCGCTTTCATCATATTGCCGATAACCTGATGTATTACGTGTGCCCGCTCCCATCATTCCCTGCTTTTCATAGTAACGAATAGTATCTGTGGACACGCTGGCCAGCCTGGCAAGTTCACCAATTTTATACATGTCTATTTCCCTCTCAATTTATCCTTCAGTGCATTTTCGTAATGCCCCCGAAGAAAGTCAGTGTTCATACCTGCCTGCTGTAAACGCATTTGTAAAACCTTCAGACGCTTTTCTGCGGGAAGAAACTTTGGATCATCACTGTCTAACATGTTCAGTAGATGATCCAAATCGATCGCCTCTTTTCGATCCTGCAACTCAGGCGGCAAATAGCCTGCATTTTTCAAGATACGATAGGACGTTCTGAGCTCCTCCGGAACTGCGCTTTCGTCATCCATGATAAGGGGACGGCCATTTCCAGGAAGGTTATCAAATTCACCCTTTTCCTGAGCATCTTTGATGTGCTTTTCAACCCACTGATCAATTAGAAACATGATTTCGCCTTTGTCACATTGAACGAGCCATCTTAGATCATAGCTGGAAGCGGCGCGCTGGAAAAGAGAGTGGAATTTAGCATGGTGAAAACTGGGAAGAAAAGGTTTAGAAACGTGAATTTTAGATGTAAAAAAACCGGGCAAAAGCCCGGTTTTTTCATGCATCTACAGATTATTCAGCAGTTGCTACTTCTGCTTTTGACTCTGCACGATCAACGAGCTCGATGTATGCCATCGGCGCATTGTCGCCTGCACGGAAGCCACACTTAAGAATACGAGTGTAACCACCAGCACGGCTCGCGAAACGCGGACCCAGTTCATTAAACAGTTTTGCCACGATCTCGTTATCACGAGTACGGGCGAATGCCAGACGACGATTTGCAACATTGTCGGTCTTGGCAAGAGTAATCAGCGGCTCAACAACGCGACGCAGCTCTTTCGCTTTCGGCAGGGTCGTCTTGATGATCTCATGACGAACCAAAGAGCCGGCCATGTTACGGAACATAGCCTGTCGGTGGCTGCTGTTACGGTTCAGTTGACGACCACTCTTACGATGGCGCATGACCTTATCCTTCTCAGTAAAACCTTAACCTGTGATCCGGTTACTCGTCAGCAATACTTGCTGGTGGCCAGTTTTCCAGGCGCATGCCCAGAGACAAACCACGGGACGCAAGTACGTCTTTGATCTCAGTAAGAGATTTTTTACCCAGGTTAGGTGTTTTAAGTAACTCAACCTCGGTACGCTGTACCAGATCACCGATGTAGTGGATTGCTTCTGCTTTAAGGCAGTTAGCAGAGCGGACAGTCAATTCCAGATCGTCAACAGGGCGCAGCAGGATTGGATCGAATTCCGGCTTCTCTTCTTTGACTTCCGGTTGACGTACATCACGTAAATCAACGAAAGCTTCAAGTTGTTCAGCAAGAATGGTTGCCGCACGACGAATCGCCTCTTCAGGATCGATCGTACCGTTGGTTTCCATTTCGATAACCAGCTTGTCCAAATCAGTACGCTGTTCTACACGCGCTGCTTCAACATTGTAGGCAATTCGCTCTACAGGGCTGTAGCATGCGTCTACTAACAGACGACCAATTGGGCGCTCATCTTCTTCCGAATGAATTCGGGCAGACGCCGGCACATAACCACGACCGCGCTGAACTTTGATACGCATGCTAATTGCAGCGTTCTCATCGGTCAGGTGGCAGATGACATGTTGCGGCTTGACGATTTCGACATCACCATCATGGGTAATGTCGGCTGCAGTCACAGGGCCAATGCCAGACTTATTCAGGGTAAGAATAACTTCATCTTTCCCTTGAACTCTCACCGCCAGCCCTTTCAGGTTGAGCAGGATCTCCAGGATATCTTCCTGTACGCCTTCTTTGGTGCTGTACTCATGCAGTACACCATCAATCTCAACCTCGGTCACCGCGCAACCCGGCATGGATGAAAGCAGAATACGGCGCAGTGCGTTGCCTAAAGTATGGCCAAAGCCACGTTCTAAAGGCTCAAGGGTCACCTTGGCGTGCGTCGAACTGACTTGCTCGATATCTACCAGGCGCGGTTTTAGAAACTCTGTCACAGAACCCTGCATTGTGTCCTCTCTTTGGTACTAAGCTTTACTTGGAGTAAAGCTCGACGATCAGGTGTTCGTTAATGTCGGAAGACAGATCAGTACGTTCAGGCATACGCTTGAACACACCTTCCATCTTAGCAGCATCAACTTCAAGCCAAGTCGGCTTTTCACGCTGTTCAGCCAACTCCAAAGCGGCCTTCACGCGAGATTGCTTTTTAGCTTTCTCACGGATGCTGACAACGTCATTCGGAGATACCTGATAAGAAGCGATGTTAACAACGCGACCGTTTACCATAATAGCTTTGTGGCTAACTAACTGGCGGGATTCCGCACGAGTAGCGCCGAAGCCCATACGATAAATGACGTTGTCCAAACGACCTTCAAGCAGTTGCAACAGGTTTTCACCAGTGTTGCCTTTCAGGCGTGCTGCTTCTTTATAATAGTTACGGAACTGACGCTCCAGAACACCGTAAGTACGGCGAACTTTTTGCTTTTCACGTAACTGTACACCGTAGTCAGACAGACGCGGCTTACGCGCACCATGCTGACCAGGAGCTTGTTCGATTTTACACTTGGTATCGATCGCGCGAACGCCAGATTTAAGGAATAAATCTGTGCCCTCACGACGGCTAAGCTTGAGCTTAGGACCCAAATATCTTGCCATTTTCTCTCTCCAACAAACCTAAAAGCAGCGTTATACGCGACGCTTTTTCGGCGGACGACAACCGTTATGAGGGATAGGAGTCACATCAGTAATATTAGTGATGCGGAAACCAGCCGCGTTTAATGCGCGGATAGTAGACTCACGACCAGGACCAGGTCCTTTAACCATAACTTCCAGATTCTTGATACCGTATTCTTTCACTGCGTCAGCGCAGCGCTCTGCTGCAACCTGAGCTGCGAACGGAGTGGATTTACGAGAACCACGGAAACCGGAACCACCAGCTGTTGCCCAACCCAAAGCATTACCCTGACGATCGGTAATGGTAACAATGGTGTTGTTGAAAGAAGCATGGATATGAGCCACGCCGTCAGAGACTTGTTTTCTTACACGTTTACGTGTACGAACAGGTGCCTTTGCCATTTATTCAATCACCCCGATTATTTCTTGATCGGTTTACGCGGACCCTTACGGGTACGTGCGTTAGTCTTGGTACGCTGACCGCGTACTGGAAGACCACGACGATGACGCAAACCACGATAAGTCCCAAGGTCCATAAGACGCTTGATGCTCAGGGTGACTTCACGACGCAGATCACCTTCAACAATGAACTTGGCAACTTCGTCACGCAGTTTTTCGATTTGCTCTTCAGACAGCTCACTGATCTTAACATTTTCAGCAATACCGGATGCAGCACAGATAGACTGTGAGCGGGTTTTGCCGATACCGTAGATCGAAGTTAATGCGATTACAGTATGTTTCTGATCAGGAATGTTAATGCCTGCTATACGGGCCACTATGCACTCCTACTATTTATATACGGCAACACCATTCTGAAAAGCCCGTTTTCAGGATACTCAAATAGTATTGCTGCTTACATACAAAAGATTGGCTGGCTAATCTAGCCAGCTCAACCCAACTTTGCAAGAAAAATATGCGAGATAATCAGCCTTGACGCTGTTTATGCTTCGGTTCTGCACTGCAGATTACGCGAACGACACCGTTACGCTTAACAATTTTGCAGTTACGACATAATTTCTTGACGGAAGCACGAACTTTCATTTTTACTCTCCGTAACTTCGCAAACTCACCAGATTAGCGGTTATAGCCTTTCAGGTTTGCTTTCTTCAATGCAGACTCATACTGACTTGACATCATCAGAGTTTGCACTTGAGCCATAAAGTCCATGATAACGACGACTACGATCAGTAGAGAAGTACCACCAAAGTAGAATGGAACTTTCATCGCGTCACGCATGAACTCCGGGATAAGGCAGATGAAAGTAATATACATCGCACCAATTAAGGTTAAGCGAGTCATTACTTTATCGATGTACTTCGCCGTTTGCTCTCCCGGACGAATTCCTGGTACAAATGCACCGGACTTCTTCAGGTTATCTGCTGTCTCACGCGGGTTGAAAACCAACGCAGTATAAAAGAAACAGAAGAAGATGATTGCAGTCGCATAGAGTAACACATAAAGCGGTTGTCCAGGCTGCAAATACAGCGAAATCGTAGTCAGCCAGTTCCAACCAGTCCCACCCCCAAACCATGATGCAATCGTGGCAGGGAACAGAATAATGCTGGAAGCGAAGATCGCTGGGATAACCCCGGCCATATTCACTTTCAACGGTAAGTGCGTGCTCTGTGCTGCATAGACACGACGACCTTGTTGGCGCTTAGCATAGTTAACGACGATACGACGTTGACCACGTTCAACAAACACCACAAAGAAAGTCACTGCAAACACTAAAACTGCAACCAACAGCAACAGGAGGAAGTGCAGGTCGCCTTGCCGAGCTTGTTCGATAGTATGGGCAATCGCTGGCGGGAGACCCGCTACGATACCTGCAAAGATTATGATGGAAATACCGTTACCGATACCTCGTTCAGTAATCTGCTCCCCCAGCCACATCAGGAACATTGTCCCGGTCACTAAGCTCACAACTGCAGTAAAGTAGAACGCAAAGCCTGGATTTAACACCAGACCCTGCATACCAGGCATGTTCGGCAGACCGGTTGCAATACCGATTGACTGAAACACTGCCAATACCAGCGTACCGTAACGGGTGTACTGGCTAATCTTACGACGGCCAGCCTCCCCTTCTTTCTTTATTTCAGCTAACGCTGGATGAACCACCGTTAACAGCTGGATAATGATCGATGCCGAAATATACGGCATGATCCCCAGAGCAAAGATTGAAGCACGGCTAAGGGCACCACCAGAGAACATATTAAACATTTCAATGATGGTACCTCTTTGCTGCTCGAGCAATTTGGCAAGTACAGTGGCATCAATACCAGGGATCGGAATAAAAGAGCCGATACGGAAAACAATCAGCGCACCGATAACAAACAAAAGTCTGCGCTTCAGTTCGCCTAGTCCACCCTTGGCACTTTGAAAATCTAATCCCGGTTGCTTAGCCATCTGCTACTTATTCCTCAATTTTACCGCCAGCAGCTTCGATAGCAACACGAGCGCCTTTGGTGACACGCAAACCACGCAGAGTTACCGCACGACCGACTTCGCCAGAAAGGATTACTTTCGCGAACTCGATCTGGATACCAACCACGTTAGCGGCTTTCAGCGCGTTCAGGTCGATCACGTCGCCTTCCACCAGAGCCAGTTCAGACAGACGAACTTCTGCCGTGATCATAGCTTTGCGGGAGGTGAAGCCGAATTTCGGCAAACGACGATATAAAGGCATCTGACCACCTTCAAAACCACGACGTACGCCACCACCAGAACGTGAGTTCTGACCTTTGTGACCACGACCGCCGGTTTTACCCAGGCCAGAACCAATACCACGACCTACACGCCTTGGCGCTTGTTTGGCACCATCAGCCGGAGACAGAGTATTTAAACGCATCTCTTACTCCTCAACCTTAACCATGTAGGAAACCAGGTTGATCATACCGCGTACAGCAGGAGTATCCTCGCGCTCAACGGTGTGACCAATACGACGCAGACCCAGGCCCAGCAGAGTAGCTTTATGCTTCGGCAGACGGCCAATGGAACTGCGAGTTTGTGTAACTTTAATAGTCTTTGCCATGGTTAATTACCCCAGAATTTCTTCAACGGATTTACCACGCTTGGCAGCGACCATTTGTGGGGATTTCATATTTGCCAAAGCATCGATAGTTGCACGAACCACGTTGATCGGGTTGGTGGAACCATAAGCTTTAGCCAATACGTTATGAACCCCTGCAACTTCCAGGACGGCGCGCATTGCACCACCGGCGATAATACCGGTACCTTCGGAAGCCGGCTGCATGAACACACGGGAACCCGTATGAGCACCTTTAACAGGATGCTGCAGGGTGCCGCTATTCAGCGCGACATTCATCATGTTGCGACGGGCTTTTTCCATCGCTTTCTGGATCGCTGCCGGAACTTCGCGTGCTTTGCCGTAGCCAAAACCAACGCGACCGTTACCATCACCAACGACTGTCAGTGCGGTAAAGCTGAAGATACGGCCACCTTTTACGGTTTTAGATACGCGGTTTACCGCGATCAGCTTTTCCTGCAGTTCGCCAGCTTGTTTTTCGATGTGAGCCATCTTAAACCTCTTCCTTAGAACTGAAGGCCAGCTTCACGGGCAGCATCTGCCAGTGCCTGGACTCGACCATGATATTGGAAACCGGAACGGTCAAAGGATACTTTCGTAATCCCTTTTTCCAATGCGCGTTCTGCGATAGCTTTACCTACAGCAGTGGCAGCATCTTTGTTGCCGGTATACTTCAGTTGCTCAGTGATAGTTTTTTCTACAGTAGATGCAGCAACTATTACTTCAGAACCGTTTGGTGCGATAACCTGTGCGTAAATATGACGCGGGGTACGATGTACCACCAGACGAGTCGCACCCAATTCTTTGAGCTTGCGGCGTGCGCGGGTCGCACGACGGATACGAGCAGATTTCTTATCCATAGTGTTACCTTACTTCTTCTTAGCCTCTTTGGTACGCACGACTTCGTCGGCGTAACGGACACCCTTGCCTTTATAAGGCTCAGGACGACGGTAGGCACGTAAATCCGCAGCAACCTGACCGATAACCTGTTTATCAGCGCCTTTCAGCACGATTTCAGTTTGGGTCGGACATTCTGCAGTGATGCCTTCCGGCAGTTGATGATCGACCGGGTGAGAGAAGCCTAAGGCTAAATTCACCACGTTGCCTTTAACAGCAGCACGATAACCAACACCTACCAGTTGAAGCTTTTTAGTGAAGCCGTCGGTAACACCTACAACCATAGAGTTCAACAGTGCACGAGTGGTACCCGCTTGGGCCCAACCGTCTACAGCGCCTTCGCGTGGAGCGAAAGTCAGTGTATTTTCTTCCTGCTTAACTACAACAGCGTCATGGATAGTACGTGACAGCTCGCCGTTTTTACCCTTAATCGAAATAACCTGACCGTTGAGTTTTACCTCTACGCCGGCAGGAATGACGACGGGTGCTTTTGCAACACGAGACATTCTTTCCTCCCAATTAAGCTACGTAGCAGATAATCTCGCCACCAAGACCAGCCTGGCGAGCTGCACGATCGGTCATAACACCTTTAGAGGTAGAAATAACAGCGATACCCATACCGGCCATAACTTTTGGCAGCTCATCTTTTTTCTTGTAGATGCGCAGGCCTGGACGGCTGATACGTTGAATGCTTTCTACCACTGCCTTGCCCTGGAAGTACTTCAGTACTAATTCCAGTTCAGGCTTAGCGTCGCCTTCGATTTTAAATTCTTCAATGTAGCCTTCTTCCTTCAGCACGTTGGCAATAGCCACTTTCAGCTTGGAGGAAGGCATGGTGACCGCAACTTTGTTCGCGGCTTGACCGTTACGGATACGGGTCAGCATATCCGCGATCGGATCTTGCATGCTCATCTGTCTTTACTCCCGTGATTCAATTGGTGACAATTACCAGCTAGCCTTCTTAAGACCCGGAATTTCACCGCGCATAGCGGCTTCACGGACCTTAATACGGCTCAACCCGAACTTCCGCAGGAAAGCATGCGGACGACCAGTTTGACGGCAGCGGTTACGCTGACGAGACGGGCTGGAATCACGCGGCAGAGACTGCAGCTTAAGAACTGCATCCCAACGATCTTCGTCGGATGAGTTCACACCAGAGATAATAGCTTTCAATTCCTCGCGTTTAGCGCGGTATTTATCAGCCAGTTTTACGCGAACGACTTCGCGTGCTTTCATGGATTGCTTAGCCATTAGTAACCCTGCCTTACTTGCGGAACGGGAAGTTAAAGGCTGTCAGCAATGCACGGCCTTCATCATCGGATTTCGCAGTAGTGGTGATAGTAATATCTAAACCACGAACGCGATCGACTTTATCATAATCGATTTCCGGGAAGATGATCTGTTCACGCACGCCCATGCTGTAGTTACCACGACCATCGAAAGACTTAGCAGACAAGCCGCGGAAGTCACGAATACGTGGAACAGCAATGGAGACCAGACGCTCAAAGAACTCCCACATGCGTTCGCCGCGGAGGGTTACTTTACAGCCGATCGGATAGCCCTGACGAATTTTGAAGCCTGCAACTGATTTGCGTGCTTTGGTGATCAACGGTTTTTGACCGGAGATTGCTGCCAGGTCAGCTGCTGCGTTATCCAGCAGTTTCTTGTCAGCGATCGCTTCACCAACACCCATGTTCAGGGTGATCTTCTCGACCCGAGGGACTTGCATGACAGAATTGTAACCAAACTCAGCCATGAGTTTTTTTACGACATCGTCTTTGTAGTAATCATGCAGTTTCGCCATCGTACTACTCCAAATTACTTGATAGTTACGCTGTTAGATTTGAAGAAACGGACTTTTTTGCCATCTTCGAATCTAAAGCCTACACGGTCCGCCTTACCAGTAGCCGTGTTGAAGAGAGCAACGTTAGAAACCGGAATTGCAGCTTCTTTTTCAACGATGCCGCCTGGTTGGTTCAGGGCCGGTACAGGCTTCTGATGTTTCTTAACCAGGTTGATACCTTCAACAATGACTTTGCCAGAAGACAGTACATTTTTTACTTTACCGCGCTTACCTTTATCTTTACCGGTAAGCAGGATAACTTCGTCATCACGACGGATTTTCGCTGCCATGGTTCGCTCCTTAGAGTACTTCTGGTGCCAGAGAGATAATTTTCATGAACTTCTCATTACGCAGTTCACGAGTTACCGGCCCAAAAATACGCGTGCCGATTGGCTGCTCGCTGTTATTGTTTAAAATAACGCATGCATTACCATCGAAGCGAATGACAGAACCGTCCGGGCGACGAACACCCTTCTTGGTGCGCACCACTACCGCCTTCAGCACATCGCCTTTCTTCACCTTACCGCGAGGAATTGCTTCCTTGATGGTAATTTTGATGATGTCGCCGACGCCTGCGTAGCGACGGTGCGAGCCACCTAGAACCTTGATACACATTACGCGACGTGCACCGGAGTTGTCGGCCACGGTCAGCATAGTCTGTTCTTGGATCATGTTAGTGCTCCGCTAATGTCAACTACAACTTTAGGACCCAGGATAGGTCATTAAGAAATCCCCACAATATGAGGGCGCGGCATTATAACACCGGTTCCCGATTATGGGTAGAAAAAATAAACGGCCCACGTACATGAGCCGTTTATCTATTTTTGAGAGGCGCTACTGTATTACAGAATCGCTTTCTCTACAACGCGAACCAAGGTCCAAGACTTAGTCTTAGACAGTGGACGGCATTCGCTGATTTCCACAACGTCGCCGATACCACATTCATTGTTCTCGTCATGTACGTGCAATTTAGTCGTACGTTTGATGAACTTACCGTAAATCGGGTGTTTCACCACGCGCTCAATCGCAACAACAATGGATTTTTCCATTTTGTTACTGATTACACGACCCTGCAGAGTACGGATCTTGTCAGTCATTACGCACCCGCCTTTTCAGTCAGTAAAGTTTTCACACGTGCTACATCACGACGCACTTGCTTCAACAGGTGTGTTTGCTGCAACTGGCCGCTTGCCGTTTGCATGCGCAGGTTAAACTGCTCACGCAAAAGGTTCAGCAACTCAGTGTTCAGCTCTTCCACGCTTTTTTCGCGCAGCTCTTGTGCTTTCATTACATCACCGTCTTAGTTACAAAGGTGGTTTTGATAGGCAGTTTGGCTGCTGCCAGCTGGAAGGCTTCACGAGCCAGCTCTTCAGGCACACCGTCCATTTCGTACAGGACTTTACCAGGCTGGATCAAAGCAACCCAATACTCTACGTTGCCTTTACCTTTACCCATACGAACTTCGAGCGGTTTCTCGGTGATCGGTTTGTCCGGGAATACTCGGATCCAGATCTTACCTTGACGCTTAACTGCACGGGTCATCGCACGACGTGCTGCTTCAATTTGACGAGCAGTCAGACGACCACGGCCAACAGCTTTCAGACCGTAAGTGCCGAAGCTCACATCCGTACCTTGCGCAAGACCACGGTTGCGGCCCTTGTGCACCTTACGGAATTTTGTACGCTTTGGTTGTAACATCAGCGACTCTCCTTACTTGCGGCCTTTACGCTGCTGCTTTTTAGGTTGAGCAGCCGGTTCCGGTTGTTCAACTGCAGCCATACCACCCAGGATCTCACCTTTGAAGATCCATACCTTAACGCCGATTACACCGTAAGTGGTGTGCGCTTCAGATGTGTTGTAATCGATATCCGCACGCAGAGTGTGCAACGGAACACGACCTTCACGGTACCATTCAGTACGCGCGATTTCAGCACCGCCAAGACGGCCGCTTACTTCAACTTTGATACCTTTAGCGCCAAGACGCATTGCGTTCTGTACTGCACGCTTCATAGCACGACGGAACATAACACGACGTTCCAGCTGTGAAGTGATGCTGTCAGCAACCAATTTTGCGTCCAGTTCCGGTTTACGGACTTCGGCGATGTTAATCTGCGCAGGAACGCCAGCGATATCCGCTACGACCTTACGCAGTTTTTCGACATCTTCGCCTTTCTTGCCGATAACGATGCCAGGACGAGCAGTGTGAATAGTCACACGGATGCTCTTCGCTGGACGCTCGATAACGATGCGAGAAACGGAAGCTTTCGCCAATTCCTTAGTCAGGAACTGACGAACTTTAAAGTCGCCGTCCAGGTTGTCAGCGAAATCTTTGGTATTTGCATACCAAGTAGAGTTCCAAGGTTTGACAATACCCAGTCGAATACCATTAGGATGTACTTTCTGACCCATTGCTAGTCTCCAGAGTCTCAGCGATCGGACACAACCACAGTAATGTGGCTGGTGCGCTTCAGAATGCGATCTGCACGACCTTTAGCACGCGGCATAATGCGCTTCATGCTTGGGCCTTCGTCTACGAAAATCTTCGTGACTTTCAGATCATCGATGTCAGCGCCATCGTTGTGTTCTGCGTTAGCAATGGCAGACTCCAGTACCTTCTTAACCAGACCAGCAGCTTTCTTGTTGGTATAGGCCAGAGTTTCCAGAGCTTGCGACACTTTCTTACCGCGAATCAGGTCAGCAACAAGGCGAACCTTCTGAGCAGAAGAACGAGCGTGGCGATGTTTAGCGATAGTTTCCATCTCTTCCTCCTACCTTAGCGCTTTTTAGCTTTTTTATCAGCCGCATGGCCGCGATAAGTACGAGTCGGCGCGAATTCACCCAGTTTGTGACCGACCATTTCATCGGAAACAAATACTGGTACGTGCTGACGACCATTATGGACAGCGATGGTCAAACCGATCATGTTAGGAAAGATCGTTGAACGACGGGACCAAGTGCGCAAAGGCTTCTTGTCACCGCTTTCCACCGCTTTCTCTACCTTCTTCAGCAAGTGCAGGTCAATAAAAGGACCTTTCTTGAGAGAACGTGGCATGGCTTATCCTCTAATTATTTTTTGCTACGGCGACGTACAATGAATTTATCAGTACGCTTGTTGCTACGGGTCTTCTTACCTTTGGTTTGAACGCCCCATGGAGTTACCGGGTGCTTACCAAAGTTACGACCTTCACCACCACCGTGTGGGTGATCGACTGGGTTCATCGCAGTACCGCGAACGGTAGGACGAATACCACGCCAACGAGCAGCACCTGCTTTCCCCAGAACGCGAAGCATATGTTCAGAGTTACCGACTTCACCTAAGGTGGCGCGGCAATCAACTTGAACTTTACGCATTTCGCCAGAGCGCAGACGCAGAGTTACGTAGGAACCGTCACGAGCAACGATCTGAACGTAGGCACCGGCTGAGCGAGCCATCTGGCCGCCTTTACCTGGTTTCATTTCTACGTTATGAACCGTTGAACCTACTGGGATGTTGCGCATAGGCAGGGTGTTACCTGTCTTGATTGCAGCATCAACACCAGATTGGATCTGGTCACCCACTTTCAGGCCTTTCGGCGCCAGGATGTAACGGCGTTCGCCGTCTTTGTACAGAACCAGCGCGATATTCGCGGAACGGTTCGGATCGTACTCCAGACGCTCAACCACTGCAGCGATACCATCTTTGTTGCGTTTGAAGTCAACCAGACGATAATGCTGTTTGTGGCCACCACCGATATGACGGGTGGTGATACGGCCATTGTTGTTACGGCCACCGCTTTTGCTCAGTTTTTCAAGCAGCGGAGCATAAGGTTTACCCTTGTGCAGCTCAGGGTTAACCACTTTAACAACGTGGCGACGACCCGGAGATGTAGGTTTACATTTAACAATTGCCATTGTTCTTACTCCTCCGACTTACTCAGCGCCGCTGATGAAGTCCAGATTCTGGCCTTCTTTCAGGGTTACGTAAGCTTTTTTCCAGTCGCTACGACGACCAACACGCTGACCGTGACGTTTAACTTTGCCTTTAACCAGCAAGGTGTTCACATCTTCGACTTCGACTTCAAACAGTTTCGAAACCGCAGCTTTGATTTCCGCTTTAGTCGCGTCTTTGGCAACTTTGAGAACGATGGTATTGTTCTTTTCCATCGCAGTAGACGCTTTTTCAGAAACGTGCGGCGCGCGCAGCACTTTCAGCAGACGTTCTTCACGAATCATGCCAGCATCTCCTCAACTTGCTTCACAGCGTCAGCAGTCATAACTACTTTGTCGAAGGCGATCAGACTTACTGGATCGATACCTGCTACATCGCGAACGTCAACCTTGTACAGGTTACGTGCGGCCAGGAACAGATTCTCGTCGACTTCGCCAGTTACAATCAGCACGTCTTCCAGAGCCATGTCTTTCAGTTTCTGTGCCAGCAGCTTAGTTTTAGGCGCTTCTACAGAGAACGTCTCGACAACGATCAAACGATCTTGACGTACCAGTTCGGACAGGATGCTTTTCAGCGCGCCGCGGTACATCTTTTTATTTACTTTTTGACTGTGGTCCTGTGGCTTTGCAGCGAAGGTTACACCACCGGAACGCCAGATCGGGCTCTTTACAGAACCTGAACGCGCACGGCCAGTACCTTTCTGACGCCAAGGTTTTTTACCGGAACCGGTTACTTCAGCACGGGTCTTCTGAGCGCGAGTACCTTGACGGGCACCTGCTGCATAAGCAACAACGACCTGGTGTACCAGCGCTTCATTGAAATCACGCCCGAAGGTAGTTTCGGAAACAGTCAGCGCGCTCTGCGCGTCTTTCACTACTAATTCCATTCCTATCTCCTCGACGTTAAGCCTTAACAGCAGGTTTAACGATCAGGTTGCCACCGGTAGCACCCGGAACAGCACCCTTGACCAGCAGCAGGTTGCGCTCAGCGTCAACACGTACTACGTCCAGGCTTTGAACGGTTACACGCTCGTTACCCAGTTGGCCTGCCATTTTCTTGCCTTTGAACACTTTGCCCGGAGTCTGGTTCTGACCGATAGAACCCGGAACACGGTGAGACAAGGAGTTACCATGGGTAGCGTCTTGGGTACGGAAATTCCAGCGCTTAACTGTGCCAGCAAAACCTTTACCTTTAGAAGTACCGGTAACATCAACTTTCTTAACGTCTGCGAAAATTTCAACGCTAATGTTCTGACCTGCAGTGAACTCTTCACCTTCTGCAAGGCGGAATTCCCACAGACCGCGGCCAGCTTCTACGCCAGCTTTAGCGAAGTGACCCGCTTCTGGTTTGGTTACACGGTTAGCTTTTTTGCTACCAGTAGTAACCTGCACAGCGCGGTAACCGTCGTTGTCCAGGTCTTTGACCTGAGTAACGCGGTTTGCTTCAATTTCGATAACGGTTACAGGGATAGAAACGCCATCTTCAGTGAAGATACGAGTCATACCCACTTTCTTACCGACTAAACCAATCATTGTTTCAACCTCTCAATCGCTCAATGACCCTGATTAACCCAGGCTGATCTGCACGTCTACACCAGCAGCCAGATCCAGACGCATCAGAGCATCAACGGTTTTCTCGGTTGGCTCAACGATGTCAACCAGACGCTTGTGAGTGCGAATTTCATACTGATCGCGCGCATCTTTATTGACGTGCGGAGAAATCAGGATGGTAAAGCGCTCTTTGCGGGTCGGCAGCGGGATTGGACCACGAACTTGCGCACCAGTGCGCTTCGCAGTCTCAACGATTTCCGCAGTTGATTGATCGATCAGACGATGATCAAACGCTTTCAGGCGGATACGGATTCTTTGGTTCTGCATGAGACCAGAGCTCCAATTATTTTAAACGTAAATGATTACTCCTCAAACCCATTTCGATTGATGGGAGAGTGTAATCGTTCTTCACATAACCCCCATATCGGGAGTATTGTTGACCGGCAAGTAAACTTATCGGCCATCTGATTCTCATTGAATCAGGCCTACCAAGATTAGGTAAGCCCGCGCATTATACTTAAACACCAGTAAGAAGCAATCCGAACTACAAAAAAAATGCTTTTATTTTGCGCTCTTCTCTTCTTGTTGCTGTTCCAACATCGCTTTTTCCAACCACTCTTGTAATGGTATATCCGGGCTTCCCTCATCTAACTTCATGATTTGACTTTCATCGCTTTCGCCTGTCGGCGCCTCTTCCGGAACCTCATTTTCCATAGATGAAGTATCTTCCAGCAGTTGTTCATCAGCATTTGTATCGTCATCACTATCGGCCGACTGACTAACAGCAGGCATCGCTTTGTCCTGATAGATGTAATGTAAGGGGGATTGCTTATAAGGAAGACGGGATTCTTCACTGACACTTATCCGGTAACTCTGCCAGTTAAGATAACTTATATGAAGATAAGCCCCTGCCATCGCACCAGCCAACAAGCATAGGCAACCTAATCCCAGAGAATAAAGGCTTTTTCTGAGCGGGCGATGCACTACCACCTTCACTTTTTGTTTGTTTAAATGGCTTGTGTAAGCCGATAAATGAATGTTTTGCATTTTAACCTAGAGCTCTTCTTCTGTAAGCAGCACGGGCATGTTGCCGGTACGTTTAGCGATTTGCATCAGTGTGCCCTTACCTACCCTTCCATCAACAATAAGACCTTCCCGTTGTTGGAATAATTTAACCTTCCTGATCAAATCTTTGTCCCACTGACCCGTTTTACCGAATGGCAGGTTCAGGATTTTGCTCAGTGTCATATCTAACCAAGCGGTGTCAGCTTCAGGGCTTGTATTGTTGATGGCGTTTTTACCGCTCGGAGTCTGCGGGAATAACTGAATATATTCGCCACCCCAAACTTCGTTAAACCAGCTGCGCTGAACCGTCCACGTCTCATCTTTAATAAGAATATCTAACTCCTCATCAGTGACCTTCACAACGGTAACGTACACGGTCTGTTTATCTGCTGTAATCGGACTTAACCAGGGAATTCCGTCCTGGACTAAGGTCTCTAAGGTTGCCTTACCCTTTTTACAGGTGAGCTGTGCACGGACGGCCTGATCACAGAACGCATCATTAGTTGGCACGTCATAACCCCACACCTGAAAGAGCTGACGCATTCCGTTACGCTCGTTACTTCCAACATCACTCAGTTTTTTGGCCGCAGCAGGGATTTCATGCAGCCTTTCGGAAAACGTCGCCAACAGCGGGAGGTATGGCTTTGCATAGCCTAAATAAGTCCATCCCAAAACACTGCCCAAAAGCATGTAACACGCAATGAGAAACGTGAGACATTTCCTTTTGCCAGGCGTCAGTCCTCGGGCTTCGAGGCAGACTTTCATTTGCCGATAAGTGACTGACTGTGTTTTTTCTGCATATGCGCTGTTCAATGAGTCTGTTGCCAGTTCATTAATAAGCCGAAACTTACCACCAGCGGCAGTGTGCAACAATTTAACGAGTGGTTTGTTAAAAAGGGTTGGCTCCCCTCCGGCTGATTGCATCCTTTGGGACAGATAGTCCGAGGTTTCTGCGAGACTCATTGGAGACAGAGAGTAAACCGCATATGGTAGCCCCATCTTATGGCGCCTGCCGCGGCTTTTACTCCCCTTATGTTCTTCTACTAGCAGGAATGAGACACGCAGAGATTGTGGATAAGTTTTGAATGTACGTAAAAACTCATAACTTTCTGCCGTGAGGTTTTCAGCATTATCGATCACGACCAACCAGGGCTCTGCGGGGTCCTCATTGTGGACAAAGGATTCTGCAATTCGCATAGTGAGAATCGAGGCTGGTAATGTTTGCCATTTCTTTAAATGAAAACAAAAGGCTAGTAATTGTCCAAGGCTTTCACTGTCTGCGCCATTCAAAGACGCTGCACTTAAATTCAATACCCGGCATTGACTTTTTCTGGCAATCTCGTGCGCCAGTCGCGTTTTACCAACACCTTTGTTACCACCGATTATCGCGATACCTCCCTGACTCAACTTCTGCAGAATAAAATCCTGAGCGGCCAACAAACGTATATTATTGAAATAATTACCTTCCAAAAAGGGAAGCGTGACAAAATTAAAGTAATCGCGGTACATACCAATACCCATAACCATTTATACATTCAATGAATGTTTTTAAATAAAAAACCGAAAGAGGAATAAATCTGAAAATCAAGAAACACAACCTCATTCGTATTGAACATGTATTAATGTGAATCAATGTTTTTCTGCGTATAATATAGCCTAATAAGTAACCCACTGGAATAACGAAAGCACAAGGGAATGATCCAATACATGCATGCCATCTGGAATAAAGGGCATCGGCCAAAGCTATCATTGAAGACAGGAATGTTTATTGTCATTACATTCATACTCACAATGATTTGTTGCTCAACAATCGCTGTTACTGTGCTAAATAGCAGGGAAAGTTTTGGGTTCCTGCCCAAGACCTCCACCGACGCCAAAATTTTTATCAATATACCCGGCACACTATTTGAAAAACGCAGAAATGCAGTGATTAAAGAGGTAACTCGATCACCAGCGACTAGCGTTAAGCTTCCCTTATTCCTTAAGGGAGTTCTGACAAGTACTGACAGTCGGCGCTCACTGGCTATTCTTCAAGGACCAACGGGTCAGCATAGTTACCGTGAAGGTGAAAAGCTTGCTGATGTGGAAAACGCTTACTTGCAGTCAGTAAAACCAGACGAAGTTTTAATACGCACCCCCAAGGGAACAGCGATTTTATACCTCAGTGATAAAGCTCAGGATAATAAACGCCCAGAACCACAAAAACAGAGGGCAAACAAAGAACACGCAAAATACTTAATGCATTATTTAGTTGCCAACCCCGTATATAAAGATGAGAAACTTACAGGTTATAGATTCAATCCCAAAACGAGCAGCAATGTTTATCTTAGAGCGGGACTTATTCCAGGCGAGTTCGTCATCAAAATAAATGGGCAATCTCTCGACGACACTGCAACAGCAGATAAATACATTGAACAACTGGCAAGCCTGAGGGATGTACAACTTACCGTTCTGAGAGAAAATCAACTTCAGAATATCTATATAAATCTAGCCACTATCGAAACATCGTTGGATACAGAAAGTCATGAAGAAGTTCATTAACTCTCTCCTAGTAAAGGCATGCATATTATTTGCCACACTTCCAGGGATTGTACACGCGGAAGAGTTTACTGCGAGCTTTAAGGGCACGGATATTAAAGAGTTTATTGATACGGTAAGTAAAAATCTGAATAAAACTATCCTTATCGATCCCTCCGTGCAGGGAACTGTTTCTGTCAGAAGTTATGATGTTTTGAATGAAGAACAATACTATCAATTTTTTCTCAGCGTGCTGGATTGACCTGCTCCCAGTTGATTAGTACACCCCGATGTTAGTAATGTCTTCATAAGCCACATGAGGACATCCCCATGAAGAAGCGTTTTTCCGACCAA
>NZ_JBEPKE010000015.1:0-33210 GCF_040544515.1 Rahnella sp. 2050 | reverse complement strand
GTGGGGTCTCCCCATGCGAGAGTAGGGAACTGCCAGGCATCAAATAAGTGGAAAGCCCCGTACGAAAGTACGGGGCTTTTTGCTATGGGAAATTTAGCTCTGCATGGACTTTGTTTATTGGTCTTGAGGCCCACCCCAACTTATAAAACTCTGCGTATCAGGATATCGGATCGGTTAAACTAAGCACAAATAAGTCACTCATGAGTAATATTGCTATGTCGATTGGCGACACTTCTCTTCAATCCCTGAATACTTTTTCTCTGGCGGCTTATGCTGCTGAAATCACGCATGTCCAGAACACTGAACAACTCATAGCAGCATGGAAATCAGCGAAGGAAAAGGAGCAGCCTTTTTTACTTTTAGGCGAAGGAAGTAATGTTCTTTTCCTGGAGAATTTTGCAGGGTCAGTAGTGCTGAACCGGATCAAAGGTATTGAGCTGGATGAAAATGCAGAGGAATGGTTGCTGCATGTGGGGGCTGGTGAGAATTGGCATCAATTGGTTTGTTATGCATTAGAGCATGATATTCCAGGTCTGGAGAATCTTGCTTTAATTCCCGGATGCGTAGGTTCTGCTCCTATTCAAAACATAGGTGCATATGGTGTCGAACTGCAGAGTATCTGTGGTTATGTGGATGTTTTGGATTTGCAGAGCGAAAAGGTCATCCGCGTGCAATCCGACGAATGCCAGTTTGGTTATCGCGAGAGTATATTTAAACATTCCTATAAAGAAGGGTATGCCATTATTGCCGTAGGCCTGAAGCTGAGAAAACAATGGCAGCCGAAATTGAGTTATGGGGAGCTGACTCGCTTAGATCCTGAGACTGTTAGCCCCCGTCAGATCTTTGATTTAGTTTGCGCGATGCGGCAGAGCAAATTACCTGACCCCGCCATTACCGGCAATGCGGGGAGTTTCTACAAGAACCCTGCTGTTGACGCTTCTGTGGCAGAGAAAATCAGCAACGAATATCCTTCTATGCCGTCTTATCCACAAGCTAATGGGCAAATTAAACTTGCTGCCGGATGGTTGATTGAACAGGCTGGTTTGAAAGGTTTTACCGTTGGCGGCGCAGCAGTTCACGATAAACAGGCGTTAGTACTGATTAATAAAGATCATGCGAGCAGCGCTGATGTACGTGCATTGGCTAAATATGTACGTGATGTTGTTGCAGAGAAATTTAGTATCTGGCTTGAACCAGAGGTTCGTTTTATCGCCGCGAAGGGTGAAGTGGACGCCGTGGATGCGCTGTCATGAAAGATATTACCGTTCCTCTGCAACTGATCTCCATTTTGGCTGATGGTGAATTTCATTCCGGTGAGCAGTTAGGTACAGTCATTGGCATGAGCCGTGCAGCAATTAATAAACACATCCAGACGGTACGTGACTGGGGCGTTGATATATTTACAGTGCCGGGTAAAGGTTATAGCCTGCCATATCCTATCCAACTGCTCGACGAGGAGAAAATCCTCAAGCTGCTTCCGGCGGGTCAGGTCAGAGTTCTGTCCGTTATTGATTCAACCAATCAGTATCTTTTAGACCGAATTGGTGAATTAAGCTCTGGCGACGCATGTGTTGCGGAATATCAGCAGGCCGGCCGGGGACGTCGCGGGCGAAAATGGTTCTCACCGTTTGGCAGTAATCTTTATCTTTCTATGTACTGGAAGCTGGAACAAGGGCCTGCCGCCGCAATGGGGCTAAGCCTGGTTATCGGGATTGTCATGGCTGAGGTGCTTCAGCGCCTTGGAGCTAAAGATGTACGGGTGAAATGGCCAAATGATCTTTATCTTAATGACCGTAAGCTGGCTGGGATACTGGTTGAACTGACAGGTAAAACCGGCGATGCGGCACAGTTGGTTATCGGCGCGGGCATTAACCTCAAAATGCGTGAACCGGCTTCTGACGCCATCACTCAGGGATGGATAAATTTGCAGGAGGCGGGTGTTAATATTGACCGCAATGAACTCACAGCAATGCTGCTGAAAGAGTTAAGGTCAGCATTATTACATTTCGAACAGGAAGGATTAGCACCTTTTATTCCCCGCTGGCGTGGTTTAGATAATTTCCTTGATCGTCAGGTTAAGTTACTCATCGGTGACCAGGAAATTCATGGTATCGAGCGCGGGATTGATCCGCAGGGTGCTTTGTTGCTTGAACAGGATGCGGTAGTTAAACCTTATATTGGCGGTGAGATTTCACTGCGCGGTATCTGACTAAAATAAAGGAGAGTATCAGGCTCTCCTTTATTCGTTAACGACAGTAAATTTATTTTCTCAGCCGAACACTTTCAACAGCGTGATTAGCACTTTTCGTCAAGATTAGGCTGGCTCTTTCACGGGTTGGGAGAATGTTCTCCTTTAAATTCAAACCATTAATCTCATTCCATAACTGTGTCGCAATATTCACAGCTTCTTCTTCTGGCAATTTTGCATAATGGTGGAAATAAGAATCTGGGTCTGAGAAAGCGCCTTGGCGGAATTTCAAGAAACGATTGATATACCAGCTCTGCAATAAATTTTCAGGTGCGTCAACGTATATAGAGAAATCGACAAAGTCGGAAACAAATACACGATGTGGATCATGAGGATAATCCATGCCACTTTGTAAGACATTAAGCCCTTCAAGGATCAAAATATCTGGCTGCTCAATAACTTTATTGCCATCAGGTATCACATCGTAGATCAGATGTGAATAGACTGGCGCGGTAACATGTCGTGCCCCTGACTTAACCTCTGAAACGAAATTCACCAGCTGGTGCATATCGTAAGATTGAGGGAATCCTTTTTTCTTCATGATCCCACGCTCCTGGAGCGTCTTATTGGGATAGAGGAAACCATCTGTGGTGATCAGCTCTACTGAGCGATGCTCTGGCCAACGGCTTAATAATGCCTGGAGGACGCGGGCTGTCGTACTTTTACCTACCGCTACACTCCCAGCAATTCCAATGATATAAGGAATTTTCTGTCCATCTGTACCGAGGAACTGCTCAAGCACGGCTTGTCGGCGCAGGTTGGAACTGATGTAAAAATTGAGAAGGCGTGAAAGTGGCAGATAGATCTGCGCGACTTCCTCGAGGGATAAATCCTCGTTTATGCCTTTCAGGTTCACCACTTCAGCCTCTTTGAGCGTGAGTGGTACTGAATCACGTAAGGCTGCCCACTGCGTACGATCAAACTGCAGATAAGGAGTTGCCAAAGATGGGTCTCTTTTTTTCATAAGTTAAAGTCTGCCTGTTAGCGCAGGTCAGGAAAGGCGATCACGCCAACTCCAGACAGTAAACCAGCAGCATATTATAGACACCTTAATTTTTGAGGGAGATCTTTTTCTTATAACTTATCGATTTCTTTGATTGAGTTTAAAAATTTTTGAGAAACTTATGCAAGTGAGGAAAGTCTGTGAAAGTGCGATGAAATACTCACCGCACTTTCACAGACTAAAAGAGGGGGTGAGAGGCGCAGGTGAAGGGCGGTAGTTGTTTGTAATAGACTACTTCATTTTTTCTGCTGTAACGGGCTGAGTCTTGCCTGAGTGTCGCACAGCGATAACCCTGAGCCCGATAGAAAGCTTCGGCGTCCGAACCTGACTGCATATCTGAAGACAGAACGGAGCAACGCAGGTTCTGTGCGGTATTTTCCAGTGCACGCATTAACAGACGACCGACGCCGCGTCGTCTCGCACGGGCACAGACCAGCAAAGTACTCACTTCGGCCTGATGAGGTAAATCCGGAGAATGGGCCAGATCGAGCTGAACGGTCCCAATGACACCTTGTTCATCTCTGGCGATCCAAAGCAGTCGCTCATTTTGAGTTAGTGCAGGGCGTAAATCATGAAAAGAGTCTTCCGCCTCTCTTTGTCCGGTGACGTGCGGGAACCCCACGCAAGCGCCTGTACTGTTGGCTTCGATGAGAAGTTGTGCCAGTTCATCTCTATAAACAGGCAATGTTGCGGCGTTGAGCATGACAATTTTCATAGCTGCACTCCTTAAAATAACAAAACAGTGCGTACGCAATGAAGAGTGCAAGAACTGCGCCAATATAAATGGCCTTGAAATCAGGTGTAACTGATAAAGAAATGCCTTTTGATGTTCATTTGTGAGGCAAAAGCACATTTTCAGTGCATAAATGAGACGGTTAAGCTCTGCGAAGGATTTATTTCATTAATGAAGTGTAGGAAAGTGGTTCATATCTTGCTCAGACAGGTATGAAGAAGTCGCACTTTTGGATATATTTTCACCCCTTAAACAGCGGAAAAAGGGAAAAAGCTTACTTTTTGAATAAAACATGAGCGATAGTGCAAAACATGCAATTTTTTTGTTGCATACCCCGTAAAGTCTCCATAGAATGCGCAGCACTTGATGCCGGCATAGCTCAGTTGGTAGAGCAACTGACTTGTAATCAGTAGGTCCCGAGTTCGACTCTTGGTGCCGGCACCATTCAAGTACTTAACAATTAGGTGGGGTTCCCGAGCGGCCAAAGGGAGCAGACTGTAAATCTGCCGTCATCGACTTCGAAGGTTCGAATCCTTCCCCCACCACCATATAAGCCTTAGTAATGAGGCAGCTTGAAGTGAAAGAGTCGCTTCAGGTGAAGGTGAGGAATTAAGTGTCTCACGTCCTTTTCCCCGTCTTCAAGTTCTTCAGAACAATCAGGTAGCCGAGTTCCAGGATGCGGGCATCGTATAATGGCTATTACCTCAGCCTTCCAAGCTGATGATGTGGGTTCGATTCCCACTGCCCGCTCCAAGTATGTGCTGATATAGCTCAGTTGGTAGAGCGCACCCTTGGTAAGGGTGAGGTCGGCAGTTCGAATCTGCCTATCAGCACCACTTCCAAATTCTCCCTCCTGATTTTCTTTCTGTAAACTAATTCGTCAAGCAAATGCTTGGTTGATGTGGTGATACCACCGATTTAACCGTGTCTTAGAGGGACAATCGATGTCTAAAGAAAAATTTGAACGTAACAAACCGCACGTTAACGTTGGTACTATCGGCCATGTTGACCACGGTAAAACTACCCTGACTGCAGCAATCACTACCGTTCTGGCTAAAACCTACGGCGGTTCTGCACGCGCATTCGACCAGATCGATAACGCACCAGAAGAAAAAGCTCGTGGTATCACCATCAACACTTCTCACGTTGAATATGACACCCCGACTCGTCACTACGCGCACGTTGACTGCCCAGGGCACGCCGACTACGTGAAAAACATGATCACCGGTGCTGCACAGATGGACGGCGCTATCCTGGTTGTTGCTGCAACTGACGGCCCTATGCCTCAGACTCGTGAGCACATCCTGCTGGGTCGCCAGGTTGGCGTTCCATACATGATCGTGTTCATGAACAAATGCGACATGGTAGATGACGAAGAGCTGCTGGAACTGGTAGAAATGGAAGTTCGTGAACTTCTGTCTGCTTACGAATTCCCAGGCGACGACATCCCGGTCATCAAAGGTTCAGCGCTGAAAGCACTGGAAGGCGATGCCACTTGGGAAGCGAAAATCATCGAACTGGCAGAAGCACTGGACAGCTACATTCCATTGCCAGAGCGTGCTATCGATAAGCCATTCCTGCTGCCAATCGAAGACGTATTCTCCATCTCCGGCCGTGGTACAGTTGTTACCGGTCGTGTAGAGCGCGGTATCGTTAAAGTGGGCGAAGAAGTTGAAATCGTCGGTATCAAGGACACTGTTAAGTCTACTTGTACGGGCGTTGAAATGTTCCGCAAACTGCTGGACGAAGGCCGTGCTGGTGAGAACGTTGGTGTTCTGCTGCGTGGTATCAAACGTGAAGATATCGAACGTGGTCAGGTTCTGGCTAAACCAGGTTCAATCAAACCACACACCAAGTTTGATTCCGAAGTGTACATCCTGAGCAAAGATGAAGGTGGTCGTCATACTCCATTCTTCAAAGGCTACCGTCCACAGTTCTACTTCCGTACAACTGACGTGACCGGTACTATCGAACTGCCAGAAGGCGTTGAGATGGTTATGCCTGGTGACAACGTGAACATGGTTGTTACCCTGATCCACCCAATCGCGATGGATGACGGTCTGCGTTTCGCAATCCGTGAAGGCGGCCGTACTGTAGGTGCTGGTGTTGTTGCTAAAGTTATCGCTTAATCGCTGATAGTTTTTTGTCACTATTCGTTGACGTAATACACACTAAAAGGGCATCATTCGATGCCCTTTTTTCTACGCTGTGGCGCTAGAACCTATCTCATCAGCGATTTATACGTCATAATCACTGGTGAGATAGGCTCTGAGATATAGCGTAAAACACCGAATTGCGCTCAAGTAGAGCATCGATCGGTTTGGTTTGCCTCGCAATGCGAGGCAAAGTTGTTTGTTCTGAATCATTGTGACGGGTTGGTTTATGAGTGCGAATACCGAGGCTCAAGGGAGCGGGCGCGGCCTGGAAGCGGTAAAGTGGCTGATTGTTGCCGTTTTGTTGGTTGTAGCTATTGTCGGTAACTATTATTACCGTGCATACAGCCTGCCGTTACGCGCGTTAGCCGTAGTTGTTATTATCGCAATTGCAGGCGCAGTGGCTTTACTGACCACTAAAGGCAAAGCGACGGTCGCGTTTGCTCGTGAAGCGCGTACTGAAGTACGTAAAGTCATTTGGCCAACGCGCCAGGAAACATTGCATACCACACTGATCGTTGCTGCGGTAACTGCCGTTATGTCACTGATTCTGTGGGGGCTGGATGGTATTTTAGTCCGCCTGGTATCTTTCATTACTGGCTTGAGGTTCTAATGTCTGAAGCACCTAAAAAACGTTGGTACGTCGTTCAGGCGTTTTCTGGCTTTGAAGGCCGCGTAGCACAATCGCTGCGTGAGCACATCAAATTACATGACATGGAAGAACTGTTTGGTGAAGTCATGGTTCCAACCGAAGAAGTGGTTGAGATTCGTGGTGGCCTGCGCCGTAAAAGCGAACGTAAATTCTTCCCAGGTTATGTGCTGGTACAGATGGTGATGAATGACGCCAGCTGGCACTTAGTTCGCAGCGTTCCTCGTGTTATGGGCTTCATTGGCGGAACGTCAGATCGTCCTGCACCAATCAGCGATAAAGAAGTTGATGCGATCATGAATCGCCTGCAACAAGTGGGTGATAAACCACGTCCTAAAACGTTGTTCGAACCAGGTGAACTGGTACGTGTTAATGACGGTCCGTTTGCGGACTTCAATGGTGTGGTCGAAGAAGTTGATTACGAGAAAAGCCGCCTGAAAGTGTCTGTTTCCATTTTTGGCCGTGCAACACCGGTTGAACTGGACTTCGGTCAGGTTGAAAAAGGCTAACAACAACGTTCTAAACATTCACTAGAACAGATGTTGTACAAGGCGCGAAATTGAACTATAATTTCGCGCCTTTTGTTTTTATGTGCAGTCTCAGCACATAAATTTTAAAGAACAAAGTACTGTAAATAACGGGGAGCCTCTTCAAACAGGCGATATCACCCAAACGAGGATATTTACCATGGCCAAGAAAGTACAAGCCTACGTTAAGCTGCAAGTTGCAGCTGGTATGGCAAACCCAAGTCCGCCAGTCGGTCCAGCTCTGGGTCAACAAGGCGTGAACATCATGGAATTCTGTAAGGCGTTCAATGCTAAGACTGATAGCATGGAAAAAGGCCTGCCAATTCCTGTTGTTATTACTGTTTATTCTGACCGTTCTTTCACCTTTGTTACCAAAACCCCTCCTGCAGCAGTACTGCTGAAGAAAGCGGCTGGTATCAAGTCTGGTTCCGGCAAGCCGAACAAAGACAAAGTGGGTAAAGTAACGAGTGCTCAGGTTCGTGAAATCGCAGAAACCAAAGCTGCGGACATGACTGGTTCTGACGTTGAAGCGATGACTCGCTCCATCGAAGGTACTGCTCGTTCCATGGGCCTGGTAGTGGAGGATTAATAAATGGCTAAGCTGACCAAGCGCATGCGCGTGATCCGTGACAAAGTTGATGCTACTAAACAGTATGACATCACCGAAGCCGTTGCTCTGCTCAAAGAGCTGGCCACTGCTAAATTCGTAGAAAGCGTTGACGTTGCTGTTAACCTCGGCATCGACGCTCGTAAATCAGATCAAAACGTTCGCGGCGCAACCGTACTGCCACACGGCACCGGTCGTTCTGTTCGCGTTGCCGTCTTCACCCAAGGTGCAAACGCTGAAGCTGCTAAAGCTGCAGGCGCTGAACTGGTAGGTATGGAAGATCTGGCTGACCTGATCAAAAAAGGCGAAATGAACTTCGACGTTGTTATCGCATCTCCAGATGCAATGCGCGTTGTTGGCCAATTAGGTCAGGTTCTGGGCCCACGCGGTCTGATGCCTAACCCGAAAGTTGGTACTGTAACACCTAACGTTGCTGAAGCGGTTAAGAACGCTAAAGCAGGCCAGGTTCGTTACCGTAACGACAAAAACGGCATCATCCATACCACTATCGGTAAGGTTGATTTCGAATCCGACAAGCTGAAAGAAAACCTGGAAGCTCTGTTGGTCGCTCTGAAAAAAGCGAAGCCTTCCCAGGCTAAAGGCGTTTTCATCAAGAAAGTAAGCCTGTCCACTACCATGGGTGCGGGTCTTTCTGTTGATCAAAGCGGCCTGAGCGCAACAGTTAGCTAATTAACTGCTGACGTTTATCGCTTTACGCGGGCGATAGATTTGTCTAGAATCTATGGCCCGTTGTTTCGTTAATGCGAAACCAAGATTTTTCGGTTGGAGTCTGGCCTATCCAGACCTCCGTCCAAGACCGCAGGTGCCCTGAAAGGGGCTTAATCCTTCCTGCGTAGACGGTGACAGAGCCTGAAGAAAATATTTCTTTGTCTTTTTTATAAAGAATTAAGATTTGTCTTTGCTGGATTCTCTGCTCACCGTGTTTGAACGCTTATTATCGATTCTCGATGACAAGTGATGTGAGTTCCGGGGGGGTTCCCCGGCTAAATCCAGGAGCAAAAAGCTAATGGCATTAAATCTTCAAGACAAACAAGCGATTGTTGCTGAAGTCATCGAAGTAGCCAAAGGCGCGCTGTCTGCGGTTGTTGCGGATTCTCGTGGCGTAACTGTAGATAAAATGACTGAACTGCGTAAAGCAGGTCGTGAAGCTGGCGTTTACATGCGTGTTGTTCGCAACACCTTGATGCGTCGCGTCGTGGAAGGTACTCAGTTTGAGTGCCTGAAAGACACGTTTGTCGGTCCAACCTTGATTGCATTCTCTACTGAACACCCAGGCGCTGCTGCCCGTTTGTTCAAAGATTTCGCTAAAGCGAATGCAAAATTTGAGGTTAAAGCTGCGGCCTTTGAAGGTGAGTTTATCTCTGCGGCTCAAATTGACCGCTTGGCAACTCTGCCTACTTACGAAGAAGCAATCGCACGCCTGATGGCAACCATGAAAGAAGCCTCTGCAGGCAAATTGGTTCGCACTCTGGCTGCTGTACGCGATCAGAAAGAAGCTGCTTAATCAGCCTTTTTTATCTCGTTCATTTGCTTACGTATAAACTATTTCTGAATTCTAGGAACACTTGAAATGTCAATCACTAAAGAACAAATCATTGAAGGCGTTGCAGCTCTGTCTGTAATGGAAATCGTTGAACTGATCTCCGCTATGGAAGAAAAATTCGGCGTTTCTGCTGCTGCTGCTGTTGCAGGTCCTGCTGCTGCTGCTGAAGCTGTTGAAGAAAAAACTGAGTTCGACGTTGTTCTGGCCGCTGTTGGCGCGAACAAAGTTGCAGTTATCAAAGCTGTTCGCACCGCGACTGGCCTGGGTCTGAAAGAAGCGAAAGACCTGGTTGAGTCTGCTCCAGCAGCTCTGAAAGAAGGCATCAGCAAAGACGACGCTGAAGCTCTGAAAAAATCTCTGGAAGAAGCTGGTGCTTCTGTTGAAGTTAAGTAAGTTTAACTTCCCGGAGTGCAGCCTGTCCTAACAGGCTGATGGCTGGTGACTTTTTAGTCACCAGCCTTTTTGCGCTATAGAGTGTCAGTGGTGTTTCACACTGTTTGAGCACTGAACTACTCTAATATCTCTTTCTATAGACGCCTTAATATATTGTTGCCTCTTGCTGTAGCTCATCTACAGATAACGCACAACGAAATGATTTAAGAGTGGTAGAAAACAGATATTGCGGGAAGCGTTTCTGCTTTCCGGTCGACATAAACGGTGTTGCATGAACTGTCCTTCTCAGGGCAGACAAGATTGGGTCACTGATCAGCGAGCTGAGGAACCCTATGGTTTACTCCTATACCGAGAAAAAACGCATTCGTAAGGATTTTGGTAAACGTCCACAAGTTTTGGACATTCCATATCTCCTTTCTATCCAGCTTGACTCGTTCCAGAAGTTTATCGAGCAAGATCCGGAAGGCCAGTACGGTCTGGAAGCTGCATTCCGTTCTGTATTCCCTATCAAGAGCTACAGCGGTAACTCTGAGCTGCAATACGTTAGCTACCGTCTTGGTGAGCCTGTATTCGACGTTAAAGAATGCCAGATCCGTGGTGTGACGTTCTCCGCGCCACTGCGCGTAAAACTGCGCCTGGTAATCTACGAACGTGAAGCACCAGAAGGTACGGTCAAAGACATCAAGGAACAAGAAGTCTATATGGGCGAAATTCCGCTCATGACCGAAAATGGTACCTTTGTGATTAACGGTACTGAGAGGGTTATCGTATCTCAGCTGCACCGTAGTCCGGGCGTATTCTTCGACAGCGATAAGGGTAAAACCCACTCTTCGGGTAAAGTGCTTTATAACGCGCGTATCATCCCTTACCGCGGTTCATGGTTAGATTTCGAGTTTGATCCGAAAGACAACCTGTTTGTACGTATTGACCGTCGCCGTAAATTGCCTGCGACCATCATTCTGCGTGCATTAAATTACACGACTGAACAGATCCTTGACCTGTTCTTTGACAAGGTGACTTACCAGATCCGCGACAACAAGTTGCAGATGGAACTGGTACCTGAGCGCCTGCGTGGTGAAACAGCTTCCTTTGATATCGAAGCTGACGGCAAAGTCTATGTAGAAAAAGGCCGCCGCATCACTGCCCGTCATATTCGTCAGCTTGAAAAAGACGAAATTCAGCGCATCGAAGTTCCTGTTGAATACATCGCAGGGAAAGTGGTCTCTAAAGACTACATCGACACCAATACCGGTGAGCTGATCGTCCCGGCTAACATGGAATTGTCTCTGGACCTGCTTGCTAAACTGAGCCAGTCCGGTCACAAAACCATTGAAACGCTGTTCACCAATGACCTCGATCATGGCGCGTACATGTCCGAGACCATTCGCGTCGACCCAACCAGCGATCGCCTGAGCGCACTGGTTGAAATCTACCGAATGATGCGTCCTGGTGAGCCACCAACGCGTGAAGCGGCGGAAAGCCTGTTTGAGAACCTGTTCTTCTCTGAAGATCGTTACGACCTGTCTGCTGTAGGTCGTATGAAGTTCAACCGTTCTCTGTTGCGTGATGAAATCGAAGGTTCAGGTATCCTGAGCAAAGACGACATCATTCAGGTAATGAAAAAGCTGATCGGCATTCGTAACGGCCAGGGCGAAGTGGATGATATCGACCACTTGGGCAACCGTCGTATTCGTTCCGTCGGCGAAATGGCTGAAAACCAATTCCGTGTTGGTCTGGTTCGTGTTGAGCGTGCTGTTAAAGAGCGTCTGTCTCTGGGCGATCTCGACACACTGATGCCTCAGGATATGATCAACGCTAAGCCGATTTCGGCTGCGGTGAAAGAATTCTTCGGCTCAAGCCAGTTGTCACAATTTATGGACCAGAACAACCCGTTGTCTGAGATCACGCACAAGCGTCGTATCTCTGCATTGGGCCCGGGCGGTTTGACCCGTGAACGTGCTGGCTTTGAAGTTCGAGACGTACACCCGACTCACTACGGCCGCGTATGTCCAATCGAAACGCCAGAAGGTCCAAACATCGGTCTGATCAACTCCTTGTCTGTCTATGCACAGACCAATGAGTACGGTTTCCTGGAAACCCCTTACCGTCGCGTGCGTGATGGTCTGGTGACTGATGAAATCAACTATCTGTCTGCCATTGAAGAAGGCAACTTCGTAATCGCTCAGGCGAACTCCAACCTGGACGAAGAAGGGCGCTTCATTGAAGACCTGGTCACTTGTCGTAGCAAAGGCGAATCAAGCCTCTTCAGCCGCGATCAGGTTGACTACATGGACGTTTCCACCCAACAGGTTGTATCCGTTGGTGCTTCATTGATTCCATTCCTGGAACACGATGACGCCAACCGTGCATTGATGGGTGCGAACATGCAACGTCAGGCAGTTCCGACTCTGCGCGCTGATAAGCCGCTGGTAGGTACTGGTATGGAACGTGCTGTAGCGGTTGACTCCGGTGTGACTGCCGTAGCCAAACGTGGCGGTATTGTTCAGTACGTGGATGCATCCCGTATCGTTATTCGTGTTAACGAAGAAGAGATGTACCCGGGCGAAGCAGGTATCGACATTTATAACCTGACCAAATACACCCGTTCTAACCAGAACACCTGCATCAACCAGATGCCGTGTGTGAATCTGGGCGAGCCAATCGAGCGCGGCGACGTGCTGGCAGATGGTCCGTCTACAGATCTTGGCGAACTGGCTCTGGGTCAGAACATGCGTGTCGCGTTCATGCCTTGGAACGGTTACAACTTCGAAGACTCCATCTTGGTCTCCGAACGTGTTGTGCAGGAAGACCGCTTCACGACCATCCATATCCAGGAACTGGCATGTGTGTCCCGTGACACCAAGTTAGGGCCTGAAGAGATCACCGCTGACATCCCTAACGTGGGTGAAGCTGCGCTCTCCAAACTGGATGAATCCGGTATCGTTTATATCGGTGCTGAAGTGACCGGTGGTGACATTCTGGTGGGTAAGGTAACGCCTAAAGGCGAAACCCAGCTGACGCCGGAAGAGAAACTGCTGCGTGCGATCTTCGGTGAGAAAGCGTCTGACGTTAAAGACTCTTCTCTGCGTGTACCAAACGGCGTGTCCGGTACGGTTATCGACGTGCAAGTCTTCACCCGCGATGGCGTGGAAAAAGACAAGCGTGCGTTGGAAATCGAAGAGATGCAGCTGAAGCAGGCGAAGAAAGACCTGACTGAAGAACTGCAGATCCTGGAAGCCGGTCTGTTTGCACGTATCCAGTCTGCGCTGGTTGCTGGCGGTGTTGAAGCTGACAAGCTGGGCAAATTGCCTCGCGATCGTTGGTTAGAACTGTCACTGACTGACGAAGACAAACAGAATCAGTTGGAACAGCTTGCTGAACAGTATGACGAACTGAAATCCGAGTTTGAGAAAAAACTCGAAGCTAAGCGTCGTAAAATCACTCAGGGCGATGATCTGGCACCAGGTGTGCTGAAAATCGTTAAAGTGTATTTGGCCGTTAAACGTCAAATCCAGCCTGGTGACAAAATGGCAGGCCGCCACGGTAACAAAGGTGTTATCTCCAAGATCAACCCGATCGAAGATATGCCTTACGATGAAAACGGGACTCCTGTTGATATCGTACTGAACCCGCTGGGCGTTCCATCACGTATGAACATTGGTCAGATTTTGGAAACCCACCTGGGTATGGCCGCGAAAGGTATTGGTGAAAAAATCAATGCCATGCTGAAGAAACAGGAAGAAGTTTCTAAGCTGCGCGAGTTCATCCAGCGTGCCTATGATCTGGGCGACGACGTACGTCAGAAAGTGGATCTGACCACCTTTACCGATGACGAAGTATTGCGTCTGGCTGAGAACCTGAAAAAAGGTATGCCAATCGCGACACCAGTCTTCGACGGTGCGAAAGAGACAGAGATCAAGCAACTGCTTGAAATGGGCGGAATCCCAACCTCTGGTCAGATCACACTGTTTGACGGCCGTACCGGCGAGCAATTCGAGCGTCAGGTTACCGTCGGCTACATGTACATGCTGAAACTGAACCACCTTGTTGACGATAAGATGCACGCGCGTTCTACCGGTTCTTACAGCCTTGTTACTCAGCAGCCGCTGGGTGGTAAAGCTCAGTTCGGTGGTCAGCGCTTCGGTGAGATGGAAGTGTGGGCACTGGAAGCATATGGTGCCGCATATACCCTGCAGGAAATGCTGACTGTTAAGTCCGATGACGTGAATGGCCGTACTAAGATGTATAAAAACATCGTAGATGGCGATCATCGTATGGAACCAGGCATGCCGGAATCCTTCAACGTACTGTTGAAAGAAATCCGTTCTCTGGGTATCAACATCGAGCTGGAAGACGAGTAAGTACTCGAATTCGCACTGATCACAGGGGCACCTGCCTGTTAATCAATACAGACCAGGTGCCTAACAGGTCTAACCCGACGGGAGCCAATCCGTGAAAGACTTACTAAAGTTTCTGAAAGCGCAAACTAAGACCGAAGAGTTTGATGCGATCAAAATTGCTCTGGCATCGCCAGACATGATCCGTTCTTGGTCTTTTGGTGAAGTTAAGAAGCCAGAAACCATTAACTACCGTACGTTCAAACCAGAACGTGACGGCCTTTTCTGTGCCCGTATTTTCGGACCAGTAAAAGACTACGAATGCCTGTGCGGTAAGTACAAGCGTTTAAAACATCGCGGCGTGATCTGCGAGAAGTGCGGCGTTGAAGTGACCCAGACTAAAGTACGCCGTGAGCGTATGGGCCACATCGAACTGGCTTCCCCGACTGCACACATCTGGTTCCTGAAATCGCTGCCATCGCGCATCGGTTTGCTGCTGGATATGCCACTGCGTGACATCGAACGTGTTCTGTACTTCGAATCCTATGTGGTTATCGAAGGCGGCATGACTAACCTCGAAAAACGCCAGATCCTGACTGAAGAGCAGTATCTGGATGCGTTGGAAGAGTTTGGTGATGAGTTCGACGCGAAGATGGGTGCGGAAGCAATTCAGGCTCTGTTGAAAAACATGGACCTGGAAGCAGAGTGCGAGCAACTGCGTGAAGAGTTGAACGAAACCAACTCCGAAACCAAACGTAAGAAGCTGACCAAGCGTATCAAGCTGCTGGAAGCGTTCGTTCAGTCTGGTAACAAACCAGAGTGGATGATCCTGACTGTGTTGCCGGTACTGCCGCCAGACTTGCGTCCATTGGTTCCGTTGGACGGCGGCCGTTTCGCAACGTCAGATCTGAACGATCTGTATCGTCGCGTTATCAACCGTAACAACCGTCTGAAACGCCTGCTGGATCTGGCTGCGCCAGACATCATCGTACGTAACGAAAAACGTATGCTGCAAGAAGCGGTAGATGCTTTGCTGGATAACGGCCGTCGCGGTCGTGCAATCACCGGCTCTAACAAGCGTCCGCTGAAATCTCTGGCAGACATGATTAAAGGTAAACAGGGTCGTTTCCGTCAGAACCTGCTGGGTAAACGTGTCGACTACTCGGGTCGTTCCGTTATCACCGTAGGTCCATACCTGCGTCTGCACCAGTGTGGTCTGCCGAAGAAAATGGCACTGGAACTGTTCAAACCGTTCATTTACGGCAAGCTGGAACTGCGTGGCCTGGCCACCACCATCAAAGCCGCTAAGAAAATGGTTGAGCGCGAAGAAGCTGTCGTTTGGGATATCCTGGACGAAGTTATCCGCGAACACCCGGTACTGCTGAACCGTGCACCAACCCTGCACCGTTTGGGCATCCAGGCGTTTGAACCGGTTCTGATCGAAGGTAAAGCAATCCAGCTGCACCCGCTGGTTTGTGCGGCATATAACGCCGACTTCGATGGTGACCAGATGGCTGTTCACGTACCGTTGACGCTGGAAGCCCAGCTGGAAGCGCGTGCGTTGATGATGTCTACCAACAACATCCTGTCACCTGCGAACGGCGAGCCAATCATCGTTCCTTCTCAGGACGTTGTATTGGGTCTGTACTATATGACCCGTGACTGTGTTAACGCCAAAGGCGAAGGCATGGTTCTGACTGGTCCTAAAGAAGCTGAGCGTATTTATCGCGGCGGTCTGGCCTCTCTGCATGCGCGTGTCAAAGTGCGTATCACCGAAGAGATCAAAAATACCGAAGGCGAAGTTACGCACAAGACGTCGATTATCGACACGACTGTCGGTCGCGCCATCCTGTGGATGATCGTGCCAAAAGGTCTGCCGTTCTCGATCGTCAACCAGCCTCTGGGCAAAAAAGCTATCTCCAAAATGCTGAACACCTGTTACCGCATTTTGGGCCTGAAGCCGACCGTTATTTTTGCTGACCAGATCATGTACACCGGTTTTGCTTACGCTGCCCGTTCAGGCGCGTCAGTAGGTATCGATGACATGGTAATCCCTGCGAAGAAAGCAGAGATCATCGAAGAAGCAGAAACCGAAGTTGCTGAAATCCAGGAACAGTTCCAGTCTGGTCTGGTCACTGCTGGCGAACGCTATAACAAAGTGATCGACATCTGGGCTGCGGCCAACGAACGTGTTGCTAAGGCAATGATGGAAAACTTGTCTGTTGAAGACGTCGTCAACCGTGACGGTGTTGTTGAACAGCAGGTTTCCTTCAACAGTATCTTTATGATGGCCGACTCCGGTGCGCGTGGTTCTGCTGCACAGATTCGTCAGCTGGCTGGTATGCGTGGCCTGATGGCGAAACCAGATGGTTCCATCATTGAAACGCCAATCACCGCGAACTTCCGTGAAGGTCTGAACGTACTCCAGTACTTCATCTCTACTCACGGTGCTCGTAAAGGTTTGGCGGATACCGCACTGAAAACGGCTAACTCCGGTTATCTGACCCGTCGTCTGGTTGACGTGGCACAGGATCTGGTCGTGACCGAAGACGACTGTGGTACTCACGAAGGCATCATGATGACTCCTGTCATCGAAGGTGGCGACGTTAAAGAACCACTGCGCGAACGTGTGCTGGGTCGTGTGACTGCAGAAGATATCCTCAAGCCGGGTACGGCGGATATCCTGGTTCCACGTAACACCCTGCTTCACGAGAAGACGTGTGATCTGTTAGAAGAGAACTCTGTCGACAGTGTGAAAGTACGTTCAGTCGTAAGTTGCGAAACCGACTTTGGTGTGTGTGCAAACTGCTACGGTCGCGACCTGGCACGTGGTCACATCATCAACAAAGGTGAAGCGATCGGTGTTATTGCAGCACAGTCCATCGGTGAGCCGGGTACCCAGCTGACGATGCGTACGTTCCACATCGGTGGTGCGGCATCTCGTGCGGCAGCAGAATCCAGCATTCAGGTTAAGAACACCGGTACCATTAAGTTGAGCAACCACAAGCATGTTAGCAACTCTAACGGCAAACTGGTTATCACTTCCCGTAACACTGAGCTGAAATTGATCGACGAATTCGGTCGTACCAAAGAAAGCTATAAAGTGCCTTACGGTTCCGTGATGGGCAAAGGTGATGGCGCATCTGTTAACGGCGGCGAAACCGTGGCTAACTGGGATCCGCATACCATGCCAGTTATCAGTGAAGTGAGTGGTTTCATTCGCTTTGCCGACATGGTGGATACTCAGACCATTACCCGCCAGACCGACGACCTGACCGGTTTGTCTTCTCTGGTGGTTCTGGATTCTGCAGAGCGTACCGGTAGCGGTAAAGACCTGCGTCCAGCACTGAAAATCGTTGATGCTAAAGGCGACGACGTATTGATCCCAGGTACTGATATGCCTGCTCAATACTTCCTGCCAGGTAAAGCGATTGTTCAGCTGGAAGATGGTACTCAGATCCACTCTGGTGACACCCTGGCGCGTATTCCTCAGGAATCCGGCGGTACCAAGGACATCACCGGTGGTCTGCCACGCGTTGCTGATCTGTTCGAAGCACGTCGTCCGAAAGAGCCTGCAATCCTTGCTGAAATCAGCGGGATCATCTCCTTCGGTAAAGAAACCAAAGGCAAACGTCGTCTGGTAATTTCTCCGTTGGATGGCAGCGATGCTTACGAAGAAATGATTCCTAAATGGCGTCAGCTGAACGTGTTCGAAGGCGAAGTTGTGGAACGTGGTGACGTCGTATCTGACGGCCCTGAGTCTCCGCACGACATTCTGCGTTTACGTGGTGTTCACGCGGTTACCCGCTACATCACCAACGAAGTGCAGGAAGTTTACCGTCTGCAAGGCGTTAAGATTAACGATAAACACATCGAAGTTATCGTTCGTCAGATGTTGCGTAAAGGCACCATCGTTAGCGCTGGTGGCACTGACTTCCTGGAAGGCGAGCAGGCAGAAATGTCCCGCGTTAAAATCGCTAACCGCCAGCTGGAAGCTGAAGGCAAAATCACGGCGACCTTTACCCGTGATCTGCTCGGTATCACCAAAGCCTCTTTGGCGACCGAATCCTTCATCTCTGCAGCGTCGTTCCAGGAAACCACGCGCGTTCTTACCGAAGCCGCTGTTGCGGGTAAACGTGATGAACTGCGTGGCCTGAAAGAGAACGTTATCGTTGGCCGTCTGATCCCAGCCGGTACCGGTTACGCTTATCACCAGGATCGTGCACGCCGTAAAGCACAAGGCGAAGTGCCAGTTGTACCGCAAGTCAGCGCGGATGAAGCAACGGCTAACCTGGCTGAACTGCTGAACGCAGGTTTCGGTAACAGCGACGATTAATCGTCTTCTGTCGAAACGCATAGAACCGCTCCTTCGGGAGCGGTTTTTTTTTGCCTGAAGTGTGCGAGTTGAAACGATCTGAAAAGAGGAGCCGGAACAGGGAACTGGACGATAACCTGTTCCGGCTATTTGGAAGCAGCGCCGGGATGAGTGGCGCCGGCCAGTTGCGAATATGCAGTGGCAAAAGCACATTAATGCTCCTGGCCTGCTGGTGCGAGGGGCAAAATTACTTTATGGAATCTGCATTCCTGAGAGTTTACTTGTTTGCCATCCGGCGACATTTTCCTGCGAGACGCGCCCCAAAAAACTGTCCCAGTCTTTCCAGACCGGTTGCAGCCCGGCTCGGGTCAATGCGTTCGCTACGTGCTGAGGTGAACGGTTGTCGTGCGGTGCAAATTGTTCAAGTTCAGGATGATTATCGGCATAGCCACCGGGCTGTGTTTTAGATCCTGCACTGACAGTGTTGATCGCCAGCGGAATAACGTGATCCCGGAAATAGGGGGATTCGCGTGTCGACAGTGAGAGCTCGACATCCGGCGCGAGCATTCTGAAAGCGCAAATCAGTTGTAACAGCTGATTTTCTTCCAGCAGGGAAGCCGGTTCGATGCCACCGGTACAAGGTCGCAGTCTTGGAAACGCCACCGAATAGCGACTTTGCCAGTAGGTTTGTTGCAGATACAACAAATGTTCGGCCACCATATAGCTGTCAGTCCTCCAGTTGCCAGAAAGTCCGAACAGCGCCCCCAAACCGATTTTGTCGATTCCCGCACGCCCGAGCCGGTCTGGTGTTTCCAGCCGCCAGAAGAAATCCTGTTTCTGTCCGCGAAGATGATGCAAAGCATAGGTAGGCGCGTGATAGGTTTCCTGATAAACCAGCACGCCATCCAGCCCCAGCGTTTTCAGCTCAGCATATTCTTCCTGTTGCAGCGGCTGAACCTCAATCATCAGTGAATCGAAATGGCTTCTGATCGCGGGGAAATGACGGCGGAAATAGTCCATGCCGACCTTTCCCTTATGTTCGCCGGTGACCAGCAACAGATGTTTGAAACCCAGCGCATTCAGCGCTTCGCATTCCCGCCTGATTTCATCTTCGTCCAGCGTTTTACGTTTGATTTTATTGCTCATCGAAAAGCCGCAATACGTACATTCGTTGGCGCAAAGATTGGATAAATACAATGGCGCGAAGAAATTCACCGTATTGCCGAATCGCTGGCGCGTGAGTTGTTGCGCGCGTTGCGCCATCGGTTCCAGGTAAGGCAGCGCGGCGGGAGAAATCAATGCCATGAAATCTTCACGACTGATTTTGTTGCGGCTGAGCGCCTGTTCGACATCACGGGATGTTTTGCTATTGATACGCAGTGAAATATCATCCCAGTCCAGCGTTGACCACACATCTGTGAAGTTATTCATGACAACACCTGCGAGGTATTGAGGAAACCGGTCAGCGGGCTGGATGCGCTGGCGTGTCGTTGTCTGCCGCCTAATCCGCTTTGACGGGCGATAATCCCAGCCTGAACGGCCAGCCTGAATGCCGTTGCCATAGCAACCGGATCACCTGCGACAGCAATCGCCGTATTGACCAGCACGGCATCGGCCCCCATTTCCAGCGCTTCAGCGGCCTGGCTTGGTGCACCAATGCCAGCATCAACAACGACCGGAATGCGAGCCTGCTCGATGATGATTTGCAGAAAATCACGGGTTTGCAGCCCCTGATTGGAACCGATCGGCGCACCCAGCGGCATGACGGCGGCGCAGCCCGCTTCTTCCAGACGTTTACACAGCACCGGATCTGCGCTGCAATACGGCAAAACAACAAATCCCTGTTTCACCAGAATCTCTGCGGCTTTCAATGTTTCAACGGCATCGGGCAGCAGATATTTTACGTCGGGATGAATTTCAAGTTTCACCCAGTTTGTGCCCAGTGCTTCTCTTGCCAGTTGCGCGGCAAATACTGCCTCTTCAGCTGTTTTAGCGCCCGATGTATTGGGCAGCAAACGGATGCCGAGCTGTTGCAGAGGAGACAGAATATCATCACCTCCGCGACGCAGATCGATGCGTTTCATCGCCATAGTCACCAGCTGAGAGCCAGATGCTTCAAGCGCCTGTTGCATCAACGCCGGACTGGCGAATTTTCCTGTTCCGGTAAAAAGGTGCGACGTGAATGTGGTATCAGCAATTTTTAACATGTCAGCCTCCGGCTATCGCCTGAAAGAGCAAGATCTCATCACCGTCTTCCAGTAAATGAGCTGGCCAGTTATCACGGGGGATAATGACCTGGTTAACCGCCAGTGCGCTGCCTGCAGGGTTTAACGCCAGCAAATTGAGCAGGTTTAGTAACGTGAGCGGTTGACTGAATTGGTGTGGTTCATCATTGACCAGAATGTTCACTCGTGGCCTCCGCAGATGGCACAGGCAGATGAACGCGTGAGTTGCAGTGAACGCCAGTTTTGCGTTTTTCCATCGAACAGACGTAATTTGCCGCTCAGTACAGAAGGCAGACCAGCCAGAATCTTCAGCGCTTCCAGTGCCTGCAATGTACCGATGGTACCGACCACCGGGCCGAGCACGCCGGATGTACGGCAGTTGCGCTGTACGGTTTCCTGATCCGGATATAAACAGGCGTAACAACCGTGAGCGTAAGGGGCTTCAATAACCAGAAGTTGTCCGCTGAATCCGACGGCGCTGCCGCTGATCAAGGTTTTACCGGCATCCACACAAACTTTATTAACTGCATGCCGGGTTTCCATGTTATCGCTGCAATCCAGAACGATATCGGCGTCCGATACGGCACGGGTCAATGCTTCTCCCGACAGACGTTCCGTGATGGCCACCGCTTCGCAAAGCGGATTCAGGCGCAGCAGTTCACGCTTTGCCAGAACGGCTTTGGGCTGATCGAGATCTGCCGTACGGTAGAGGATTTGCCGCTGAAGATTGGTGATATGCAATTGATCGTCATCGGCCAGAATCAGCTTACCTACGCCTGCTGCTGCCAGGTACAAGGCTGCGGGAGAGCCGAGGCCACCAAGGCCGACAATCAGTACTTTCGCCGCCTGTAATTTTTCCTGTGCCAGCGGACCGAATTCCTCCAGCATCAACTGGCGGCTGTAGCGCATAAAAGCCGCATCGTTAAGCATCTTGCGGCACCTTGCTGGCGCATAAGGCCAGCAGTTGTGCCGTCGCTGCACGCCAGTCCGCCGCCTGCGTAATGGCACTGACGACGGCTATACTGCCGACGCCGCAGTCGAGAACCGACGCCGCGCGGTCGATGCTGATCCCACCAATGGCCACCGTCGGAAAGCTGCCATCGAGCTTCTTAACATGTCGGGTGAGTTCTGCCAGCCCTTGCGGCGCCGAAGGCATATCTTTGGTCTGCGTCGGGAAGATATGGCCGAGGGCGATGTACGAAGGATTCACCGCGACAGCGCGTGCCATTTCAGCATCGTCATGCGTGGAAACGCCCAGCCGTAAGCCGGCCTGACGGATAGCCTCAAGATCGGCAGTATCCAGATCTTCCTGACCCAAATGCACCCCATACGCCTGATGCTTGACCGCCAGACGCCAGTAATCGTTGATGAATAACCGGGCCTGATATTTTTTACCGAGCGCGATGGCATCAATAATTGCTGGCTCGGCTTGCTCATCAGGCAAATCTTTCACACGCAGTTGCAGTGTTTTAACGCCCGCGTCCAGCAGACGGGCAATCCATTCCACGGTATCAACGACCGGATATAAACCGAGGTGGAATGGAACGGCAGGAAAGGATTGAGAGGACGGATTCATTTGCTGCTCTCCGAACTGAGGTTATCGGCCGGGTGATAAAGCTCACCGCCGCGCGAACGGAATTCGGCAGACATCTGCGCCATACCGGATTCAACGAGTTCTATTGGCTGGGTTTTGGCTTCAAGCGCAGCGGCGTAATCGCGAACTTCCTGAGTGATTTTCATCGAGCAGAATTTCGGGCCACACATCGAGCAGAAGTGTGCAACTTTGCCGGATTCCTGCGGCAGCGTTTCATCGTGGTAGGCGCGTGCCGTTGCCGGATCGAGAGCCAGATTAAACTGATCTTCCCAGCGGAATTCGAAACGCGCTTTTGACATGGCGTTATCGCGGATTTGGGCACCGGGATGGCCTTTAGCTAAATCGGCAGCATGTGCTGCGATTTTGTAGGTAATCAAACCCTGCTTAACGTCTTCTTTGTTCGGCAGGCCCAGATGCTCTTTCGGCGTGACATAACAGAGCATGGCGCAGCCAAACCAGCCAATCATCGCGGCGCCAATACCGGACGTAAAGTGATCGTAACCCGGCGCGATATCGGTAGTCAGCGGACCAAGGGTATAGAACGGGGCTTCGTGACAATGCTCGAGTTCTTCGGTCATGTTGCGGCGGATCATCTGCATCGGCACATGTCCCGGACCTTCGATCATCACCTGAACATCGTATTCCCAGGCAATTTTGGTCAGTTCGCCCAGTGTGCGTAATTCGGCGAATTGCGCTTCGTCATTGGCATCCTGAATCGAACCCGGACGCAGGCCGTCGCCCAATGAAAGCGAGACATCATAGGCGGCGCAGATTTCACAGATCTCGCGGAAATGCTCAAACAGGAAGCTTTCGCGATGATGTGACAGACACCATTTCGCCATGATCGAACCGCCGCGCGACACGATCCCGGTCAGGCGTTTGGCGGTCATCGGCACATAACGCAGCAACACTCCGGCGTGAATGGTGAAGTAATCGACGCCTTGCTCGGCCTGTTCAAGCAATGTATCGCGGAATATTTCCCAGTTCAGATCTTCGGCCACACCGTTCACTTTTTCCAGGGCCTGATAAATCGGCACGGTGCCGATCGGTACCGGACTGTTACGCAGGATCCATTCACGGGTTTCATGTATATAACGTCCGGTGGAGAGATCCATTACGGTGTCCGCGCCCCAGCGTGTCGACCACACCAGTTTCTCCACTTCTTCTTCGATGGAAGATGTCACCGCCGAGTTGCCGATATTAGCGTTCACTTTCACCAGGAAATTACGCCCGATGATCATCGGCTCTGATTCAGGGTGGTTAATGTTGGCGGGAATAATCGCGCGCCCGGCAGCCACTTCCTGTCGCACAAACTCTGCAGTGATACTGGCGGGCAGATGCGCGCCAAAGCTTTCGCCGGGATGTTGCTGGCGCAGAACCTCGCCGCGGATCCGTTCACGCCCCATATTTTCGCGAATGGCGATAAATTCCATCTCAGGTGTGATGATGCCTTTGCGGGCGTAATGCAGTTGCGTGACATTTTTACCCGCAATGGCTTTGCGAGGGCGCGGCAGGTGTTCGAAGCGGAGGTGGTCCAGCCCGTCATCCGCCAGCCGCTGCTGAGTAAAACCGGAACTGACCTGTGAAAGTTCCTGCGTGTCCGCACGCTCGTTTATCCAGCGGGCGCGTAATTTTCCCAGACCGGTATGCACGTCGATAACTGCCGCCGGATCACCGTAAGGTCCGGCGGTGTCGTAAACAGGAATTGCTTCGTTTTCTTCGAACTGCGGATTGTCTTTGCCGCCGCCGACCAGCGTCGGGCTGAGCTGGATTTCACGCATCGGCACGCGGATATCTTCGCGGTCAGCTTCAAGATAAATACGCCGGGAGTTGGGGAAAGCTTCGCCCTGCAAGCTGTCGATAAACGATTGTGCCTGCGCGCGTTGTTCACGGCGATTTGACGGTTTCTTTTCAGAAATAACGGGTTTTTGGGTACTCGACATAGCAAATTCCTCGCAAAAAAACGTGATGGAAAATTGCTTGTCAGGAGGTTTACGGCAGGAGTAAAAATGGGCGGTGCAGCACGGGCGGCCTTATGCAGGCAGATGCCTGATTGCGCTGAACGCATAACATTACTCTTGTTCCCTTCGCGGGTACTAACCCGATCAGGTTCCGCGGATCCCGAATTAACGGTCTCAGCCTGGCGTAATTCTCAACAGAAAATTATGCGCTAGGCACTCCGACAAGAAGCCTCAATATAGGAGGCGTTTTTTTAAACTACAAGTAAAACCATAACCCTGAGCAGGGTTTTATTGTGGCAACGTGTTAAGCCGGTCTGGCGAGATCAGGTTCATTTTCCGAAGGTGGCACACTCTCCGGGGCTGGCTCAAAAGCCATGATAATTAATTGATCTTCCAGTTGAAAACGGGCATCTAATGCCTCACCGATATCCGATAATGCATAGTGAAAGGCGAAAGCATTGTCATCGTCAATATCAGTTTCTGTGTAACTGTCATGGAAAGCCATGATAGCTTCAGTATTCAGCTCCAGAGCAGGGTAGATTTTTGCCGCCTGTACTTTTTTCGGGCTGCCTGCGCCATCGACTTCTTCAATGATGCGTGGATAGAGATGAAAATGCCCGGCAGAAAGATAGTCGACCAGATGATGGCAAAAACTGTCCAGCGCCTTTTCATTCAAAGGTGTATGTTTTTCTTTATTGGGTTTCAGACCGACGAAAGTGCAGTACGAAACCAGCAGTTCTTTGCGTGCGTGCAGCCATTGATCCACTAACTCATTACTGCCACCAACGCGTTGGGTCAGTCTTTCCAGACGATTTAGCATGGTTGACTCCGTGAGCGACAAAAAAAGTAACCAAAAGTTACTAATATGTAAATATCTTACTCAGATTGTCAGTCCCGACGAGGTTATGCAACAACAATTATGGAATTACAGATTACTGAGCAACACAACGGTTGGTGGATCATCAGCCAGGAAGGCAAGCTATGGCTGCCTGAGGGTGAACTGCCGTTTGGCAGCGCCGCACAATTTTCTCTGACCGGTAAAACAGCGCGGCAGATCGGCGAATGGCAGGGCGAACCTGTCTGGCTGGTTCGTCAGACGATGCCAAACCATATGGTTTCTGCCCGTCAGTTGCTGGATCAAGATCGCGGATTATTCCAGTTGGTCGGGCGTGGTGTGCAGTTGTCAGAGTTTTACCGTTCTCACAAGTTTTGCGGTTACTGCGGACATGAAATGCACGTCAGCAAAACCGAGTGGGCTGCACTCTGCGGGCACTGTCGCGAACGCTATTATCCGCAGATTGCGCCCTGCATCATTGTGGCTATCCGTAAGGGAGATGAGATTTTGCTTGCGCAGCATGTCCGTCATCGTAATGGTATTCACACGGTTCTGGCGGGTTTCGTGGAAGTCGGAGAAACGCTGGAAGAAACTGTGGCACGTGAAGTGATGGAAGAAAGTAACATCCGGGTGAAAAATGTCCGTTACATCAGTTCCCAGCCCTGGCCGTTCCCCAATTCGCTGATGATGGCATTTATGGCGGATTACGACAGTGGCGACATACAGCATGACCCGAAAGAGTTGCTTAACGCGAATTGGTATCGCTTTGATGCATTGCCGCAGTTGCCACCGCCCGGGACGATTGCGCGCCGCCTGATTGAAGACACCGTTGCCCTTTGTCGTGCCGAACACGAAGAGTAGAGGCGATTTTACGTGATAGAATGCTGTCAGATGATTGTCGGGCGGCCCGAATACTGAAGGAAAGAGCAAGAATGAATGAGTTGAAAAACGACCGTTACCTGCGTGCTTTGTTACGTCAGCCAGTGGACATTACACCGGTCTGGATGATGCGTCAGGCTGGTCGTTATTTGCCGGAGTACAAAGCAACCCGCGCTGAAGCCGGTGATTTTATGTCGCTGTGCAAGAATGCCGAGCTGGCCTGTGAAGTGACTTTGCAGCCGCTTCGTCGCTATCCGCTGGATGCGGCGATCCTGTTCTCTGACATCCTGACCATTCCTGATGCGATGGGGCTGGGGCTCTATTTTGAAGCCGGTGAAGGCCCGCGTTTTTCTTCACCACTGACGAATCGTGCCGATGTCGAAAAACTGCCGGTTCCGGATCCTGAAATGGAACTCGGGTATGTCATGAATGCCGTGCGTACCATCCGTAAAAACCTGCAAGGTGAAGTGCCGCTTATCGGTTTCTCCGGCAGCCCGTGGACGCTGGCGACGTATATGGTAGAAGGGGGCAGCAGTAAAGCCTTCACCAAAATCAAAAAGATGATGTACGCCGATCCGGCGACTATGCATCTGTTACTCGATAAAGTGGCAGACAGCGTCATTCTTTACCTTAATGCACAGATCAAAGCTGGCGCCCAGTCTGTGATGATTTTTGACACCTGGGGCGGCGTGTTGACTCCTCGCGATTACCGCGAATTCTCCCTGAACTATATGCACAAAATTGTTGATGGTCTGATCCGTGAAAACGAAGGACGTCGTGTGCCGGTGACTCTGTTTACCAAAGGCGGTGGTCAGTGGCTGGAAGCGATGGCCGCAACGGGGTGCGATGCGCTGGGTCTGGACTGGACCACCGATATTGCCGATGCACGCCGTCGTGTGGGTGACAAAGTCGCGATTCAGGGCAACATGGATCCTTCAATGTTGTATGCCTCGCCAGTGCGTATAGAACAGGAAGTGGAGACCATTCTGGCCGGTTTCGGCAAAGGCAATGGTCATGTGTTCAATCTGGGCCACGGCATTCATCAGGATGTCCCGCCGGAAAATGCGGGTGCCTTTGTGGAAGCGGTGCATAGCCTGTCCCGGCAATATCACGAGTGAAATCCCGGTATGATCGATACCCGTGCTTTACGTGAAGAACAACGGATCCTCGCAGATCAGATCGAACTGCAGGATCCGCCAGGATTTACCACTCCCGCGTTGATCGCGGGAGTGGATGTCGGTTTCGAACAGGGCGGTGAGGTGACACGTGCGGCGGTGGCTGTTTTGCGCTACCCAACGCTGGAACTGGTGGAATATCAGATTGCCCGCATTCCCACTGTTATGCCGTACATTCCCGGTTTCCTTTCCTTCCGCGAACTTCCCGCACTGCTGCAAGCCTGGCAGCAACTCTCATTGCAGCCTGATTTGGTTTTTGTCGACGGGCAGGGGATCGCGCATCCGCGCCGTCTCGGCGTTGCCAGTCACTTTGGTCTGATGATCGACGTGCCGACGATTGGTGTGGCGAAAAGCCGTCTATGCGGTCAGTTCCTGCCATTAGGCGATGAACTACACAGCCGCCAGGCGCTGTACGAAGGGGATGAACAGATTGGCTGGGTGTGGCGCAGCAAGCTACGCTGTAATCCATTATTCATCTCACCCGGTAATCGTATCAGCATGGATTCATCGTTTTATTGGGTCGAACAGTGCATAAGACAATATCGTCTGCCGGAGCCTACCCGTTGGGCGGATGCTGTGGCATCAAACCGGGCGGCGTTTCAACGCTGGCAACGGTTGAGTGATGATCTTTAGGAATCAAGGAATAGGGATATTGATTTATTTCAGGTAAACTCCCGCGCAGAAAAGTTAACGAGATCAACTCATGTTACGTAATCCAATTCATTTACGTCTCGAAAAGCTGGAAAGCTGGCAACACGTGACGTTTATGGCGAGCTTGTGTGAACGCATGTATCCGAACTATCAGGCATTTTGCCTGGAAACCGGGTTTGGCGAACCACAGCTTTACCGCCGCATCCTGGATTTAATTTGGGAAACGCTGGTGGTAAAAGACGCCAAGGTCAATTTTGACTCACAGCTCGAAAAACTGGAGGAAGCGGTGCCTTCTTCTGATGATTACGACATCTATGGGGTTTATCCGGCCATTGATGCGTGTATTGCATTAGGCGAACTGATTCATTCGCGTCTGAGTGGCGAAACGCTGTCTCACGCGGTTGCCGTCAGTGAGACGTCAATTCGTACTGTCGCGATGCTGGAAATGACTCAGGCCGGGAAAGAAATGACCGATGAAGAACTCAAAGTCATTCCTGCCGTTGAAGAAGAATGGGACATCCAATGGGAGATTTTTCGCCTGTTGGCTGACTGTGAGGAGCGTGACCTGGAATTAATAAAAGGGTTACGTTCTGACCTGCGTGAAGCTGCTGTCAGTAACATTGGCATAAATTTAGCGCAATAAGGCAAGAAAACGTGATTTAACGCCTGATTTGTCGTGCCTTAAGGCTTCACATCCGCACCCTGTCTGGTCTACATTTGGGGGGCGTAAAAAAAGTGGCTATCGGTGCGTGTATGCAGGAGGGTGCTGTCAATCGGCATATCCGTCGCACTTGATGCTTTGCAAACGATAAACACACTGTAAAGGATAACTTATGAACAAGACTCAACTGATTGATGTAATTGCGGACAAAGCTGATCTTTCCAAAGCACAGGCCAAAGTTGCTCTTGAATCTACCCTGTCTGCTATTACCGAGTCTCTGAAAGAAGGTGATGCTGTACAATTAGTTGGTTTCGGGACTTTCAAGGTAAATCATCGTAACGAGCGTACTGGTCGTAACCCACAGACTGGTAAAGAAATCAAAATCGCAGCTGCAAACGTGCCTGCGTTCGTTTCTGGTAAAGCTCTGAAAGACGCTGTTAAGTAATTGCTTGCAGTGAAAAGAATAAGCGGGGGGGCCTTTAAGGCCCTTCAGTTTATCACCCCCGGACTGGTAGCAGGTTTACTGGTGCTCGGTCTGGTGGGTTGCAGTTCTAAAAAAGGTCCTGAGTTATTCTTTGCCAGCGGCTATGTCGCTGATCAAGGTATCAACCGGCTCTGGCGCGAAGACAGCGCACAGCACGAGCCTCAAACCATTCTCAACGTCTATAGCCCCTATTACGGCGGCGATACGATTATTACCCGATACGAATTCCAGCAGGGGCAATTGCACCTGATTAAAGAAACCCATGCGACTAAAACTGATTTGGGTGTCATGCTGCGTTTTGACGAGGGTGGCAACGTTAGCTTTATGCAGCGACAACTCCCTGAGCGCCGCGAGAAGTTATCGTCAGACGAAATCGAACGCTATAAATATGAAGCGTCAAAAACCCTCGATCTGAGCAATGCGCTGCGGGCAGGGAATGTCAGGCTGGTCCAGGCACGCTGGCGCAAAGGGTTAATAACGACCTGCGCAGGCGAGCAGGTGACGCCGGCACTGACTGTCCGTTCACAGGTCTGGCTGGCGAAACGGGCCAGCCGAAGTAACGATAATCTGGGCTTAGCCTGGCTGACGGCTCCGCAAGGCAACGAACTGTTGCTGGTCGCCAATGAAGATTTCTGTAAATGGGAACCAAAAGAGTCTGATCTGTGATCCCGTTTTCACTATTGAAAAGGCACGCCGAAGCGTAATGCTGGTCACTTAAGGAAATGAGGCCCGTGAATTTGGGCCTTCAATGAAGAAAAATAGCGCTACAAGCCTGATTCCTTCATTATCCTTTGAAGCACAAAAATGAATTTGTATTCATAAAAATGCTTAAGTGACCGGCATTACGCCGAAGCGTGCCTTTTTTGATCGTCGGGTGAGATGTAATTACTGATTACGTTCGCGGTCGATGGCGCGATAACCGATGTCTTTGCGGCAGAAACTACCTTCCCAATGAATGTCTTTCGCTAAATCATAAGCGCGTGCCTGGGCTGCTTCCACCGTTTTACCCAATGCCGTCACACATAACACGCGACCGCCATTAGTGACCACACGTTCATCCTGCAAACGGGTCCCTGCGTGGAAGACTTTACCATCCGGCACTTCTTCCAGCGGCAGGCCATGAATAACGTCTCCGGTTTTATAATCAGCAGGGTAGCCACCGGCTGCGAGCACGACACCCAGAGACGGTCGCGGATCCCACTCAGATGTTTTATCACCCAGACGACCTTCAGCACCGGCCAGGCATAAATCCACAAGATCAGAACGCAGACGTAACATGATCGGCTGAGTTTCCGGATCGCCGAAACGGCAGTTGAACTCGATCACTTTCGGCTGGCCGTCGGCTGAAATCATCAGACCGGCATACAGGAAACCGGTATAAGTGTTATTTTCCGCCGCCATACCGCGAACAGTCGGCCAGATGACCTGATCCATCACGCGTTGATGGATTTCATCGGTTACGACCGGCGCCGGAGAATAGGCTCCCATGCCGCCCGTGTTCGGACCGCTGTCGCCGTCACCCACGCGTTTGTGATCCTGACTGGTCGCCATCGGTAACACATTGCTGCCGTCGACCATGACGATGAAACTGGCTTCTTCGCCATCGAGGAATTCCTCGATAACAATGCGATGACCTGCATCACCGAAAGCATTTCCCGCCAGCATGTCGTGAACGGCGTCTTCCGCTTCTTTCAACGTCATCGCAACAATGACGCCTTTACCTGCTGCCAGACCATCGGCTTTGATGACAATCGGTGCCCCCTTGCTACGCAGATAAGTCAGGGCGGGTTCGATTTCGGTGAAGTTCTGATAATCGGCACTTGGGATGTTATGACGAGCCAGAAAATCCTTAGTGAAGGCTTTAGAACCTTCCAGTTGCGCGGCTTCCTGCGTCGGGCCAAAAATTTTCAGACCGGCTGCACGGAAAGCATCAACCACGCCAATCACCAGCGGCGCTTCAGGGCCGACAATCGTCAGCCCGATGTCATGACTTTTAGCGAAAGCCAGCAAACCGGCGATGTCAGTGGCGGCGATGTCCACGTTTTCCAGCAACGGCTCCAGCGCGGTACCGGCGTTGCCTGGTGCAACAAAGACTTTATCAGCCAAAGGTGACTGCGATGCCTTCCATGCCAGTGCATGTTCACGCCCGCCGTTACCGATAATTAAAATATTCATTCGAAGACTCCGGGTGAGCGGGCGCATCGCACCCGCTAAAAGAAAATTAATGACGGAAATGGCGCATGTCGGTGAACAGCATTGCAATGCCGTGTTCGTTAGCCGCGGCGATCACTTCATCGTCACGGATAGAACCGCCTGGCTGGATAACACAGGTAATACCTACCGCTGCCGCAGCGTCGATACCGTCGCGGAACGGGAAGAAGGCATCAGAAGCCATTACGGAACCGGCTACTTCCAGGCCTTCGTCAGCGGCTTTAATACCGGCAATTTTAGCGGAGTAAACGCGGCTCATCTGGCCTGCGCCGATACCGATGGTCATTTTGTCTCGTGCATACACAATGGCGTTGGATTTGACGAATTTTGCGACTTTCCAGCAGAACAGGGCATCTGTCAGTTCCTGCTCTGTCGGCTGGCGCTCGGATACCACACGCAGATCAGCGGTATCAACCATACCCAAATCGCGATCCTGAACCAGCAGGCCGCCGTTAACACGTTTGAAGTCGAGCGCTTTCTGGCGACCTTCCCATTGTCCGCAGGTCAGTACACGAACGTTTTGTTTCGCGGCGGTGAGTGTCAGTGCCTCGGCACTTACCGATGGTGCGATGATCACTTCCACAAACTGACGGCTGATGATCGCTTTTGCCGTTTCAGCATCCAGTTCACGGTTGAAGGCAATAATGCCGCCGAAAGCTGAGGTCGGGTCAGTCTGATAGGCGCGTTCATAAGCTGCCAGTATGCTGTCGCCGATAGCTACGCCACAAGGGTTGGCGTGTTTGACAATGACGCAGGCCGGTTCAGCAAACTCTTTCACACATTCCAGAGCCGCATCGGTATCCGCAATGTTGTTATAGGAAAGTGCTTTGCCCTGCAGCTGGGTCGAGGTGGCAACGGAAGCTTCACTAACGCTCTCTTCTATATAGAAGGCGGCGTTCTGATGGCTGTTCTCGCCATAACGCATATCTTGTTTCTTTATATAGCTGAGATTCAGTGTGCGCGGGAACTGGCCGGAAGCCGATTCAGTATCACCGTGGTAAGCCGGAACCATCGTGCCAAAGTAGTTAGCAATCATGCCGTCGTAAGAGGCGGTGTGTTCAAAGGCTTTAATCGCCAGGTTGAAACGAGTCGCCAGCGTCAGCGAGCTGTTGTTGGCGTCCATCTCTTCAATAATAGAAGCGTAATCGCTGCTCTTTACTACGATCGCCACATCTTTATGGTTCTTCGCTGCCGAGCGAACCATGGTAGGGCCGCCGATATCAATGTTTTCTACCGCATCTTCCAGTGAACAATCTGGACGTGCGACGGTTTGTGCGAACGGATAAAGGTTAACGACCACCATGTCGATTGGCGCAATGGAATGTTGTGCCATGATTTCATCATCTTTCCCGCGACGACCGAGGATGCCACCGTGAACTTTCGGGTGCAGGGTTTTGACGCGTCCATCCATCATTTCCGGGAAGCCGGTGTAGTCAGAGACTTCAGTGACTGGCAGGCCGGCTTTCGCCAACAGGCTGGCGGTGCCGCCAGTGGAAAGTAATTCAACGCCACGCGAAGACAGAGCCTGGGCGAATTCTACGATACCGGCTTTGTCAGAAACACTGAGCAGGGCACGGCGGATTGGACGAGATTGTTGCATGGTGGTTATATCCTTGGCTTTGGAGTCGCAGTAAAGAGCGTTATCTGAATTCAATGACGCTTTTCTTCTCTTTATATAGAGCAATTTGCAGAAAAACGCGGGATTGAGCTTGGATAACTTCCCTTCGGCGACTGACTTTTCATTTATTACCCCTAAAGGGCAGTGAAAACTGACGCGCGAAATTGTAGCGAAAACGATTGCGCGACGCTCGCAAAATTTGAGATTCCTGTGCCTCTGTGGATAAATCTGTGCAAAACACGGTATAAGCAGTGGGTTTGCTGTGTAATGCAGCAAACGGTGTTTTTTCTTAAAATTAGCCCTTGCGGCCTGCTGAGAACTCCCTATAATGCCGCTCCATCGACAGGGAACAACGTGAACAACATCACGAAGTGACCGGGTCGGAAA
>NZ_JBEPKE010000014.1:0-42158 GCF_040544515.1 Rahnella sp. 2050 | reverse complement strand
TTGGTCGGAAAAACGCTTCTTCATGGGGATGTCCTCATGTGGCTTATGAAGACATTACTAACATCGGGGTGTACTAATCAACTGGGAGCAGGTCATAGTTGTAATACACACCCGTCAACAGTCAATCCGTCATCATCACAGCAGGAGAGCGCCGACGCTCCTGAAGGAGGTAAAAGACCTTTGAAACCAGCCGCTATTGGCGAAAAGTCTACACCACTGTTATCCCTTGCCCAAACACCCCAACGGGATAATACATCCTGAATATCACGCATTATTCTCTCCACACTTATTTTTGCTTGGCGGTAGCGATAACACCAGTTGCCAGCGCGCGGTCTAATGTCTTCAGTACCAGAAATTCCTGAGTACCGTGTTCTGATTCCCAAGCCTGGGTATCCGCATGAAGTGAGTCGTGACACCGTCTGCACAGCGGGATCACGAACATGTCATGCGCTTTTGTTGCCATTCCACCAAATCCATTGCCGGTGATGTGGTGCGGATCATCGGACCCTTTACCGCAGGCACAGCACGGCTGGCGCTTTACCCATTGAGTGTATTTCGTGTTTTCATACCGGCGGCGCTTCGGGCGAAGCATGAAAGATTCTGGAGTTTCCGGATCAACGGCCAGCGCCAGCACCGGTTTGATATTGCTCACCATCACTGCCCGAGGATCTTGTTCGCTGGGGTTGATGTCGGATTCTTTCAACTGCGTGCCCGGAGGTTGGTATTTCATGCCAAGCGCTTCGCATATGATTTCCTCCGGCAGTTGCGCCGCCAGCCCCTTACTCGTTGCCCACCAGCAAAGTTCTGGCAGGGTCAATTGATGTCCGGCTGACAATCGAGAAAGCTCGCGGATAGCCTCAGTCACAAATTCAGTGGTATTCGACAGCGCTGCGGCATCGAGTTTTACCGATTCTTTTCCGTGATATTCGTTGTCATGGGTCCAACAAAGAGACACAACACCACGCGCACGGCGAGACTGCACCAGTTCATGGTGATGATATTGACCGCCAAAATCAGTGCACTGGCAGCCTCGGTTACGCTTAACCCACAATGTTAGCGCACCCCACCCGCCGACAAGGTTGATAACTCGCTCTGAGGCCAGAAATCCAGACAGGCGCGGATCTCGCGATAGTGGCTGAGCCTCCTCCGGTACCAAACCGTCCGCCGCCCTGCGCAGATCCGCCGGTTCATCGGTTATTAGCAGCCGTTTGCCGCTGAAATGCTGCAGCATGTCACCTGGCGGCCGTAATAGCACAATCCCCAAATCCCTCTGTGGATATGGCTTTAAGAGTGCTCTCATTCAGCCCTCTCCCCAGCCTTAAACAGGCTGTTCAGCACAGCATCCGCATGTTCTCGCGCGCTGTCGTAATCAGACGGGCAATACTCGCCAGTTGCTGATGCGGCTTTCAAGTAACCAAGGTAAGCATCGAGCCAGATTTTCTGAAGTTCATTCATACTGTTGCTCCCATTTTACGGGCCAGTGTTTGAGCTGTACTGAGAATCTCTGTAGATTTGAAACCGTCGTTTTTAAGGCGATTGATGTATAGACGCAACTTGTTCTGCAACTGAGGATTAAGCTCAGATGCCCTTGATAACTTATCAAAAAGCCGGTCAACCTCTTCTGTCCATCCCCCGTTGGCCGTTTCCAGCACTGGAATGATTTGTTTGACTGGTGCCTGCAGTTTGTTGGGCTTGGTATGAATGTGGTTTTGGAATAGCGCACCTTGCCTTAGCAATTCTTCACGGTCGATATAGCTGAAGGCAGGTCCTCGCCATTTCTTATCAAACACTGCTATGGCGCCAGCAAAAAACGCCCCGGAAGGTATCTGTCTATCATTGGCAGGGACAAACCACGCAGGCAGTTCAAATCCTATACGCCCACGGATGAAGGCTATGTGATCAGCTTTCTCTGGCCACCAGACCTCTGACGTAGCCGCTTTTATAAGAAATACATATCGGCCACCCTTTTCACGCATCTTGAAAGTATGATTGAGAATATGACTCATACCAGTGATCTGTTGCCCTTCACGTCGCCTTGCGCGGGAATACGGCGGATTGCCAAAGGCTGCACCGTTAAGCTCTTTCAGATGAGCAGACCAGTCCTTACTCAAGGCATTGTCTTCGACAGTGTAAAAATGCGGACACTTAGTATTCTCGCCATCAGTGAACAGATCGAGAACAATGGGGCCGAACATGGCATTGATTCCCCAGAAAAGAGCATCAGGCGTCCGCCACTGATCCCCAACATCCTTTAAGAAGTGCGTTTCTTTCTCTTTTTGTTGAGAAAGCGCCAGGGAATAAGATCTCATAACCACCCCTCCCGCTTCTTACGTTGATACTCGGCATACATCAGCTGTGCTGGAGTCTGTCCCAATGGTTTACTTGGCGCTGCCAACTGAGTTACGGGGGCCGGTATTTTTTCGCCTTTAGCTAAGCGTTTCGCCCATGTATTCAGTTGATGTTGTACCGATTTTCTCACTTCACCTTCCGTATAGTTGTTCTGCAGCATGATTCGGCGAACGTCGGTCACAATCCAGTACATGATCGGCGCTGGCCAAGGGTAGTCCGCTGGTGAGTTATAGTCACCGCGCCTTGCGCTATAGCGGTTAAATTCATCCATCACATCATCCACTGACGGCAGGCCAGCGCTCTCTGCGGCTCCGGACTTGCACCATCCAATGAACTTGCCGCAACTCGGCCAGAAGTCCGTTTCCTGCTGGCGGGCGATGCGCATACCGGCTTTCACCTGCTCCAGCGAAGTCACGCCGTTTTCCGCAAATGCCAGGATCCATTGCCGTTTCGCAGCTGCGATGTCCACCGAACTGTTGAGTGCGGTCTGGCGGGCAGCAGGGAAAATCAGCATCAGGTTGGCGAACAACGTATCGACCATCTTCTCGGCATCAGGGTTCACGACGCGCTGAGGTTTATCTTTGGGCATCAACTGCGCAAGTACACCGGCATCCCGATTTTGAATTGCCATCATCATTTTGTTCACAGGGTGTTCTCCCATGCTTCGGCGCTGTTCCAGTGCCCGCCAGCAGAGGTGTCAGTTGGGACGGTAGCGCTAAGTTTAAGTGTCAGGTAATCCCACTTCTCACGGAGTTTCGACGGGCTCAGGATGTTCTTGCACCAGAAAGTGTCGCGGTTAGCGCGGCCAAACAGTTCGCAGATTTGTTTATGGGTGCGCCCGTCGGCAGTACACATCAGGCGGACTTCATTTGCCCAAAGCGTCATGTCCGGTTCTTTCGGTCGAGCAATCTCGCCGTCGCATTCAGCAGCCTGTTCGTACATTCGGATGATTTTTCCCCAAATCCATTCGGCAGCGGTCAGGTCATCAGCGCTGCCCCACTTGCGTTTTTTGGCATCGAACACCACGGCTTCCGGATGAAGGACCAAGAAATTTTGGTCAGTGCTGTCGTCTGGCTGCGGAGCGGCCGGACTAAGGGTGTTAATCTCTGTTGTATTCTCTGAAGTACTCTCTGTATGAAGAGCGGCTCTTTTTGGACTCTTGCAAGGTGTCTTTTTGGAACGATGCAACGGTTCATTTTGACCTTTTGCATTGGTTCTTTTTGACCTCTTGCATGGGGTCAATTTGACCTCATCTAAAAGAGCCTGATGGTCATAGTTAATTGCGTAGAAATTCGTCATATCTCTCGGATCATCAGAGAGTTGCTCTATGAACAAACAACCTTGCTTTTTCAGGGACGCGAAGCCGCGTTTGATGGTTGAAGCGGACATCCATGGGAATTGCTCAAGCCATTCCTCGATGGTGTTATAAATCCAGCGACGACCATCATGATCAACGCCAGAGTTTGTTTCAGTTGCCCAGTAGTGAACCTGCTGCAACAGCATGGCCTCATTCAGCCCGAGCTTCATAACCAGCTCAGGAATCACTACTATCGGGCGCGATGGTAATAACAGGCTCATCAATTACCCTCTCAAACCGCGACTTGAATAGTTCAACGGGCTTGGCACATTCAGGTTTGTAGCCCTGCTGCTCGCGCAGGAAGATAACCCGGTCTCCGGCTCTGTCGTAGCCCACGACGTGTACCACAACGCCCCGCCAATCTTTGTAGTGCCTGTCCAGCGTTTGGATTTCTTCAGACATGCAGTCACCTTCCGGCTTCTCACCCTGACGTAACCTACCCACCACCGGACGATCTGGTAGTTGCACGGTACCCAGTGGCTCGATACCATCACTTCGTACGACAAAGCTTGTTTGTTGCCGCCAGTCGCTTTACAGCGCATTTGCGGGACGCCAGCTTTTATGAGTAAACTGTTCATGCGTTAATTACTCCACACACGTTTTTAATGCGCCGACGCCTCGGGACTGCACTCCTGAGGCGTCAACCCTTTCATGCAAAGCCACCACTGACTTCACATACTCATCGCGCGCAGATAAATGCTTGAAATGCAGTGCCATAATCTCGGCCTTCTCTTTCTGATCAATCACGCCGTCATCTGCAATAGACGTGTTGATTTGCTGATCCACCTTCCCGCTCTTTGCAGCTACCTTTACGCCCTTAATAAACAGGTCAACGTGGTCCAGCTCATCGCGATTTGGGATTTCAACGAAAAAGCCACCGCGCCGCTGGGCGAAGTAATCCGCCAGGTGATTGGTGCTGCTGATGTCTTCCATCGCTTCCAGCTCGGCAATTTCGAAGAACCGGCAGCCGTTCTTTTCGTACAAATTGTTGTTGAACTGCGTTTCAGTCATGCCCAACGCGCCAGCCATAGCAGACCGACCGCCGGGATAGGCTTTGCACATCGTTTTAACTACTGATTTCAGATCTACCATGTTGTTTTCCCTTTGGTAGTTATGGCTGTATGCCAGCAGTGGTAGTCTTTTCGTATTGAGTTGGGTCGTATTTGATAGCACCGTTTGTGGCTTTTTCTGCCAATAACGCGTACTGCCACGGCACAATATCCTTCCAAAGACTGACGGTTGATTTTGAAACCCCCAGTGCTTTGGCTGCCGCAGTCGCAGTACCGAAATGTGCGACTAAATCTTGTTTAAACATTTCACCTCCAGATAAAGAATCAACAATGCAAAGTTTAATGTTTCAAACTAAAAATAGTCAAGAAATTAAACCTTATGTTGTTTAATTCTTTAAACATGAAAAATGAAACGATGAGCGACCGCATTAACCAACGTATGAAGCTACTGAGGTTGCGGAGCACTAATTTAATGAGCGCTACAGGCGCATCGAAAGGAACCGTTAGCCAGTGGGTAAACGGCGGCACTGAGCCGTCTGCACGCTATTTGAGTAAACTGGCTGAGGTGTTAGGCGTAACTGAACGCTGGTTATATGAAGGCGGACTTATCGAAGAGTCGATCGGAAACGCAACACCTGGACCAGAGCTGCGCCGCCGTGTGCCGTTATTGTCATCAGTACAGGCAGGAGCCTGGAAAGAAATCGTTGAGGGGCACTTGCAGGACGTGACTGAGTGGATTGAAACCACTGCGAAAGTATCTCCTTACTCATTTTCGCTGCGCGTATCTGGCGATTCTATGGATAGCCCACCCGGCCAAGGTATTTCCCTACCTAATGGCTCGATCGTCATTGTGGATCCTGATGTTGAGGCAATAAATGGACGCATAGTTGTTGCGCGCATTAGTGGTTCAAACGAAGCGACCGTAAAAAAATTAGCGATTGATGGTCCGAACATGTACCTGATGCCACTTAACCCTAATTTCAAACCGATACCCTTTGATGAGGATTGTGAAATCATTGGCGTATGCGTTCGCGTTGAAATGAATTTGATGTAACCAATTCCACTTCACGAAATACCGGCTCTGGCCGGTTTTTTTTCACCTTAAACTTTTTTGTTTAATAATACGAACTTTTGTATTGACACTTTAGTTTGAAAAGTTAAACTAAATTCATCGGCAGTACAACGGCAAGAGCGCAGCAGCTTAATGAGGTATCAGGATGGATAAGCAAGAACCGGAAATTATTGGTCCGGGATCTTCGAATGAAGAGTTAATTGAAGAAACTGTTTCTGAAATCTTGCAAAAGCATGCACACCAAGTGGCCGCCTTTTTGGAAGGCGGCGAGATTACCAAAATTAATCTCTTATCTTCGGATTGAAAGCTTCAATTCGGTTAATAAGCAACTTGGTTGCCGAGGCAACGGCAGGATCCTTACCTTTATAAGCTTGAGCATGACGATTTAGATTTTCAATGACGTCGCTCTTTACTGTGGGTAAGGCGGTTGAAACGGAATGAAGCGCTACCGTGAATGCGTTCTCAAGAGCTTCAATCCTACGGGCTAAAGTGACTAAATTAGTCGAAGCGTTTTCCACCTTCATTTCCTTCTTGGCTGTGTGAGAACTACCAAGATAACACCGCCGCCTGAGGTGGAGAAGTGACCAGGCATACAACGGCAAGAACACTGGGGTTGAGGAGCTCATCAACCGAAGTCACTCATGACCACAGTTGAAAAGTGTTCTTGCCGATGTTTAGGGATTAGTTGTTCTGTAAGTCAGGGACTAGCGTCAGATATGGAATTTCGCGGAAGGTTACAACTTCACGAACGTTAACTGGATGCTTACACACTGCACATACGATGGAGGAGATAGTCTCAGAGAATACGACGTCAGAAGTGACATTGAATCTCTCAGAATTACATTTTTCGCAGATAAGTTTTATATCGGGCATTTTTAACTCATGGATAAGTGATGATCTTAATCAGATTATTAAGAATTTTCTTATTCCAATGATAAGTATAGCAGACGTTTAGATTCTTGAATGAGTGCATAACGTAAAGAGCACTGACGGTGAGCAAGCTGGCAAAGCTTTCAACATCCTACAGTCCAGATAGCGCTCTCTCCGTTGTGGCCAGCATCAGGTGATGGTCGGGTTCCCTACCCGATTGCGGGTTCGACTCCCGCCGCCCAATCAGATCGACGTGGAACCTCGATAATTGCTGTGTGTAGCTGTATTCGGCGGTGGCATGACTCTTCAACCATCCAACATCAGGGGGAGCGAAGATAATGTTCTGATCATGACCACCGCCAATTTTTTCGCAGGCATAGACAAGGGTTCGCTGGCCCCACCAAGCACGCCCTGTGCATTACCGGCTGCCCTTGTCTATGTGTGTGAGTAATTTCCCGCGGTGTGCGCCGCGATAATGAGGGCATGAAAATGGCTGAAAGTCGTATGACCAACGTCCCGGAGTTTCTCTCCGAATTGGACGCCGGTATTTTCGAAAACAAAATCGCCGCCGCGCTGAATACTGCCGCTCTGGGTGTTCTGAATAACGGTGGTAAAGGCAAAGTGTCCATCGAGATTGATGTTTCCCGAATCAGTAATTCGATGGAAGAAAAACGCGTGATGCTGGCTCACAAATTGAAGTTCTCAGCACCTACGCCTCGCGGAAAAACGTCGGAAGAAGACACTACCGAAACCCCTATGTACGTGGGCAAAGGCGGCAAGCTGACCATCATGCAGGAAGATCAGGGCCAATTGTTCACCATCGCCGGAGATCCTGACGGCAAACTCCGTGACGCGCGATAAGCATCGTTTAACCATCCGATAAAAGGAGATTGTTATGTCTCAAGTTTTAGACGCATCAGCAATCAAAGAAGTCCGGGATATGTCCCTTTCTAATCTGCTGGAAGAACGCCTGTCTTCAGCAGACTGCCCTGCTGTTGCTTTGCCTGAATCTGTCCGTATTCATTCGCTTGAAAACCTGCAAGATGGCCGGTTCCGCTTCCGCGGGAAAATGGAAACCGCCAGCATTCAGGATTTCTCCCGCTACTGCAAAGATTACGCAGGCGAAGGCGTCCGCAGCTTCATTAATGCTGACAACATGGCAGCGGTGACTGTGTTTAACCTTGGCACTCTGACTGCACCAGGTCACGCAGATAACATCGCAGTTTTGAAACTGAAACGCACTGCGCCATTCCAGGCTTTGCTGAACATCAATGGCGATAAAAACTCACAGAAGGATCTGGCCGAGTGGCTCGAAGACTGGTCTGAATTCCTGATGGCTTTCACCGCTGACGGAGAAGTGCTGGACATCAAGAAAGCGATCGGCGGCGTCCGTAAAATTACCATCGAAGCATCCAGTTCTGCGGACCATGAAGATAGTGATTTCGGCGCCAAGCGCTCAGTGATGGAAAGCGTTGAGGCAAAAAGCAAAGAAGTCATGCCTGCGGCATTCGAATTTAAGTGCGTGCCATATGAAGGGCTGGGAGAACGCCGATTCCGCCTGCGCTACAGCGTACTGACCGGCGGCAATGCTCCGGTGCTGGTTCTGCGCATCGTGCAGTTGGAAACGGCTGAAGAACTGATGGCGACCGAGTTCCGCGAGCTGCTCGAAACCAATTTCACCGACGTTGAAGTAGAAACATTCATCGGAGAGTTCAAAGCCTGATAGCGCGGCCTTAAATGCCCTGGTCCACTGGGGCATTTAGTGAATCGTTATTACTGAAATTTAATTGCCAATGCTGGCAAGGGATTCGCTCACGCCGAAATCTGGAAATCACTTATTTAGGAATGCAGCCATGAAACTTATTCAACCGGTCACACCAGAACGCAATGCCGATAACTTGGGATATTGGACTCACCCTGATTTCTTCGAACCGGCCAACGGTAACGAATACCCAGCGCCAGGCGAATTTGAAGCGTGGGCAAAAGCTCAGGGTGTCGAGGTTTATACCCTGTCACTTGATGCCGATCCAGCAGCTGACGATATTCAGGCCGCCTATGAAGCAGGCGAAGCTGATGTTTCTGCGTGGAACCCTACTCCGCCAATCGGTGAAGGCTGGTTCCTTGCCTCAATTCACGATACCGAGGACGGCCCTTATAGCGTTTGGTTCCGCCGCAATACTGAAGAACAAGCCGAAATTGCGCGCCTTAAAACCGACTTTTTGGAAAAGCACCAGGTGGCGATCACCGCCGCTTATGAATATTTCAAAGCCTGCCCTGTGGGTAATGAACGCACTATCGCACACCAGATTTATCAGGTACTGCGCACGGCTACGAGGGTGGGCTGAAATGAAAGTTTATATCGCCGGGCCAATGACAGGCCTGCCACATTTCAACCGCCCTGCTTTCAAACGGGCAGCTATAAACCTGTCATTTGAAAAGCATGTGCCACTGAATCCGGCAATCATGCCTGATGGCCTAACAAAAGCTGATTACATGGCTATCGGCCTGACGATGCTGCAACGCGCCGAAGCGATTTACCTGCTTACCGGTTGGCAGTTCAGCGCAGGCGCCAGAGCTGAACATGCGCTGGCCTTAAAGTTGGGTTTGGAAGTAATCGAACAGAGGGAAAGAAGCCATGGCTGAGACAACCCGTTCACATTTCGTCAGGCGGTTTTGCGTGAAAAGAATGCTGAATCTGTGGTTTGTTCCGGTTGAGTTTTCGCCAGCAGTGCCGCCAGGTATGAAAATGCTCTGGTGGCGAGCTGGAAAATATTACGGCCGATTTCGGGTCAGTCAGTAAACCGGTGTGCAGCTGGCTATAATTAAACGTGTGGAGTGATATATGACGAGAACATTAACGCTTGATGAATGGGCTCTCGAAGAGTTTTCCGCGCCAATACCTAGCAGACCAACGCTGATGAGGTATGCGAAAAATGGAATGATATACCCCCTGCCCTTTAAAGCCGGGCGGTGCTGGCGTGTTGAAGCATCAGCGCGTTTCATTGGGATAGCTGAGAAGCCTGTGATCAACAAGGATATAGATCCACGTTTAATGAGGATTCTCGAAGATGGCACGTCCACGTAAATATAACGTGAATATTCCCGGGCTGTCGTGCTACTTGGACGCCAGAACCAATAAGGTTTACTGGCGTTACAAGCATCCAGCTACAGGTAAGTTCCACGGTTTGGGGGACAACGAAGAGGAGGCAAAAGCAATCGCAATAGATGCGAATATGCAACTCAATCAGAGGAAAATGGCAAATCTCCTGAGAGTAAGAAATGAAATTAGCCGTGAAGTGAATAAAGGCATCACTACCAATGCATGGGTTGATAAATACAGAGCGATTCAGCTAGAAAGGGTTAAAGCTGGTGAAATAAAACCCGATACAGCGAAATTGCGGGAACCTTCTTTACGAGCATTAATTTCTCATTGCGGGATAAAACCATTGTCGGAAGTCGGTGCCAGAGATATTGCTGGGATCCTCGATATTTACATTGAAAAAGGTCAGGGAAGGATGGCGCAGATGGTGCGTTCGAATCTAAGTGATGTATTCAAAGAAGCTCAGCATGCAGGTGAAGTTCCGGCTGGTTATAACCCTGCGAAGGCAACAAAACAACCTCGGGCAAAAGTTTCACGACAGAGACTTTCATTTGATGAATGGAAAGCCATTTATTCGGCTGCATTAACGTTACCGGTGCATATTCCCAGGGCAATGCTATTGGCCTTAATTACAGGCCAACGGATAGGAGATATATCAAAGTTGAAATTTACTGATATCTGGGATGACAAACTTCATGTAGTTCAGCAAAAAACCGGGGCTAAAGTAGCTATACCCCTTTCTTTGAAATGTGAGGCGTTGGGACTGTCTCTTCAGGATGTCATAGCTGAATGCCGAGATTCTGTTTTGAGTCAGTGGATCTTGCATCATCACCGTTCACGAAGAAACTGTACCCGTGGTGGGCAGATAACTAAAAGCACACTCTCAAAAGGATTTGCTGAAGCCCGAGATAAAAGTGGTCTGCTGTGGGAGGGAGAGAATCCTCCAACATTCCATGAACAGAGGTCATTGTCGGAACGCTTGTTCAGAGAGCAAGGAATAAACACGCAAGTTTTACTTGGACATAAAAATAGTCAAATGACGGAGAAGTATAACGACGACCGGGGGAAAGACTGGAAGGAAGTTGTTGTTTAATTAAGATGCCGTTTTGCAGAAGAATTTTGCAGGAGTTTTGCAGGGATGAACATTTACTCTTAAATAATAGTTAGTTAGCAGTTGATACCCATACCGAAGTCATAAGTGGTAGAAAGAGCATAGCCATCACCATTCTGATGACGAACGTCGCGGCCATTATTCGTGCCTTCACCTGCTGGTGTATAGTTAATGTCTTCGCTGTTGTTATCGCCATCATTCGCACCCTGATATTGCAGTGCAAAGTTCCAGCCTTTTACTTCACCAAAGAAGTCTGTATTACGGTAAGTCGCAACGCCATTAGTACGACCAACCATAAAGTTATCAGAAGAGGTGTAGGTATCGCCGCCGAACACTGGCAGCATATCGGTCCAGGCTTCAATGTCATACACAACGCCGTAGTTACGGCCGTAATCGAATGAACCGAAGTCAGCGAATTTCAGACCTGCAAAGCCCAGACGGGTGGCGTTGCCTGATGTACCTGTACTTTCAGAATTATTAGCCTGGACGTTGTATTCCCACTGGCCGTAACCGGTCAGTTGATCGGTAATTTGGGTTTCACCTTTAAAGCCTACACGAACATACGTTACGTCGCCGTCCTGACCTGCATCATCTGAAAATTGGTGACGTGCATCAACTTTGCCATACAGGTCCAGTTTATTGCCGTCTTTATTATATATTTCTGCGGAATGAGCTGCGCCTGCAACCAGTAATGCCGGGATAATAAGTGCCAATGCTTTTAATTTCATGATGTATTCCTTTATCATTTAATTGGATATTTGAATTTATTATATATGTATTTTCAATGAGTCAGACTCGTATTAATATTACCTACAGAGTTCCGTGGTTCTGTAGATAAATTATCGGTTTTAATTTTATTATTTATTACTAATTATTTCTGTCGGTATTATCAATATTTCGAATGAATGTTATAGTTAATTTCATATAAAATATGTATTTATAATTATATATTTTTCTGTGGTACTTTATTTCCGGGTTGTGGAATCATCACTGCAATCCTATTTACCCTTCCTTGGTTTTACTTATATTTTTTTTAGTCGCCGTTTTACCCCTGTTAACGGCGTTAGTATGTCGCCCCGCCTGACTGCGGGGCTTTTTTTTGCATAAAAAAACCCATAACCGGCGAAAGTTATGGGCTCAACAAATGAGAGAGAACTAAAATTTCTACGACGAGGTCAGAGAGACTTTCCACAACAACCTGCATAACAGATGTCACGGTTGCGTTATCCGCAGCGGAAACACCGGCTATTCAGGGTACAGCACATAATTTCAGGAGAAGGCTTCTCTCATGGCACAGCTCGTTCCAGTAACTGAACCGCAATAAACGGATATAACGATCAGGAGCGGCGAAACCAGGCCGGATCACTGTTCCCCACATCAATACCGTAAAGACAGCCTGTGGCGAGAAAGCTTTCCAGCAGACGGGATGTATCCTGCGCCCTCTCCGCTGGTGGATAACTGACCTTGCGGTGCGTGATACGTTGCCATAGCGAACGGCGCTCAGCAGTGTGTACAGTGATTGACATACAGGCCTCCGGTTAATCGCAGCTTTAAAATCAAAGCTTTCTTTAACGCTGGTTTCAAAATCGTGGCAAACGATGCCTGCCGCGGGAATGAACGTAGTAAACCTTTTATGAACGACAAACTGAACCAACCATTTTTGCTTTCTTTATGAAGTTTTGAACTATAACTCCCGCAGCCAAACGCCTTCGCAGAACAGTTTTGCACAGGCCAGACTTTGCTGATGACGTAATGCCGGATCTGCGGGATCTTGCGCGAATTGTACCAGCATGCCGGTAAAACATTGCGCGAGCATGACGGCAGAAATTTCTTTGCGGAAAAGTTTGCTTTGCTGATTTTGCACGAGGTTTTCTGCCATCAGGTTGATCAGCAAACGCTGTGTCTCTTGCGCCAGAGGTGGCAGCAAAAACACCTGCTGCGTCAGTTCATTGTTTTCAGCGAAAAAATTCAGCAACTTGCGAAAGCAGAGCGCCATCCGGTCCAGTACCTGATTTTCGGCAACGTCAGGCGCAATCTGTAATGAACGCACCAGTGCAGTCAGGCGTTCACGGAAAAGAACAATATTATTGCCGGTCATTTCTGCATCCTTACTCTCTTACACGTATGCCATTCTAAACGACTTGCTGGCAGGAACAGCCATTTGCGTTTGACCAAATCAGAAAAAGTTAATGACCGTGCTTAACAATTGCACATTGGGAGCGGCAGGCGTAAACCAGTGGATAGCTCACGCAACGGCACCGGGTCGGGTAGACCGTGTCTTGCGCGCAGCACCTGAAGAAGATACCGAATACATAGAGGATAGTCGTATGTCTAAAAATGGAAAAGTGGCTTTAGTGACAGGTGGTGGTCAGGGGATCGGCCGCGCGATTGCACTGCGTCTGGCGAAGGATGGTTTTGCTGTGGCCGTGGTGGATTTTAATGGGGAAACAGCGGAAAAAGTTGCCGAAGAAATTAATCATGCCGGTGGTAAAGCCATTGCTCAGTTGGCGGACGTTTCAGACCGGGAGCAAGTTTTTGCTGCCGTAGAAGCGGCCACCAGGCAACTCGGTGGTTTTGACGTCATCGTTAATAATGCCGGGATTGCGCCGACGACACTGATTGAAGACATCACCCCGGAAATCGTCGATAAAGTTTATAATATCAACGTGAAAGGTGTCATTTGGGGCATTCAGGCGGCGGTCAAAGCGTTCAAGTCACAAGGGCATGGCGGCAAAATTATTAATGCGTCATCACAGGCCGGGCATGTGGGTAACCCTGAACTGGCGATCTACAGTTCGAGTAAATTTGCGGTGCGCGGGCTGACACAAACTGCAGCGCGTGACCTGGCCTCGCTGGGTATTACTGTCAATGCCTACTGTCCTGGGATTGTGAAAACGCCGATGTGGGAAGAAATAGACCGTCAGGTGTCAGCGGCAGCCGGAAAACCGGCGGGCTATGGTACACAAGAATTCGCCAAGAATATTACGCTGAAACGCCTTTCTGAGCCGGAAGATGTCGCGGCTTGCGTTTCTTATCTGGCCGGGCCGGATTCTGATTACATGACGGGTCAGGCTTTGCTGATCGACGGCGGTATGGTGTTCAACTGATCCCCTTTCCCGCCCGTCAGGCCTCTCATAACGAGGGGCTTTTTTGTTTCTCTTTTCTACCTGATCACTGCGTGGCCAGCGGAATATAGTATTCGCAGGTCACGCCTTTAAGCGCAGATTCACGCGAGTACTTCTCCAGGTCCGGTTGCATAATAAATTCAAGACCCAGCGTAGGCAAAAACACAGAATACAGATAAAGAATAAAATCGTTCAACCGGCTAAGATCGTACGGATAGTTGATCTTCAGATAACGGCTGGCCGGAACCAGGATGTTGTGGCTGTCGCTGGTGTGTACCTGATGTGCCACGGTGTAATCCATCTGCAACGCATTCGCCACTTCATCATTCGTATCAGGCCGGCAGTCCGACAATCCCCAGACCGGTGCCTGTAGAGATTCCGGTGTTTCCAGATAACGCAGCAACTCCGCGCGGTGAACGTGATTCTTACTGTTGAATAAGGCTTCAATGGGGTAAGAATGCGAGATCGTCTCCCCTTCAAACGCCATCACCGGTAACTCTACGATTTCATATTCCGGCTGCGGAAACTCATCGACGGTAAGCGGCGCGGTGATCCCGTTCATGGTCCATGATGCATTGCGGCGATACGTACCGGGAGTTTCGGCGAAATTCTTCTTGAACGATCGGGTGAACGTTTGCTGCGAATCGTACGAGTAGTACAACGAAATATCGAGGATGGGCATATTGGTCAGACGCAACGCGATAGCAGCCATCGTGAGACGGCGGTCACGAATGTATTTACCTAGTGCGTAACCCGTTTTACTTTTAAACAAACGCTGAAGATACCATGGTGAATAGCCGGTTTTTTTTGAGGCTTTTTCCATGGTCAGACGATCACTTAAGTTGACTTCGATCCAGTAGAGTAACTCTTTGATCAAATCATCATGAAAATCAGGTTTTTGTTCGCTCTGCAAAATGAACTCCCTGTGCTGCAATAAAGTCGCGTGATTAGGACGCGACAGATTTTGAAATCATATGCACTACAATGGCATCCGCGCTCTGGCTAACGTTTTTTAAACATCAGAGGTTTCCTCACATACCGTTCGGCAGGCGTAAAGCTCATTTTCGATGGCGCGGTTAAGATTGTATTCTGCACAGCCTGCGCTCAGCCCGAGCGTTTCCAGGCGTGACATGGCATCCATGCTGCTTTACACAGATAAGCCACAGGAGTAACCGAAGAAAAGTAGATAGCTGAGGATAATGCCAAGACTTGAACGGATGTTCAAGTTATTTGAGAACGCTCATTCACCTGTGAATTTATATAGGTAAATGACTTGCAATCTCCTGTAAAAGCATACCCGCCGAGGCAGGCAGAAAAGTGAATATGAGAAATATTATCTGGCGGAACAGGTAAAACTGGAGGCCATTTTCGTGTCACCCTGTCCGTTGTATCGTGGGAATAACGGATAATCACACAACGGCATTTCGCGCCCGGCAGTTGCTTTGTTTGTATCAATCATCACTTGCTGACCCGGATCTATCCCATGAACAACCCATTTATCCAGGGCTCCTAATGAATCCCAACTCACCCGATATGCCCCGCTGCTGTGCGTGAAACCCGGTGCCAGGTAGAAACGGGCAAACTGATGAAGTTCTTGCTCACCAAATTCAGCTTTCAGCTTCTCGTAATACGCTACGGTGTTTCCCGGCGGAACAGCCATATCCGCCGTGCCATGCATCAGTAAAAGTTTGCCTCCATGCTGCACAAAAGTGTGAATATCGGCACTATCATTATCGATTTGTGCCGCCAGTTCTTTCAGCCTCGTCTCATGGGCTGCGGGATTAAACTGAAGAGAGTCGTAATTTGCATCTCGCATCACTTCGTAGCGGACAGCTTGATCGCCCATCATGTAAGGGAATGAAATAATGATATTACTGGCTTCTGGTTTTGGCTTGTTTGCACCGGAACCAAAAACACTGACCAACGCAGAAGCGTCTGCACCACGTAAAATTGGCCATGGGGCAAAGTGATCGCCAGTTAGCAGGTTGACACCCAGAGGCACCGGTTTATTAAGCATCTGGACCAGCGCGATTTGCGTATCTGAAAGGCAGTTGGCGCCCATATCTTTCCCATCCGGGCAGCGCAGATGAGCCAGTTTAAATGTCGAACTGCAGGCATCCGGATTGGCGACTACACCATCAGCCAGACCATCCAGTTTGTCACAGGCACCGGTAACGGCATTGGCAATCAGTGCGGCTTTGGCCGGCGAAATCCACGCGCCCGGCGTGTTGTAGATTGCCTTCCCGATACTGATCCCGGCCATGTGCAGTTCAACGACGTTATACACCGGATGAATGGCAATCGCGCCGTCATAGTCAAGCGGGAAACGCTGGATCGCCGCAAGCGCTTCGTGGCCGCCTTGCGAATTACCCTGAAAATACATGTGAGCAGGTTTTCGACCATAAGCCTGTTGGATCAAGGCAACGGCCACATCGTGTGTTTTCTTGATTTGCGCACCGGCAAAGTTATCCCAGGCTTCCCCGTTAAGGGTAAAGGAAGCATCGGATACTCCGCCCTGATGGCCTGAATCACTGCCAAACGTGGCATAACCTTGCTTTATTGCGCCAGGTGTTGCTGCCGGCGCCAGACGTGCTGTATCAGCGTCTTTAATCGCGCCGTCAAAACCACTGCCACCCAGTTGCAGGGCTTTACCATTCCAGTCAAGTGGCAGGTAAAGCTGAAAATTAATATCGGGCGCGTTGAGATCGACGGGCCTGATCTGCCCTTCAATCTTGCAATGTTGATTACCCGGATGGCCCGCCATTGCCACTGTGGTGACCCGCGCCCCCCTTGTCGGAAGCCCGATTGCGTCTGCATTGATATGCACATTTTTTAAGGCGACGCACTGTGCTTCGGTGAGGCCTTTTTCAGGAGCAGCTAAAACAGTAGCGGTGAACAGCATAAGCAAGCAGAGGCAGAAGGGAGCTTTCATCAGACAACGTTCATTCCGGCGGCTAAGTAGCGGCAGTTTGTCATTAAATGACCTGTGAAAGAAGCCTTTTGACTATTGAGTGTTTAAAAAAATGGTCACATTATGCATTAATTATATATCTGATGAATATTAATCTCTCGGAAAATTACCGACATCATTAAGTTTATAAACATATTAATAATGAATATCTTAAAATAAAGCAAGGCAGGGTAATATTAAAAATGCGCAGTGATGGGTATTTATTTGCCTGTTATTGATGTTAAGCGTATATTCGCGTTTGCCTGAATTTAAAATGACGGCCTATATACATAATCATCTATTTTAAAAAGGAATTTATATGAAAAACTTATTTAAGTTAGCTCTCCTCGCTGCGGTAGTTACGACACTTTCAGGCTGTACCGGTAGCGTTTTTAATAAAGAGAAAAATTGTGACTATACTTATTTGCTGCACCCTGCGATTTCAATTTCTAAAATGATCGGGGGTTGTGGTCCGGCAGAGAAATAAGTAGCGGGTTTTGTCATGCCGGACCTTTGTGTCCGGCATTTGCTATTCTGCAACGCCTGAATTCATAATTTTTACCGTTCCCCCCTTTTTTCATTACCAAGCCATAAGATCATACGAGCCCAATTTTAGTTACAACATACATATGCCAGATAAATCAAAAACACCAAAAACTTAACCAAAAGTGTCTTCTGTATTTCTTCAGGACGAACGTGTCTTAGATTTATTGACCAGCCTCCATCAGCACGGATAAAAAAATGGCCGCATAAGCGACCATTAACCTCTTTCAGAAATAGAGAATTTACCGCTTACGCCACAGTGTAACTTCCGCTACGGTATGCTGGAATTTCCTCGCCGTTTCACGGATCACAAACGGAACATCTGTCGGTTTCCTAACCTCTTCAAATTCATTCGCCAGCAAACGTTTCAAAGCCTGATGCGTCGTAACAGCTTCACCATTTTCCCGGAACCCGCCCAGCCAGTGCTCTTTCGGTGTAAACTCTTCGAGCCAGGTGTAAGGTGAAGAAAGCATGAGTAAGCCGCCAGAACGAATCATTGGCGTAATATCTGTCAGAAAACGTGCAGGTTCACGCAGTCGATCCAGCAAATTAGCCGCCAGGACCAGATCGTATAATTCCGCCTGCGGCTTCAGATTACAGGCATCACCCTGCACAAAATTCACCCGCACTGTCTGCTCTGCTGAGATATTGACATCAGCGAGCGAAGCCTGGCAATAATCCACCAGTTCTCCCTCCTCCGGGATTACATACCGACAGGCTTCACCGCGTGCCAGAGCCAGAGCGACATCAATAAATCGCGCGGAATAATCCATTCCAACCACAGAGTCGAAATGACGCGCAAGTTCAAAACTGGCACGTCCCGTAGCACACCCGATATCCAGCGCCCTGCCACGATTAACTGTATTTTCAACTGCAATATCAACCAGTTGAACCGCATAATTCGTTACGTCGAAATGACGCGGACCGTACTGGAAATCAAGATACTGCGCCACCAGCCCGTCAGTTTCATAAGGATTCACTTTCACCACTTCCTGATGGCTGGAAATCACATAGCGGAAACCGGCATGCTGGAAAAAGTGGCGACGAAAAGCATAACGCGAAGATTTTAGCGCTTCATTGCCCGTTGAAATCCAGCTTCCGCCTTTGATCATGGAATGTTTACCATCGAATGTTGGCGTCGAAAAATCATCATATAAAGGATGAACACGAAAGCCGTCAAATCCACTGATCGGCGTAGACGCCCATTGCCAGACATTCCCCACAACATCATAAAAATCACCTTGTTCGAAATGATCAACCGGACAGGATGATGCCCACCATGCGAGGTTGATATTTCCCGGTGCTGTTTCCCAGTCTGGCTGATCACCCTGCACCTGATTACGCAGAATCATCCATTCAGCTTCAGTCGGCAACTGTACTGATTCACCGGTCTGCGCCGCTTTCCAGCGACAGAATGCTGCCGCTTCCAGTTGATTAACTTCAGCAGGCCAGTCCCATGGCATCGGCACTTCTTCCGTCATGAGGCGAAGTTTCAGCCGTTCAGGTTCCCGGGGCGAACCCACCCAGAAAGTGGGCATTTCAGCCCGCGCAAAATCCCGCCAGCCAAGCCCTTCTTCGTCCCACCACTGGGCATCGTGATAGCCGTCCGCCTGTATGAAAGTATAAAATTCAGCGTTACTGACCAGCATCTTACTGGCACTAAATGCCTGAATTTTCTGTTGAGATGTGCCGTATTCGTTATCCCAGCCGTAGGTATCATCCTGCTTACCCAACGTGACAATGTCACCTTTCACCGCCAGCATAGTGTTATCAGGTACGCTGTTGCGGTCATGACGGGCGATTCCACACACCGGCCAGTGAGATTGTGGCTTAACCCATTCCACCGGCAACTGACGGATCAATACACTGGATGTTTCCAGATGAATGCGCTCATGTTCAATGCCCATCAGAATCACCCAGGCAGGGCTGTCCCATCCGATGGGTAAACTCAGCGCCATGGTGTCAATAATACCGAGCACTTCTTCACGTACTTTGTCGCGGTATTGACGCAAGTTAACAACAGATGGCCAGTTATAGTTCTGATCGTCGAGATCATCCCAGCTCATTTCATCCACACCGATCGCCAGCATCGCTTCGATGTGTGAATCAACACGTTGAGGAATCAGCCCCGCAGCCATCAGCTTATTAATATAAAAAGTGGCGGTATGACCGAAATAAAAAATCAGCGGGTGGCGAAGCGAAATTACCTTATTGAAATAGGCTCTTTCATCCGCGAGACAATCAAACAGGCTCTCGTACAGCTCCCAGGTTTGAATGAAATAATCGCGAATTTCCTGACGTTTTTCTTCCGCTGTTCCGGTGCTTAGCAAAATGGTCTGCGTCGGTTCTGGCAACCCGATAGCCTTGTTTTGTGTTGAAAGCATTATTAGTCCTCTGTCTTCTTGCGTTGCCAAATCAATACACAATTGTAGCAGGTCACATCTTTGGCTTATTCCCGGTCTGGTTTTTACCGGCTTTATATTCTCAATCGTCAGACATTAACATAACCTTAAAATCGGGCCTATGCTCGCTATCTCTCCATAAACAACAGCGAACTTTCACGAACATGCAGAGATTCGCCCTCAAAATGATGACGTAAATCGTAGTAATCTGGTGCATCAATGATGCCCTGAATATTGTCAGAAAATGCTTCCAGCGCCTGTTTCATCTGCGGCAGATAATCGTGAGTGTCATAAACACGGTCGATCCCTTCAAGCGAATGATTCATAATTTTGCGCGCAACATCATTCGGCACATTCAGGGAGGATAACTTGGAACGCGCCGTACGGCGTAAATCGCGGGTGGTAAAAGCATCAATCCCCGGCCCCCGTTCCGCGCGTAGCAGGCGGCGTATAACCTGTGTCACCGCACCGCGTGATAACGGCCTTTGTGCATCGAGCGGTGAAGGCACCAGCCAGGGACTGTGTTTCGGACTGGCTGATAGAAGAGCATTGATGCAGGTGATCATTAATGGCGTCAGCGGCAGGCTGTGATCACGGGCCGATTTATTTCGCGTACCCTGTCGCCAGATGCCGATCTGCAAATGAAACTCATCTTTTCTGGCGCGCACCACTTCATCTGGTCGTCGTGCAGTCAGCAGGCACAACCGCAATGCCCAGCGACATTGTTCAGAAATATCCCATAAATCAAGGCCATGCCAGAAAACCCAGATTTCAGCATCGGTTAACGTTCGTTCACGTGGCGGGGTATTCCGACCGCCGACGTCGCGGCGCTTCATGGTACTTAGTGGCGAATGTGCCAGATATCCCTGGGTTTCTGCCCAGCCAAAAAATTGCTTACAAAGCGCGAATACCCGTTTTGCTTCTGAAACTTTCCCGTCCGCCAGCAGTACATTAAACAAACGGTTCAGTCGTAAACGGGTGATTTTATTCAGAGGCACTTCGCCGATCACTGGCAACACATGTTTCATCAGGGATGAAACAGCAATTTCTGGCCGACGTCGTGTCAGGATCAGTGAAAGCCGGATCCAGATATTGATCACCTGCCCGACCGTCGCATTGCCCTCCTCATCAAAATCATCCAGTTTGGCAAGCGGTGTCATTTTCACATTCTGCAGATAAGCCAAAACATGCTGACCAACATTTCCGGCAGCAAAATCTCCTTCGACTATTGTTACGGATCCGATCTTACTCATCTGCCCAATTCACCTCAAAAATCACAGGCCGGAGTTATAACAAGCCTGAGGATCTTAGGCAAAAGGTTTATGACTCCAGACCTATTAAGTCTGGAGTCACACAGATCACTAATAACGAAAAATAGAGCGATTATGAAGGGGAATTATGGTGAGCCAGCCGTTGTGTGTTGTTCATAAAATCGACAGACATAATGATATAACGCATATTTTTTACTCATATCTTCGTTATACGTTATGGATTGGCGAAAAAATCGACGTTTTCACCCGTATGCATTCGCCCTAATAACGATTGTCGTCATAAATAACGTCATGTTTCCCTAAAGAAAATTTTGCTTATGCCGAAATGTTAATAGTTAAGGATCCTTAATCTCACTTAAACCGCAGTCTGGCCATGGAAATGTCACTATGCGCAATAATCAGCCAATATCACAACGGGAATATCAATACCCTGACGACGCAACATTGATGTCAACGACAGATGCCGAAAGCCGTATTACCTACGCCAACGATGCATTTATAGAAGTTAGCGGTTTTGCCAGTGAAGATATTATCGGGCAGCCTCACAATGTTGTGCGCGCCTCCTTCGGCATTCAAAGATATGTGGGCTACATTACAACAGGGTTTCCCCTGGACAGCACTGGTGAAAAACCGCCGCAGCAATGGCGATCATTATTGGGTTCGTGCCAACGTCGTACCGATCATTCGTGGTGGTAAAACCAAAGGTTACCTTTCTGTCCGCACCAAACCGACTACTGCAGAGATTAATGCGACCCAGGCGCTTTATGACAAAATGAATCGCGGCGAACTGAACAACCGCCGCTTGCATCGGGGGTTGTTGATCCGTACCGGCATTACCCGCAGTTTTTCTATTTTAAAAACACTTTCTGTGCGCTGGCGGATCCGCAGCGGTTTGCTGGTTTTACTCGTCCTTAACTCACTCGTCATTTCTGCGCTGACTACCCTGCCCGTGATACAGATGAATACCGCATTGGCACTCAATGCATTTTTCATTCTGTTGCTGAATTTCTGGATGGAATGGCAGATTACCCGCCCGGTCGAACAGCTTTGCAGTCAGACCTTGCGTGTTGCCAGCGGCGCGAGTCATACGATCACGCCAATGGAGCGGGTCGATGAAATTGGTATGACGTTACGATCTGTTGGCCAGCTCGGATTGATTTGCCGTTGGATGGTGGATGATGTCAACGACCAGGCGCACAAAGTCCGCACGGCCAGTGAGTCACTGGCGAATGGTAATGAAGCCCTGAGTCAACGTACTGAACAAACTGCCGCTAACGTTGGACAAACTGCTGCAGCAATGAATGAGATGAGCACGACAGTTGAAAGCAACACACAGACGGCAGCCGAAGCCGACAAACTTTCACTGATAGCAAGTGCGGCGGCAGAAAAAGGCAGCAATGCTATGCAGGAAGTTGTCGGCACTATGCAGGAAATCACCGGCAGTTCGCGACAAATTGCCACCATCACCAATGTTATTGATGGCATCGCTTTCCAGACGAACATTCTGGCGCTCAATGCCGCTGTTGAAGCGGCTCGCGCGGGTGAACAAGGCAAAGGCTTCGCCGTGGTTGCCGGAGAAGTGCGCAGCCTGGCGCAACGAAGTGCCAGCGCAGCCAGCGAAATCAAACGCCTGATCGACAGCAGTGTGGAAACGGTAGTGTCGGGATCGAAGCAGGTTGATCAGGCAGGGAAAACGATGGCCGACATCGTCTCTCAGGTGCGAAATGTGACGTCACTGATCGGGCAAATCCGAAGTGCCACTGGCGAACAAAATCAGGGATTACTGGATATTGCTAAAGCCATTGAAGAACTGGACCGCATCACACATCAAAATTCAATTCAGGTTCAGGAAGGTGCCAATGCTTCTTCAGGTCTGAAGCAACAGGCCGACCGTCTGGTTGAAGCCGTGGGGGTGTTCCGGTAACGTTATTGAGTAAAATAGAGGCGGCTAATCACCGCATCTATTTCAATAAGCTATGTCATTACAACGATCTGATTACACTGTTGCCAATCTGAAAGCTGATACTGAGCGGGTCAGATGAAGAACCTGTTCTTCCAGCGAGGCCGCTGCGGCAGCTGATTCCTGAACCAGCGCTGCGTTTTGTTGCGTCACGCCATCAATTTCTGTCACCGCCTGTTCAATCTGGCTAATCCCGCGGCTTTGTTCATCAGAGGCTATCGAGATATGTTCCATTAATATATTAATCTGAGTGACAGAGGAAATGATCGCTGAAATGGAATCGCCGGTGCGCGAGACCTCATCCGAACCTTCGCGAATATTCGCCACCGATTCAGAAATCAGACTTTCGATTTCTTTTGCTGCCATGGCGCTGCGCTGCGCCAGACTGCGCACTTCACTGGCCACCACTGCAAATCCACGCCCCTGCTCACCCGCGCGTGCCGCTTCAACAGCGGCATTGAGCGCCAGAATGTTTGTCTGGAAAGCGATACTATTGATCACACCTGTAATATCTTCGATTTTTTTCGAACTGCTGTTAATACGCCCCATCGTACCAATCACGTCCTGAGCGACTTTCTCGCCTGCGCGCGCGTTTTGGACAGCTTCACGTGTCAGACTGCTTGCCCGGGAGACATTTTCGGTATTTTGTTTTACCGTCGCACCAAGTTCTTCCATGCTGGCGGCGGTTTGTGTCAGCGCAGCGGCCTGTTGTTCAGTGCGGGAAGCCAGATCAATATTACCTGCGGAGATTTCCTGCGATGCATGCGCCACGGTATGGCTGGTGTCGCGTACCTGCCTTATAATTCTGGTCAGCGACTGGCGCATATGTTCTATCGACTGCATCAACTCTTCAATCTCACTGCGGGATTTGGCTTTCACCGGTACTGGCGTATCGAGATAACCTTCAGCAATCTGACGGCAGTGATCGCGAGAACTCAGCAGCGGTAGCAGAACAAAGCGCTTCATTAACACCAGAACACTGATAATGATGATCAGAAATAACAAACCAAAACCGACCGTCAAACCGATACCAAATTTGAAATGACTTTGTGCAACATTATTAAGATTTTTTGCGTACTGTTCATGGAGGGCCAACACTTTATCCAACACGATTTCATACTGACGATCGAGTTTCACCACCGCAGGGATCCGGGCTTTGAACGCTACCTGATCACCGGACTTTGCAGCGTCAATCAAGGGCTGGATACCGTTCTGGCGATAGTCCTGGTACGTATTGCGGTATTCATCGGCCAGTTCACTTTCACCAGGCAATTTCGGCACATCAAGATACGTCTGAAACGCCGCATCGGCTTTACCGATGACCTCAGTGACTCTGTCCAGAGCAGATTTTGACTGCTGACCGTCTCCATTTTCAATTTCTTTCATATATTCCATCACGCGAACACGCGAGGTTCGGCTGTGGTTAATGGGGTCGATAATAGAAAGCACCACACGGATTTCCTTGTTCACATCATCCAGTGAATGATTACTCCGGATGAGCAGCCAAACATTCGAAAGCATACTGGTGAAAAAGAGTGCGAAAAGAATAACAAGAACAAGTAAAGACGACTTTTTAAGCGACATCGGGAGATTCTCAAAATAAAGCGGGAATCTGTTTATCGGCATTCCTGTTCAAATGTTTAATATTTCCAGCGCACTATCTGCAATTTGTGGCACGATGATCGATCGTAGGAGAAATTTCCGAACATGTTTAAAGACGTTTACTGCAGTCAAAACACCTGTGAGTAATCTGAGTGTTTCCCAAAAAAATTATTGCTAACACTTATATTAAAGATATGAATATGACCTCATGCAGGATACTTACCCCCCTGCTTATCGTTATTAATACAACTAACCCCACTAAAAATGAAAAAATTTTCATGGAACTATTTTTGAAAATTAATTGTAAACATTACCACCGTGAATACTATTATTGTTTTTATAGAGAAATGATTATGAATTAAATACGATACTGAGTTAAGTTGAATGGTTTTAATGAAGCAATTTAAAAGAATAGTTAATTTATTTTTTGTCACTTTTCACTTGAATCTGCATACCCTCATAAAATTTTACTTAAGTCACACCCGCATTCTATAAGGCCTGCTGAAAGTTTGGATAAAACTCCTATATATCAATGAACATAAGCGAATGTGTCACGCCGCACCAATAGAAATGTTTTGTTACACCATTTAAATGTCAATGCTGCGTAATATTTACCTAAAATGTCACCACAGGTATTTACCTGCAATATTATTTTCAGAAAAATTCAAAACACACTGCGAAATGTTTCTCATAAATATTTTGAATCGCTTGTGACCCTGAATTATTCCGACGTTTTCCTCGGAAAAGGATGTAGTTTTGGCAGGGTTGCCAATATCATATTTTAAGAATCATTGGCAGCGTTTATCACTCTATAAGTAAGGGATAAGCATGTCTAATAGCTTCCAGAATGAAATTCCGAAAACGCGCGTTAACATAAAACTTGATCTACACACTGGCGGCGCACAGAAGAAAGTCGAATTACCGTTAAAATTGATGGTAATGGGTGATTACAGTAATGGAAAAGAGAACCGTCCGTTATCTGAACGCGAAAAAGTTAACATTAATAAGAATAACTTTAACAGCGTACTGGCTGAATTCAGCCCTTCACTGAACCTGACTGTGGAAAATACGCTAACAGGTGATCGCAGCGAAGAAAATATCTCTCTCAATTTCAATGAAATGAAAGATTTTGAGCCAGAACAGGTTGCCCGTCAGATCCCCCAACTGCGCGCGATGCTGGCAATGCGTAACTTATTACGTGACCTCAAATCCAATCTGCTCGACAACGTCACCTTCCGTAAAGAGCTCGAAGCCATTCTAAAAGATCCTGCGCTGAGCAATGAACTGCGCACTGAACTTAATGCCCTGGCGCCAAAGGCGTAATTGCCTCCACTTAATGGATTAATGCGAGATAATGCTCATGTCAGTCAACACTGAAAACTCTTCTTCCAGCCAGACAACGGTTCTGGATCGCCCTGAAGCCGGTACGGTATACGCTTCCCTGTTTGATAAAATCAACCTGACGCCTGTGTCCTCACTGGGTGATCTGAACGATTTTCAGGATACGTCTGCGCTGGCAGATGTTACCGCTGATCAGCGTGTCACTGCCGCTGTACAGGTCTTCCTTGAGCGCCTGAAGTTGTCAGGCCAAACCGTTGAACGGCTGGACAAAACCCTGCTCGATCATCATATCGCCGAACTCGACAGCCAGATCAGCCGTCAGTTAGATGTGGTCATGCATCACCCGGAATTTCAGCGTATTGAATCCGGCTGGCGTGGCCTGAAGTTCCTGGTTGATCGTACTGATTTCCGCCAGAACGTAAAAATCGAAGTGCTGGATGTATCTAAAGACGACCTGCGTCAGGACTTCGAAGATTGTCCTGAGATCATCCAGAGCGGCCTGTACCGTCATACCTACATTCAGGAATATGACACACCGGGCGGCGAGCCAATCGGTTCTGTGATTTCCAACTACGAGTTTGACGCGTCGGCGCAAGATGTCGCCCTGCTGCGTAACATTTCTAAAGTATCTGCCGCTGCGCATATGCCATTCGTCGGTGCGGTCGGCCCTAAATTCTTCCTGAAAGATTCCATGGAAGAAGTGGCGGCGATTAAAGATATCGGCAACTACTTTGACCGTGCGGAATACATCAAGTGGAAATCCTTCCGCGATTCTGACGATTCCCGCTATATCGGTCTGACCATGCCGCGCGTACTCGGTCGCCTGCCGTATGGTCCGGATACCGTTCCTGTTCGCAGCTTCAACTACGTTGAAGAAGTGAAAGGTCCGGATCACGAGAAATATCTTTGGACAAACGCGGCGTTCGCCTTTGCGGCCAACATGGTGAAAAGCTTCATCAAAAATGGCTGGTGTGTGCAAATCCGCGGCCCGCAGGCGGGCGGTGCAGTGACTGATCTGCCGATCCATCTGTACGATCTCGGCACCGGCAATCAGGTGAAAATCCCGTCAGAAGTGATGATCCCTGAAACCCGCGAATTTGAATTTGCCAATCTGGGCTTTATCCCGCTGTCTTACTACAAAAACCGCGATTATTCCTGCTTCTTCTCCGCCAACTCCGCACAGAAACCGGCGCTGTATGACACTGCTGATGCCACAGCAAACAGCCGCATCAATGCGCGTCTGCCGTACATCTTCCTGCTGTCACGCATCGCGCATTATCTGAAGCTAATTCAGCGTGAAAATATCGGTACCACCAAAGATCGCCGTCTGCTGGAACTGGAACTGAACACCTGGATCCGTACGCTGGTCACTGAAATGACTGACCCGGGCGACGACCTGCAAGCCTCTCACCCGCTGCGTGACGCCAAAGTGACCGTCGAAGATATCGAAGACAACCCTGGCTTCTTCCGTGTGAAACTCTACGCCGTGCCGCACTTCCAGGTGGAAGGTATGGACGTGAATCTTTCACTGGTTTCTCAGATGCCTAAAGCTAAGGCATAAGCGGAGAAACGATGAAAATTTATCGCCCATTATGGAGCGACGGGGCCTTTTTGGCCCCGCAACAGTTCCAGCAACAAGCCCGTTGGGATGCTTTTGTGTCTGACAGGGTTGCTCATATGGCTCTGGCAAATCCCTGGGGAGTGATTGATGCAACATTCGACATCGGCTCATTAGCCCTTTCCAGGTTGAATGCTTTACGCCTGAAGGTTCGTTTTCCTGATGGGACGCTGATTGATACCGAGCTGGCGGATAATTTGCCTCCAGCTTGCGATTTATCTGCAATTTCTGACCGGGACAGCGTTGATGTCGTGCTGGCATTACCTCTGCTTTCAGCCAATGGCGGCAATCTGGATGACGGTCAGGACAGTGAACGTCCACGTCGTTGGCAGCAGGAATGGGTCACCGTGCAGGAGTTATCAGGGCATGAACGGACAGAACTGGCTATTCAGCGTTATGCGATAACGCTCCGTTTTGCCCATCAGGAAAACAGCGCGTATCTGACCTGCCCTGTTGTACGTCTTGTGCGTAATGCACAAGGCCAATGGACACCGGATGCAGAGTTCATTCCGCCAATGCTCTCGTTGTCGTCCTCTCCGGCAGTCCTGACGGAACTCGGTGATTTAATTCACCGCCTTCAGGCCCGCCGTCGACGCCTGATGGCGATGCGCCGCGAAAGCAATGAGCGAATGGCCGACTTTGCAGTAGCCGACGTATCGTTGTTCTGGTTACTGAACGCACTGAACAGTGCCGAACCTGTGCTGATGGAGCTTTATCAGTCCCCTGCCCGCCATCCTGAACTGTTCTATCGTGAACTGGTGCGTCTGGCGGGCAGTCTGCTGACGTTTTCCCTCGAGCATAAGGCAGAAGATATTCCTCTGTATCAGCATAATGCGCCGGAAAACGTTTTCCCTCCGCTGTTTACCCTGCTGGATGCCCTGCTCGAAGCCAGTCTGCCATCACGTATGGTCGCGATTGAACTGACGCATGAAGGCCAGTTCTGGACCGGATCGCTGCATGATTCCCGTCTGCGCGACGGCGCTGATTTCTATCTTTCCGTGCGCTCATCCATTCCAAACCACCTGCTGCAAACTCAGTTCCCGCTGCTCTGCAAAGCAGGGAGTTTTGAGGATGTTTCTGACGTGGTCAACGTGGCATTGAATGGTGTCGTAATGAGGGCGCTGTCTCATGTACCGGCCGCTATCCCGTTGCGCCTTGAAAACCAATATTTTGCATTGGACCTGAACAGTGCTGCCGCCCAGGCAATGCTGGATGCTGGAAACTGCGCTTTCTATACCCCAGGTTCACTGGGTGAAATCAAACTTGAACTATTTGCGGTGTTGCGCTCATGAGCAAGATAAATGGATCAATTGTTGATGAAGTTTTTTATCCCTGCTGGTTGATGGTCAGCCAGTTGCGTAACGGCCAGAAAATCGAAGATGGTGAGGCTCTTTACCGCCGCGCCTGCGACTGGATTGATGGCGCGAGAGAATCCTTATCACGCGCAGGATTCAGCGAATCTAGTTGCGACCACATGCTTTATACGCAATGTGCCTTATTAGATGAAAGTGTACTTAACCGCCAGGAACCCGATAGCGGAAACACCAAATGGCTTAAAGACCCACTTCAGGCACGCTACTTCAATACTCTGAATGCCGGGGAAGAGTTATGGGAACGTATTCGCAATGTGCTCCATGAACCTGCTCCTGATATTGCGGTGCTCACCTGCTTTTACCGTGCGCTGACGTTGGGTTTCTCTGGCCGTTATCGCGAACAAGGGGATGAGCGCAGAGAAGATGTGGTTCGCAAGCTAAATCAGTTAGTGCCGCCTTTCGCCTCGGCTCAGGAAATGCCCATTGTTTCACGTTCGCTGCGATTGCGCTCCGGACGCAGAACCTACTGGTTTTCATGGGTTGCAGGCATCGTGATTCTGATTGCGCTCTGGTTCGTCCTAAATACGCAATTGACACGTATGGTCTCTCAGTTGACAGGGAACCACTGACGGATGCGCGGATTAACACAGCTAATACTGCTGCTTCTGGCGACCTGTTTGTCCTTATGGCTGATTCTCGGCTTCTGGCCGCTCGGCACAGGAAGCCGTATGGCACTGAGCATGCTGGTGGTCATCATTAGTGGTGCTACGGGCTATATTCAGTGGCGTAAAAATCACCGTAATGAAATTGCACATGCACATATTTCGGACGCTGTTCTTCCGCCTGAGGATTTTCAGGGCGCTGTTGTGCTGGTTTGTGGCGACAGTGCTCCGCTGTTCTCCGACTCGGTCCCTTTCCGTGAAACAGGTCAGGGCTGGTATCTGCCGGTCACTTTTCCAGAGCACTTGCCTTTGTTGGCAAAGCATCTCGCGGCAGAACGCCCGGCGCTAATCGCCCAGATCTCCATTCTTCTGGCCATAGTCCCCGAGCAACATCAGAATAAGGACGACTTCGCACAAAAACTCCATGTCTGGCACCGTGCCATTGTGCAATGCAAAAACTGGCTGGCTGGAATTCCCCCCGTCTGGGTCAGCACCTGGCTATCTCCGCCTGTGGTAACAGACACCCTGGCTGAGCGGTGGTTTACCATCATTCCGGGAAATAAGAACGTTCAGGTTCATGAAGCAGGGGCAGGCGTCATACCGCTGATGGATTGGAGCCAGCAACTGGATATCAGAAACACTCAGGAAAGGTTGAGCACGGTCTTCTGGATAGAAAGCCTGCTGCCCTGGCTTGAAACTCACGTCAGCAGCATTCTGACGCGTCAGCAAAGCGATGTCCCCTCGCTGACCCCTTGCGCATGGGGTGCTTGTTTTACGCCCGTCGCCGGGAGTCTGGACAATCTGTGGCAAGCGCACATAGGTGACGTGACTACGCTAACCCCCGGCGTTGTCCATTCACAAGAATGCCTGCCATTGCCGGAGGTGTTGCTGCCCTATCTGCCGCAACGTCATGGCGTTTCCCGGCTGATGCAAGCCTGTCAGTTGGCAGGGCTGCTATGTGGTGTTTTCCTGCTCTTCGCCCTGCTGGCGTCTTTTGTAAATAACCAGCGTCTGGTGCAAAGCGTGGGTGACCATCTCGCCCTGTATAACCGTCTCACCGGCACACCCTCCTCGCCAAAGCTCATTGCTCAGCAACAATTACGCACCGACGCCGGTTTACTGGATGGTTGGCTGCGCAGCGGAGCACCAATGCGTATGTCATTGGGCTTATATCAGGGGATGCGGTTGGTCGCACCACTGGAGACCGCCATCAATAGCTGGACTCCCCCCCCTCCGCCTCCGCCGGTGATCAATCAAATTGTTCAGGGGCCGAAAACGATCCGGCTAGATTCCCTGTCACTTTTTGACGTGGGTAAATCCGAACTTAAAACAAGCTCCACCAAAGTGCTGATCAACGCGCTGGTTGGGATCAAAGCCAAACCGGGCTGGCTGATAGTGGTAGCGGGTCACACTGATGACACAGGTGATGATAAATCCAATCAAATGTTATCACTCAGACGTGCAGAGTCAGTACGCAACTGGATGCGTGATACCGGCGACGTGTCCGAAAGCTGCTTTGCCGTACAGGGCTACGGCGCAACACGCCCTGTTGCAACAAACGATACCCCGGAAGGCCGTGCGGCTAACCGTCGTGTCGAAATCAGTCTGGTGCCACAGGCAGATGCCTGCAAAGCATCAGCAACCCCAAGTTCATCAAATGATTGATGAATGTTTACCTTAGAAATGGAGAACTACCCATGGCAATTCCTGTTTATCTGTGGCTGAAAGACGACGGCGGTGCGGACATTAAAGGCTCCGTAGACGTTAAAGATCGCGAAGGCAGCATCGAAGTGGTTGCACAGGATCACAACCTGTATATCCCGACCGATAACAACACCGGCAAACTGACGGGTACTCGTATTCACACCCCGTTCCTGTTTACCAAAGAAATCGATTCCTCCAGCCCGTACCTGTACAAAGCGGTGACCACTGGCCAGACCCTGAAATCTGCTGAGTTCAAATGGTATCGCATCAATGACGCGGGCCAGGAAGTGGAGTATTTCAACACTAAACTGGAAAACGTCAAGCTGGTAAAAGTCGCGCCAAAAATGCACGACATCAAAGATCCGGCTAAAGAGAAACACAACCACCTCGAAGCTATCGAGTTGCGTTACGAAAAAATCACCTGGACCTACAAAGACGGCAACATCATTCATTCCGATTCCTGGAACGAACGTACTACCGCGTAAGACCTTATCAGCAGACGGTTCACCGTCTGCTGTTTTTGTTTCCTGAGCCGCTGCCTGGCGGTTGAGCAAACAAAAACACCACCGGACATCGACCTTATGGGCCTGGGTTTCCTGCAACGGAAAAGGCTAAGGGCGGTAGCGTACCTAAAAAAGGAATTTAGCATGGAACATCAGTCAGCTGTCTTACTTCGCCGCTTAAATCCGTACTGCGCGAAAGCGCTGGAAGCCGCCGCGACGCTCTGCCAGACCCGCGCCCACAATGAAATTACCGTTGAGCACTGGCTGCTCAAACTGCTGGAACTGGGCGAAGGCGACATCACCGTGCTGGCCCGCCGCTATGAATGGGATATGGATGCGCTGTGGCAAAGCCTGCTGGCACATCTCGATGCCCTGCCGCGTTCAGTACATTCGCGTCCTCAACTTTCTCAGGATTTGCAATCGCTGATGAAAGCGGGCTGGCTGGCGGCATCACTGCAGGATGACAACCAGAGCATCCGCAGTGTCAATTTGCTGGAGGCGCTGATGGCGCAACCGCGTCTGCTGCGCTGCGAAGGGTTATGGCCGCTGTTCAGCCTGAGCGAAGAACATATCCGTCGCCTCAAGCCCGTGCTGGATGCCTTGTCCGAAGAGCGCCCGGAGTTGCAACAACAGGAAAGCCTTAGCCGCACACCTTCCGCGCTTTCTGAAAACTCAGCGACACAAAAAGCAGAGTCTGGTGTTACCGGCCAGTCGTTAAGCGAAGCGCTGCAGGCCGCGCTGGATAAATTCACGCTGGATGTCACGGCAAAAGCCAAAGCGGGTCAGATTGATCCGGTGTTTGGCCGCGACAATGAAATCCGTCAGATGGTGGATATTCTCTCCCGTCGTCGTAAAAACAACCCGATTCTGGTCGGTGAACCGGGCGTCGGTAAAACCGCGCTGGTGGAAGGTCTTGCACTGCGCATCAGTGAAGGCAACGTGCCGGACAGCCTGAAAACTGTCAGCCTGCGCACCTTAGACCTCGGTCTGTTGCAGGCCGGTGCCGGTGTGAAAGGTGAGTTTGAGCAGCGTCTGAAAAATGTTATCGATGCCGTACAGCAATCGCCGACGCCGGTGCTGCTGTTCATCGACGAGGCGCACACTATTATTGGCGCGGGCAATCAGGCCGGTGGCGCGGACGCCGCTAACCTGCTGAAACCGGCCCTGGCCCGTGGCGAACTGCGCACCATTGCTGCGACAACATGGAGCGAGTACAAACAATATTTTGAGCGCGATGCCGCCCTTGAACGCCGCTTCCAGATCGTTAAGGTCGATGAGCCGGACGACGAGATGGCGTGCCTGATGTTACGCGGTCTGAAATCCCGTTACGCACAACACCACGGCGTACACATCACCGACAAAGCGGTAAAAGCCGCCGTCAGCCTTTCGCGACGTTATATCACCGGTCGTCAGTTGCCGGACAAAGCCGTCGACCTGTTAGATACCGCTTCTGCCCGTGTACGCATGAGTCTGGATACGCTGCCGGAAGATCTGACCCGTCTGAAGGCGCAAATCACCGCGCTGGAAATGGAAGAGCAGGCACTGCTGGAAGACATCGCGCTGGGCAGCCAGAGCCACTGCGAACGTCTGGAGAAAATTGGCGAACTTGACCGCGAACTCAATGCCCAGCTTTCCGCTCTCGAAGCGCAGTACGAAGCCGAAAAAGCCCTGACGCATAAGCTGCTGGAAATCCGTCAGGACATCAGCCGTCAGGAAGATATTCACGCGCTGCAGCAAGAACTGGCCCAGTTGCAGGGCAGCGCCCCGCTGCTGTCTCTTGACGTGGACGTCCGCACCGTTGCGACAGTCATTGCCGACTGGACCGGCGTGCCGCTGACCAGCCTGCTGAAAGATGAGCAGACCGATTTACTGCAACTGGAAAATCACCTGAACAAACGGGTCGTCGGACAGGATCATGCCCTGACCGACATGGCACAACGTCTGCGCGCCGCCAAAACCGGTCTGACGTCCGAGAACGGCCCGCTGGGCGTATTCCTGCTGGTCGGTCCGAGCGGCGTGGGTAAAACGGAGACTGCACTTTCCCTTGCTGACTGCCTGTTCGGCGGCGAAAAATCCCTTATCACCATTAACCTCAGCGAATACCAGGAAGCGCATACCGTATCCCAGCTGAAAGGCTCACCTCCGGGCTACGTCGGTTATGGTCAGGGCGGTATTCTCACCGAAGCCGTGCGTAAACGTCCGTACAGCGTCGTCCTGCTCGATGAAGTGGAAAAAGCCCACCGTGATGTCATCAACCTGTTCTATCAGGTGTTCGACCGCGGCTTTATGCGCGACGGCGAAGGACGTGAAATCGACTTCCGCAATACCGTGATCCTGATGACCGCCAATCTCGGCAGCGACCACCTGATGCAACTGCTGGATGAACAGCCGGAAACCACTGACAGCGATTTACAGGAACTGCTGCGCCCGATCCTGCGCGATCATTTCCAGCCCGCCCTGCTCGCCCGCTTCCAGACACTGATTTATCGTCCGCTGAACGCCGTCGCACTGCGCACTATCGTTGAGATGAAACTGGCACAAGTCGCGAAACGTCTGAACAAGCACTATGGCCTGACCTGCTCCATCGAAGAAAGTCTGTACGACACGCTGGTCGCTGCCTGCCTGCTGCCGGATACCGGTGCGCGCAACATCGACAGCCTGCTCAATCAGCAAATCCTGCCGGTACTGAGCCAGCAACTGTTGCAACGCATGGCATCGCAACAACGCACCACGGCGCTGGCACTGGGCTGGGATGAGGACGAAGGGATCACGCTGGAATTTGACGATGCTGCCGCAGAATAAAGATCGGTAATGGAGCGCCGGGTAATCCGGCGTAAAATAGTTTCCAGATTCTCAATGGGGAAAATCATTATGGAAGGTGCAAAAGAGATTGCACGCGACATGCTTGATGCTATCAATGTAGATAGCGATGGATTTTGGGGTGCTGTTGGAAAAGATTTTACTTCGCTGCCCGTAACTTTTGTTATTTAGGCATTATGAACATAATAAGAATTGTAGTCACTTTTATTTATAAAATTGCCGGCGCGATAGGTTCAACAATGGTTATTTCCGGAGCGATTCTTTGTGCATGATTTTTCTTTATTTCCGATGGCGAATATAGTTTTTCTGGGGTGAATGTTCTATTTTATTAATTACCATTGGATATTTAATCTACTGATATGCATTCCCCAACCTTCACCAAAGGTGGGATAACTACTACTAACCACACATGAAAAACTCATGTTTTATTGAATCCCAAGACAATCATAAAAATAGTAATTAAATTAGATTACCGTTAATACATGAGTAACACTTTTGAATCGAGTGAAAGTGAATATAAAAAACTTCTTCCTCATAATTATTCCCCGACTCGTTACGGGAATTGGCATGACGCTAGGTTTAGTAAGTACATACGATTTTAATTTCTATTAAGGAGATACCTATGTCGGAAGGAGAGGGAAAGCTTAGGATAATGACACCAGGAGAAATCGCATTAGCTCAGAGCTTATACAGCAACCAAATAAATTACTCAAGCGTTTGGATCCATTGTGACAGCTATCTTCCTTTCGGTTTACAGTCAAAAAACGTGGCGATGACACCAAATGGTGAAATCTATTTTCGCGAAGGTTATTACTTACCTGATTTTTCAGCCAAAAATGTAAGTATAGACAGCAAACATGTTTATCTTCATGAATTATGTCATGTCTGGCAGTACCAACATGGCATGATGGTTAAGATATGTGGATTATTCAGTTGGGCTGCCGATTATCATTATAATTTGGTTAAACACCGGCTTTCAGACTACTCAATGGAGCAACAAGCATCCATCGTATCAGACTACTTTATCCTTCGGGAATTCGGATACAGCGTCTGGCAAGATCTCTGGGGGAACAATTTCATAAATAAAGATAGTTATTATGCAGAAGGTGACCTTTTACGTATGTATGAAAATATATTAGGTTCTTTCCCCTCCCCGGAGGCTTTATGAAAAAAATAATTATCATCTGTGTTTTTTTACTAACTGGGTGTTTGGGTGACAAAATCCCCTGGGATCCTGCTGAGGTTAGACAATCCGGGCAAGAAGTCTGCTTGCTTGCCCCTGGAATAAACAGTGATTTTATTTACGAGAAGATGAAAATACAAAAATCAGGCGAGAAAGTAGAATTCAAGGCCAACATTCCTGGTCAACAACATGCAAAAAATAGATGCCTACCTTTGATGGGATATAAATTCATTAGTGGCATTGAATATAATGTCAGTTTCTCCGTTGTGAAAATTAACGCTGGGGAAAGAAAAGTATACGCAGCCAGATTAATTTATAAATATTAACTATTTAAAGGAATGCATATTACCGGAGCTCATCTTTCTGCTTCCGGATAAATACAGTGCAGGAGGAAGAACAATGAATATTACCGACACATTATCCGATGCAAAAAAAACCGTTTCCATAAGTCTCAATCGTTACCATCTTGATGTTCAGGGTTGCGAAGCATGCCTGGATGTTGAGTCTTTTTCTGGTCAAGAATTCGTAAGCTCAGGATATCGCTATAAAATAGACTTTACTAGTACCAACCAGGACATTAGCCAGCAAGCAATGCTTAACCGCAGCACTACATTGATAATGCAAACAGCGGGTGCACTGATGCCAGGTCTGTCGGCAGCCCAAGTTCAAAAAGTAGTCCACGGGGTAGTAACAAATTTCACTCGAGTGTCAGGTTCCGCTGATGAAGCACATTATCAAATAACTGTTGAACCTTTTTTTGCATTATTAGATAAGCAAAAACGCACTCATCGCTTTTTTCTCAATAAATCAATTCCAGAAGTCATAGAGCAAATATTATGTGAGCACAATTTTAAAGGCTGGGAATTTGAGTTCAAGCTAAAGCAGAGTTATCCGATACGTGAACAAATCAACCAAATCGGAGAAAGCGACAGAGATTTTATCGAGCGCCTGATGTCTGAAGTAGGAATTTTCTATACTTTTGCATTACAACAAGACACACAGACCGAAGTACTTATTCTGGGAGATAAGCAAAGCTGTTATGTGTTTGGTAAAACACTTCCGCTGGGTAATCCGGCAGGAATGAACGATAACGGCGTCGAGTCTGTTTGGGGGCTGTCCCAGCGACATCAAGTAGTTGAATCCTCAGTGCAAGCTAAAGATTACAACCACCGTGAGGCTCAACTTTCTCTGCTTTCTTCTCGAGCGGATATGACCAGAGGAGATGGGGATGGAATAACGTATGGCGACGTGTACCAGTACCAGCCCCGTCACTTAACACGTGGAGATGCAACGACGCCAGCACCAGAAAGTGGTAATTTCTGGGCACGCCTTGAACATGAAAGATTTTTGGCTGCACAAACTCAATTACAGGGGAGCAGTACAGATGCTTCACTGCGTTTGTTAGAGGTTCTGACTGTGATGGATAGCGATATTCCATCTTCACTTCCTTCTGTATGGCAAACACCGGTCGTCATCACTGGATTACGGTTTTCGGCCAGTCGCTCTACGCCACTGCATGTAGGGTTTAGCGCAGTCCCTTACAGCGAAACCCTGTGCTGGCGCCCTGCTCTTAAGCCGCGCCCAAAAGTCAGCGGCACGATGATGGCACGCGTCACCAGCGCGAAAACCAACGATATCTACGCCTGGCAGGATGCGTCCGGTTTATACCGTGTTAAATTCGATGCCGATCAGGATGATAAAGCACAGGGCCAGGAAAGCATGCTTGTCCGCCTCGCCAAACCTTACGGTGGCGATGTGTATGGTATTCACTTCCCGCTGATCCAGGGCACCGAAGTGGCGATCGCGTTTCATGACGGTGACCCCGACCGCCCTTATATCGCCCATGCCCTGCACGATTCACGCCACACCGACCATGTGACAGAAGCCAATAATACCCGCAACGTTATCCGTACCCCTGCAAATAACAAGCTGCGTATGGAAGATAAACGCGGCGAAGAGCATATAAAACTCAGTACGGAATACGGCGGCAAAACCCAGCTGAACCTTGGGCATAACGTCGATGCAAACAAAACACAACGCGGTGAAGGGTTTGAGCTGAGAACCGATAAATGGGGGGCGATACGCGGCGGGAAGGGTTTATTTATTAGTGCTGATACGCAGCCGGGAGCCAGCGGTCAAATGCTGGAAATGGACGATGCGATAGCCCAGCTTGAGCAGGCGCTCACACTAGCCCGGAGCATGTCGAAAGCAGCACAAACAGCAAAGGCAACGCCAGGTGATACAGATTTCCAGCAGGCACTGAATAAGTCGCTCAGCAAGATGAAAGCTCCGGGTATTGTCATATCAGCCCCAGACGGCATTGGCCTCGTAAGTCCAAAAGCCATACGTGTGGCATCGGGCAATGAAAGCATTGCCGTGGTGTCGGGCGGAAACACGGATATAAGCAGCGGTAAGTCCTTCACAGTTTCAGCCCGGGATACCGTAAGCCTATTTGCGCAGAGTACAGGAATGCAGTTTTTTGCCGGTAATGGCAAAGTCGATATTCGGGCACTGGCGGATGAACTCGCTGCATCAGCTCAAAAAGATGTGACTATCACCAGCACGGAAGGAAAAGTGACGGTGAATGCCAGCCAGGAATTGATACTTAACTGCGCAGGGGCCTACATCAAGATTAGCGGTGGTAATATCGAGCTGGGTGCGCCGGGTAATATTCTTTTGAAAGCCGCTAATGTACAGAAAATGGGCTCCTCAAGTCTCGACTCTCCTAAGCTTGAATTCCCAAAAGGTTATAGCGGAGGATTTACTCTTAAAGATCCTGAATCCGGTGAAATAAAGCCCTTCACGAAATATAAAATTACCACAGGTGAAGGTGAGATATTTGAAGGATTCTCAGACGCAGCAGGAAAGACGCCTGATATAAATTCAGTTGCCCCTACAAGTATCCAGGTAAGTTTTCCTGATGAAATCCCCACAGAAGGTCCCTGACATTGGGTTAAAGTAAGCTATGACTACCACGCCTTAAAAAATGCAGGTCTTATGCTTGGTAATCGCCTGACGTCTATGGGAGATGAAGGAAGAGTGTTTGGTTCTGATGGGAAGGACTATATGAATACTAAAAGGGACATGGTCCTGGAATGGAAACCTATGCCCACAGATGCTGCAGAAGAGTTAATCGAAAAATCGGCTGTTTACAAATACGGTAAACAAAAGATCGTCACTCAGACCTTCCTTGGGGGTGATGATAACTGGGCACCTGAAGGGAAATCCTGGCACTGGCAGCCGGTAATGGCTGATGATATCTATGAAAGCAAGGGCAAATAAAAATGAAAAATAAATTTAACAACATCTACTTGTTCTGGGCAGCAATGGATTTTTTATACATCGTGAGATTTGTCTGGCTGAATATACTACAAGGAAGAATTCCACTTATAGATGACATCCTTTCCTTTAGTAAAATTTATCCTGAGCATGGCGTTTCATCGGTTATCATATTTTCCACATCCCTTCTTCTTAACATTTCTATTATATTCTCCTTTATTCTTCTAGTTAAGAAATGGAAAAGGGTTAATTTTTTTATTTATCTGCAAACCCCTTTCCGCCTGTTATTGCTCACGCCATCGTTGTCTTTTCTTCCCTGGCTATTCAAAAGCCTCAGCATTAGTAGTGCGCTAGTTTTGATTTTAGCAGTCATTGTTTCAGAAATAATAAAGGTGTATTCATTAAAAATTGCACAAAAAAGCGTTTAAGAATTAAACGGAAATAACGATAACAAAACAGGGAGTGAAAAAATCTATGGCAACGCAACAAGCATACACTTCAGCGTCTCCTCAAAACCAGAATGCATACACTGGTAAGCAGAAACCCTATTGGGTTGAAATACAATTGGTCGATGAAGAAGGGAAGGCCGTCGCCAATATGCCATGGCAGGCAGAAAACAGCGCAACGCCAGGAGGTTATGAGAAAGAACTCAAAGGGACCAGCGATGCAACTGGCCTGATAAGAATAGAGCCTCGCTATGGCAGCGAACTACGATTATTTATCGATGCCCAACCGCTGGCTAAAGAAATGGAACAACGCTCACTGCGGGTTAGTCGCGAACTCAATGATTCTACCGTGCGCAATGATGCTGAAGAAAACGGGCATATCTGGCATTATGCGGTTATTGGTGAATTATGCCGGACGGTTCCGGATATTGAACAGCGAGAAGGTGAGCCTTTTCCACCTCCATTCCATTTCCCTGCAGATAAATCATTTAAAGGTTTTAAAATAAGAACCAATGAGCTTGAACAACGGCATGTCATTGAGATTTGTCCCTTCAGAGCCTGGGAACTGGTTTTGCATCATCAGAAAGACTATTCGATGGCGAATGCCATTAATTTAGGGGCCGCAGCGTCACTGGCCTATGCGGATGATAGTAGTATTGACGAAGCCTCTATTAGCCATTTTTTTATTAATCAGTGTCAAAACTTATCCAGATTACCACAATTACATAAGGGCGATTATTCAACTAACGCCTTAGTCAAAGATGTTTCATTTAGCAAAAGGTATTTTCCACCTGTCTATATGGATTCTACAAAAGCAGCAGAACCCGATGGAGATACTCAGCTTTTTTATGTATACAATGATGACAATGTCATTGTGGCGTGGCGTGGTACAGCCAGTTTCTGGGACGGGGTTGCTGATGGTTCTTTCCGCCCAGTAGAATCTGAGTCGTGTGATATCAAATTGCAGTGCACAGAGCTGGTGTCGAAAGGCAAGGTGCACTATGGTTTTTGGGATGGATATAGCGTAGTTGAACGTAAGTTTCAAAATGAAATTAAAAAATTGCAGACAGTTATAAAAGGTAGATACTTATATATTTGTGGTCATAGTCTCGGAGGCGCACTAGCCCTGATACATGCGGCAAGTTTAAAATCGCAAATGCCTATTTTATACACCTACGGAATGCCAAGGACTTTTACTCGCGATGCTGTGAGTCAATTATCTGATATCACACATTACCGACACGTTAACGAAACTGATCCTGTCCCAGCGTTGCCACCAGAAGCTAATCTGGACAACTGGTTTTATAATTTATGGGGACCATTGGGAGTAGTATTAGGAGGGGTATGGTCCACTCTTGAATTAGGTGCATATCAGCTTAAAGAGTGGGGAGACTGCTTCTGGCATCATGGAAATACAGTTGCCTTTCTGGATACAACACAGAGTAGGGTATGGAAAGAGTGTAAAGTAACATTACCCTATCCTCATAATTGTATGACCATTCGTAAGCGATTGCCTCTCAGCGTAACCTTATACCTGGCACCCTGTCTTGCGGAGGGCTCTGCGCTAGCTGCGGGTGAACAACAAAAAGAGTTTAAGAATAAATTGACAAGAGAAGACTTGCTGGAGTTTTTCCCTAAAGGTACAAATCCTGCGAGGGGAACAGCTCTTAATATATTTAAACATTTCATGACTTCTTACATGCCATATATTAACAATAAATTGCTTGAATTAATTTATCAGGAAGAATTAAGTCTAGGGGATTCATTTAGCGAGCATCAAGATAGAATCGAAGCCTTTAAAAATCAAATAAATGAGAACCTCACTGAAATACCTGAAAATGAGTTAAAAAGAAATAGATTATTTTTGGAACTTGAAGAATTACTAAAAGTGTCAATTACTCCAACTCTAAGTTCTGAAAAAGGTAATATTATCATGCAAAGATTTTCCCTTTACGGAGAAGAGGAGATTGAACAATGATTGACCGATTAAAGATTTTAATAATCCTTCTGCCAATGCTATTCAGCAGCGGTTGCGCCAGCAAAGCTGACCGTACATTATCACCACCGACTGATACACAATGGGTTAATGTGGAAATCAAAAATCCTTCACCCTATACAAAACCGTTTCCACTTGAGGTCGTTTACATTTCTCATAAGTGCATGAAAATTAGCATAAACGGAGTTGATGGTTCCCGAGAAGAAAAGCCAAGTTACAATGGTGTTAAAGTCCCTATCTTGCAACAGGGGAACAGTAATGACTGGCATGCAAAAGTAGCAATGAAGGGTGGAGGGTCATGTGAATGGACATTGAGTGAGTTTAATCTCGGAATTGAATATACTGATGCCACACATCTCGGTAAAGATTTGGTACCAGGTACAGCGGTTGGAGCAACGTTCGCTTTTGATGATATTGCTGCTCGCAATGGGAAATTTGATAATTTTTCAGGGAACATTAGTATTTCACCCTTATACTTCCCCGTAATACAGGAAGAAATCAACCCAAATAAAAAAACATTAAATCTCTTCGGGAAGAAAGATTTTTTATCTCTGAAAAGCTTAAAAAGCCC
>NZ_JBEPKE010000013.1:0-59134 GCF_040544515.1 Rahnella sp. 2050 | reverse complement strand
GTTCGAGCCGAGCGAAGCGAGACAGCGTTGCGCAGCAACGACCCGCAGGGCGAGGCCAGTGGCCGAGTAATCCTTCCCCCACCACCATCTTCTATGTGCAATCGCACCTTCCGAAAAATCCCAAACTAAATAAAAACTCAAATCGGGAAGGATGAAGAATCTTCGACACGAAGGTTCGAGCCGAGCGAAGCGAGACAGCGTTGCGCAGCAACGACCCGCAGGGCGAGGCCAGTGGCCGAGTAATCCTTCCCCCACCACCATCTTCTATATGCAACCGCCCCTTCCGAAAAATCCCAAACTAAATAAAAACTCAAATCGGGAAGGATGAAGAATCTTCGACACGAAGGTTCGGGCCGTTAACTATCAAACCTGAACAAAATGCCCTGCTGAGACTTCCTGATATTGCCTTTGCGGCGGAATATAGCCGTTATCGCGCACCGGGCTTTTCAGCTCATCGACCTGCATTTGCCGCTTAAGCATTCTGCGCGACGGATCCGGCACCGGCACTGACGCCATCAGTTTTCGTGTATAGGCATGCTGGGGATTATCGAATATCGCCGCACGCGGGCCAATCTCCACAATCTCCCCGAGATACATCACCGCCACGCGATGACTCACCCGCTCGACCACCGCCATATCATGCGAAATAAACAGGTACGACAGATTCATGCTTTCCTGCAAATCGAGCAGCAAATTCACCACCTGCGCTTTCACCGACACATCCAGCGCGGAGACTGATTCATCCGCGACAATCACTTTCGGATCGAGCGTCAGCGCGCGCGCAATACAAATCCGCTGGCGCTGACCACCGGAAAACTCGTGCGGAAAGCGGCGCAGCATGTCCGGCGACAATCCGACCTTTTGCAGTAACGACGCGGCTTTCTCTTTTGCATCGCTGCGGTTATGCAGTTTATGTTGCAGCATCGGTTCAATCAGCGCGTCACCAATACGCATACGCGGATTCAGGCTGGCAAACGGATCCTGGAATATCATCTGAATCCGCTGCCGCATCTGTAAAATATCGCGCTTGCCCAGATTCATCACATCAAAACCGTCGAAATCAATCGCGCCGCTGTGTGGTTTCAGCAGCCGTGTTACCGCGCGGCCGGTAGTGGATTTTCCGCAACCGGATTCCCCCACCAGCGACAGCGTTTCACCCTGGAATAAATCAAAGCTGATGTTTTCTACCGCATGTACCGCACCGACCTGACGGCTGAAGATGCCGCCATACACCGGGAAACGTGCGCTGAGATTTTTCACCGAGAGCAATGGCGTCAGCCCCGAAGCGACCGTTCCTGCCACTTCCCCCGGCACGCTTGCCTCACCGGTTTGCAGATTGATTTGCGGAAAACGCAACGGCCAGTCACGCCCCTGCATCGACCCGAGTTTCGGCACGGCGGCCAGCAAAGCACGGGTATAAGGATGTTGCGGGCGATGGAAAATATCCTCCGTCACCCCGCTTTCCACCGCTTCACCACGATACATCACCAGCGTGCGGTCAGCGATTTCCGCCACCACGCCCATATCGTGCGTGATAAACAACACCGCCATCCCTTCTTCTTCCTGCAACGTTTTAATCAGGTCCAGAATCTGTCCCTGAATGGTCACATCCAGCGCGGTCGTGGGTTCGTCGGCAATCAGTAATTTCGGTTTCAGCGCCAGCGCCATGGCGATCATCACGCGCTGGCGCATGCCGCCGGAAAACTGATGGGGATATTCATCAAACCTTTTGGTTGCATTGGGAATACGGACTTTTTCCAGCAACCGCAGAGTTTCTGCCCGCGCTTCGGAAGATGACATGCCCCGGTGCCGTTTGAGACTTTCGGCGATTTGCCTGCCGATACTGAATGTAGGATTGAGCGACGTCATTGGCTCCTGGAAAATCATCGCCATGTCGTTGCCGCGAATATCACGCATCTGCTTATCCGAAAGCGCCAGCAAACTGCGCTGATTCAGCCAGACTTCACCCTCAATCCGGCTGCTTTGTGCTTTCAGCAAGCGCATCACCGACAACGACGTCACGCTTTTTCCCGAACCGGATTCGCCGACGATCGCCAGCGTTTCGCCGGGATAGACATCAAACGACAAATCGCGTACCACCGGCAGCCAGTCGTCTTCGCCGCGAAACGAGGTAGTGAGATGTTTCACGCTCAGCACGGGCTGACGGTTTTCCGGTTGTCCGGTGGTCGGGGTCATTTCATTTGCTCCTGGAGGAAAGCTGCACCTGCGGCACGTAGCTGAAGTCACGGTCAAACGGGAAAGTTTTACGCGGTTTGCGATGGCGTGGCAGGCGTTCGACAAACTGATCGACCACGCCATTCGACAGCGCCATCAGGTTCGGGCTGGCAATCGGTGCCAGTTCCGGTGACAGATAGCCGGATTTCACGACAACAATGTCTGCGGTATGCGGATCCAGTTCCAGCACGGTAAAGTCGCTGATGTTGTGATACGGGCGGCGGCGCGCCGACACCACCACATCAATTCCGCCAATGCGCAGCACGGCCTGACGGTCAGACGGTGCCAGTGCGTCAAGCAGAAAGACGACTTCAAATTCACCTTTCACCTGCGGGCTGGAATGATCGAGCGACGCGCCAAGTGTCAGCGTCAGTATTGACCCGACACCGGCATTGAATGCCGCATCGGTTGCCGGTGCATCAGCAATCCCGGCCACAATGGTATTCTGCGCATACTGTTTGATCAGTTCCTGCAACACATCCGCGCGGTCACCGACACCGCCACCTGTCGGATTATCGCCGGAATCCGCCAGCACCACCGGCCGCGTTTCACTGGCAATCGCTTTTTTCACACAGGCCTCAACGGTGTCGGTTTCGCAGCCGAACACAAAATCTTCCCGTGCGTCCCAGTAAGCCTGTGCCAGTTGAGTGGCCTGCTGCTCCAGCCCAGTACGGTCGGTGCCGGTCATGATCACCGCCGCCGTCGCACGCGGCTCATCCGCCCACACATAACCCACCATCAGTGAGCTGTCCCACACGCCGTCAACTTCATCCATTTCCGGCAAACGGGCGTACAAACTTTTTGCCGGTTCATCTTCCGTGCTGGTGCGCTCACCGGGTAACACCACCGGTACCGGCACCCACAGCAGCGTCGGTTTTACGCCGGTTTGCAGATGCTTTACCAGCATGGCGACAGAACGGCGCATGGTTTCCTCCACATCAATATGCGGCGCAGTGCGGTAGGTCGAAAACATATCAATGGCGTCAATAATGCGTTGTGACACGTTGCCGTGCAGATCATAACTGACGCTGATCGGGCAATCCGGCCCGACGGCTTTACGCGCCGCGGCAATCCAGTCACCTTCGGCATCCTCCAGCCCTTCAACATACATCGCGCCGTGCATCGCCAGATACAAACCGTCGAACGGTTTTCGCGCCTCCAGACCCGCCAGCATTTCCGCTTTGAATTTATCGTACGTCGCACGCGCTACCGGACCACCGGCAATAGCACGGGCGTGAATGGTCGGTAAAAACGTCGCAGGATAGTCCTGCAAAAAACGAAAGCGCGGTGATGCCAGTAACTGCGCATCACGCACGACGGTGAAATCCTTTTCCTCGTTAAGCACCGGATTGTAAGTGCTGCATTCAATATGGATACCGCTGACCGCTATACGCATGTTGCTCATTCCTCAGACAGGCTTCAGACCAACCAGAAAGCGATGTGCGGCTATACTCGCCGCCGCGCGCGCCCAGGTGTCGTCGTTTAGGGTAAAAGTACGAACCGGTGTTTTACCGGCGTTGCCCGGCAACACATTGGCTTCAACAGACTGATGTACAACCGTGCCGAACAGCCCGGAAAAATCGGCATCCTGATGGGCAATCAGGATCAGGTCCGGGTCATTGATTTGAATCAGATGCGATATCGCCAGGCCCAGCGCAGAACCGGCACGGTGCAAAATACGGATTGCCGCCGTCTGGCCCTGCATCGCCAGTTGTTCCAGCCCGCCGATCGTGGAAGCATCCAGCCCTTCAGCTTTGGCCATTTCCGCAATAGCATTGAGGGAGGCCAGCGTGTCGAGACAACCGCGCTTGCCGCAGCGGCATGGAGAACCGTTCAGCTCCAGCGTGCAGTGCGCGATCTCCCCTGCACCGCCGTGTAAACCACGATGCAATTGCCCGGCGATGAAATGCGCGCTGCCAATCCCCGCCCCGTGGCTGACCAGCGTAAAGCTGCTCAGATCCCGCGCCTGACCAAAACTTTTCTCGCTTACCGCCAGCGCTTTGGCGTCATTTTCAATAGCCACGTCCATGCCTGTCGCCTGCGAAATCAGCCTGGCCAGCGGCACATCCCGCCAGCCCAGCAACGCCGACTGCACGCAGGTCGACTGATGTTCATCGATAAGACCCGATAGCGTCACGCCCAGCCCGACCAGCTTTTTTGCCGCCTCGGGATGAGGCTCGAGCAACGCCGGTAAGGCGCTGGCGATATTGGCTGCCAGTTGTTGCGGATCCGCATCAGCAGCAAAAGACACCCGCGAAAGTATTTCGCCATGCAGATTGATCAGGGCCATTTGCGCCGGATTTTGCAGCAAAGAAACACCGGCAAACCACGCGCCGTCAGGATGCACGACCAGACGTACCGACGGTCTCCCCTGTCCGCTGCCCGGCACCGTTTCTGCCTCATGCAGAAAACCGGCCTCGATCATCTCGCGTACCACGCCGCCGATAGCCGCTTTACTCATTCCTGAGGACTGCGCCAGTTCGGTACGGCTTAAACCGCCTGCGGCATTCACTGCGCCCAAAATCTGACGTTGCAAAGTTGTTAGCATATTCGTTTTGGCGCTCTCAGTTTTCGCTCATCTGCATTGACATTAAACGGTAGAAATGGATATATCAATGCCAATTAGTTCACAAATTAAACTAAATGTTCCGATATAAGTATTTCATATGAACTATTTGTTAAATCTCTTTGTTAAAACAAACTGTCATTAAAACCGGCGTTTTACTCAACCGGCAGACTGAGCCAGAGCCACTTAATCCGATTTTTCACGCAGAGGGCAGAACATGAAGATTACCCGTTATATCCGGCGTCCCTTACCGTTAACGCTGCTGAGCAGCGCCCTTCTCGCCGCGTTTTCGCTGCCGGTGTTTGCCGCCACGCTGAACGTGATGCAAAACGAAGCGCCGCGCAGTATGGATCCGGGCAACCAGACCGCGACCTTTACCGGCACGGTACTGGATCCAATGTATGAAGGTCTGCTGCGCATGTCGCCGCAACTCAAACCGGAAGCGGCGCTGGCGACCTCGTGGAGCAGCGATGAAAGCGGGCTGGTGTGGACCTTCAAACTGCGCAGTGGCGTCACTTTCCACGACGGTACACCGTTTAACGCTGACGCTGTTGTCGCCAACTTTGCCCGCCATCTCGATACCAAACGCGGGCTGGCCGCCAGCGGACGTCTGCGCACCTTCCTTGACAGCGTCACCAAAACCGACGATTCCACCGTCGTGTTCAAACTGAAAAAACCGTATCCGGCCTTCCTGAATTTACTGACTACCGGCGCCTGTCTGATGGTCAGCCCTGCAGCGGATAAAACCGGTACGCTGGACAGCAAAGCGGTCGGCACCGGCCCGTACAAAATGGTGCAGTACAAAACCGGCGAATTCGTGCTGGAAGAAAAATATCCGGGTTACTGGGGTGATAAAGCCGCCGGACCGGACGACATTAAATGGACCTGGAGCGCTGAGCCTTCGGTCATGAACATGGCGTTGCAGGCGGGTGAAACCGACGTCATCAACCCTGTGCCGCCACAATTTGCCCGCGTACTGAAAAATAATCCTAAATTCAGTTTGCATGAAAGCCCGGGTGCCGCCGTGTTCTGGGTTGCGCTGAATACCGACCTTAAACCGCTGAGTGACGTCCGCGTCCGTCAGGCACTGAACTATGCCACCGACCGCGACGGACTGGTGCGCGCCATCATGTCCGGTTTCGCACAACCGGCGAATTCCCCGCTGGCACCTGTGACCGCCGGTTATGACAAAACACTGAACCCGTATCCGCTGGATCTGGCAAAAGCCAAAGCCCTGCTCAAAGAAGCCGGTGTGGCTGACGGTTTCACGATGTCGATTGCCGTACAGGGCCAGGATGCCCGTATCGGTCAGGTGCTGCAAAGCATGTGGGCGAAAATCGGCGTGAAACTTGACGTGCGGATCATGGAAAGCGGCGTGTGGACTAAAGCCGCGTTTGCCGATCAGGCCGGTAAAAAAGCCGATAACACCGGTGCGGTGCTGGCTTCCTGGTCTTCCGGCGCCAACGGCGCAGATCTGCAACTCCGTCCGCTGTATTACAGCAAAAGCTTCGCACCCGGCGGCGCAAATCTGGGCTTCTTCAGTGACCCGAAACTGGACGACATGTTAGACAAAGCCGCCTCAATGCTGGATGAAAACACCCGTAATGCGATTTACGTTGACGCCCAGAAAGAAATTAACCAGCAGGCACCGCAGGTGCTGTTGTATTACCAGAATGATTTGTATGCCACCGGCACGAATATTTCAGGTGTCACGATGATCCCGGGTGGACAAATTGTGGTGAAAGATGCACAGAAAAAATAACCGCAGTATCTACAGTGGAAAATAGCCATGAAAGCCTATCTTGCCAAAAAGCTCATCGCCTTCCCGGTCATCCTGATCGGGGTGTCGATGCTGATTTTTGTGTCCATCCGCGCGCTGCCGGGCGATCCGGCGCGTCTGATGGCCGGGCCTGAAGCGACGCAGGAAGCGGTCGATGCCATGCGCGTTCGTCTCGGGCTGGATCAGCCGCTGGTGACGCAATATCTGCATTTTGCCGGTGATGTGTTGCATGGCAATCTCGGCATCTCGCTACAGTCGCAGCAGCCGGTCACGCAGGAAATCGGGGAACGAATGCCGTATACCCTGATGCTGGCGGTGCTGGCGTACTTTCTGGCTGTAGCGGTTGGCGTTCCGGCGGGCATGATAGGCGCGGTTTACCGCAACCGCTGGCCGGATTTTGGCGTGATGTTACTGGCGATTGCCGGCGCGTCCATCGCCAACTTCTGGCTGGGGCTGATGGCAATGAACACCTTTTCGGTCAATCTCGGCTGGCTGCCGCTGCTCGGCGCGACATCATGGAAAAGCTACATTCTGCCTTCCGTGACGCTGGCGGTTTTACCCATGGCGGTGATGGCGCGCATGACGCGTTCCAGCATGCTGGATGTCTTGTCGGAAGATTATATCCGCACCGCGCGCGCCAAAGGTTTGTCCGCCACTACCGTGTATTGCAGCCATGCGTTTCGCAATGCGCTGATCCCGATTGTCACTATTGTGGCGCTCAATTTCGGCAGCCTGATTGGCGGCGCAGTCGTCACCGAATCCGTCTTTAACTGGCCGGGCATTGGTCGCCTGCTGGTGGATTCCGTGCGTTATCGCGATTATCCGGTCATTCAGGGCGTGGCGCTGGTCGCCGTCTGCGGCGTGGTGGTAATGAACCTGCTCGGTGAATTACTGATTGCTTTCCTGAATCCAAAAATAAGGTTCGATTAATGTCTGCCATTATCACGCAATTACCCCGTCGCAAACCGCGCACGTTGCGGTTGTTCCGCTGGTTATGGCGTCATCCGGCCGTGGCTCTCGGGGGATTTATTGTCAGCCTGATCGTGCTGATGGGCTTGTTTGCGCCATTGATCACCCGTCACGATCCTTACGCACAAGACCTGATTGATACCCTGCTTTCTCCGAATGCAAGTCACTGGTTCGGTACGGATGATTATGGCCGCGATATCTTCGCCAGAGTGATTTATGGTGCGCGGATTTCGATTATCGAAGTGGTACTGAGCGTCGGGCTGGCAATGATTATCGGCATTCCGCTGGGAATTATCGCCGGCATGGCGGGCCGTTATACCGACATGATCATCATGTGGTTTATGGACATGCTGTTTGCCTTTCCGGGCATCGTGCTGGCCATTCTGGTGGTCAGTATTCTCGGCGGCGGGCTGGTGAACTTGCTGATCGCGATTTCATTGTTTGCCATTCCGGTATATGCACGCCTCAGCCGTAACCTGACGCTCGGTTTAAAGCAGATGGAATACGTGGAAGCCGCGCAGGCGCTGGGTTTATCAAATTACCGTATTATCGTGCATTACATTTTGCGCAATGCCATCGGGCCGATTATCGTGCAATCGACGCTGACTGCCGGCACGGTGATTCTCGCCGCTGCCAGCCTGTCATTTCTGGGGCTTGGCGTGCAGCCGCCGATGCCGGAATGGGGTACCATGATGAGCGATGGCCGGAACTTCCTCGGCATTAATATTTACCTTTCGCTGTTCCCCGGTCTGGCCATTATGCTGACCGTGCTTGGTTTTAACGTACTGGGCGACGGACTGCGAGATTTACTGGACACACGCTCATGAGTTCTGCAGTTTTTTGCGCCGATATCGGCGGTTCATTTATTAAATTTGGTGTTTCACGTTATTCCGGCGAAGTGGAAGAATGCGGCAAAGTGCCGACACCCGTTGCCTCATGGAATGATTTCGTTAACGCCATGCAAAATCTGATCGACACGTATGGTGCTGATTTACCGGCTGGCACACCACTGGCGATTTCCACCGCCGGGCTGGTCTCCCCCCAAACCGGCGAAATGCTGGCCACCAACATTCCCGCGTTCACCGGACATTCTCTGGCGCAAGATCTCAGTGCTGCTCTGGACCGCCCGGTCACCGCCGCCAACGATGCAGATTGTTTTGCCCTCGCTGAAGCCCATGCCGGTAACGCACAACATCAGTCCGTCGTGGCGGCGATTATTTTAGGTACCGGCGTCGGCGGAGGACTGGTGATCAACGGCCAGCTCGTCCGCGGTCACGGCGGCGTCACCGGCGAATGGGGACACGGTGCGATTACCCGCACGGAACTGACGATTGACAACAAAAAATACGCCGTTCCGCGCCTGAAATGTGGCTGCGGCCAGACTGGCTGCCTCGATATGCTCGGCGGTGCGCGTGGCATGGAACGTTTGCATCAGCATTTTCACAGCCAGCAAAATACCAGTCTGGAGATTGTCACCGGCTGGCTGAACGGGCATCCCGACTGTTCGCTGACCGTGAATGCCTGGCTGGAACTGGTCGCCGAACCGCTGGCGCTGCTGGTCAACATCCTCGGCCCTTCCCGTATCGTCGCGGGCGGCGGGCTGGCCTCGGCAAAAGAACTTATCGCCGCACTGGATGTGAAAGTACGCGGGGGGGTGCTGCACACTTATGCAGAACCGTTGCTGATACCGGGGAAATTTTTGACCGACGGCGGATTAGTGGGGGCATCGGTACTGGGGAGGATGCAGAGTTAGTTGTTTGATCCTTTCCCTGCAATGGCCGTACAGTTTTGGTTTCAACTCCTCCCCCTGCGAAGGGGGAGGCAGGGAGGGGGTTTTAAGTATTGAAACAAAGGCCTGCGTGGTCACGTATCCCACTGATTTATCTTTAATACCCCACCCCAACCCTCCCCTTCGCAGGGGAGGGAGTCAGACCCGTTTTAGCCGATACAAACAATGTTCCCGCAACCAGTGCCCTTCCTCAATCACCGGATGCATGAAGTTCTCTTCGGGATCGCACACCATTCCCAGCTTTTTCATCACTGCCTGTGAGCGGACATTCGGCAGCGCTGTAAATGCCACAATTTCGTTGAGCCCTAGCTGAATAAACCCGGCATCCAGCGCAGCGCGGGCAGCTTCGGTGCAAAAACCCTGTCCCCACGCATCCGCCCGTAAACGCCAGCCGACTTCAACGCACGGGTTGAACGGCAGGTTATATCCCGGTGTATGCAACCCGACGAAGCCCATAAACTCGCCGGTTTCACGTAACTCAACCACCCAGATCCCCCACCCACGTTCAGTGATCAAATCCCGACAGCGGATCGCCATTTCATCACTTTTTTCACGGGCCAGCACTGACGGGAAAAATTCCATCACCTGCGGATCCGCGTTCATGGCGGCAAAAGGTTCAAAATCTTTATCCTGCCACTGGCGCAAAATCAGTCGCGATGTGGTGATAGCCAGCGGCGGCGATGCAACGGGGACGGTAAAAGACTGCATAAACAACTCCTTTTTTATGGCAGACATGGGTTAAAAGTAAATTCTGGTATTTCCTGTTAATGATATTTATAACAATAATAAATAATTCCGGAGCTGCCATTATGATTTTTCACCGCTATCACGGACTGGGTAACGATTATCTGGTCTGCCATCACCGCGTCGCCGCCCTGCTCAGTAACCAGCAAATCCGGCGCATCTGCGATCGTCATTACGGCATCGGTTCCGACGGTTTGCTGATCGACAATGACGATGCAGATATCCCCTCCCTGCGTATTATCAATCCTGACGGTTCAGAAGCTGAGAAAAGCGGCAACGGTCTGCGTATTTACGCCCGTTATCTGTTTGATATTGGCCGCGTCGCGCATGAGCCGTTTCTGGTGAATACACCGGGCGGGCAAGTACGTTGCGAAGTCACCGACGGCGCCCATCAGGTGATCGTGGATATGGGGCAGGCAAAATTCTCGCCAGCCGCTTTACCCGCCAGTGTAGAAGGCGATGAAGCTCTCGCGCTACCCATCGTCGCGGGCGGGCATAATCTCAGTGCGACGCTGGTATCCATGGGCAATCCGCACTGCGTGATCCGGGTGGACAAACTGGATCTGGATTTAGTAAAGCAACTCGGCTCAGAGATTGAAACGCTGGCGATTTTCCCGAAACGTACCAACGTGCAGTTCGCGCAAGTTCTTGATCGCAATAATATCAGCATCGGCATCTGGGAGCGCGGCGCGGGTTATACGCTGGCTTCCGGCAGCAGCAGTTGCGCGGCAGCCAGCGCGATGCGCAAACTCGGGCTGGTGGATGACCATGTCACGGTACAGATGCCGGGCGGAAAACTCGCCATCAGTTTCAGCGGCGACTTTCAGGTCAACATGCGTGGCCCGGTGCAGAAAATTGCCATAATTACCCTTGATAACGACTGCTTCCGGGATATGCCGGCATAGCATTCTGACCTGCTGGACGTTCCCGACTCACCTCCCTTGTATGAAACTCTCCTGACGGCAGCCTGTCTGCCGCTCTTTCTGCACGCCCCCTATAAACAAAACTCATACCTGCATAATGATTTTATGGCAGACAGCATGCTTTGCAGCCCCTAAGTTGGTTATCAGGAAACACAACAATGAATAACCAACTTACTGTTTAATAAATAAAATAATACTTATAAAAACCTCTCACGGCCGTTTTCTGTGCTTAACCGGTCAGTGAAATTTTGTTCAAAGTTTTAATCCGATCACATATTAATAAAAAAAACAGAGAGCGTACCCTATGAGCAACAACACCATCGTGGATGTGAAAACGTGGATAGATGAACGCCCGATATCGAAATATCAATGGGTGGTTTTGTCACTGTGTTTCATCATCATCATGTTCGACGGTTATGACGCCGCGGTAATGGGCTTTATCGCCCCGGCGCTGATCGAAGACTGGGGCATCAGCCGCGCGGAAATGGGGCCGATCCTGGGTGCCGCCATGTTTGGCGTGGCGATCGGCGCGCTGATTGCCGGACCGAACGCGGATCGCTTTGGCCGCAAGCGGGTGCTGATGTGGTCGATTCTGTGTTTCGCCCTGTTCAGCCTGCTGAGTACCTTTGCCCGCACGCCGATGGAAATGGCAATTCTGCGTTTTCTCACCGGTCTCGGCTTAGGCGCGGTAATGCCTAATACCGTGACGCTGGTGTCGGAATACATGCCCGAACGCCGCCGCAGCCTGATGATCACCGTGATGTACAGCGGCTTTAATGTCGGTTCCGGCGCGGGGGGATTTGTCGCGGCCGGTCTGTTGCCGCACTTTGGCTGGAAAGCAGTAATTTTTGCCGGTGGGATTTTGCCGCTGCTGATGCTGCCGTTACTGCTGTGGATCCTGCCGGAATCCGCCATGTACATGGTGGTGCGTAACGTCGCGAAAGAAAAAATTGCCAAAGTGCTGACCCGCGCCGGGGGTGTTTTCAGCGAAGGAACCAAATTTGTGCTCAAGGCACCGGTTATTCAGAAAAAAGCCAAAGTATTCCAGCTTTTCACCAACGGCTACGCCAAAGGCACGATGGTGTTGTGGGTCACTTACTTCATGGGCCTGTTCGTGATTTATCTGCTCAACGGCTGGTTGCCAACCATTATGCGTAACGGCGGTTTCTCGCTGGAACGCGCGGCTATCGTCGCCGGTTTGTTCCAGTTGGGCGGCACTTTCGGCGGCCTGATGGTCGGCGGGCTGATGGACAGACTCACCGCCAAACGTGTCATTGCGGGTTTCTACATGATGGGCGTGGTCAGCCTGCTGTCGCAAGGTATTGGCAACTTTGGCCCGGATATTCTCGCCCTGCTGGTGTTCATCAGCGGTGTCTGTATCAACGGCGCACAGACCGGTTTGCAGGCGTTTTCGCCAGCCTTCTATCCGACCGAAATGCGTGCCACCGGCGTCTGCTGGATGCACGGTATCGGCCGCAGCGGCGCGATTATCAGTTCATCGATGGGCGGCGTTCTGCTGGGTGTTTTCTCCGGCCAAAACATGATCTTTATTATTCTGGCGCTGCCTGCGTTGCTGGCAGGGCTGAGCATTCTTTTACACCGCGCGGCGCACCCGGCCGAGATGATCAAAGGCGTTGATATTACTGACATCCCGGAGTTGTCGCGCACCATGAATATCCGCTAGTCTCCGGATTAGCCACCTGATAATTAGAAACATATTCATCACCATAAATAATGCGGCGCGACGTGCGTGTCGCAGTTACCCTACAAAAAGTATTGAGGATTTAAGATGGCGAAAATCATAGGCGGTTTAGCAGTTTCACATACCCCGACCATCGGTTTTGCGGTTGACCATAACAAGCAGGAAGAAAGCGCCTGGGCGCCGATTTTCGAGAGTTTTGCGCCAATGCAAAAATGGCTGGATGAGAAAAAACCGGACGTGCTGGTCTACATTTTCAACGACCATGTGACCTCGTTCTTCTTCGATCACTATTCCGCCTTTACGTTAGGTATCGACGAGCAGTATGAAGTGGCCGATGAAGGCGGCGGCCCGCGTGACCTGCCTGCGGTCAAAGGCCATGCGGCGCTGTCGCAGCATATCGGTGCCAGCCTGATGGCGGATGAATTCGATATGTCGTTCTTCCAGGATAAGCCTTTGGATCACGGTTTGTTCTCGCCGCTTTCCGCCCTTCTCCCGCATGAAGGCGGCTGGCCAACACAAATCGTTCCGTTGCAAATCGGCGTATTACAGTTCCCTATTCCCACCGCCCGCCGCTGCTACAAACTCGGTCAGGCGCTGCGCCGTGCGATTGAAAGTTTCCCGGAAGATTTAAACGTGGCGATTGTCGCCACCGGCGGCGTGTCGCATCAGGTTCACGGCGAACGCTGCGGGTTTAACAACCCGGACTGGGATGAGCAGTTTGTCGATATGATCGTCAACGACCCGGAACGTCTGACCGAAATGACGCTGGCCGAATTCGCCACGCTGGGCGGCATGGAAGGCGCGGAAGTGATCATGTGGCTGGTGATGCGTGGTGCGCTGTCAGCCAATGTGAAGAAACTGCATCAGGCTTATTACCTGCCGTCGATGACCGGTATCGCCACGCTGATCCTCGAAAATCAGTCGCGTGAAGCACCGTATGATGTGCAACAGCGCCAGCGTGACAAAATCGCGCAACAAATGGCGGGCGTTGAAAAGCTGCCGGGCACCTATCCGTTCACCCAGGCACGCAGTCTGAAAGCGTTGCGCATCAACCGTTTCCTGCACCGTCTGATCCAGCCTGCATGGCGTGAACGTTTTCTTATCGATCAACATGCGCTGTTTACCGAAAACAAGCTGACGGACGAGGAACAGCAACTGCTGCGCGAACTCGACTGGCGCGGCATGATCCATTACGGCGTCAGTTTCTTTCTGCTGGAAAAACTCGGCGCGGTAGTCGGTGTGTCCAACTTACATATTTATTCCGCGATGCGGGGCGAATCGCTGGAAGAATTCCAGAAAACCCGCAATCAGCAAGTTCTCTATTCAGTAGCAGGTAAAGCGAAAGCATGACAATTTTTGATCAACCCAAGATCGACACCCATCACCACGTGTTTGATCCGGCGCGCTTTCCGTACCTGCCGGACACGCCGTATCGTCCGGAAGGTCACGAGATTGGCACCACCGAGTATTACCGTGCCGTGATGCAGGCGTACAACATCCGCCACTCGCTGATTGTCGGCCCGACCTCGGGATATAACACCGACAGTGCGTGTCTGCTGGATGCGCTGCAAAAAGGCAACGGGCGCTTCAAAGGCATTGCCGTGGTGCCGTTTGACATCGGCATTGAGCGGCTTGTAAACCTGAAAAATGCCGGTGTGGTCGGAATTGCCATGAACGTCGCGATGCTCGGCACGGAGCCGTTTTTGCATCTCGACGGCCTGATGGGGCGTCTTGCCGAACTGGATATGTTCGCCGCCATTCAGGTGCAAAACGATCAGCTTCTGGCATTGTTGCCGCTGATTAACCGTACCCGCGCACGGCTGCTGATTGATCACTCCGGGCGACCTGACGTCACGCAGGGGCTGCAACAACCGGCTTTTCAGGCACTGCTCAGCCTCGCTGACCAGCAAAGAGCCTGGGTAAAACTCTCAGGCTTAGCGAAATTCAGCCGTCAGCCTTTCCCGTATCAGGACGGGCACGCCTACCAGCACGCCCTGCTGGATGCCTTCGGCGCGGAGCATTGCATGTGGGGTTCCGACTGGCCGTTCCTGCGGGCGGAGCACCGGATGGATCTCGGTACGTTACTGATGCTGGTCGGACAATTATTTCCTGATGAAAAGATCCGCCAGCAGATTTTGTGGCAGACCCCGAAAGATTTGTTTGGATTTACGGATTACTGAAAAAAGGCAGACACTGATGAACTACAACATTGCCGTATTCAACGGCCCGAATCTCAATTTACTGGGCACCCGTGAACCGGAAACCTACGGTCACGACACGCTGGCGACCATCGAAAAGCTTTGTCATCAGACTGGCGAAAACTGCGGCGCAAAAATCGAATTCTTCCAGACCAATCACGAAGGAGATCTGATTGACCGCATTCAGGCATGCCGTGGCAAAGTGGACGCGATTGTGCTCAACGCCGCTGCGTGGACGCACACGTCCGTCGCCATCCGCGACGCCGTGACCGCCGTCAGCCTGCCGCTGTACGAAGTGCATATCACCAACGTGCATAAACGCGACGCCTTCCGCCACCATTCATTCCTTTCCGACGTTGCCGTCGGCGTAATCTGCGGTTTTGGCATTCAGGGCTATGAATATGCGATCAGACAGGCTGTGGTGAATCTGAATAAATAAAGCAGATTTTTGGAAAAAAACTTAAATAATATAAGGATTCAGAGTGTGAATCCTTATATTTCAGGCATGTTATTCAGCAGATTTTCGAATACCAATACAGCAGACTGCCAGCGACATGACAAACAATGTTGCTGTCTGATCATAAAGAATCACTGAATCCGTCAGTCCGGTAACGAATAAAGCAATAAATGGTAGCACCATGCCTTTAATATTAACTTTCCTCACCCACCCATAGATTAAAACCAGATAAGGCAGCAATAAGGAAAACGTTCCTAATAATCCCTGAAGTGTAGTGACCTCAAGAAATTCGTTGTGCATATTATATTGAACATTGGTATAGCCTTCCGTGTTTTCCGGATGATGCGTTTTGATAAACGCTCTGGCCAACGTGGTTCTCTCATCAGGCGTAGTAAAACCAATATGGTGATGTAACAGGTATATGCCACTTTCCCAGATCGCCACCCTGGCCCCCAGTGATGTTGAACTTTGTACATCATATTTCTGGATATCATTAATACCCTGAGCCCAGCGATGCCCGGTGATGCCGATAATCGTCACAATAGCGAGCACGACCAACCCCGCCATCTGCCAATTTTTTCTTAAGTCTATTTTATACTCTAAAAATATAAAGGTAAGCTTAAGGAATATGAGAGCGAGAATGGTAATTCTTGTCCCACATAAATACAGGAGGATAAAGGTCAGTATAAAAGCCCCTAAATCCAGACATTTTGAATAACGATGATTTTCTAACCGGCTTAACCCCAGATAAGCCGCGTATATGAAAATAATCATATAAGAGGACATTGACGCTGCATCAGTCGTCAGTTTTATCCGGTCATTCACGGTATAAAAATGTTCATGTAACCCGAAGCCCAGCGTAACAATCAACCCCAGCACGATTATTACTTTACTTAAGAATATAGTTTTTTGAGTTGTCAGCGAACCATACACAGAAAGGCATAAGATGACAAAAGCACCCAGCAGGATCCTTTTGCTCCCTACTAAATAATTGTTAATGATGCCTGCGCTCGTCGGCGAGGGATCTATGCCATTATGCTTTAGCATCATTGCCCAGACAAAACGGACAGCGGCTAAGAAAAACAATGAAAAGAACATCACCAGATAAAAATGTTCATTCTTAAATGAGATATCCTTTTTGTAAATAGCATATAAAGTGGTAAAAAAACTGACGTAAGAAACAACATAAAATATTTTTTGTGGCCATCCGGTGATAAACATGCTCAATGAAAGTGAAATGCAAAGAGCAATAACTGATGCATTTACAATTATTTTCAAAGGAGCTGTAGCAGATTTGCTATTCATCTTTTCCCTCAGCAATCTTATTAAGAATATTCTTAAAATTATTCATATACGCATCTTCGTAAAACTTCCCGATACTTTCCTTTATCACTGCCTGCTCTGGCAATACCCGATCACTGCCTATTTTATTAATGATTTGAGAAAGCCTAATAATGTCATTTTGCGGATAAAGTTGCCCATTAATATTGTTTTCAATTATTTCTGACGGACCGCTGATACAATCAGAGGAGACGCAATATATTCCCCGGGATATCGCTTCCAGCAGCACAAGCGGGAAACCTTCGAAATTAGACGTCATGACCAGGCAAGTGACTTCTTTGATATTATTTTCGACATATTCCCAGGGGTCACTTTGCCATCCATGCCAGGTAATCTGATCAGAAATCCCCGACTGTTGCGTATAAGATTGACATATGGCCAAATCTTCACCATCTCCCACGATATCTAATGACCAGCGGACATTGACCCGGGCAAGCGAATCAAAGAGATCTTTTAACTGCTTTTGTCTTTCAAAATGTATTCTGCCGATGTAGAGGATTCTGAGCGACTCAGGTCTTAAAATAACCGTATCCGTTTTTTTCACGGGGTTAAAAACCACATCGACGTTATTTTTGTCGACACCCAACTCTGTCAGTTGATTTTTTATTTCATCGCTGATCGCAAAATGATGTTCTGCTGATAACAGATAATGCGGGCGATACCGCTCCCGGGGTGGAAGATGCATCCATGTCGATAAAACAGTCTTATGCGCAGAAAAGGTAATTGCACGACGTGCCATTAAGCTGGGTATTGTATTAAGTGTAATGACATGTTCTGGTTTATATTTTCTGATAAAAAAGAGAAGCCGCAGAGTATGTATGAAGTTTTTTACTTTTTTATTTCGTAGTGTGCAGACACTTTCAAATAGCACGGCATTATCGAGCCAGGATTTTGAGTACGTCTTTTCACCACTATTGATGACGAAAAAACCCGCCTCAAACTCTTCACTCTTTTTGAGTGCTGATATTACCTGGCTGGTCACGTTTTCCATGCCGCCACGCCCGATAAGTAAATCTGTCACAAGCACTATTTTCTTTTTATTAATAACTTCTTTTTCTTTAGTTATCATAGTCCAGTCTCTTCACAGCCCTCAAACCGCGAGAGCAATATTCAACCTTTATTTCTCAACACATATTTATACAAGGTTTATCAAAAAACAGGCATTCCCTTCACAAGGGCGGACATCTTACCTTAAAATGACAGGCCATTCATGTACAAAACAGACACAAACGTAACCTTGTCTTAAAAATTAGAGAATTCCCAATACTGACAGAGCCTGTAAAACGAGGGCGATCTGATACAGGTATTTTGTTTATACAACGAACCGGAATTCATCCTGTTTGTATTAAGGATAATAATGACCCAAAACCCAAAGCACATAACAACATCGTTCATATTTCACACACGATAATTACCCGTAATCAAAATTTTCATATGAAAATGGGGTTGCCACACACTTTTCTGATCTCCATCACCAGCGCCTCTGCGGCAGGTGAAAGCAGACTTCCGGCGCGGAAGGTCAGGCCAATGGCGCGGTGCGTATCGGCCAGATCCAGCGGCAGTTTAACCAGTTCGCCGGATTCAAGCTCATGCTCAAGCTGGCGGGCTGATACTGCTGCCAGCATGTCCGAACCGAGCAGCAGCCCACGCACAATCCCCAGATCACCGCTTTCCACCACCGGGTCCGGCGGCGGTATCCCCATGGCGGCAAAACTGTTATCCAGCAGGTGTCTTGCCGGGGTTTCAGCACGCGGCAACACCCAGCGCGCCTCGCGCAGAGTTTCCTGCGTGACATTTTCTGCCAGCAACGGATGTCCTTTTCTCGCCAGAATCACCATGCTTTCGGTAAACAATGTTTCTGTTGCCATATCAGCCGCATAATCACGGGATCTCAGCGCGCCAAAAATAAAGTCCACTTCGCCGGACCGCAGCTCGGACGCCAGTGCGCTGAAGGCACTTTCGTTGGTCACCACTTTCACGCCGCTGTAGCGCTGCGTCAGGCCGATAATCGCCTGCGGCAGTAAGCGCGTGCGCCCGAGTGGCAAAGCGCCAACCTGCACAGTGCCTTCCAGCACACCGCGACGGGCGGCAATGTCGGCGGGAATATGACGCAATTCATTAAGCGCACGACGCAGGTTCGGCACGATATCCTGCCCCGCAAGTGAAGGCATCATGCCATGCGGTGTGCGTTCCAGCAGCGCAACACCGGCACCGTTTTCCAGTACTTTCAGCGCAGCACTGACCGCGGGCTGGCTGAGGCCGAGCAGCGTGGCGACCGTCTGCATATGCCGGGTTTTACACAGAGAGATAAAAATTTGCAGACGCCGGACGTTAAACAGATACAGCGGTTCGGTATCCCCGCGCCTTTGCCCGCTTTTGCCCTGTAATTTCGCCAGCTGTGAGGGGATCTGCCGCAATTCGGCAATCGCACGTCGCGCACGCGGCAGCACGCATTTACCGAAATCCGTCAGTAGCATGCCGTTGGCATGACGTTCAAACAGCGGAACGTCGAGGGACTGTTCCAGATCCCGTATCGCCCGTGTTACCGCAGATTGTGTGCGGTACAGTTCATCAGCCGCGCGGGATACACTTCCCTGGTCGACCACCTGACAAAATGCTCTGATTTGCATCAGGTTACTCAACATCTGCGACTGTGCCATCCCCTTCTCCTTTCAGCTTTTTTTGCGTGACCTTTCCCTGCAATATAAATAAAACGCATACCCCCTGCAATCAAATGAATTACCCGTCGCAGACTCAGACTGACAGCATGGAACTCAGACATTTTGAGAACAAAAACCAAGGACATCTCCATGACTCAGCCAAAAAAAGAGAACACTAAAAGTGCATTAGTCGTCAGTGCCCACTCTGCCGATTTCGTCTGGCGTGCGGGTGGCGCCATCGCCAGACATACTCAGGCCGGTTACGCCGTGCACATCGTTTGCCTGTCGTTTGGTGAACGCGGTGAGTCTGCCAAACTGTGGCGCAAAGGCAATATGACCGAAGAAGTCGTGAAAGCATCACGCCGCGAAGAAGCCATGGCCGCCGCCGAAATCCTCGGGGCCAGTGTCGAGTTTTTCGATATGGGCGATTATCCGCTGCGCGCCGACAAGGAGTCGTTGTTCCGTCTGGCTGATGTTTACCGCCGCGTACAGCCGCATTTTGTGCTGACCCATTCGCTGAAAGACCCGTACAACTACGATCACCCGATGGCGACGCATCTGGCTCAGGAAGCACGGATTATCGCGCAGGCAGAAGGCTATAAGCCGGGTGAAACCATTGTCGGTGCACCCCCGGTTTACTGTTTTGAACCACATCAGCCGGAACAGTGCGACTGGAAACCCGATGTTCTGCTCGATATCACTGATGTCTGGGACAAGAAATATCAGGCCATTCAATGCATGGCCGGTCAGGAACATCTGTGGGAATACTATACCCGCGTCGCCCAACAGCGCGGCGTGCAGGCCAAACGTAACGTCGGGATCACCAGCACCAAAAACATCGTTTACGGCGAAGGCTATCAGAGCCTCTTCCCGCGAGTGACGGAGGATTTAGCATGAGTCTGGTCGGCAAAAAAGGCGTCGTGATTCGCCATATTCCACGGGCAAATAAAGCAGATGTGTCGGCACTGGCGGGTTTTGGCGTGGCGACGGTACATGAAGCGCAGGGTCGCAAAGGCTTGCTGGATGCGGGCATCCGTCCGATACAGCAGGATTGTGCGATTTCCGGCAGCGCCGTCACCGTGCTCACCGCACCGGGCGATAACTGGATGTTCCACGTCGCAGTCGAACAATGTCAGCCGGGCGATATTCTGGTGGTTGCGCCAACCTCGCCATGTTCTGACGGCTTCTTCGGCGATTTGCTGGCAACGTCACTGAAAGCGCGCGGCGTGGTCGGGCTGGTTGCCGATCTCGGCGTGCGTGATACCAAAACGCTGCGCGATATGGGTTTCCGCGTCTGGTCACGGGCCGTTCACGCGCAGGGTACGATCAAAGAAACGCTCGGCTCCGTGAACGTGCCGGTTGTCTGCGCCGGACAGCTAGTGAATCCGGGCGATGCCATTGTGGCCGATGATGACGGCGTTGTGGTCATCCCCCGCGAAGAGGTCGCACAAGTGGCACAGGCCAGCCGTGAGCGGGAAGCCCTGGAAGAAAGCAAACGTGCCAGGATGGCTGACGGTGAACTCGGATTGGATATCTACAATATGCGTCCGCGTCTGGCAGAAAAAGGCCTGAAGTATTTCGATTCGCTGGAAGAACTGGAAAATGCCGCAAGGCGCTGAGGAGCCGATATGCCGCAGACCCGAATCCCCTGCCTGCTGATGCGCGGCGGGACGTCAAAAGGCGCATTTTTTCTGGCGGACGATTTACCGCACGAGCAGGCCTTACGCGACAATGTGCTGCTGGCGGTGATGGGTTCCCCCGATCCGCGCCAGATTGATGGCCTTGGCGGCGCCGATCCGCTGACCAGCAAAGTGGCGATTATCCGCCCTTCGGCACGCCCTGACGCCGACGTCGATTATCTTTTTGCGCAGGTTAATGTCGATAAAGCCGTGGTGGATTACGGACAAAACTGCGGCAATATCCTGGCTGCCGTTGGCCCGTTCGCCATTGAAAGGCAACTGCTGAGCGCGGTTGAAGGGATTACCCCGGTGCGGATCTTCATGGAAAACACCGGCCAGATTGCGACCGCGCATGTGCCGGTAAAAGAGGGTCAGGTGTGCTATCAGGGTGATTTGCGCATTGACGGCGTACCGGGCACCGCGGCCAAAATCAGCGTGGAATTTGCCGATATCGCCGGTTCCAGTTGTGGCGCGTTGCTGCCAACCGGTAACGCCCGTGACACGTTTGACGGTATCGACGTCACCTGCATCGACAATGGCATGCCCGTTATTCTGCTGCGCGCCGCCGATTTCGGGTGCAGTGGTTATGAAAGCCGTGAACAGCTGGATGCAAACACGGAACTGAAAAAACGCCTCGAATCCATCCGCTTACAGGCGGGCCCGAAAATGAAACTCGGCGATGTCACGCAGCGCACCGTGCCAAAAATGACATTAATTGCCGAACCGCGAAATGGCGGTGCCATCTCCAGCCGGACGTTTATTCCGCATCGCTGCCACGCCTCGATTGGCGTACTCGGCGCGGTCAGCGTCGCCAGCGCCTGCCTGATCCCCGGCAGCATCACCGATGGGCTGGCACATACGCCGTCCGGCAACACGCCGTTAATCAGCGTGGAACATCCGGCCGGGGAATTCAGCGTGGAATTACAACTCGATCCGACAAAAACAGGGGCAGAACGGCTGGCTGGCTGTGCCCTGTTACGTACCGCAAGGCTGATTTTTGAAGGCCGTGTCGCCATCCCCGCCAGCATCTGGGACGGTCATCAGGACGATCAACAGGGATCTCATCATGAATAACGTGACCCGCATTACCCTCATCGGCCTCGGCGAAGTGGGCACCATTCTGGCAACGGATCTGAAAAAGCAAAATCCGGCACCGGATATCGTGGCGTTTGATAAGCTGACAGATTCAGCGGTTATCCGGCAGCGCGCCCGTGACGCCGGAGTGCATTTTGCGCCGTCACTGGAAGACGCCGTGAAAGGCAGTCAGATCATTTTCTCCGCTGTGACCGCCGCCGAAGCGTTGAATGTAGCCGGTGCCGTCGCCCGGCATCTCGCACCCGGTCAGTTCTTTCTCGATCTGAATTCAGTTTCGCCGCACACCAAACGCGAAGCGATGGCGCTGATTGAGCAGGCGTGTGGCAATTACATTGATGTCGCCGTCATGGCCCCCTATCCGCCTGCAAGGCTGAAAACCCCGTTACTGCTGGGCGGCACACATGTTTACGCGATCAATGAATGGCTGAATGAAACCGGATTTAACAGCAAAGTTCACAGCAACACCGTCGGAGAAGCCTCGGCGATAAAAATGTGCCGCAGTGTGATGATAAAAGGCCTGGAAGCGCTGACCGCCGAATGTCTGAGTGCCGCACGTCAGTACGGCGTCGAGAAAGAAGTGCTCGCCTCGTTGCACGCCAGCTTTCCGTCACTGGGCTGGGACGGACCGTTTCCGCATTATCTTATCAGCCGCATCGCTGAACACGGCAAGCGCCGCGCCGAGGAAATGCGTGAAGTGGTGAAAACACTGGAAGACGTCGGCGTCGCGCCCAACCTGAGCCGGGGAACCGTACTTGCCCAGCAGGGGCTGGTGGATGCGCTGGCCGCGAAGGGGGTCAGATATACGGATCTGGAGCCGTTTGACTGGGGGAGGACAGTAGATCTTTTACGAAAATAAGTTGTCCCTTTCTCACCTGACCGGAGGAGAAAACCGGTCAACTCCCTCCCCTGCGAAGGGGAGGGTTGGGGTGGGGTATTACAGAGAAATCATAGCGTTGAAGTTTGCTTTGGCACGTTTTTACCCGGCGGATACTTCAACAATCTTTTCGCCATTAATACCCCCTCCCCGCCTCCCCCTTCGCAGGGGGAGGAGCTAAAACCAAACTCTGGTCAGATTTAACTGGCGTGCTTCCTTCCCTTCGCAGGGGAGGAGCTAAAAACTACACCCGCTCCGGCATAACCCGATGACACCTCGCCACCACGCCGCCCACCCCATGCACAAGATCCTGCGGCATCTGACAACCATCCCCGGCCAGCGGACAACGTTCGCGGAAGTAACATCCCATCGGCAGGTTACGGTTGCTGGGTAATTCACCTTTCTTATCGACTATCCCTTCATCAAGCTGACGACCGGCGCGGGGAACCGAATCCAGCAGCAGACGGGTGTAAGGATGTTGCGGTTCGGACAATACGTTTTCCGCAGTGCCCAGTTCCACAATTTGCCCGAGATACATCACCGCCACGCGGTCACTCATGTGGCGAACAACCGACACATTGTGAGAAATCAGCACATAAGTCAGGTTGCGCTGGCGTTGCAGTTCCACCAGCAAATTGAGGATTTGCGCCTGCACTGAAATATCCAGCGCCGAGGTCGGCTCATCCAGCACGATGATGTCTGGCTCTGAAGACAGCGCACGGGCGATAGAAATACGCTGACGCTGACCGCCGGAAAACTCATGCGGCAGACGGTCGAGGTATTCCCTGCGGATCCCCACCTGCTCTGCCAGCGTCGCAGCCAGTTCACGACGCTCGCGGCTGCTGTTGTGTTTTTGCACGAACACCGGTTCGGTGATGATCCGCCAGACCGGCAGACGTGGATCCAGCGACGACTGCGGATCCTGAAACACCATTTGCATGCCTGAACCGAACCAGGAATTGTCATGGCGTGCGCGGTGCACTTCGCCGCTGCTCGGCTTTTGCAGCCCCATCAGCAACTGCGCCAGCGTGCTTTTCCCGCAACCGGATTCGCCGACAATGCCTAGCGTTTCGCCGCGGATAATATTGAGATCCAGCCCGTTCAGCGCGTGCACATAACTGGTGGGTTTGCCGCGCCAGTTATAACTGGCCGCGAACCGCACGCGCACATCCTGCAACTCTACCAGTGCCTCAGCCATCATCAGGAATGCTCCTCAATGCGTTGAATGTGGATTTCGCCGGCATGACGCTGCGGATGCCAGCAGGCAACAGATTGCTGCGGAAAATGCGGCAGCGGGGCCAGCGCCGGTGTCTGTATGCACTGGTCATCGGCATGATTGCAGCGGCCACGAAACGCACAGCCCTGCGGCAGTTTGGCCAGATTCGGCACCGTGCCCGGAATGGCTTTCAGCAGGCTGCGCGGCTCGCCGTTTTCCGGCGCGGCCTGTAATAATCCGATGGAATACGGATGCGACGGCGTGTCGATCACATCCGTCGTATTGCCGCTTTCAATCACATGTCCGGCATACATCACATAAACCCGGTCGCAAAGCTGGGACACCACGGCCATATCGTGAGTGATAAATAACACGGCGGTTCCGCTGGCACGGGCTTTGCGCTGGAGCAAACGCAAAACCTGACGCTGCACCGTAACATCCAGCGCCGTGGTCGGTTCATCGGCGATAATCAGCTCCGGCTCGCAGGAAAATGCCATGGCGATCAGCACACGCTGACGCATACCGCCGGAGAGTTCGAACGGATAACGTGACATCACCTGCTCCGCATCGGCAATCTGCATGTCCTGCAGCAGGCCGATGGCTTTTTGCCACGCCTGTGCCTTGCTGAGTTTTTGGTGCAGACAAATGACTTCGCACATCTGACGGCCAATTTTACGCGTCGGATTCAGGGCGTTCATCGGCTCCTGGAAAATCATCGCCACGCGCGCGCCGCGCAATGTGCGCATCTGCTCCTCACTGGCGTGAATCACGTCGGTGCCGAGCATGCGTAACGCACCGCCGGTCACGGTAAAACCGTCAGGTGGCAGCAGGCGCATCGCCATCATCGCCGTGACCGATTTGCCTGAGCCGGATTCACCGACCACGCCGACGATTTCGCCAGCGTTCACTGAAAGCGACACCTGATTCAGCGCTTTCACTTCTCCGCCGTAAACCGGAAAGACCAGTTGCAGATTGTCGATTTCCAGTACCGGCGCCTGGGATTGTTCAGTCATCTCAGCGCCCTCTGCTTTTCGGATCCAGCAGGTCGCGCAGACCGTCGCCGAACAGGTTAAAACCGGTGGCGGTAATCAGAATTGCCACACCTGGAAAGGCTGAATACCACCATTGATCGAGAATATAATTGCGGCCGTTGGAGACCATCGCGCCCCACTCTGCGGTCGGTTGTTGAGCGCCCAGGCCGATGAACCCTAACGTTGCCGCCATCAGAATCGAGGTACCGATATCCAGAGAAGCCTGCACCACCAGCGGCGGCATCACATTGCGCAGCACGTGCCAGGTAATGAGATGCCAGCGTGACGCGCCGAACGTCCGCGTAGCCTGCATATGAGCCTGATGACGCAGCATCAGCGTCTGACCGCGCGCCAGCCGCACATAAAACGGAATGCGCACCACCGCAATCGCCAGCATGGCGTTAAACAAACTCGGCCCGAGCGCGGCGGCCAGCGCCATGGTTAATACCAGCGACGGCACCGACAGCATGATGTCCATACAGCGCATAATCAGCGCATCCACCACACCGCCGACCACGCCGGAAAAACAGCCAAGCAACGAGCCTGTCGTGCCCGCGATGATCACCACCGCCAGCCCGGCGGCTACGGATTGCTGGCTACCTATCAGCACACGACTGAACAGATCCCGCCCGACTTCATCAGTCCCAAACCAGTGCAGCGCGGAAGGTGCCTGCAAGCGGTCGGTCAGGCTGATGGCGTTCGGATCATGCGGCACCAGCCACGGCGAAAAGATCATGATGAAAAGCACAATCAGCATGATCGCCAGCCCTAACATCGTCAGCGGACTGCGGCTCAGCAAATAGAATGTGCGCCGCCAGTTGGCAAAGCGCGGTTTGACATCTGGCGCCACGATGTCGGCCCGATGATTATTGACGCCCGGTTCAATCACAGACATTGGCTCACCCCTCACGGCCGATGCGCGGATCGATCCACACATACAGTAAATCGACGCATAAATTGACGATGACGTAGGCAAACGACACCACCACCGCAAAACCCATCACCGCCGGGAAATCCAGCGCCTGAATCGAATTCACCACGTACGCGCCCATACCCGGCCAGGCAAACACCGTTTCGGTCAGCACCGCGCCATACAACAAATCGCCCATCGCCAGCCCAAGCACGGTGACCGACGGGATCAGCGCGTTCGGCAAGGCGTGGCTCAGGATCACCCGCCAGCGTGACAACCCGTTAGCCCGCGCCGTCCGAATGTAGTCTTCACTCAGTTGCTCAAGCATCGCCGAGCGAATTTGCCGCGCCACGATCCCCATGTGTACAAACGCCAGCGTCAGCGCAGGCATCGCCAGATGTTGCAGGCTGTTCCAGAAGGCGTCCCGGTTACCGGTCAGCAGGGAATCGAGCACATAAAAGCCGGTGATATTGGCGGGCGGATCCATCCAGTCATCCAGCCTTCCGCCGCCCGGCAGCAGGTTCAGATGCCCGTAGAACAGGATGATGACGCCCAGTCCCAGCCAGAACGCAGGCGTGGAAATGCCGAGCACGGAAAGCAGACGCACCAGATGATCCGGAAATTTATTGCGGTACACCGCCGACAACACGCCCAGCGGAATGCAGAGCACAATCGCCAGAAACAGTGCGCTGACCGCCAGTTCCAGGGTCGCCGGGAAGAACGCTTTCAGGTCTTCGAGTACCGGACGACCGGTACGGATCGACGTGCCCAAATCGCCGTGCAACAAATCGCTGACGTAACGGAAAAACTGCACGTAAAGCGGCTGATTCAGCCCCAGTTGCTCACGGATATGTTCGACCATTTCATTACTTGCCCGATCGCCCGCCAGCAGCCGCGCCGGATCACCCGGGATCATATGCGAGATGATAAAAGTAATGACGCACACGCCCGCCATCACCAGTATCAGACCCCAGCAGCGCTGGCGAATCAGAGTCCAAAAAGTCATAGTTTTTCCCCGTAAAACCCCTTTCAGGTCGTGAAAGGGGTTTTCGTGAATGATATTGCGGTTATTGCTTATGCATCTGACCAACATTGAAGACTTGCTCCAGCATCGGGTTGAAAACAAAGCCTTTAACGTCTTTGTTCATCGCCACCTGATAGTTTTTCTGGAACAAATACACGTATGCCGCTTCGTCGATAACGATTTTCTGCGCCTGCTGGTAATAGTCGGTGCGCTGTTTCTGATCGGTCACTGACACGGCTTTTTTCAGCAACGCATCAACGTCAGGATTTGAGTAGAAGGAACGGTTACCGGGCAGGCCTTTTTTGTCGGACTCAAACCAGTAGTTCATAAACATGTACGGGTCGGCGAAGTCCGGGCTCCAGTTACCAATTGAGATGTCGTAATCACCCTGCCCGATGCGGTCACGCATGGTGGCGTTAGCCAGTTTTTCCAGCTTCACGTTAATCCCGGCCTGGCCGAGGCTGGCCTGCACGGAAAGCGCGATGGATTCCCAGTTCGGATCGTTATCGGAGTACAGGAAGTCCAGCGTCTGCGGCTTGTCTTTGACTTTCTCCAGGTCAGCTTTGGCCTGCGTCAGATCTAAGGTGTATTGCTTCGCCGTCGGGTCGAAACCCCACATGCCATCAGGAATTGGCCCGCGCATTTGTTTGGCGTTACCGCCGAGAATGCCTTTCACCATGCCCTGATAATCCACGGCAGAAGAAATTGCGCGGCGTAAATCCACCTGATTCAGCGGCGTTTTGCCGTTATTGAGATACAGATAGGTCACGCGCAGCGACGGGAATTCTTCCACGGCGACTTTATTTTCTTTTTTCAGGGCAGCCAGCTGGTCCATCGGCAGGGAATCGGCAATGTCCAGATCCCCGCGCGACAGTTGCAGGCGGCGGGTGGCGCTTTCACCGATAATTTTCACGGTCACACGTTTAAAGGCTGGTTTTGCGCCGCTGTAATGCGGATTGGGCACCAGCACCAGTTGCTGACCTTTTTGCCAGCGATCGAGTTTATAAGGGCCGGAACCGGCAGTATGTCCCGCCAGCCACGCCTTACCTTCATCGGCCGGATTGGCTTTGGCAATCGCCGGATTGACGATACCCGCGCCGTCATTTGCCAGCGTGTACAGGAATGGCGCGAACGGCGTTTTGAGCGTAAAGGTCACCGTCATCGGATCGACAACGGTCACCGTCATGTCTTTCGGGAAGGCTTCCGACGGCCCCTGACCGATTTTCATCAGTCGTTCGAACGACCATTTCACCGCATCGGCATTGACGTCGGAACCGTCATCAAATTTAGCGCCCGGCTTGAGTTTGAAGGTCCAGACCCGTTGATCCGGTGATGCCGTCCAGCTTGCCGCCAGATCCCCTTCAACCTGCGTCGAGCCTTTGCCGTCTTCGGTTTTATACTGCACCAGACGCTGATACGCCGGATACGTGACCGTCCAGTCGTTGTTGTCGATAGTCACCGCAGGATCCAACGTTTGCGGATCGGCTGCTTTACCAATCACCAGCATGTCTTTCGGCACGGCGGCCTGCGTGGCAAAACTTAAGCCTGACAAGGCGAGAAAAATGGCACCGGCGACCTGTGTTTTCGTATTTTTGCGGAACGTGTTGATTGCTGTGTTGCTCATCTGAGAACTCCTGGCTCTGTCAAAAAGTGATAAGAGACGTGCAATAATTACGCGGCATTAACCGGCGGATAGCAGCCGAACCGCTCTTCCAACAACGGATACGTTTTGGCATCCGGTAATTCAAAGTGCCACCACTCGCTGGTGATACCCTTAAAGCCACCCGCCGCCATCACGGCGTTAAGCAGCAAGCGGTTACGCTGAATATGTGGCGGTAAATCGGGGTAAAACGGATGCGATACTTCGGTCATTTCATCGAAGCCCGCGCCCATATCCACCGCCTCACCCTGCTCATCCAGCAAGGTCAGATCCACCGCCACACCGCGGCTGTGGTGCGAACCGAGTCTGATATCCACCACATAATCCGGATTCGGGAACGCCGCCCACAAACAGGCCTGCGCCGCCTGCGGCCGGTAAGCGTCATAGATTTTCAACGTGAATCCGGCCAGTTTCGCGACTTCGTTACAACGAACCAACGCCGACGCGGCATCGGGATGCAGCAGGCAGAGGGATTCGCGATAAATCGGCTGACCGGTCAGGTTATCGGCGGTGGCATATTTCAGGTCGATCACCGCATCAGGCAGAATTTCAGCCAGATCGATCAGGGCAACATCAGGTGTTTTCGTATTCATCAATAAATCTGTCCGCTGGTTTAGAAATTCAGGATTCAAATTGTCCAAGCTGTTTTTGCAGGATGCGGTTATTCGCCAGGCGCTGTTCTACATCGTGACCGCGCAGTTCGAGCACCGCCGAGCACAACAGATTGAACAGGCAGCTTAGCGGCGCCATCGAGTCCCAGAACTGGCCGGTGTCGGTTTTCACCTGCAATAAATCCACCGGATAATCGCGCGCCCACGGACAGTAAATGTCGGTGATCAGTGCCACGTTCAGGCCGCGTTCACAGGCAGCTTCGCAATAAGTTTGCGCCATCTTCGAATAGGCACGGGTGTCGGTCACCACCAGATAAGGCTGCGCGAATTCCGAATTCAGGGATTCGACATAGGTGCCGGAAAGCCCGTCGGCGAAATAGACTTTTGGCCGTAAGTACTCGAGATAACTGGAGAAGTTGTTGGCAATGCCGCGTACCGACTGGATACCGAGAATAAACACCGTCTCCGCATCGGCCAGACGGCGGCTGACCTGTGCAAAACTGTCAGTTTGCGCCAGCTGATACACGTGATTAATGGCTTCGAGTTCGAGCGTCAGCGACTGTTGCAACTTTTCCTGCTGCGGCTGTTTGCTGCGTTCGCGATAAGCGCCCAGACGGTCGGTAACCACCCACGGCTGATATGATGTGCCGCTTTGCAGGCGCAGCGTTTGCTTGAAGTGATCGAGATTGCGATAGCCGAGACTGCGCAGATATCGCCCGACAGAAATGCCACTGGTCGCCGCGCTGCGCGCAATGCTGTCCGCCGTTTCAAACGGGATCTGTGCAAGATTTGCCAGCAGATAGCTGGCAATGCGTTTGCCCGTGGGTGTCTGCCCGGCAAACGAGGCTTCGATTTGTTCAATCACATCCTGCGCTGGCTGCATCAGTTAATCCCCTGTTGCTTCATTGTCAAAAAGCTAGCCGTTGTTAGTAAAATAACAATGCACGGGGTGTGCCAGTTTCGAAATATGAGTGAAATTTGTGCAGCAGATCTGAATTTATGACGATTTTATGGCCAGTGGCTGGCAAAAAACTTGCAGAATAACGGCCAGAATAAAACTTACCGATAACTCCTGCACAACAATCAGGCAACTTGTGAATACTTTTAGTGCAATACAGACGTGAAAAGGCGTGACGTACAGAAAAATGGCAGAGGTTTTAATCACTTTGCCTTAATAGTCAACAAGTTGAATATTAAGAAAGCAGTCAGACAACTTTTTTCGTTAACCCTTTGACATGCCCACAGGCAGTCGCTATTATTCGCCCCGTTCCAACGATTCCTCTGTAGTTCAGTCGGTAGAACGGCGGACTGTTAATCCGTATGTCACTGGTTCGAGTCCAGTCAGAGGAGCCAAATTAGAAAGGCCCGCTTAAGGAAACTTAAGCGGGCTTTTTGGTTTTTATACGCCGGAGCCCCTGCCTGTATGGCGTTGAGGCAATCAGTGAGCATGAAAACCTTCCCGCTGCATTTTCAGTTTCCCCTCCGCACCGGGAGAATTTGGTGGTCAGATTTGGGGTCAGGTGAGTTCGATTCGGGTTGATACGGAACCACGGCTTACCGGAGGTAAACCCTGCATTCTGGCTGTTTGTGCGCAGAATATTCCCGCAGACAGAGCTTAACGTTGATAAATCCGTGTTTCATAGGGCCGTAAAATGTGCAGCGCTCCCTCCTCCTGATAGTTACCCAGTAGCAATTGCGCACCTTCCAGCGCCAACTGTTGTGAATCAACCTCTTGTGGACAGGCGCTGAAATTACCGATCACCAGGATCTGCTGATTTTCCAGCGTACGCAGATAGGCGTAAATATGGGGATGGGAAGGCAACAGGAGTTGATAGTTCCCCTCAATCAGCGCTGGCATCTGCCGCCGCAGGCGGATCAGCGCACGATAAAAATTCAGAACGGAATGGTTATCTTCGCGCTGCTGCGCGACGTTGATTTCGCGGTAATTGCTGTTTGCAGGAAACCAGGGCGTCACGGAGCTGAAACCGCCATGAATGCTGTGATCCCACTGCATCGGTGTACGTGAGTTATCGCGCCCGGTACGGCTAAGAATTGCCAGAATGTCTGACTCCTCCATGCCCTGTCTGCGCATTTCACTCGCACGTTTTCTTGCGGCAACATCGTCAAAATCATCCAGGCTGGCGAAATGCGTATTGGTCATGCCGAGCTCCTGTCCCTGATAGATAAACGGCGTTCCTTTCATCAGGAAGTACATAGCCGCAATGGCAGTCGCACTCTCACGATGATAGTTTTCCGCGTCGCCCCATCCTGACACCACGCGGGGAAGATCATGGTTCTCGACGTATAACGCATTCCAGCCTTTATTTTCCAGCAGCGTCTGCCAGCGCGTGAAAATATCTTTTAAGCCCATCAGATCGAGGCCAGACTGCGCTTTAGTGTGTTGACCGTCCTGCCACAGCTTTACGTGCTCAAACTGAAAGATCATATTCAGTCTGCCGCGCTGCTCACCAACCCACTCCTCGCCCTGTTCAGCGGTGACGCCGTTCATCTCACCGACGGTAACAATGTCGTAGCGGCTGAGTACCTGTTCACACATGTCATCGACGTAATCGAGCAATCCGTCATAATTCAGATGGCGTTCGAACGACGGCACATAAGGGAGTCCCTGCGGATTAGGCATGTCACTGAATGCTGGCTCTTTTTTCATATGACAGATAGCATCAATTCGGAAGCCGTCCACGCCTTTATCAAGCCACCAGCGCATCATGGTGTAAATGGCCGAGCGCACGCCGGGGTTCTCCCAGTTGAGATCCGGCTGCCTTTCAGAAAACAGATGTAAAAAGTACTGCCCGGTGGCCGCGCTATATTTCCAGGCGGACCCGTTAAAAATGCTCTCCCAGTTATTCGGCTCCCCACCCTGTTTACCGTCGCGCCAGATGTACCAGTCGCGTTTCGGATTATCGAGGGAGGAACCCGACTCCACAAACCAGGGATGTTCATCAGAAGTATGATTAACGACCAAATCAATAATCAACCGCATCCCGCGCAGATGAACCTGCTTCAGCAGGTGGTCAAAATCGGCCATCGTGCCGAATTCTGCCATGATTTGCTGGTAATCGCTGATGTCGTAGCCGTTGTCGTCGTTGGGTGACTGATATATCGGACAGATCCAGATCAGATCGATCCCCAGATCCTTAAGATAATCGAGTTTTTCAGTTATGCCGTTAATATCGCCAATACCATCGCGGTTGCTGTCTTTGAAGCTGCGTGGATAGATCTGATACGCCACGGCCTCTTTCCACCAGTTTGCCATCAGAGACTCCCGATTAATAAAGCAAAAGATTCATAGGGTTGCAGTTGTAAACGCGCACCCAGTTGCTCACGTGGCGCATAGTTACTGATCAGGCACTGGCCCTGCAACGACTGCAGGTTGTCCGGCACGTCAAGCGTCAGGGGTTCACGGGTGAAATTATTGATCACCACCAGCGTCTGGTCGCCCGACGTGCGTAACCAGGCAAAAACCTGCGGATGGCTGTTGAAAATCTGCCTGAAGTCGCCGTGAACCAGCAGCGGTTGTTGCTTACGCAGCGCCACAAGTTTCTGGTAGTGGTAAAAAACAGAGTTGGGATCGTCAAGCGCCGCCGCCACGTTTATCTGTTTATAATTGGGATTCACGTCAATCCAGGGCTGTGATGTTGTAAAACCAGCATGCTGACTGCTGTCCCACTGCATCGGCGTTCGGGCGTTATCGCGACCGTTGGCGTGGATCCCCCTCATCATCTCTTCGTGACTGACGCCTTCGGCCACCCGTTCCTGATACAAATTCAGACTTTCAATATCCCGATAGTCGTCAATACGCGGAAAACGCACGTTGGTCATGCCAATCTCTTCACCCTGATAAATGTAAGGCGTGCCTTTAAGGCAATGGAGCGCTGTGGCCAGCATTTTTGCCGACTCGACGCGATACTGACCGTCATCGCCAAATTTGGAAACGGCGCGTGGCAAATCGTGATTACTCCAAAACAGCGAGTTCCAGCCGCGGTGGGCTAACGCTGTCTGCCATTTGTCGATAACAGCCTTGAAATGCAGCAGATCAAAGGGCTTGTTGCGCCACTTTCCATGATGTTCATCCCAGAAAAGCCTGATGTGCTCAAACTGAAAGACCATCGTCAGTTCCTGCCGCGCTTCGGCGCTGTAAAGCAGTGCATCTTCCGGCGTTGCACTCCACGTCTCACCAACGGTTATGCTGCCGTACGGGCCAAAGGTGGCGCGGTTCATCTGATGAAGATAAAGATGCAGATTTTTACCGTTTGCCATGATCTGTTGATCGACGTCTTTGCCGATCAGGTCAATAACATCCATTCTGAACCCGCCGATACCACGCGCCAGCCAGCGGTTCATCATCGCGTGGATGGCGGCACGTACGTCGGGATTTTCCCAGTTGAGATCGGGCTGGCGCGTTGAAAACTGGTGCAGATAATATTCCCCACTGGCCTTATCCAGTGTCCAGGCGCTGCCGCCAAAATGGGAACGTTGATCATTGGGCGGTCCGCCGTCGGCCGCCGGTTTGCGCCAGATGTAGAAATCACGGTAAGCACTGTTTTTTGATGTCAGCGCATCAATAAACCACGGATGCTCATCGGAGGTGTGATTGACAACCAGATCCATCAGAATGCCGATATCCCGTGCTTTTGCTTCCGCGATCAGATGCTCTATTTCAGCCATCGAGCCAAAAATATCGGCAATATTCTCGTAATCGGAGATGTCATAGCCGTTATCGTCCATCGGCGAACGATAAACCGGCGACAGCCACAGCATATTGATGCCGAGCTGCTGCAAATAGTCGAGTTTACTGATGATGCCGTTGAGATCACCGGTACCGTCACCGTTACTGTCCATAAAGCTGCGCGGATAGACCTGATAAACCACGGCATCCTTCCACTGCTGTGCGCTGTGCATATCACTCATGACTTTCTCTTCCCTAAACGGATTAATGATTCATGGTCAGATGGCGATGGAACGCCCGACCGTGACTGTCGAACAGGTAACAGCGCTCCACCGGCAGCCGCACGCCAACGATCTCGCCAACCTGAATGGCTGAACGTTCTGCGTGACGGACCACCCAGGGTTCACTGGCATTGCCGTTATCCAGATACAACAAAGTTTCGTTGCCCATCTGCTCAACAAACATCACCTCTCCCTGATATTCACACTCTTCCCGATTGCCGCTGCGAATATGTTCCGGGCGAATACCAATGTTCACGCTGCGGCCCTGTGCCGCTGCCGGCGTGGCAACAGGCAGAACCAGCGCCTTGCCGTTATCCAGCTCGACCACGCTTTGTTGTTCACCCGCCTGGCGCAGCGTGGCAGGAAGCAGATTCATCTTCGGCGAACCGATAAACTGCGCCACAAACTCATTGGCAGGTTGGTCGTACAGCTCCAGCGGCGTGCCCACTTGCTCGATGTTGCCCTGATTGAGCACCACAATACGGTCGGCAAGCGTCATCGCCTCAACCTGATCGTGGGTAACATAAATAATGGTGACGCCCAGACGTTTGTGCAGGGCCGACACCTCCATGCGCATCTGCACGCGCAGGGAAGCGTCAAGGTTTGAAAGCGGTTCGTCGAACAGGAACAGACGGGGTTCACGGACGATGGCACGGCCAATCGCTACACGCTGGCGCTGGCCGCCGGACAAGTCTTTTGGCCGTCTCGCCAGCAGGGGTTCGAGCTGTAAAATACGTGCGCACTCACGCACGCGCTGGTCGATTTCGGATGCCGGATGGCGCGCAAGTTCCAGCCCAAACGCCATGTTCTGATAGACGCTCATGTGCGGATAGAGGGCATATGACTGAAATACCATGCCAATGCCGCGTTCTGCCGGCGTGTCATCGTTCACATAGTTCCCGTCGATATACATGCCCCCGCCACTTATCTCCTCAAGCCCGGCAATCATCCGCAGTAGTGTTGACTTGCCGCAGCCGGAAGGCCCGACGATCACCACAAACTCTCCGCTTTTAATGTGCAGATCCAGCGATTTGATGACCTCTGTCTTTGCACCATAGCGTTTTTGAATCTTGTCCAAGGTCAGTTGCGCCATATTCCCCTCCGAATCCATGATGTTGTTATGCCGGAAGCTCCCGGCATCAATAGAGTCTGTCTTTATTTCAGATAGTTAAGCCATGGGCTCTGACGAGAAATCATCACATCCACCAGTTCTGGAATAGCACGGCATTTGTTGTTCACCGGGTCAACCAGCAGTGCCTGAATCACCAGATCGCGGGCCCCTTCAAGGATGGCCTCCGCCGTCAGGTCGTGGATGGCAACCTGATTACTGAGTAACCCGCCGATACCGGCCGGGACATCGATCTTGATCCCATGTACACCTTTCCGGTCAATAATCGCAGGCACTTCCACGGCGATAAACGCTGGCAGTTGTTTGATAAATCCGCGGTTCGGAATGTTGACGGCGGCCTCCTCATAGCCTGAGTCGGTCAGAATTCCCTCGATGACGGGCACCACGCGCTCCTTCAACTTAAGCTCAATCTTCGGCTGCACCTCACCGAGGTAGTTACGATAGAAAGTATAAAAGTCGAGAATGCCGCGATGATCGCTGACCTCGCCCGCCCAGCTGATGTATTCGCCAAAATGGCTGTCGCCGGTGATAGGCAGGTGGTGAAACTTCTCAAGGATTTCTTTGAATAACGTACGGTCTGCCCAGGGATACGAGCTGTCTTTGCCGCCGAGCGCATGACGTTCGGTGCTGCCTTCGGTTTCCACCCACTTACCGTGGGAGCGGGTATACGCCAGGATGTCGCTGTAACCCGGCAAAGTCGCGAAATAGTCCGGGGCTTTGGTCCTGACGTCGGCATACGCGTCTTTACCACTGTCTTTATACCGGGCTTCTAACAGCACGCTGAAGTGGTTGAGGCCACCCGAACGCAGATTCAGATTATCGAAGGAGGTTCCCAGCATTTCAGGCAGATAGCGCTCAAGGGACGCTATTTCGTGACACATGCCGACAAAATTCAGCTCAGGGAAGGCACGATGCACGGTGGTACAAATGCGGCTCATCGGATTGGAATAATTAAATATCCAGGCGTCAGGGCAAATGTTGGCCACGTCGGCGCAGATGTCCAAAATAGGCGGAATAATACGCAGCGCATGGAACAATCCCCCCGGGCCGCCGTTCTCGCCATAGACCTGCTGAATGCCATACTGCTGCGGGATCTGCCAGTCAAGATCCCACAGGGCAAAACGATCGCCCACCTCAATCGAGATAATCACAAACCCGGCACCGCGCAACGCCGTGGCACGGTCAGTGGTCGCACTGACGATAAAGGGGAGATCTTCTTTTGCCAGGAAATCACGGGCCGTCTTTTCCGTTACCGCCAGCGAGGCCGGATTGATGTCATGGAGTACGATTTCACTGCCGTACAGCGCGGTGCTCTGGAAAATGTCACCCAGCGTACCGTAACCAAACTGCGCACTGCCTGCGCCCACTAAAACAATTTTTGTAGCCATATTATTCGGGTCTCCTGACGATACTGATTGAGGCATCAGCCTTTGACTGCGCCGTTGGTTAATCCACTGACAATGCGTCGCTGGAAAATAAGCACCAGCACCACAATGGGAAGCGTGACGATGACTGAGGAAGCCATGATGGCGCCCCATGGAAGTTCGAATTGGGAAGATCCTTGCAACATACTGATCGCCACGGGAACGGTTCGCTTGTCGCCGGAAATCACAAACGTCAGGGCAAACATAAATTCATTCCAGGCGCCGATGAACGCCAGCAGTCCGGTCGTCACCAGCGACGGCCCCATGATGGGCACAAAGATACGGCTGATAATGGTCCAGGTGCTGGCACCATCGACGATTGCCGCTTCTTCCAGCTCGACGGGAATCGCCTTCATAAAGGTGGTCAGCACCCAGATTGTGAAGGGTAATGAAAAGGTGGTGTAGGACAGGACCAGCGCGCCAAGCGAGTCATACAATCCCATAAACCGCACCAGCTCAAACATACCTGACAGCACAGCCACCTGCGGGAACATGGACACACAGAGAATGGTGAACAGCAGATACTTTCGCCCTTTAAAACGAATGCGCGACAGCGCAAAAGCAGCCGTGATTGACACCAGCAGACACAGACCAACAGTGAGCGTTGCCACCACCGCCGAGTTAAAGAGACTGCGGGCAATGCCGTTATCCATCAACGCGGTCACGTAATTCCCCCAGTTCATTTCATTGGGCAACCAGATCACGGTGAACAGATTTGCCCCCGAACGTAGCGAGGTGATAATCGCGTAGTAGAACGGGAACAGGCAGATCAAACAGGCAAATGCAGATCCTGCAAAAATCAGTGAACGCTGTGCGAGTTTTTGCTGCTGACGTTTCATTTTCATGATTATTCCTCTCCATTGCGGCGGCGACCCAGCATCAGGAAGCAGGCTGCAATCCCTGCCACCATCATGAATACCAGTACCGACGCGGCGGAACCGGATCCCATCTCCTGATAACTCACCAGCAAATCTCGTGCATAACCCGACACCGACACAGTGGCTTCACTGTTGGAGGTCAGGATATAAATCAGATCAAACACCCGTAGCGCATCCATGACGCGGAAAATCAGCGCGACAATCATTGCCGGCATGATCAACGGCAGTGTGATTCGACGAAAACGCTGCCAGGTATTGGCCCCGTCAATCCGCGCCGCTTCATACAGATCGCGCGGAATCAGCTGCAACGCGGCCAGCAGCATCAGCGCCATAAACGGTGTGGTTTTCCAGACATCGACGATGACCACCGCCCACATGGATAACCCCGGGTCTGCTACCCACGCCAGCGGGGAGTGAATAACCCCAAGCCTGAGCAACAGATTGTTCACCACCCCATACTGGTCATGGAACATCCAGCTCCACATTCTGGCGGACACAATCGTCGGGATCGCCCACGGCACCAGAATGGCGGTTCGCACCAGCCCCTGACCGCGAAACTTCTGGTTCATCAGCAAGGCAAGTAGCATGCCGAACACCAGTTCAAGCGACACCGACATCACACTGAAACGCAGCGTGTTACCAACGGCCTTCCACCACAGCGGATCGGCCAGGACGCCGTAATAATGGGCACCGTCGGCCAGGTCAATGTAGTTGGTGAGGCCGACAAAACGGTAATCATCGGGCGAATCCAGCATGGCATCGGTGAAGCTGTAAAACAGTGTGCGGAACAGCGGCCAGCCTGCAACGGCGGCCAGTAACAGAAGAGATGGCGCCACCAGCAGCCAGGCGATACGGCTGCGGCGTAGCTGATAACCGGGCTTGCTGCGCTTCACCGCGCGGCTGCCAACGTTATCGTCAGGAAGTGATAGTGAGGGTGTTTCTGGCTTCATGCGTCAAACTCCGGACCGTTAATGGGGACGCTGAACTCAGCGCCATCCTCTGGCTTTAATTCTCTCCAGCCGCTGCTGCAACTCTGCCACTGCGGTCGCCCCGTCGCTGTCGCCACGCAGCACGTTGTAAGTTGCGTTATAAATCGCTTTGGAGACCTGCGCGTACTGGCGTTTGGTCTGCGATGCAGGGCGAGGCCTGGCCAGCAGGAAGATCTCTTTAAACTCGGCGAGATAGGGTGCCTGCGCCAGGACGTCAGGATCGTCATACAGCGCGGTGCGTGACGGCGCCCTGCCCATCAGCGTCAGCCCTTTCTTCTGTGATTCGGCACTGCTGACAATTTTTAACAGCGCCAGCGCGGCTTTCGGATTTTTGGTGTAAGCGCTGATCGCCCAGTGCCAGCCGCCCATGGTGCTAACAGAGGTGCCGTCCTCGCTCCGGGGTAACGGAATGACGCCGACTTTGCCACGGATCGGGCTGCTGCGGTCTTGCGCCAGCGTGTAGGCATAAGGCCAGTTGCGCATAAACAGGGCATCACCGTTCTGGAAGACCGGACGGGACTCCTCTTCCATGTAACCTAATGCTCCCGGTGGAACGATTTTCCCGATCCATGCCGCGGCCATATCCAGCGCCTGTGCGGCGCGTTGATTGTTGATGGTGATATTGCCGTTAGTATCAATAAAACTGCCGCCCTTCTGCGACTCCACCCACTCCAGCGCATTGCAGGTCAGCCCCTCATAGGCTTTGCCCTGAAACACCAGCCCCCAGAAGTTTTGATGTCCCGCTTCACGCTCACCTTGTTGAATCAGCGTGGCAATACGCGTCAGCTCGCTCCAGGTCACAGGCGGCTTTTGGCCGTATTTCGCCAATAAATCTTTGCGATAAAACAGCGCGCCTGCATCCATGTAAGCGGGAATGGCTTTGACACGACCGTTAACGATGTCGTTTTGGAACGCGTTCGGGAAAAAATCATTGCGGATATCACTGACGCTATCTGTTAAATCCAGCAGATGTTTATCCAGCACACCGATCCAGACGGTGTCGGCCAGGAAGAGATCGATCGCGCCCGAATCTTTGGCGGCGAATATCTGTTGAAACAACGACAATTTTTCATTCGAAGCCGGTGGAAGATCGATAAATTCCAGCGTGTGACCGGTCTGCGCTTCAAACTGCTGTTTAATGTCGTTACAGAACTGACGACTTTCCTTGCCAGGCGGACATTCCATACGCAGGGTGTCGGCATGAACCAGACTCGATGTCAGGGTCAGCGTGGCTGCAACCAGTCCCGGGATTACTCGTCTCATGGCTTACTCTCAGGTCGTGGCGGGAATACCGTCATAGGAGGAAAATAGCGAAGCGGAGACATTGGTGGAAATTGATTTTCACTGCTAAGGTATACAAATTATCTATACCACCTGGGAAATGTGTGATCTTGGATAAAATTCTGCGGCAGTTTATCGAAGTGGCGATGTTCAAAAATGTGAGTCATGCAGCAAACAAACTTTGCCTTAGTCAGCCGACACTTACACATAATATGAAGAAGCTGGAGGAGAATCTGGGCGTGCAACTGCTTGTGCGCACCTCAACGGGCGTGAAAACGACCGAGTACGGCGATCTTTTGCTGGAGCAGGCGCAGATGATGCAGCGTATTTATGAAAATACGCTGAGTAAACTGGCGCTTATCAAAGCGCGTCAGGTGCAGAGTTTGCGGATGGGCACCGGGCATGCCTGGTGGCACATGTTTGTACGCGACAGTTTCAACACTTACCGCACGCTGCATCCCACGGTAAATATCCATATCGATCAGGGAAATCACCTGCGACTGATGGACTTACTGCTTGGCGGTGATATCGATCTCTTTATCGGGCATGAGATTCAGGGGCTGAATTCCAGGGCAGGCATCACCTTTGTGCCGCTGTTCAGCGTCACCGACAGCCTGTTTGTCCGACGCGGGCATCCGTTAGGCAACAACGTCATCGACCCCTTCCAGCTGCAAGACTATCCTTGCGTTGAACTGACGCCGGATGAAGGGCGTTTTCAACACATGGTCGAGGACATGCAACCCAAAAGGCTGGCGCGCAACCAGATGCATCTTGAAGATAGGGTGATCTGGTCAACTAACTCGATGATGGCGGCAATAGACATGGTCAATGATTCCGACGCCATCATGCTGAGTTATCCGACGTGCATGGCGGACTACTTTGCGCGTTACGGCATTATACCGCTGCAAACCACGCAACAAAGCCCGCGCTATAACGTGGGCTTTTATATGATGCGGGAGAAGATGGATGCGGCGCACGTGGTGCAGATGCAGGCATTGATGCAAGAGCATCTGGCGCGGGTCAGCCACCTGCTGGTCTGACTATTTTTGAGTTAACGCCGTCAGCGCCTGATACAGCGACCGGGTATTGCCCGGTCCGACCACCAGATGATACTCCGTGTCGCATTGTGGTGTTTCTACTTCAAGTACAGCCCGAATGGCCTCCGGTGCTTCTAATGCCTGCCTGTCGAGCAGGGAGGCATCGCGTACCTGCATCCGGATCCTACTGGCACAGTAGGTCATTTTAGTGAGGTTATCCGCGCCGCCAATTGAGTGAACAACTAACGCTGCCAGTTGTTGGGTTTCCATATTCTCTCCTGATAGCCCTTAATGTTTCCGCAGCAGCATAAGTCTGACGTTCAATAAAGTGAAATCGATTTATTCGCAAGCGATATAGACGTTGTCTATATCTTTACGGCAGGGCCTCTGCCATTGAATACCTCAGGCATTTCCCGTTTTCCCTCCGCTCCGGGACAATCATCCCCTCCCGGATGGGGGTTTAACGCTGACAATCAATAAGCGCGACGTAACGCCGCGCTTTGATTTACATGCAGAATACGTTTTCATTCGCTTACTGCGGAACAGGTGTCACCAACGGCTCGCCCGCAAAATAGGCGTTGACATTTTCCAGCACCAGACGCGACATCTCTTTGCGCGTCGCCCAGGTAGCACTGGCCATATGCGGCGTGACCACCACATTTGCCCGGTGTAACAATGCGTGCGGAACGTGCGGTTCGTCGGTGAAAACATCAAGACCGGCTCCCCCGAGTGTCCCCTCTTCGATGGCTTCAATCAGCGCCCGCTCATCGACTACCGAACCACGGGAAATATTGATCAGAATGCCTTCCGCGCCCAGAGCATTCAATACATCGCGGTTAACGAGGCCGCGGGTTTCGGCACCACCGTTGGTACAGACCACCAGAAAATCACTCGCCCCGGCCAGCGATAGCAAAGTTGCATGGAAGGTGTAATCCGTGTCGGCAAGTGCAGCGCGATCCGTATAGGCGATCGACATATTAAATGCCGCAGCGCGTTTGGCGATAGCACGCCCAATACGCCCCATGCCAATAATGCCTAACCGCGCCCCTGAGACTTTACGGGTCCAGGGATAACCGCCCTTCTGCCATGCTCCCTGTTCGATAAAGCGTTGTGCTGCGGGGATCTGGCGTGACGTTGCCAGTATCAACCCCATGGCCAGGTCGGCGACGTCATCCGTCAATACGCCGGGGGTATGGGTCACAGCGATCTCACGTTCTCTTGCTGCGGCAACATCAATACCGTCATAGCCAACACCAAAGTCGCTGATGAGTTCAAGGTTAGGTAGCCGTCCCATAAATTCGCGACTGACCACGGCTTCGCCGTTAGTGAGTACTACACGAAACTCGGCGGCCAGCCGGTCAAACTCCCCGGCGGCCATGTCGTTGTATTCATACACATCGTATAGCGCGTTCAGTTGTGCATTCAACTGATCTGGCAGCGATGCCTGCTTCAATATTTTCTGTTTAACCGCGATATTCTTCATAACGAGACCTTAGTGTTGCGATAATGATGAGGCTGACGATTTTGTCGCTATTACTTTAGCCGGACGGCCGACATAGATACCGACGATGCCGCCGATAACCAGTGCCGTAGCAATGATCAATAAGCCATAATGGAAACTGCCGGTGACATCCTTTATTTTTCCCAGCAATGGCGGCAATCCCAGACCGGCAAAGTTGGCAATGGCATTAATGAAAGCAATAGAAGCCGCCGCAGCAACACCCGCTAATTTTTCGGTCGTTACCGCCCAGAATATCGGGGTAAGCGCGAAGTTAAAGCCTACAGTCAATACCAGCATAATATAGGCAATAAAGAGGTTACTGGTATATATCGAAGCAGCCAGCAGTAAGCCGGAAATAATTAACGGCACCCCCAGATGTAGCGATCGCTCTTTGGTGAGATCCGAATGACGTCCATTCACGTACATAAATATCGCGGCAAAGGCAAAAGGAATGGCCGACAAAACGCTAATAACGAAATTACTCTGTTCTGTAGCCACACTTTTAATAATGAGCGGCAGGAAGAGTGTAATACCAATTGAGCAAAATGCTTGCAGGAACCACACCAGACTCAACATCAATACCACTTTATTCCTGAGCGCACTGGCCCATGAATGATGTTTCCCTACTTCTACGTCACCATTCTCTTGTTGTAACCGGGTGTTCAGCCATTTTTTCTCGTCCGCACTCAACCAGGTGGCATGATTTGGCGTATCCGGCAGACGTAACAGTACCAGACAGCCGAGAATGATGGCCGGGATGCCTTCCATCGCAAACAGCCAGCGCCAGCCCGCGATATCAGCAATGCCGTGCATATTGAGAATACTGCCGGAAATCGGTAATCCAATCACTGACGCCAGCACCGATCCCATATAGAAGAACGACATGGCACGGGCGCGGTTGCTCTTGGGAAACCAGCAGGAGATATAGTAGATAATCCCCGGTGTAAACCCGGCTTCTGCCATACCCAGCAAAAAGCGCATCACGTACAGTTGTGTCGGCGTATGGACCAGTGACATCCCGGCGCTGACAACCCCCCAGGTAATCATGATGCGCGCAATCCAGATGCGTGCACCAACCCGCGTCATAATGACGTTACTGGGTATTTCAAAAATGATGTAGGAGATATAGAACATACCGACACCCAGGCCATACATACTGGCAGACAGGCCCAAATCGGCATTCATTTGCAGTGCCGCAACGGATATATTGGTTTTATCCAGATTGGCAACAAAGTAGCAAATAATAATAAAAGGTATTATTTTTGCGTTTAATTTTTTTAGTGTTGTAGAGCACAGATCGATGTTCATTATTATCACCTTAATGAGTCTGTCCCTGGTGTCAGGGCATAAGATGGCCATTCCACGTAATGTGGATTAAAAAACAAATACGGATATATCGATATTATTAATTGCTTTATTGATATAGTTTTACCTGATAGCTCTGTTACTTAAAATATATAGAACAGGTTACCATTCGGCGACAGCACCATCTTCATAACGCCAAATTGGGTTGCGCCAGTCAGGGGCATTCTTACTGCGCTCAATCACCAACTCCTCATTAATTTCAACGCCCAGTCCGGGTTTATTCAGCGGATAGAAATAACCATCCGTCATGGTAAAGTCTTCTTTATTAATGACATAATCCAATAATTCGGCTCCCTTATTATAATGGATACCCATACTCTGCTCCTGGAATACCGCATTACGCGCCACAAAATCCAGATGCAGGCAAGAAGCCAGTGCGATCGGCCCCAACGGACAATGCGGTGCCAGCGAAATATCGTAAGACTCTGCCATCGCAGCAATTTTGAAGCATTCCGTGATCCCACCCGCGTGCGACAAATCCGGCTGGATAATGGCTAAACCACCGTCGGCCAATACACGTTTGAACTCAAAGCGCGAGAACATGCGTTCACCGGCAGCAATGGGAATATGTGTCTGAGCAGCCAGACGAGGATAGTATTCTGCCTGTTCGGCCAGTACCGGTTCTTCGATAAATAGCGGACGGTAAGGTTCGAGCTCTTTGATCAGAATCTTCGCCATAGGTGCATTGACGCGGCCATGGAAGTCGAGTCCGAACTCAATGCTGTTACCGAATGCTTCACGTATTTGCGCCACGACGGCGACGGCATCGTCAACTTTACGTGAATTGTCTATCATGCCCATTTCTTCGCAGCCATTGAGTTTAAAGGTATCAAAACCAATGCCTTTCAACTTTTTAATGCCTTCAATCACATCTGCCGGGCGGTCGCCGCCAACCCAACTGTAGGCTTTAATCTTATCGCGAACCAGACCACCGAGCAGTTGATAAACAGGAACGCCCAGGGCTTTGCCCTTAATGTCCCACAGTGCCTGATCGATGCCGGAAATCGCGCTCATCAGAATCGGACCACCGCGATAAAATCCACCGCGATAGAGGGTCTGCCAAATGTCATTGATGCGCGCCGGATCCTGTCCGATCACATATTCAGACAGCTCATGCACAGCAGCCTCAACACTGCGGGCACGGCCTTCAACTACCGGCTCTCCCCAACCGACAATGCCTTCATCAGTTTCTATTTTCAGGAACATCCAGCGCGGCGGCAGCCGGTAGGTGGTTAGTTTGGTCACTTTCATCGGGTTGATTCCTTATAAGCTTTAACAAAGGCGTTAGCTTGTTGTGTCGTACGTTCAACAGACTGTCCGGCACGGTAGAGATCACTTCCCAGCCCTGCACCGATACAACCGGCATTAAGATAGAGATGTAAATTTTCAGGAGTGATACCCCCCACGGCAAAGACCGGAATTTCTGGCGGTAGCACCGCTTTCAACGCTTTGATGTAATCCGGTCCAAAGGCGTTGGAAGGGAAGATTTTCAGCGCCTGAGCGCCCGCATCCAGTGCATTGAAGGCTTCCGTCGCGGTCGCGCAACCAGAGCAGACGGTCATGCCATACCCCACAGCCCGGCGAATCACTTCCGGCTGAATATTAGGGGTGACCACCAGACGGCTGCCCATCGCATTCAGTTCATCAACTTGCGCAGGTTGTAAAACCGTCCCGGCACCAATCAGCGCCCGATGCCCGAACTCTTTCACCGTTTCACTGATGCTGCGCTGCCAGTCAGGCGAGTTGAGTGGGATCTCCACGGCATCAAAACCTGCCTCCAGCAATGCTGTCACATGCGCCTGAACGTCTTGTGGCGTGATACCGCGCAGAATGGCGATTAACGGAAGTTCAGTATTCCAACTCATTGATAATACTCCTTATACCTGCCTGGAAAGCGCGGTCGCCTTCCAGCGTTTGCCAGGTCAGTCCGGCAAACTTCAATGCCTGCTGGTAACGTGCGGTCAGTTTGGGACTCCCAATTAAGGTAATGGGCTGATCGCCAGTGATGCCGTATTGCCGCTGCATTTGCGACACTTCATTGCCGATCAACAACCCCGACAGCCATTCACTGACGGCGCTTTTATCTAATTGCCCTAACACATGCGCCGCGCGGGTCTCAAAAAGACTGCGAATAATGTTGGTTTCTTTGAAACCACTCTCCAGCCCCTGCTGGAATACCGCCGGATTTGCCTGTTGCCCGGTCAGCCCGATACCAATCAGCGAATGGTGTATCAGCAAATGGTGGAGTTCGCCGGTCATGACAGTACGGAAATCAACAACCTCGCTACCATCCATCTGTACCCATTTACTGTGCGTTCCCGGCATCAGATAAAGCGAAGCCGGACATTCTGTATAAGCACCTATTAACTGTGTTTCTTCACCGCGAATGACATTGCAATTACCCTCGCTGACCACACTCAGACCGGGAATAATCCACGCGTTGAACGGTGTGGCCTGCTCCACCCGCGTTAACTGTCTGGAGAAATCAGTCAGCCGCGTCGGGCAAGGCAGATAAGGTACCGTCATCCATCCTGCGTTGCTGCCAACCATTCCCGCCATCAGAACCGGTACCTGATGAGCTTGCCAGGGTAAAAGTGTGTCGCGGAAAACCTGTTCAGGAGTACGGCCATTGAGCCGGGTAACCCCCGCTTCTGACTCCAGGTGATCGGTACATTCACCGTTCAGGTAGAGCCAGGCGCGCAAGTTGGTCGAACCCCAGTCAATGGCGATATAACTTTCTCTCATGTAATATCCTTCAGCCTTTTGGTCGAGCTGGCGATCATTGTCAGTGCCGCCTGTTCTGCTGCATCTGCGTTCTGATGCCGTATCGCATCGTACAGATCCTGATGCTCCTTCAATGTGCGCGGCATGTTGGCTTCATCGGCCATATAGGTCCGTTCAAATACGGCACGCTGTAAGGAACTTATCGCCACACTGAGTTGTTGCAGCACCGGGTTATGCACCGACGCCAGTACCGCTTCGTGAAAACGGATATCAGCCTCATTGAAGGCGTCACGATTTTGGTGATCGGCGATCATATCGTTAAGCGCTTTTTCAATAACCGCTAATTCGCTGGAGGTCGCCCTTTCCGCAGCCCAGCGGGCAATGACCGGTTCAACCAGATTACGCACCTCGCTCATCGCCGGGATCAGCCGCGGGTCATAATCATTCGCCAACGACCACTGCAAAACATCGGTATCCAGATAATTCCACTGGTTGCGTAAAGCCACAAAAGCACCGCGATAACGCTTTATCTCCACCAGCCGCTTCGACATCAACGAGCGAAGCACTTCACGAATGATGTTCCGTGACGTCTGGAACTCTTCGCACAACTCCGTTTCCGCTGGCAGCGCAGACCCCGGGGCATATTTGCCACTGACGATTTGCTGCCCTATCTCGAGAATAATGCGATCGGTTTTGCTCAACTCCTGGCTACTCATAGATGCTCCACAAAAGACTAAAAGGAAAAGTTGCCGGGTACTTTACCTGTATCGAGCCTATGCGTCGCAAGATCACCGCACAATTCACAATTATTGTTCTTAACCTTGATTTAAATTGTAGTACAAAGTATTAATCATGTACTGCAATGTAGATCACAAAACGGTCGATACCTTGCGATTTTGCTGAACAGCAGGGGTTAGCACGAAGATCGTTTTCGTTTGGCGAAAATCCAACAAGATGAGAATCTTTTATCGCTTTCTGGCCTGAGTTCGCTGGCCAGATGGGCTGAGAGAAATGCGTCGAATTGAATTAAACAGGCTGGATGATGCCATCAGTCTCTTTTAGGCATACAGCGAACTGGCTGGTATCACGGGCTCTCCTGTCAACCTCAATCTTCCAGTGAATTGAGTTTCTCGTCCTGAAAACAAGGTGTGCGGGGTGAAGACAGGTAATCGAAAAGTGCCGATGCGTCTTTCTGTTTGAATGCGCGAATAATGAGTCGCGGTGTGGTAGTTAAAATCATTAAGACCACATATTATCTGGCAGGTGTTTATGCATTCTAATTAATATCGAACTCTAATGTGAAACCAAGTTTTCCTATACTCTATATCTGTACTTATCCTGATGTTAATAATCCTTCTGGCATTCAAGGGGCGCTCCCACCTATCAAACCTGGCGTCGGTAAAGCTTCCAATACCAATGATGTAGTATAGTGTTCCACGTCACCTTTCAGCATGCATGATTATTGGTTCTTTTGGCATAGTGAAAATATCGTATCAGATTCCTCCCCCACCAGCGGTCTGATTTTAGCTGTTCTTATCGGGTTTACGCTACTATTAAGCACATTCGTTAATCAGTATAGCGGCAAGACGTTTATGCCAAGTATTGATCCCAATTTATTTATATTCATAGTTATATATTCTCAAAGGAAGATTTAGTTGAACCAAACAGGAATCGCTTCATTTTATATACAGCATGCCTGAGGTTTTTTAAAATTTTACTGGAAGTTTTTTGGATTATATTGTATTTCCAAGTATTGGGAGCTTTTAATGCATGGTCTGGTGAGATGCTGCTATTAAGGTTGGGTTCGGACGTTACGTCAGATATCACACGATAATTCCCTGTATTTATTTTTACATCAAATCGGCTAAAAAATGTTTTCTTCACCTCACTGCCTTTAAAAAATAACATCGTGATTACTAAAATGAAATAAAACAAACGCAGGCTGAAAGTACTCATGTTTTGATCACCTTTGCATAAAGACGAAAAATCCTCTCTTCATTTAAATTGTGCACAATAATCATGGATAGCGCGTTGTAGTTATATGGAGGTAAGATGTAGATAAGGGAAATATCGAATCTAAAGAGTGCAATGAACAATCTTTTCCATTGAGATTCTGGCGTAGTGCAGTTGTAGATGAATTACTTATGGCTCGACTTCTGAGAGTTATGTGTATCAATCTTCGTCATAGGTTTTATCACACGCCGGACACCCTGATTTTAATAAGCAGTTCTATTCATCTCCATATTAAATACACATAGACGACAAACTAGCACAATGAAGAACGCCCAGAATCATTCCCTTCTATCAGGAGGGAAAATGAAAAAACTATTATTTTTGGCTAAAAAAACTGAATATATAGCTAAGGTTTTGCGAAGTTTTATAGTGAATGATGAAGATTTTCTAAGCCAACGGCTAAAGGAAATGCAGGGATCGCAACCTAATTTAACAAAACCATCCACTTTGAATGAGAAAATCTGTTATAGAATGATCCACCAAAGGAATCCACTGCACACGATTCTCGCGGACAAAATAAAAGTTAGAGAATATGTGAAAAAAAGGACAGATCTTGTAGCGATTATCCCTATAATCAAAGTCTATAATAATACAAAACAAATAAATTTCGATGAACTCCCTGAAACGTTTGTATTAAAATGTAACCATGACAGTGGGAGTTCGATAATTTGCACAAACAAAAAAACTTTAAATAAGAAGTTATGCTTAAAAAAACTTGAGCTGGCTTTATTTAAAAATATGTATTACAGCACCAGGGAATGGCACTATAAAAATATAGAAAAGAAGATCATTTGTGAGGAATATGTGATCTTAGAGAAAGTAAGAGATAAAGACCCACGGCCAGAAATGCTGAGGATCCATTGCTTTAACGGGATTGCCTGCTTCATTGAAGCTGATTTTACTGACTCCAATGGTAACGAATTTATCAATGTTTATGATAGGAAGTGGAAATTACAGCCATTCCAGATGGAATATCCAAACTATCATGGAGATATCGTTGAACCTGATTCTTTTTATAAGGCTTTGACGGCCGCTCAGGAGATATCATCAGGGATTGACTACTGTCGCGTGGATCTGATGTTAAATAATGATAAGCTATATTTTAGTGAAATAACACTCACTCCCTGCCGTGGCAAGTTAAAAATAACGCCAGAGAAATGGGATCGCAGACTGGGAGAGATGTGGGAGTTAGACGTTTACTAAAGAAGGCTCGGAAGAGCCTTTATCGTTATTTTTGGATATCAGATAAGGGCCACTGTAATAAAAATGTGGAGTGACAATATACCGACATTTCATAAAAAACGTCCCCACTGTGTGCTTGCATTATTGCTCTGGCTACCGAAAGTCCCAACCCACATCCCTGAGGATTAATTGCACGCATATTCTCCCCTCTCTGGAAAGGTTCAAACATATAAGGTTGAAAATCTTTATCAATACCAGGTCCACTATCCGTAATTGAGATACAGTAGTTGTTTTCACTCACCCGATAACTAATTACTATTTCTCCAGGAGTTGCATAATTGATGATATTATCTAGTATAATGTTCAGGCACTGCGTTATTCTCATCGAATCACACATAATGCATTCATCAATATTCGGTTTGGTGATAAAGAATCCGAATATATCAATTTTGTCCTGAAAATTTTCTAAAGATTTTGAAACTATATTCTCAAATTTTTCCGGCTTAATTTGTATGGTAAAAGAATGCTTATCAGCAGAGCCTATCAGCCGGAGATCCTCAATCAGCCTGGAGAGTCCTTCCGTCTGAAGGAGTAAATTTTTGAAGAGGTTAGGTTCTGGGTTAAAAATACCATCCACTAAACCATGCAACCGACCTCTTAATATCGTTACCGGCGTTCTCAGTTCATGAGCGATAGCCGCATTCCATGATTTTCTGTCAGCGTCCATGACTTGCAATCTTTCAGCCATCAGGTTGAAATCACTGACAAGATTATTTATCTCTAAAAGATGACTTCTTTTGGTGATCGCGCGTGCACTCAAATCGCCATGCGTGATTCGTTGCAGGCTCAGGGCAACGGTATTTAAGGGAGAAAGAATGCGCGTTGATAATTTTAATGCGAAGAATACAGCAATGGTAAAGCTCAGGAGTGAAGCTATAGCAATCCATACCCAGTCAATGAATGTCATGGCCTCATCATTGGCAGATGAGGCATAGCTCGGCAGGCTATAGACAACCGCGTAGAAAATATAGGTCCCCAATACTGAGATAAGAATGATACATAGTGTGAGTCCCAGCATAAAAAAAAGGATCTGCCTGCTCAGGTCATTTTTTCTTTTCATTTTTCACTTCCAATCCGGTATCCAATGCCGCGTATACTTTCCGGAACATTATCCAATCCAATCCTTTCCAGTTTCTTTCTTAATTTGCTTATATGGCTATCAATGGTTCTGTCAAGTTTATCCCCTTCAGGCAGGCAAGCATCCATTAATTCTTCCCGGGAAAATACTCTTCTTGGGTGTCTGGCCATATATGTCAATAACCTGAACTCCGAGGTGGTTAAAACCGGACTGTAGACAGCCCCATCAATGAGTACTTCCACACAGAACTCCTCAGGGTAAATAGTGATGAACCTCGTTCTAATTGGACTTTTCCCCTGTGGCTCCGGAGATTTTACCCTTCGCAAAACAGCTTCTATCCTGGCGAGAACTTCGAGTGGATTAAAAGGTTTGATGATGTAATCATCAGCTCCCAGTCGTAATCCCATCAGCTTATCAATATCCTGGTCAAAAGCAGTAATCATAATAACGGGCACGTTACTTTCTTTTCTTAACGACGATAGAAAATTCCAGCCGGTGATATCGGGTAATTGTATATCCAGCAAGATAAGGTCTGGTTTTTTCAATCTGAACAATGCCATAGCGGTGGTGCCGTCCTTTGCATGTATTGCCTCCATTGCTGATTTTCTTATGTAACTAACTAATATATCAGCTATTTCTGGTTCGTCTTCAACCACCATTATCAGGTTATGACCGTTCATGCTCTTCTTCCATTTTGATTTAAGCTAATGCTGCCTTACTTTATAGTGCTCGTGATAAAAACTCCAGAGCGGTTTTAAGTCAAAGCGAAGTCATCACTAAATGTCATTATTTTATTTTCCTCCATACTCCCTCCATAAAGAAGTCATCAAAAAAACATAAGCAACCTATACTATTAATTCCTTAAGAGAGTTAAGAAGCAATATCACACCTTGAAAGGAAGAATGGGATTGGTTATGGAGTGGCTGGTGTTGAATGTGCAGATTTTACAACAAAGTCATCAGGCACTTATTCTTGAGTCAGGGAAAATCAGGGTCATCGCTCATGTTAATACCCAGTTCGACGTAAAACCTCAAGATATAATCTCCCCGGTTAAAGATGCTTTTTATACTATTAATCATCATATAGAAAAAAGAATACTTTTTTTTGAGCGCGTGTGAATTTACTCCTGAATGCTGGGTTCGCCTTACTGTGCCCGCGAAATAATTACACCTGTTTTACTTTTAGAAAAATATAAATATCCGTCATGAATACACTTAAAAATATTGTTGAACACAGTGCACTGGCAACTCTCAAATCTCTGGGCCGCCGCCATTACAGAAAATTGTTTATCACGCTGCTATTGGTTATTGCAGAAAACGTAGCATGGCTACTTTATCCGCTGCTGGCGAGCTTTGCCATTAACGCCATACTGGCCGGCAAGGCAATGCATGCGGTGCTATATGCAGCCATGGTTCTATTCATGTGGGCTCTCGGGGCAGCTCGCCGCAGCGTGGATACGCGCACATTTGCCCGGATATATGCAGAGCTGGCGGTGCCGGTAATCATGGCGCAGCGCCGGGATAATGAACGCCCTACCACCGTGGCGGCGAGAGTCGCATTGTCGCGGGAGTTTGTTGATTTCTTTGAAATACATCTGCCGGTGTTGATCACGGCAATCTCTTCTATTACGGGAGCAACGTTAATGCTTCTGGTTATAGAGCCCAGAACCGGCATTGCCTGCCTGCTCATTCTTATTTTATTTGGAGTGTGTCTGCGCCGGTTTACACAGCGAAATGAAGTCCTTTTCGAACGTCTTAATAACCGTCTGGAAAAGGAGGTCAGTCTGATCAGCGGTGCTTCCTTCTCACCGCTGACCCGCCATTATCACGTGCTGGCCAGATTGCGGATCGCCTTGTCCGACAGGGAAGCGCTGGGATATCTGGCTATCGGTGCGGCGGCTACCCTGTTATTTGGCATGACTATCCTTACGATGACGCTTAGCGGTGGGCAGGATGCAGGGCATATCTACGCTGTAATGACCTACATGTGGATGTTCGCGATGAGTCTGGATGACGGACCTCAGCTACTTGAAAAGTATTCTCAGCTGAGGGATATCGGGAAAAGGGTTAACACCGGACAGGTATAACTTACCCGTTTTAGATCATAAGGATAGCTGCTTTAGCTTGTTCAGTTGCAGTACCTTTATATGGATTATAGTTATGCCACAGTTTTTCATTGAGCGCCCGATCTTCGCCTGGGTTGTTGCTCTTTTCATCGTACTTTCCGGCCTTATTGCCATCCCGCAATTACCGGTAGCCCAGTACCCGTCTGTTGCGCCACCGGCCCTGACCCTATCGGCCTCTTATCCCGGCGCCACGCCGGAGACAATGAATGCCTCGGTTATCTCACTTCTGGAACGTGAAATTTCCTCAGTGGACAATCTGCTCTACTTTGAGTCGGCCACTGACTCTTCCGGTAATGCCTCTATTACGGTGACATTCCAACCCGGAACCAATATTCAGTTGGCGCAGGCAGAGGTGCAGAACCAGCTTAAGGCGGTGGAACCAAGGTTGCCACAAGCCGTCCGCCAAAACGGAGTTCAGGTGGAAGCGGCCAACTCTGCATTCTTGATGATAGTCGGTCTTAAGTCACCTTCCGGCCGCTACAGTGCAGAAGACCTGAGTGACTATTTTGCTCGTAACGTCTCGGAAGAACTTCGCCGTGTTTCCGGCGTTGGAAAAGTGCAACTTTTTGGTTCCGAAAAAGCGATGCGTATTTGGGTCGATCCGATGAAGCTGTACAGTTACCGACTCTCTTTCAATGATATCTCGACGGCAATCCTCCAGCAAAATGCACTCATAGCTCCAGGCCGGGTGGGTGATGAACCTGCGATATCCGGACAACGGGTTACCTACCCGCTGATGGTGCATGGGCAGCTCTCTTCCGTTGAGGCCTTCAGAAACATCATGCTACGGGAAAATACCGATGGCTCACGCGTCCGGCTGAACGATGTTGCCCGCGTTGAGCAAGGGTTGCAAAGCTATGCCTTTGCCATACAGGAAAATGGCAAACCGGCCACGGCTGCGGCGATCCAGCTGGAAACCGGTGCCAACGCCGTCTCTACAGCCAAGGGGGTCAGAACACGTCTTACGACTTTGTCGAGCGTACTGCCAGAGGGGATGGAGTTCTCGGTATCATTTGATACCGCCCCCTTCGTTAAGCTGTCGATAGAAAAGGTAATACAGACTTTTTTTGAGGCTATGCTGCTGGTGTTCCTGGTAATGTTGCTTTTTTTGCAGAACCTGCGCTATACCTTCATTCCGGCCATCGTGGCACCTGTTGCACTCCTGGGCACCTTCACCGTCATGCTTCTAAGTGGTTTTTCAATCAATGTGCTGACGATGTTTGGCATGGTACTGGCTATTGGGATCATCGTGGATGATGCCATTGTGGTGGTTGAAAATGTCGAGCGTCTGATGGCAGAAAAAGGGCTATCGCCGCGGGAAGCAACGCAAAAGGCTATGCTTGAAATCACTCCGGCCATTATCGGCATAACTTTGGTTCTTACCGCCGTGTTCATTCCTATCGGTTTTGCATCGGGGTCGGTTGGGGTTATCTACAGGCAGTTCGTACTCTCAATGGCAGTGCCGATATTACTCTCTGCTTTTCTTGCCATGACGCTGACGCCGGCACTTTGCGCCTCTCTTTTGAAGCCGGTTGATAAGCATAGCACCATGAAACGGGGGTTTGCGGGCTGGTTTAATCGTCATTTTAGCCAACTTTCTATCAGGTATGAATCCGGTTTGCGTTTTGTGTTAAAGCGAACCGGCCGAATTATGGTGCTTTACATTCTCCTTTGTGGGGTCCTGTTTGCCGCGCTAGGTGCGCTTCCGTCCTCCTTTATTCCAGATGAAGATCAGGGATATTTTATGACTTCAGTACAGCTTCCTGCGGATGCCACACAAGAGCGTACCCGGGAAGTCATGCATCGTTATGAATCGCTCGTTGCTGCCCGGGAAGGCATTCAGAGCAATCTTACGATATTTGGTTTCGGTTTTTCTGGATCAGGACCTAATACGGCGCTGGCATTTACCACCCTCAAAGGATGGAACGAGCGCCAGGGTACAGATGCAGCCAGGGAAGCAAATTACGCGCAGGCCGCCATGAGCGCGGAACCGGCAGCTTCTGTGATGAGCATTATGCCGCCCGCCATATCGGATATGGGCACGTCTTCCGGCTTAACTTTTTATCTGGAGGACCGTGCGGGGCTCGGTTATGCAGCGCTCATCTCCGCGCAGAAAAAACTTCTGGATCTGGCGGCTAAAAGTCAGGTGGTCACGGATGTTTACCCTGATGGGCTTGCTGAAGGCGCCAGGGCCACACTGGATATTGACCGTGAAAAAGCACAGGCTATGGGCGTTTCTTTTGAAGAGATTAATCAGACGCTCTCGTCCGCTTTTGGCTCAAATTACGTCAATGATTATACGTATAAAGGACGCGTGCAGCAGGTCATCGTTCAGGCTGATGCGCCTTACAGAATGTACACCCACGATGTATTGAAGCTGTATGTCAAAAATAGTAAGGATGAAATGGTACCACTGGCTTCATTTGTAAAAATCAACTGGAGTCTTACAGCGCAGCAACTAAACCGATATCAGGGCTTTCCTGCCGTCAGAATCACCGGCAGCGCCTCACCCGGCTATTACAGCGGGGCAGCTATGGCCGAAGTGGAAAGGCTGGGAGCCATGCTTCCCGCTGGCTTCATGATTGAATGGACCGGCACTTCACTGCAGGAGCGTTCCTCCGCGTCACAAATGCCTGTGCTGATGGTGCTTTCTGTGCTCGTGGTGTTTATGGTACTGGCAGCCCTGTATGAGAGCTGGGCCATTCCCTTATCGGTGATGCTGGTTGTCCCCCTTGGCCTTGCCGGTGCGGTTGCGGCCGTCTATATAGCGGGTATGCCTAACGATATTTTCTTCCGGGTAGGCATGATCACTTTAATTGGGTTATCTACTAAAAATGCGATCCTGATTGTAGAATTTGCCCGCCAGCTTTACACCGAGGGAATGGATATTTACGAGGCAACGCTGCAGGCAGCACGGCAGAGGTTGCGCCCCATTATTATGACGTCGCTTGCGTTTACTCTTGGGGTGGTACCATTGATGTTAGCAAGCGGTGCCAGTGCTCAGACGCAGCACGCCATTGGTACAGGCGTTTTTGGCGGCATGATAAGTGGCACACTATTGGCCATCTTCTTCGTACCTGTTTTTTATGTTGTTGTGATGAGAAGTTTATCGAACACCAAATCCCATAAAGGGTCCTGATGCGAAGATTATTTCTTCCTGATAAATTCCCATTCACGAAAATAAAGTGGTCGACGTTTTAACCGGAGGAGTGCATGCGTCGTATCCAGAAGATAAACAGGCATTAAGCATCAAAGCATGTAGCCGGGAATGACCGTGTCCTATTTCACTCGTTTACACAGTGTAAATGACAATCAGGTGTTCAAAGGGTTTAAGCTCGCGAGCCAAATCACTAATGATCGCAAGATCAGAACTTATTGCTTCTCGGATGCTGAGTTCCATATCCAAATTTTTTATCTCCAATGAGGATCCTCGACCGAGTCTGTCAGCCAGTCGGATTAATTATAAAATCAGTTACGACGAGGATGCATTACAGCAAATTTGCACTTTTCGTTGAGTCCTGTGGACCTGGATTGCATTGTTCTTTTGTTCCTGGGAGATAAAAAGTGCCATTCTCAGCAGGATCCGTTCCTCCTGGACATCCTGCCCTACCTGGTGAATTATCTGAACTGCCGCCGTCAGAGCCCCTCCCTCCGTCTGCACCTGGTTTACCAGGTTGTGACATAGACCCACCGTTTCCACCATCCGCAGCACCCACAGAAAAAGCGACAAACGCGAAAATACACACAAAAAAGTGTTTATCCATATATGCATCTCCATTATTGAATAGACTCATGCTGACCACATGAATTTTCTAAAATATCCGTTGAATCTGCTCTCATCAATTAAAATATCGTGATGTAAATAATGTCCGCTGTTGGCACGCAGCAGACAAACACGTGACGCTGAAGGTCTGCTATGAGCGGGGGCCTGATATCGTGCCCAAAAAGGTAGGAAAGTCATTTACCCAACACGAATCTGACTTCACTATGCAACTTGTTAAGGACATGATCATTGCTAAGAATTTTGATTAACCATTTTGTTTGAGTGGATATGCAAGTCATTACTTGTTATAACTCTTTGAGATCAGGCTAAAATGTAAAAGGTCAGAAAGGATGAACAATACTAATTGGACTTGGGAAACACATTTCAATATAGACAGCTCAGTACTTCTTAAAATTGTGGTGGTAGTACTTCTTTTAGTTTGGGGTTGTGCTGAGCTGCGGAAAAGAAGGAAAAAAAAACCAAATTTAGAAGCTTCAATCTCAAAAGCCAACGCCAGAGAACGCCACGAATGGCGCTATATAAGATATCCATTTAAGGTGCTACAGATTGCATTCACTCTGTATATTTTATGGTCAGTCATTCACTACCTTTTAACATAAATCCTAAACTATTTTTCATCATAGACTTAATCCTATGGCTGATAACTTTTGATTTACTCTGTCCGCTTCTGAAAAAGAGTCGAGCACACCTTTTCCAACCCATTGATATATTATCAGCTTTAGTAAAATCGCTCTGCAGCCCTAGAAAGACCACCGGCAGCTATGGGCGAAGAGCAGACTTTGAATGCGGTTATAGCAGCAAGAAAATACCGCTCTATTAGGCCATGAAGGCTGAAAATTATGGTTATATATAAATTCAAAAGTCAGGGTTAATACTTTATTTAAGGGGGATTTGTGCGAACTCGTCCATCATCTCGGTTAATAGTTCTTTCGCCTGAAAATCACGTCTTGCTCTTTAACTTCTGCCATAAAGATGATGCTTTGAGCGGCAAGAAATACTGGGCAACTCCAGGTGGAGGACTTGAACACAATGAATCTTTCGAGCAGGCTGCTTTACGCGAATTACTTGAAGAAACGGGGCTGATAAGAACAGATGCAGGACCGCAGATAGCATCCAGAACCTTCACAATGATGCTACCAGGTGGAGAGACTGTTCTTGCTGAAGAGCATTTCTTTATTATTAATACAAATAAATCAGATATTGATCGCTCAAGGTGGAGTAGCAACGAAAAAAATGTTATTCGCGATCATTACTGGTGGACAATAGAAGAGCTCAGACATACCGATGAAATAATCTTCCCACTCGATTTGATCATTAACATACTTGAAAGCAAGTTAACCGACTCCCTAGTATTTAATGTATCGAAAATACCTTGATTTCCGCCTCTGGCACAGGGCTGCTGTCGCAGCCCCTGATAGCCTCAAACCTCGAGTGATTCATGTGCCTTGAACAAAGAGAGAGCTGTTTACAGGGACTTCCCCTTTCGTGCCAGGAAGTACATAATTGATTGATATTTAAACACCACATGGCGTCTTTATGGATCTCTTCTGAAGTGCGGGGTAACTCTGTATGAATGTACCGCAAACAAAATCTGAATTGCTTTTAGCAATCGATAAAAATTTCAATAAATTAATCAGTTATCTTAATGCCATCCCCCCCGAACTCACCTTAGATAACTCAATGGATGGACACTGCAAGGGCACGGAAATGAGTGTTCGCGATCTGGTTTCCTATCTGCTCGGGTGGAACACTCTGGTTGTAAAGTGGATCACTTCCGACGGGAAAGGATTGCCTGTTAATTTTCCAGAAACCGGTTTTAAGTGGAATCAACTTGGGCTTCTGGCGCAAAAATTTTACTCTGATTATAGCGAATTGGATTATAACGCGTTAATTACTGAGCTCGAGGAAGTAAAAGATGAAATAGTGAAACTTATTGATGGGCTCACTGATGACGCTTTGTATGCTAAACCATGGTACACAAAATGGACTATGGGGCGAATGATCTCATTTAACACATCATCTCCCTATGCCAATGCCAATGCTAATGCTAATGCTAATGCTAATGCTAATGCTAATGCTAATGCTAATGCTAATGCTAATGCTAATGCTAATGCTAATGCTAATGCTAATGC
>NZ_JBEPKE010000012.1:0-98703 GCF_040544515.1 Rahnella sp. 2050 | reverse complement strand
CTGAATTTGCGGCGGCCTGGAGAAAGGGTAATTCTGATAGTGAAGGATCCGACATTACTAAGTGAGCGTTGTATCTAATCCTGGGGGCAGGTCAGCTGATCCAGCATAAAGGCAAGCCGGTTCACCTGTGGTCTCTGACGCGCTGGTTTCAAAAATGCAGAGAATCGGCAGGCATAGAAGCCGCTGGCGGAAAAATGCCGCCTAGCTTCCGGGAGCAGCGGAGGAATCTCATCGCACGAAAATTCAGGAGAGTCGTAATGTGGATACACGAAATCAGCTTATAGCTGCATCACAAGGTAAGTAAGTAAAAGCCCATCTTAATAACAAGGTGTGCTACATAAAATAAGAATAAAACTTAATGTTTATTTTAGAGGGCTGTTAACGTCGATTTTATTAACGTCCCAAACCGGCGAGGTTTGAGATATGACCTGATAACTCGTAAAGTTCCAAACATCCTCTGGGTTTTTAAAGCTCGCCAGTGTGAGGAATAGATGCACAGTACCTTTTTGATCGACATAATTATGAGTGGTAAAAGGGAAGTAACCCACTTTATTTGTTTTTGAAATGTACGCCCCATTATCTGTCATGCTCCAGTCCGTCGCCGTATCATTGATAGTTTTGGCTTTTATATCAACAGTGTTCAACGTTTTCATGGCGAGTTCAGCAGGAAAATGCTCGACAATATCCTTGATACTTACGGGCTGTGTCGTTGCGCTAACGTCTTGCCACCCCTTCGCTGTAGCGTAAGCTTTCATGAAACATTCGTCTAAGTTTCGGGTTGCCTCACCTAACTCCTGAGGATCGCGACCTGGATATCCAACAATTTTTTTCCCTGCCTTACGCAAAGTGACATATTCATCACACGTTTTTACTTGTACCTTACTGCCATCGTTAAGTTTTAATAAAACGGTTGCATTATTAAGTTCTAACACATCATCAGTTTTGCTTTCCTTGCTGACGGCATTGCTAGATATAATTATCGCCACTAATGTGAGTAATGTTTTAATCTTCATATTTTCTCTTTAAACATCAAGTTTAAAATTGAATACCGGTATTTGTCATGTGAGCGTAGAAATTAATGACACATTGGGCATGTGTACAATAATTCTTCATGTCAGTGTAGACGTAATTTCTCTTACTTTTCAAGACTTGCTTTGAGTACTTATCGGTTAACTCTTTGCTAGTGCTGCCCTTAGGGAACGTTCGTTCATGGCTGAAAAATCCGAATTTTTTACCAAGCTGAATAAAGCCGTTTCCCCGGATGAAGATTTAAAACCAAAGTGTGCAATTCCTTTAAGTGGGCGGCATTAGAGTCTGGGTCTCATCACTCGTTTTCACACCTTCCAGATTCAGCATGACCCCGTACAAATGGTTGGTAAAGCGCTTGTCTACTTCCTGTGGCCAGCGTGGCGGATCGGTTTGTAACGTTCCCAACGTGCGCATCCCTTTATGCTGCTCGGCTTTACGCTCGCAGTACTCATCATCAGTGTATCCCATTGTCTCGATGACCACGGTATGTTCCCGGCCGTCTGGTTTTCTGGCCTGTATAATAAAATCCGGCAGCACAAAGCCTTTGTCTCCCTCGACGTCTACCTCAATATCAAACAGGGGTTTCACCAGAGTAAGGTCGCCCGCTTTGCCTTTGAGCCATCTGGCCACTTCTGCTATCCCTTCCAGCGTTTGCCGCTCCAGCCCGCTGTCTACCGGTACCGGACAGGTACGCCGAAACAGAGCGTGCGCATACCCTTCACTGCATATGATCGTACCCTCAGCCCCGCGCCGGAAGGCCAGGATCACCCAATAAGGCGGCCTCACGCCTTCCTGCGACTCTCCGTTGATGCTTACACCTTTCTCCGGGGCGAACATTCGTTCACCACCGTTCCAGGCAAAGGTTGCGTGCTCACGGCTGACCAGGTCCGACATGAATATTTGATAAAAAACCCGGGCTTTGCCAGCAGGCCAGTTTGCGTCCGGGCACTCCAGTGTCAGCATCAGCCTTTCCTGAGCAGCTTCGCCCATCGCCGGCTGAAACCGTATGATTTCCGAAAGCCGGCGGCCGCGGATAAACTCCTGCGCATCCGCCGAGGCTGCAAGGGCGTCAAGCCAGATTCTGGCCGTCTTGTTAGGCAGCAGGCTGACCGGGCTGAAGGTGTTCAGTCCCGCATCCTCGATGAGCGTCAGGAGGAGGCGCGCAAGGCGGGGACGGCGTTTGCGCCGGGTTCGGTCATCGCCTGCCGTCACCGGCTTGCCCTGCGCTTTAATGGTTGTTTCCGACTCGTCGGCGGGTAAAAAATCTCGGTAATTGAGGCGCTTGCTGCCGGCAGCTTGCCGAGTTCCTGAACGGGTGGCATCCTCATCGCCTTTAAAGACCCGGAACATCGGACAGGACGGATCATGACTGTGACCAAATCCTGACAGGAACAGCGTCTGGGTTTCAGACATCAGCTTGGCACTGTTGAGCGCGGGCGTGTCGCCGGCTAAGCAGCTGCACTGCAGCCAGAGTTCACTCTCACGCATTTCAAGGATAACGTATTCCGCCAATGCACGATCCTGCGCATTGCGCGCCTGCTTGTGGCCGAAGATATTTTTAACAGCAGTTTCTTCTTCCTCAGTTAGCCAGCGTTTCAGGGCACCCCGTGGAGCTTTTTTTCTAATGAGCTTCATGACCATGTTTATCTCCTGTTCCTGCACAACGGCTTTAAAACACACTTTAGCGATGCGGCGTTTTTGGTGATCATCTCTTTTACTGCATAACGAAGCCAGATAAGAGTTCCAGAGGAGAGGAAAGCCTGTACTGGAATTTTTTGAGGAAAAAGAACATGCAGTTGAATGACTAGAATTTAACATAATGATGATTATACGAACTTAACTCATTGATTTTATTTAGTTTACAGGTGCGGCATTAAAGTGCAAACAGAACCACGTAAAGTTAGCCATACGCTTTACACACCACCTCATAATAACCCGATGATAAAAAGCCATTTGTGATGATATAGCTCATCTAAACTTGGGGTTAATGCCATACTAGACTTCTCCCCAGGTTTCATGCTCACAGAATGAAGGAGCGAATTGTATTGAATGCATCCCCCAACGATTCGGACCGCTATCTCCTCCTCCTGAGCGGTATGAAGCGCCCTGTTACGACTATGGTTATATTAGCTACAGCGCTTGTCTGTCTGTTGATATTGGTCCTCGCCGGCGCATTTATTTCTGCATCCCGCACAGCGCAACTGGGCGATGCTGAAGTGGCCAACACGAATATTGCCCGCATGATCGCTGTACAGATGGAATCAACCCTCAAAACCGCAAGTGTTGCTTTGACCGATCTTTCGGAACGTCTGGAAGTCGAAGGTACCGGTGCACACGAACTCGGCCGGCTGCAGGCTCACCTGGTTGAAACAGCCAAGGCCAACTCCGAACTACACGGATTATTCGCCTACGGAGCGGACGGAACATGGCTGGCTACGTCTCTCAACCGCCCGGTTAAAGGGAATAATGCAGACCGTGAATACTTTACGTACCACCGCGCTAATCGAAGCCTTGCAGTACATGTAGGACCGCCAATTAAAAGCCGGTCCACCGGCGTCTGGATTATTCCGGTATCACGGAGAATTAACCTACCGGACGGAAGCTTCGGCGGTGTTGTCCTCGTTACGCTCAAAATTAATTTTTTTGAACGTATTTATAACGAAATTGATATCGGCAAAACCGGCACCGTCTTGCTCGCACTTACCGATGGAACGTTGGTGTACAGGCGGCCTTTTGAAGAAAAGCTGATCGGGACTGATATTTCTAAAGGCCCTGTTCTGCAGGCTCTGTCCACGCATTACGCCGGTTCCTCAACCCTGGTCTCAAAGATTGACCGGATCGAACGGCTGTACAGCTACAGGCACGTGGATGGCTACCCCTTCATTGTTGCTGTCGGGCGCACGAAAACAGAATTATTAAGCCAATGGCAGCGCTCAAGCTTGTTCCTTGGCGGTGCGGTATTGGTGATCTGCGCGATGTTCGGATTGCTCGCATCAAAACTTGTCAGGCAAATAGGTATCCGGGACACGCTCGCTCAAAAACTGCATGACCGTTCCGAGGGGCTTGAACAGTACAATATTGGCCTGCAGGTACTGGCAAACACGGACAAGCTTACCAGCATCGCAAACCGGTTGATGTTCGATAAAATTCTTGATCAGGAACTTAAACGTGCGCAACGCGGCGATGATTGCCTTTCGCTAATCTTGCTGGATGTGGACCTTTTCAAGAAGTTCAACGACCGCTATGGACATGTGGCTGGCGACACCGTTCTGCACAGCATTGGCAGGGTAATGGCTGAACAGGTGACCCGAGCCGGCGACCTGGTCGCACGCTATGGCGGCGAAGAGTTCGTCGTTATTTTGCCTGGCACCGATACAAAAGGGGCGATCGAAGTTGCTGAGCGCATTCGCGAGGGGATACTCGCATTGACGATTCCCCATTTGGATACGCCATGGGGTCAGGTCAGTGCAAGTTTCGGCGTTACGACTGTTTATCCAGGCCAGCACAGAGGTTTGGTGTCAGCAGATGTTGTCAATCGCGCCGATCAGCAGTTGTATGAGGCGAAACGTACAGGACGAAACAGAGTCTGTGCCGAAGGTTCAGTTAAGAAAACAGGTAAGATGATGCCCTAGCCATGACCGGATAATAATTCTTTGTCCATTGCGCTGGTAGCTTCATCTAAAACAAAACTGCAGAGTGGCCAATTCGTTTAAGAGACGGCATTAGATTTTGTGGTAATCACTCATTTTTCATTCCTTCTATATTCAGCATTACCCGTATAAATGATTAACAAAGGGTTTTCTAATTCTTATGGCCAATGTGGCGGGTCAATTTGTAACGTTCCCAGCGTCCGTACTCCTTTAATCCGGTACTTGCTGACCCGAAAAATTCGTTTGGTGAAAGACTATCAAGATGGGGTAAAATGGCTCCCTATTGTAGTATTCAATGACGTATCTGATCAGAAGCCTCATTCACCATACTATTCCACCTCATTCCAGATATATCACCCGGTCTGCCGAAGCTATCGTCGTCTCTCGGTGAGCAATGATAACCCTTGTGATGTCTAGTGCTTTGATCGCGTGATTCACCATCGCCTCGCTTTCCTTGTCCAGGGCGCTGGTAGCCTCATCTAAGAACAAGACTGCAGGTTTTTTATAAATTGCGCGGGCTAGAAATAGTCGCTGTTTTTGCCCGCCTGACAACCCTTCTCCCAATTCACCGATCAGGGTTTCATACCCCATGGGCATTTGCTTGATGACCTCATGCAGGTAGCTGGCCCGGGCACATTCCTGCATCCAAGTTTCATCCACTTCGTCTGCAAATCCGCAAATATTCTCCCGGATGGAGCCGGAAAACAACTTGTCATCCTGCATCACGCAGGCGATCATCTTATGGTAGTTATTGATACCCAGTTGCTGAATATCAATACCGTTCACCTCTACCCTGCCATTATCAGGATAAAACAGCCCACACAATACCTTCATCAAGGTGGTCTTTCCTGAGCCGGACGGCCCAACAATAGCCACACTTTCTCCTGGCGCGATAGTGATGTCCAACCCGTTGAAAATGGGCGGAGACTGGCTGTCATAACGGTAACTCAACGCATAGGTTGCCAGCGACACCGGCTGTAAACGCGCCTCATAAGGGAGGTCCGGCTTACGGTTTTCCTGCGGATGCAGGGCGATATCGGCAATACGTTCGTTGTGCAGACTCATCATGCGCAATTGCAGCAGGAAGTTGGTCAATGAACCAATTCTGTCGGAGAACTGTCCGCGAAAAGCGCCGAACGCAACGAACATACCGATAGTCATCTGGTTGTCTATTACCAGGCTGGTACCCAGCCACAGGATCACCACCTGATCACCGGCTGAGACAAGGGTGTTGATGCCGCCAAACAGCATGTCCATCTTAGTCACCCGGATCCCGGTATTGATGGTATCGATCTCGAGGTTGAGCCAGTGGGCACTGCGTCTTTCTGCTATCCCCTGCATTTTGACTGTGGCGATCCCGTACAGGGTTTCCATAAAATAGGAACCGGCGCGGGCATTTCTTACTAAAGACTCTTCTGACAGTTGCCTGTAATAACCGTAGGTCAGTAGCCTAAGGAGTACATATAGGGCTGTGAAGGCCATAACTATCCAGGTTAACCAGCCTCCGTACAAAATCATCATCACGAACACGCCGACCACCATGATAATGTCCATAATCGCACCGACAATACTGGCCGTGAAGGTGCTGCGCAATGTATCCAGCGAGCCGAAGCGCGACTGGATATCCCCCAGTTTACGGCGTTCAAAATACCCCAGGGGCAGTCGCAACAGATGATTGAACAACCCGGATTGCCACTGGATGTTGATGAGGGTAGCCATGACTAATGAGGACCAGGAACGCACCATGCTGACTGCCGCCCGCAGCAGAATAAAGAACAACAACCCCGCGCAAATTAAGGTCAGCAAACCGCGATCGCCGGCAGGGATCGCATGATCCATCACCAGTTGTGTACCAACCGGCATCACAAGGTTGATGGTTTCAATCACCACTGACAGACAAAAAATCTTGCCTAGCGTCCCTTTGAGGCCGTGTACGCTCCCCATAAGCGTGCTAAGACTGAGCCGGTTTTGCACGGTGTCTGCTTTGAATGCAGCGCCTGGCCAGGCCTCGAGTGCCACGCCGGTGAAACTGTGCGACACCTCCGCCATGTTGATGGTCCTTCGGCCCCTGGCCGGGTCATGTATAACCACGTGATTACGCCTGACGCTCACCAGAACGACAAAATGGTTAAACTCCCAGTGCAGTATGCACGGCACTTTTAGCGCACTGAGATCTTCAATATCCAGTGACAGGGGACGTGAGGACAAACCGAGTTGTTCGGCGATACCGGTTAATCCGGACAACGTGGTGCCACGCGCCGAGAGGTTGAACTGCTGGCGTAGCGCAATCAGATCGACGTTCTTGCCATAGTGGCCGCAGATCATCGCCAGACAAGCGAGGCCACACTCAGAGGATTCTGTTTGATGAACTAGCGGGACGCGTTGTCGCAGCCGGATGTCGAGCTGGCCGAGCAGTTTTTTGACAGAGAGCCTACTCATTGACCGGTCCCGACGCGCTGTGTTTCATGTCGTAGAACGGTGATAGCATCCATTGATATATCTTCCTTTTTTCCAAAAATAGTGTGCTCTCCGCTTTCATACCGTTTTCAAGGTTCAGGCGTTTACCGTTATACATAATGGTCTGCTTCTCTGGTCTGACGATCACCTTGTAGTAAGGGACTGCGGAGGTCAGCGCGGGTTTGGGGGCACCCTGATAGGTCAGCATTTCCTGCGGTGACGCCGGTGCTCTGGAAATCACTGACACCGTGCCGGCGAACTGCCCAAATTTCTGCGAAGGGAAGGCTTCATAGCGAATGTTGACCCGGTCCCCTGGGGAAATATAGGGAATAGCATCATTGGGTACCCAAAGTACCAGAGAGTAATGATCAATGCAGGGTGGGATAACCTGCAGCAAACTGTCGCCGACGTTGACCATTTGCCCTACCGTGACGCTAAGGGAGTCGACGCGACCGTCAACCAGTGCACGGACGATGATGGTTCCGCCGGCATCGATATTCAGCCGTTCTTTTTGCAGTTCGTAGCGCTGGAGTTCCATTTGATAAATCTGGTTATCAAATTCTGAGGCCTGTGTGTGGATTTGACTTTCCAGGGCGGTGATCTGCAGAGAGTTTTGCTCGTTTTGGCCGGTAAGACCCAACAGATTGTTTTGCTGCTGGTAATACAACGCCACCTGATTGGTGAGTTGATCCTTATTGATAAGCCCCTTGGTCTGGTATTGCCGGTAGTTCTCCATATTCTCTTTCATAATACGGAGCCCTTCCTCGGCGCGCCGGAGTATGTCGGTGGAGCGCTGTAAAGCCACGGTATATTGTGCCTTTTGTTTCTCCAGCATCTCGACCGTGTCTTTTTTGCTGCTATCCAGCCGGTCGATGATTTGCGTAATGCGCTCAAGCTGGTCATCGATGTCCCGGCGTTGGTTATCGCTGACCACGCCGCTGCGGGTACTTTTACTCACATCTATCTGATAAATGGGAGTACCCGTTTTGATTACCTGCCCTTCAGTAACAAATTCTTTGACTACCACGCCCTGAACCCCGGAATAGACGTTAGCCACGCGTGGGTAGGTGCTGATCTCACCGGTCACGTTGACTCTGCGGGTATAATTTACGGCAATGACAAAGGTCAGGAAGGTGGTAATAAATAAAAGGCATAATAACGCGGTAACCCAAAAGGGAATACCGGGGAGGAGTAGCGCTCGGCCGCGCCATTTCATTTTCTGATTATTAATCGCTTCCTGGCGAAACACGGTCTGCCCTTCCTTAGCGAGTTGAGATGTGATGCGTCACGTTGATTATGCTATGCCCTTATCTTACACCGGCAAGCGTTGGTTTATCTGATCGTTTGATTGTTTCGTCCGCATTTTTCTTATACTAGCGCAGTGGCTTAATCTTAACCATTGCGCGCGAATGTCTTACCTCTTTCAAACTCAGCAAACGTGGCCAGTACATATTTAACAAGGGTCAGCTGCTCCCAAGCATATGCTTCATTCTCGAGGCTAAGCATTATTGGGAATATTATACATATCTTAAAAAGATAACCCCCGCCAAGCTTGTGTAGATGCAGGCGACATCCCAGCCCAGAATAGTACTCCTGTTTTGTTTGATAACTTTACCCAACAAACATCTTTTAAAAAAAATTGTTTAAAGGCGTTGGGGAAAACACAAGACAAAACAATGCTGTGAGATAAAAAATCAATATTTTTCATAATCTTATAATTAATTTTTTGATTTTTAACGTGTCATTAAATAGCATGGGATGAGAGTAATAAAATGAATGCCTGCCATAAAAATTTTAACAAAAGGAAATTAAATGTAACTAAAGGTAAGAAAACTGACAAAATCTTACCTTTGGGCGTATAACTATTTTGTACCTTTCACTCAAAAGAAAACGTGTGACTGAAGAAAAGACTTACCATGATGTTGCTGGAGTTTTTTACTTCTATTTCATTTTCTTTATGAAATAGTTATATATATGTTGGTAATGAGAATTCTTCAGCTTCACTTTTTTCGGCAAGTGTCAGTATCACTGCTAAGAAATTTTCTGGTGGAGACCAAATTATTAGCAGAATAATCATAACCGTTACGAGGGTAAAAAAATGATAAAAGAACTTTCTCAATCTCAATTAGCTTTAGTTGCAGGCGGGAATGCTAACTCCAATTATGAAGGAGGGCATGGCGGCGGTAACGTACATGACCATCATGACCAAGCATCCTGGAGTCATCTTGCGGGAAGAGCTCCTACCAATATATATGGAGGTACTACAGAATGCGCTACAGGCGTTTTTGGAGCACTGGCTAAAGGCTTTCCTAATGCGGTTAAAATGGGCTTCGGTGTGGCTAAAAATGCAAGTAAATGCCTGTCTGATAATGGCGGTCGGGGCAGTTTTGGCGGAGACGCTAATGCCAACAGCGTCAATGGTCAATGCCACTGGTAATCAACTGGTAATCACGTCCAAATAGTTTACATTACGCTAAGCTACCCTGAAGTAATAACGACTTTAGGGTAGTTATATAAATAATTATGAGCTGACATCATGGTGAATATCATTGCATGATTAGACTGAAAAAATTCATGAACGAGTGTAAAACCACCGGATATAGAAGACCATTAGTACGTTTTCTTATATAAAACAGCAATAATCCTGAAATGAAAATATTCAACTGTTGATATATTTCATAAGAGTTAAAATGAAAAAAGCAAAAAATAAAAGTTGTTATAAAACAAGTTACTATCCAGTCATCATTGAATTTGAAGTTTATTAAACCCAGAATGAACCCTCTAAAAAAAACCTCCTCGTATAATGGCACGATAAAGACAAGGACAATGAAAAGTGGAATTGTTATGGGGGGGGTATCATATCCAGGCTGTTCACTATGAATATAAAACAATCCTGACAGAGCGAAAGAGAAAAATAACAAAATTAAAAATAAAGTGATATTGGTTTTAGAATTCACAAAATTAAAATTAATGCCATTTAATTTTTTTGAAAATATGTTATAAACATAAGCGGCGAGAGATAACTGACAAATCAGCATCAATATTATTGAATCATCAAATCCAATTTGGAAAAAACTCGTCAGGATATAAGGGAATATGGTAAATAAAAGATAAAGGGTTATGATGACTAAAATTTTAGCTTTGTTTTTTTTAAAATTTCCTGTAAAATCCTCTTCCATTATTTTAAAAGTCCTGTCGTATAAAGTTGCTCTGCATCATGGAGTTTAAGGGGGAATGTAATTCCTTAAACTTAAAATTATTTAAATCATAAAAGCCATTAATGAATGGCTTTTATGGGAAATCAGAGTTTCAAAAATTTTCCTAGTGATTAGTACTGGTTTTGTCTGCGATCCAAGATCCAGCTTTTAGCATGAGGCATACGAGGAGCAAGCTGACTACAAAGCTTACAAACGGGTGGGCCGAATACTGGGTTCCCGCAGGATTAAGTGGGGAATAGTGTATTGCTAACAAGGATAATATTAGGCCTACTAACACAAACATAAATTTTTTCAAGATCCTCACCTCTTTCCTATAAAAATTAATATAATAAGTATAATGGTAGTTTTGGTACTAACCCACCTGTCATAGATAAAAAGCAAATCTAAAGCATTTTAACAACTCTTGACTCCAGTTTGATAATAACTCAGCCCCATATTCCTTTAAGAAATTCCTCAATTCAAGAAATTATACCCTCATAAAGATTCCAGATCCAGCTACGCATTTTGAATGAAATCAATCTTCTCTCGCTAATTCTGGCAACTTAAAGCTTTTACTTTCCTACTCCGAACAGACTGCAATTCCTACGCACCAAAACCAGACACAGCTAATGCGTAAAACTACTTAGGTTAATTGCACAGAGTTATCCTTATGAAGTGGTTCAATGCTGTGTCGAATGTAAAATGCCATTCCTATCACGCACAGGAACTGCGTGGTTTTACGGAAAGAATGCTAGTTGAAAACTTATAGAACACCATCATCGTGACGTCTGCCTGAGCATGGCCACCGCGTCGGCGCCTGGCATCGAGAACTGCACCCGATGACGGGTCGCCACGTCCAGCGCAAATACCCTGGTATAGACCTCCGTCGAACTGACCGACTTGTGTCCCATCAGGCTCTGCAGCACCTTCAGTGGAATACCGGCGTACAGCATATGCATGGCGTAGCTGTGCCGGAAGGTGTGCGGTGTCACCGGCACCGAGAACGTGACGCCGTCACAGCCAGCCGCGTCCACCGCCTCGCTGATCCAGCTACGCACCGTGCGGTCGGTGATCTCCCAGATGCGCGCCTTCTCGGTCTTACCGGTTCGCTTATTGCGTCGCTCCAGCGGAATTTTCAGCGTGGCCACCATCATCTGCAGCTGGCTGACGTACAGGTGATCCGAGAGGGGGATCAGGCGAAGTGCCTGGCTGCCGGCGGGTGCCCGCCCGGCCGTTCTCGCCGCTTTTTCTGTGCGTTGTTTGAGCGTGGCCAGATGCACGAACGGGTAAGGCTGTGCCAGGGAAAAATCCCCCCGGGTCAGGGCCAGCGCTTCGTTAATGCGCGCGCCGGTGTTCCAGAGCGTCGCCAGCAGCATCTTGCGGTGCAAATCCGGCACGTAGTGGAGCAGCGCGCTCACCTCCGGGGCCAGCAGGTATTTCGGCAGGTCGTCCTGGACCAGGGCCATCTTGCGGAGTGCCAGCGCGGTGGGATAGTCGATGGCCACGGGTAACTGAGCAACAGGGGCCGACTGCTGTCCCAGGGTAATGATTCCGGCCATCAGGATGCGTCTCTGGTTGAATATATGTTCAGTGCTGAAGCAATAATTTCTCTGTTTTCTTCCGTGCGGCCGTCACCGAATAAATCCACTTCCTGCCGCATTGAAATGTCAGCCGCATCTATCAGTTCATAAACCTTCTGCAGGGCATTCTGCAGCTGCAGCGGTGATATCGCGAGCGGCACATCCTGCTCATCCACTCCATTCCGGTGGACCAGGTCGTTGCGCCACTGCATGATGATGCCAAGAGGCGTGAGAGGGGTCCGCTTGGAAAACGGAAAATATCCTACGCTAAGCCTGTTTTTTGTACAGACCACTATCCACTGAGCGTAATGAACGGTATTTACCCTGTCCCAGCTTTAGATTTGTCCGCCAGACGTAATCCCCACTCAGATTGATGTGCTCCCATCCCAGCGGGGACAAATGAGAAATCAACTGGTCATTTAATGGGATCCCTTTTCGTCTCAGGAAATCTATGGCTCTTTCTATATATACCGTATTCCACAGGGAGATCGCCGCAGTCAGCAACGTCAGACCACTGGCCCGGTAGCTCTGATTCTCCAGCCCCCTATCTCTGATCTCACCCAATCGGTGCATAAAGACCGCTCGTGCAAGCGCATTGCGGGCCTCACCTTTATTCAGCCCCGCCTGTACGCGTCGGCGCAGTGATGGATCGCGAAACCAGTCCAGCATAAACAGTGCCCGTTCGATGCGTCCGATTTCCCTCAATGCCTTTGCAAGGCCATTTTGTTTAGGATAACTGGCCAGTTTTTTCATCATCAGCGATGCGGTAACAGTCCCCTGTTTTATCGAGCTTGCGAGGCGAAGTACCTCATTCCAGTGTGTCTCAATGTCTTTAAGATTCAGTGGGGTTGTGGATATCACAGATTGAAGTCCCGGATAACGCTCAGCCTTTCCATGAATAAACAGGCGCTTGTCATGAAGATCCCGGATCCTTGGTGCAAATGCGAATCCCAGCAGATGCATTAGCGCGAAAACATGTTCCGTAAAACCTGCGGTATCGGTGTAATGCTCGGTGATTTCAAGATCACTTTCGTGATATAGCAAGCCGTCAAGTACGTGGGTTGAGTCGCGCACGCGGCTGATGACTTTGGTGTAAAACGGGCTATATTGATCCGAAATATGCGTATAAATCTGCACACCTGGCTCCTGACCGTATTTGAGATTGACCTGACCCGCATAATGGCCGTGACTGCCCACCCGAAAATTCTGCCCGTCAGACGATGATGTTGTTCCATCGCCCCAGAATGCAGCCAGAGGCCGTTTTTTCTGAGCATTGACCAGCTCGGCCAGCGCTGCTGAATAGGTCTCATCCCTGATGTACCAGGCCTGAATCCCCTCCAGTGACGATTTTGTCGTTCCTGGACAAGATTCGGCCATTTTTGTCAGCCCAAGGTTGATGCCATCAGCCAGAATCGTGGTCATTAACAACTTTCTGTCTTTAGGTCTGACGTGATGATTTTTGAGATGTGTGAAATGGCGGGTAAAACCGGTCCAACTATCCACTTCATCCAACATTTCAGTAATCTTAGGGTGAGGCAACATGCCATAAACCAGATCGGCAAAAGGGGATGCTGATGAAGGGACGCTATTATCCAGCGGGGTAATTTTCACGCCTTTATCCGAGATATCCACATCGGGCAAATCACCGGCCAGCGCCATTGCATTCACTTCCTCCAGTCGCGATGCCAGAAGCGTCATGCGGCTCTTGATGTATTCATGGCAATCGGTCGGAATGGCAAGGGGTAACTGGTTATCCCGAAGTGACTTTTCAAAATCGGAAGATGGGATCAGATAATCATCAAAGTTCCGGTATCCGGGCTGGATACAGTCATATAATGCCGCGAGTCGTTTCCCTGCGGGCTTTACCGATACCGGACCCAGTTGGGTGCTGGGCGAGTCACCCGTCTGAAATAAAATATATATGGGATGTCCGGTTCGTATTTAGGCCGAAAAGGGCTGGTACAAAATAAATGCCAGTAGAAGCTGAATATCTCAGTGTCAAAGATCCGCTGCTCGCTCGAAGCAGCCTGATGGGCTTCACCTACAGCAGTTTGGTGCCAGAAGCGGACATTACTGGCAGACTGAAGCAGATAAAGTCCTGCCCGCATGCGGCAATTAGAGCTCTCACATTGTTTATGCTGCAAACCGGCTTTCTGGTAAACCGGCAAAGACTGCAGATTCGGCCTTCAGTAAAGCACCGTCATAAATTGATGGCGCAGAAAGCCCCACAGAAGCAGTGGTGCAGTAGAGGTTGGTGAAGCCCTCACCGGCCAGTATCGGACAGGTGCTCTGGATACCAGGGGATGGCAGGATAGTGTCTGTGGTCCCATCCGGACTGTAACGAACAATACGATTCCCTCCCCATTCAGCATTCCATAAATAGCCCATCGCATCCACGCAGGAGCCGTCAGGTGCACCATTGCCTGCTGTTTCGGTGAACACGCGCGGGTTCTCCAGAGATGGATAATCGCAGCAGAATATTTTGCCCTGCATCGAGTCGCTGTAATAGATCGTGCAGCCATCGGGGCTGAAACAGATGCTGTTCGGGATGGCGACCTCGGGCAGCGCAAGCGTTTCAACAGTCAGCGTTGCAGCATTTAGTCGGTGAAACTTACCGATGACTTTTACGGGATAACCTTCATCCATAGTCCCAAAGACAAAATTACCGGCACGGTCGCACCGTCCGTCACCTGTGCGGGTGCCTGTTTCTCCCGGTGAGGCTGCCACCGTTGTAAGAATACCGGTGTTGAGATCATAGAAAGCCAGCCTGGACGCGAGTCCCATCAGCAGAATGTGACTCTTTTCGGTCAGGGCAAAGGATCCAAGGCGTTCTGGCAGCGACCAGCGCATCACAGCGTCATCGCCTTCTTCTAAGGCGAGTAGTTCACTGCATTCAATGTCAGTCCAATAGAGTCTGCATGTTCTTTCACACCACAGGGGGCACTCTCCCAGCGTATTCCTGACATCAGCTGCAATTGAAAACATGTTAATCCTCCGGATAAATAAAGGTCGTACTGCACATTGAGCGTGACTCACCCGCGTCTGCGCTGTGGTAAACGTGGGTAAACGCAGTTACTGCAGATAACGCGCAGAAAGTCGATCGCTGAAAAGCATGACGGCAAGTCCGATCAGCATAACCAGCATTCCCCCCAGCCTGAGTAACGAAACCGGACGCCGCACAGCGCCCAACAAGCCAAAATGATCAATCATCTGCGAGGAAAGTAACTGTCCGACAATCGCCAGCCCGAGCAGAGCTGAAAACCCAATTTTCGGCGCAAGCACGACATAGCTGAACAGTGCACATGCACCTATCATTCCGCCCGCCAGACTCCAGAGGGGTTGCGACGGGATCGCCGCTAGCGATGTCATCAACCCACCCCGCAGCAGCGCGTAAATCCCTAGACTGAACGCGCCCGCCGTAAATGAAAACAGCGCCGCAGTGACCGGGTCGCCGCCCAGTCCCTTTGCCAGCTGGCTGTTCAGGGTCGTCTGCAGGGTGATCCCCAGACCTGCGGCAAAAGCGATTACGTAATAGGTCATGCCCATGCTTTTCATCCTGGTCAGTCGGCCTGCACCAGCGGCAGGAAGGTGTCAGCAAAAATGTCAGGCTGGTAGCCAGAGGCTGCAAAAAGGTGCTCACGCGACTCATCAATCGCCGCACGTAGTCGCGCGCTGTCTACGCCCAGCACCTTACCGTTCTGTTTAACGATGCGTCCGCCGATCATGACGGTGTCGATGTTGCTGCGCTCGGCGGCATGAACCACCGTGCCAAAGGCATTGCCGGACGGGTAAAGATTGAGATCACTGACGCTAATCAGCACCAGGTCGGCTTGTTTGCCTGGCGTCAGGCTGCCAACTTTGTCCTGCAGCCCTGCACAGGCAGCGCCATCAAGAGTCGCGGCTTTAAGGAGTTGCGCCGCCGGAAGCGTTTTCAGCGCATGTTCAGAATCGCAGCACTGCTGCTGATGCATGCCCATCACGCGCTGCAGGTAAAAGGCGACGCGCATCTCCATAAACATATCGGTGCTGTACGACGTTTCATTGTCTACGCTCAGGCCAGGGTTGATGCCATGACGCTGCGCGGCCTCAATGGCGAACATCCCGCTTTCGATGCCATAGTGCGAATCTGAGCGCGGGCAGACGTTCACCCGGACACCGGCCTCCCGCAGAATTTCCCATCCCCTGTCGGGCAGCGCCGTGCAGTGATTGAAAATATTGTCCGGACCCAGAAGCCCCTGCTGATGCAGCGACTCAAGTTCAGACCCCATCTCAGCGCCAAAGAACTCAGTGACAATCGACAGTCCCAGCCGGCGGGCTTCGGCCCACAACTCCGGCTCCAGCTGGGCCATGACGGCGAGAGAGACCAGGCTTTCAGGGTTGTCGGTGAAATACTTATCCTGCAGACGCTGCCAGTTTCCCGGCCAGTGCGCTTTATCCCATTCGCCAGCTACCGGTGCGCCGGAAGCATGAATGGCACGAATGCCGGTATCAAGCAGGGCCTCGACGGCGGCATCGGAATGCGCTGCGGTTCGGCTGTTGTGCGAGTTATCGATCATTGTGGTGATGCCCGCGTCAATAGCGCCCAGCGCCGTCAGCAGGTTGCCAACATAGATATCGGCAGGACGGTAATATTTAGCGAAGGAGAAGTGCGTGGCGTTGCTGTAGTCGTCCAGGCAGGTGGCGTTTGGGTTAATGCGGCGCAACTGTCCTTCCCATGCGTGACGATGAGAATCGACCATTCCCGGCATGGCGATCATGTTGGTGGCATCAATGACATGCGCACCAGGCACATCCAGGTTCTGGCCCACGGCGGTAATAGTTGAGCCGTTGATGAGAATATCGCCGTGCTCAATGTTACCGACGCTCCCATCCATGCTCAGTATCGTGGCGCCACGAATCAACGTAGCCTGTGAAGTACTATTCTGATTATTAACAATATTTCGGATGTATTTGGTCATTAAACCTGCCTCTTTCCTGATTAATGGGGAAACGATACACCACGTTATTAGCCTGAATAAGATGCTTAAAGCGTTTTCATAATTCATAATTCGCGAATAATCAGACTCACTTTTACCCAGGAGCAGGACGATGGATCGGATTCAGGCTATGCAGGTTTTTATAAGGGTTGCTGAAGCCGGAAGCTTTGTGCGCGCGGCAGAGACACTGTCACTGCCAGCTTCCACCGTCACCAGCACGATTAAAAATCTGGAGAAATACCTGCAGGTACGTCTGCTTAACCGGACAACAAGACGGGTCAGCCTCACACCTGAAGGACTGCAGTATCTGGTGCAGTGCCGGGAGATCCTGTCGCTAATTGAACTTAGTGAATCCAGCCTGAGTGATTCCGTCAGGCGACCCCAGGGACGGCTGCGGGTTGATATGCCAGGGGGTATCGCCCACTTCGTCGTCATGCCCAATCTGAAAGAATTTTACCGGCTCTATCCGGATATTTACCTGATGATTGGCGTCAGCGACCGGCAGGTCGATCTTGTTCAGGAAGGGATAGATTGCGTGATCCGAACCGGAGAATTAACCGACTCCACGCTGGTTGCGCGGCCACTTGGCCGGTTTCGCTGGGTGACCTGCGCCTCGCCTGACTATCTCAGGCAATACGGTGTGCCTGAGACGCCGGAAGCGTTGTCGCTGCATCGGGCGATTCATTACTTTTCCGGTTCGGGAAGACGCACTAATGAACTGCGTTTCACACGAGGCACTGAGGCCTTCTCTGTGCCGGTTGAGGGGGATGCAGCCGTTAACGAAACGGGACTCTATATCAGACTCTGTCTTGAGGGTTTTGGGCTGGCGCAGCTTGCTGAGAATGTGATTTCGGAGAATCTGCGGCAAGGCAAACTGGTCGAGGTTCTGGCGGACTGGCAGCCACCTTCCGTGCCGGTGACGATGCTCTATCCGCATCAGCGTTTTCTCTCTCCCGCCGTGCGTGCTTTTGCTGACTGGGTCGGCGAACTTTTCAACGATGTCGCAGGTGAGAAACGGCCTTCCCGGTAAGAGATGGTCTTGAGAGCAAGAGTACGCTTCAGAACGATAATGGACAGCATCCACAGCAGAGGAACCGATCGTTCCCCTGTGGTGCCAGCCAATTCAGCCCGTCTGCTGTACAGGTTCCAGATGCGCATTTCGTCCGGCAGCCATTCCGGTGCAGGCACCTGCGACCGCGATTGCTGCGGTCATCAGTAATGGCAATGTCCAGCCTCCGGACAACTCCTGTACTTTGCCCAGCAGCAGCGGACCCATCGCCGCCATCAGATAACCGACGCTCTGCGCCATGCCTGACAGCGCGGCGGCGTCACCGGCATTTTTGGTACGAAGTCCGATGAAGGTCAGGCCCAGCATCATACTGGCACCCGAGCTGAAGCCGAGAAGAGCAGCCCACAGCATCGCCAGATTCGGCAGGTACATGATGCCGATAAAGGACGCAGCGGTTAACAGGCTGACGCCGGCAGCGGCTGCTTTCTGATCGTTGAGGCGACGCAGCGTGGCGGCCAGAATCAGGCCGGGAATGGCGGTGGTCAGCTGAAGAATGCCGTGTACTTCACCGGCCTGGGCTGAGGAGAGTCCACTGTCCGTTAGAATGGCGGGCAGCCAGCCGACAGCAACATAAAACGGCATCGCATTCAGGCCCATAAACAAGGTGACCTGCCATGCCAGAGGCGAGCGCCAGACCGCGACGGTCGCCGTTGTTTTCTCACCCGCTGCTGGCAACTGATGCTTCATCTTTAACTGGGGCAACCATAAAAGCAACGCAAGCAGCGGTGCAATAACCAACATGGCTAACGCGATGTTCCAGCCCCAGTTCTGCGTCAGAGGAATGACAACGGCTGAACCAATAGCACCAGCCGCGCCCATGGTGATGGAATATGCCCCCGTCACGGAAGCCACGTTGCCAGAAAAGTCGCGTTTGATAAGGCCAGGCAACAGGACATTGCCGAGGGCAATCCCGATACCTATCAATATGGTTCCGCCATAAAGCGCCCAGACACTGCCTGTGGAGCGAAGCAGGATGCCCGCTGAAATCACGGCCAGGGCACCAAAAAGGGTGCGTTCAAGACCGTACTTGTGTGAGATGGATGCGCTCAGCGGTGAAAAGGCGGCAAATGCCAGTAAAGGCAGCGAGTTAAGCAACCCAACGGCAGTAATACTTAGCCCAAAATCATGGCGAATAGACTCTAAAACGGGTGCGATAGCGGTAAAAGGAACACGCAGGTTGATAGCTATAAAAAGGATGCCGGTCACAAGTATGATTGAAGACCACTTGTTCGTAGTGTGGGACATAAATTTTGCTTTCTCTGGTAAAAAGAAAGACTTTAAAGGACGCATGAGTTACAGAATATAGATAACCTGACAACATATAACTAAATCATGCCACTTAATAAAAAACCGGTGACCTCACCGGATGAGTTTAATTCCGATGCTTTCAGTCAGGCTGCTATCGCGCTGCATGTATCATCGTCAGGCGAGTATGCAGGTCAGAGTCCGCACGCTCACCGTAAGGGACAACTTATTATCTCTTTGCGCGGTGCAGTGAGCTGTGAGGTTGAGGATGCGCTGTGGCTTGTTCCACCCGGACATGCTGTCTGGGTTCCGGGTGAAATCCCCCACAGTTGCCGGGTCACGAAGAATGCAGATACCTGCTTTCTGTTTATCGAACCCGGCGCGGCAGCGATGCCGGAAATCTGTTGTACCCTGGCGATTACTTCTCTGGTCCGCGAGCTTGTTCTGTATCTGGCAGAACAGGGACAGGCTTATTCTCCTGACAGTAAAACTGCCAGGCTCGCAGCGGTGCTGCTGGAGCATATTCCGGATGTGCCGGTTGAAGCGCTCCATCTTCCCGTATCCGATCATCCTAAAATCCGGAATATGGCGGAGGCACTTTTTAATGAGCCTGATGATCGGCGAACGTTAAAGCAGTGGGCTGCACATCTGGTCACCAGCGAACGATCGCTGGCCAGGCTGATAAAAGAGGCGACAGGAATGAGCTTTGGTCGCTGGCGTCAGCAACTGCATTTGATGATTGCCCTGAGCCATCTGGCTGAAGGTCAGTCCGTGCAGCGCGTAGCCGGAACGCTGGGATATGATTCGGTCAGCGCATTTATTACGATGTTCAGAAAAGCGCTGGGTAAATCACCGACGCAATATTTTTCGTCTCTAAACTAATGCAAAACAACACAAACCGAATTTTTATAAAGAACCCCAGCGTCCGCTGTTCACTCAAAACTGCCTGTCATTCCTGCTTAAAAAACAGGCTTAACGTAGGATATTTTCCGTTTTCCAAGCGGACCCTAGACTGAGGGCTTCAGGAAGCAGAAAAAAATCCATTAGAGATAGGATCTTAATAGGGTAATAAGCCAAATTATGACACATATCACTTACATGCTTCATACAATTGTGATCACATTCACCAATTCGTAATACGAATATGAAACATTACCCTCCGATGGTTTATTTTTAGCCCACATCAAATGGAGGTGTTTATGGAAAAATTTGACGATGTCAGCGTTTTAAATGAAATGGTTTTCAGCGCATCAACGGAGAATGAACTTCAGGAACGGTTTAAAGATATTTACCGCAGAATTAATGATGAGAATGAATATGATGAGTCCGGACATATTGCATTTCTGCCTCTCTCAAGACTGAATTCACGTCAAGAACGGCAGGAATGCCGGGACATCATTTCAGATGTCATTGAAAGCGGATTTTTTACCAGCGGGCCTTACATAGGGAAGATAGAAGGAGTATTAAGCAATTTTTATGATGCACATACATGCATTGCCACCAGTAGCGGGACTGATGCGTTAAAAATCGCACTTAAATCTGTCGGTGTTGGTCCCGGTGATGAAGTGATTGTCCCTCTGAACTCCTTTGCTGCTACTGAGAATGCTGTAATGGCTGTCGGGGCAGTACCCGTGTTCGCAAATATTGATAAATCTTTCAATATGCTTCCAGATGAAGTGGCACGCCTTAAGACATCTAGAACAAAAGCGGTATTACCGGTCTGTCTTTATGGTTCGTGCCGGCATATTGATGTCATTTATCGCATAGCCCGCGAGGCCGATATCCCGGTTATTGTGGATGCGGCACAGTGCTTCGGGATCCGGTCACTCATGAATTATTGTGACTTGCTGATTCTAAGCTTTAACCCGTTCAAGAATATCGGTTCCTTCGGCAAGTCCGGTGCGATACTGACTCAATCTCCCGAGTTGGCCCGCATGGCGAGACAATATTCCTATCATGGATTTGCTGAAGGTAAAAAAAATATAAAAGCCCAGGACTGGGGGTTCAACAGCCGCATGGATAACATGCAGGCTGCCACGCTAAGTGTCAAACTCAGACACTTTGAAAATAATGCAAAGAAACGCTCTCTGCTGGCCGCACGCTACCATCTTCTGCTGGCAGAGCTGTCGCATAAAATAATGCTTCCGCCTGAGAAACATCAGAATACCTGGCATCTATTCCCTGTACTGATCTGTCAGGGGGCGCGTGATTCTTTGTTTTCCTTTGCGCGTGAAAGAGGAATTGAGTTAGATATTTACTACCCAATCCTTTCTCATTGCGGGGAACACCCTCTAGCTACAGAATATTCCAGTCCTGAACAGTTTATCCCTTCTGAAATTATTCATTCTGCATTGTTTCATCTTCCGCTGCATAACCACATGTCGCTTCAAGAACAGAACAGAGTTATCGAGGTACTGTATGACTATTTTAAATGAAAAATGGCCATCTGAATTTCCTTTCCCAACGGTGATTCGTACTGTTGTTTGCTGCGATCTTGACGAAACATACATCCCCTCGACCATTGACAAAAAGCCATCAGGGGGAGTCGACTTGCTGGAGTCTTATCTTGTATCCAATGCTGTTGAAAAAGGCATCCTCGCAGGTTGGGTGACGGGAACTAATCTGGATTCGGCCTGGCGTAAATCCAAAGGCTATATTTCACGGAGTCCCCATTTTATCTGTTGCAGCCTAGGGACTGAATTCTACTGGGTAAGAAATGGCATGCTCTGCCCATCGGACGCCTGGTCTGAACGGATACGTCGTTCAGGATATAGCCGTGAAAACGTCGACTCTATAGTCGGCATGCTGATGGAAAAAGGTATGCCCCTACGGAAACAACCGGAGGATTATCAGGGACCCTATAAAATCAGTTATTACTATCCTGAAGGTCCGGCAATGGACAGTGACTTTGCCTTCATACAGACACTGGCTGATGAACGACGTGTTCGTGTCGTGTTTACCCGCTGTAATCCGGCCGCCGGAGATCCCCCCGATAGCTATGACGTTGAGTTTATCCCCCTTTGCTGTGGCAAGGATCAGGCGGTTTCGTTTCTCATGGAAGAAACCACTCTCCCGAAAGAAGCCGTTATCGCATTTGGGGACAGCGCGAATGATTTCGCCATGTTTGCGAAGGCTGGAAAAAGTTATCTGGTGGGTAATGCTGACCCGTTCGCGATTAAGCAGTACGGCAGCAGTCTGGATGATGCGTATTGCCATGGAATACTGAGCGTACTTAAGGAGTTAAAGGGATGATTATTGGCATTGTCGGTTGTGGCGGTATTGCCCGCGCCCATGTGTATGCACTTTCCCTCAATAAGCTGGTCACCGGGCTTGCCCTGTATGATGTCAGTGAAGATAACATGCGCGAACTCAGCGAGATAAGCGCCCTGCCGGTAACTCGTTGTCAGCACCTGAAGCAGTTGGCGGAGATGAGTCATGGCTTCGTCATCTGCACACCCAATCATCTCCACGTCAGTGTAGCTGAAGAGGTTCTTCGCTATAAACCGATCCCGTTTGTGTGCGAAAAACCGCTCTCAACGGACCTAAGCTCCGCCCGTTATCTTAAATCAATTGCGCCGGAAGGCAGTATCGTGTCCTTTAACTACCGGTATAACCGGGTTATCGACACAATTATGCAGCTGATAAAAGACCGTGAATTAGGGGATCTGCATTTCTTCTCTGCAGATTTCAATAAAAATTCGGCACTGACTCGCCATCACCTTACCTGGCGTGACTCTGCCCAGCAGAGCAAGAGCAGTGGTGCACTGGGCGATCTCTCCTGCCATCTTTTGGACCTGTTTTGTTTTATAGGCGAAAGCCCGGTTGCTCTTAACGGGATTAGGACGGTAAAGGGAACACGTGTCGGCGAAAAATCAGATGGGCTGGTTGAAGTGGATGATAACGGGTATGTGATGGGGTGTTCAGAGAAGGGAGCCTATTTCAGAATTCATGCCAGTAAATCTGAAACAGGGCAGAATCTGGGGCTGCACATGCAGATCGTGTTTGAGAAGGGAGAGATACGATATACCACTCATCAGGAAAACAGTCTGCTCCTGAGCCTGTTTAATGAGACCGGTACTGAAACTATTGGTTTCGGCGGTGTGAAACGTTTACCTGACCCTCCACGGGAACTTCCTTTCTGGTCGGATTCATTTATTCATCTTCATGACGATTGGTGTGCCCTGGTTAAACATGGCACATCAACCCCGATGCTGGCGGATTTGTCGTCAGGAATTCACATCCAGGAAATTATCGAGGCATTCTGAAAGAAAATGGACACTATTCTTTTTACTGGGCTGTTTGCCGCATTTTTTACGACGTTTGCGTTTGCCCCTCAAAGTATCAAAACGCTCCGGACGCGCAATACCGAAGGTATCTCCCTTGTAATGTACATTATGTTCCTCATCGGGGTTATTTCATGGATTGTTTATGGCATCCAACGCTCTGACTTTGCTGTGCTCGCCGCTAATATTGTCACATTGTTTCTGGCGGCACCGGTGCTGATAATGACACTTATCAACCGCAGGAGAAAACACGTATGAATATTGCGATCATCGGTGCAGGCCCCGCCGGATTGATATCAGCCCGCAACGCTATTCAGGCTGGTCATTCTGTTGTTTTGTATGAGAAAAATACTCAGATAGGGGGGATCTGGAACCCCAAGAGCGGTGGTGCTTATCGTAACGCTAGAATGCAAAATTCTCGGGATGCGTTTCATTATACGGACTTCCCTCCAGGATCTATCGATGCATTTCCCTGTGTGGAGGAGGTGTTCGGATATCTTTCGGCGATGGCCGGCTCAGATGATATTCGTGAGGCTACCCGGCTGAATACTGAAGTGATTTCACTCCGAAAGACATCAGAGAGCTGGTTGATCAGCAGTGATTGTGAAGGACGATTTAGGGAGGATGTTTTTGACAGGATCATCATTGCAACTGGTGAACTCTGGCAGCCACGTCCGCCGGCTTTGTCCGGAGCTGAACACTTCTCAGGAACGCTGATCTCATCACGGGAATACCACGAGCCGGAGAAATTTAAAGGGCAGAATATTCTCGTCATAGGTGGTGGTGTCAGTGGAGCTGATATTGCTTCAGATCTTGTTCCCTATGCAAATACAGTGAGTATTTCGGTAAAAAAAATGGGGCTCTACCTCCCAAGACAATTCCGAACTGGTCCGAATGATATGATGCACTCCTATTTGGGCAGGTGGATGTTGAGTCGCATGAATTATTCAGAATTTATCGATTATCTCGATAACATTATGCCTGACTACATGCAGACCTACCGTGCATCTGGTTTGTTGCCAGACCTTGCGAATAATAATGCGGTGCACGTTAACGAAAAGATCATACCTAACGTGGCCGCTGGCCGGATAAAGGTTAAACCACAGGTAGAGCGTTTCACGGATAAAGGGTGTATCGAATTCGTTGACGCAACTCAGGAAAAATATGATGTCATCATTACCTGTACCGGCTACGAAATGCCTGATTATTCGTTCATTCCAGGTTTTGACAGGAAACAGCTGTATGAACATTTTTTCTGGACGGAAGATCCTACTCTCGCTGTCATCAATCCTCCTGTAGATACTGCTGGTTTCGGTGCTGCGTTTCCCTACTTTGATATTATCAGCCAATGGGTTATTAATGTTTTCACTGGGAATTCAGAACTTCCGGAGAAAATTGTTATGCAGAACTGGTGCGCTGAACACATGGCTTCACTGCATGTTAAACGCTTTTATGACAGCTGGCTGGAAACCATCCGTATAGGGTTGCGGGCGGGCCTCCTCCCAGATCCTTCCAGGGACTTTTCCTCTTACTGGAACATCATTACCAGTGTGGTTAAACCTGGCTATCTGGCTAGGCCGCCGGTAACTCCGGAGCCAGGTATGATAGATAATATGTTTGATTTCAGTACTGCAAAGATACAGATACTGTCAGGGCTGGGGAGAGAAGTTCTCAGTCATTTGCTTAGCAAAGGTGATATCACTGACGCTGAATACAGGGCGGCAGTTGGTAAAGAACCACAGGAATCCATTTCCGCATACCTACCATACTCGCAAATATATCTCTGATAAAAAGGGCCGAAACAGGCCCTTTTACTTTTCATAATAGCCTGATTAATTTTGCCGGGTTTCCTGCATAAATCCCTTTTACCTCAATCGATTTAACCACGACGGAACCTGCGCCAATGACGGAACCACTGCATATATATGGTGACAGAATGGTTGCCCCGCTACCCACAGTGACCGAATCTCCGAGGGAAATGGTGATCCAGTTATTCGGTGACGGGTCTGGTGCACCGGAACGAAACAGATCATTAGCGAACGTCACGTTATGGCCAATAAAGCAGTTCATACCTAATGTTACGTTTTCACAGATAAATGTGTGTGACTGGACCCGGCTACCACTACCAATTAAACACCCTTTCTGTATTTCAACGAAGGGGCCAATGAATACGTCATCCTTGAGTTCACATTCATAAACATTGGCAGGTCTGATGATGGTGACGTTATTTCCAGAAATGACGTCTCGAACTTCACTTTCTATCAATTTCATAGATGTATCCAAAATAAGTTCTAATTAATATTACAGAATTATTGTATGTTACAACTATTCGGATCTACTGCTAATTACAATAACCGCACCCCTGACGTTTTCAGCGAAGCCCTAATCACACCAGGGGGGAAGGTATCTTTTGGATCAGCTCAGCGCCGTTATTGCGAATATTGCCGACTGATTTGGATACGGGATGCCAGGCGAATTCATCCGCTGATACTGCCCCTTCTATAAGCAAGGCCAGTGCCGTGGAGGAAGTAATATCTGGGTTTAACCATTGGTTTGCTTCCGCAGCGCCGAGAACCAGCGGTCGGCGATCATGAATATTCACCAGTCCCTTATTACTCTGCGCGGTGACGATGACAAAACCATCGTCATCAGGTGTTTCTAATGCATCGGGGTGATAGCGCGAGATGGCTGCAAAAAACAACGGCGCGTGGGACCGCTGATAAATGAAATAGGGTTGTTTTATCTTTGGGTCAGAAGGGGATTTTTTCCATTCATACCAGCCGTCAGCCATCACCAGTGCGCGGCCATGTTCAAACAAAGGTTTGAACATGCGGCTGGTGGCCACGGTTTCTACCCGCGCATTGATCATCGGCTGCCGCTTGGTTTCTTTTGCCCAGGCGGGCTGATATCCCCACAGCACCGGATCGAGGTGGAGTTTATCCTCACGCTGATTAATGAGAAGAACCCGGGTGCCTGGGGCGACGTTATACCGATCTATAGGCACCTCATCGATGGCCAATGCGAGCTCAACGTCGGGGTGCAGGGCTTCTATATAATGCGAACGAGGTTCGTATTGCGCAAAGCGTCCACACATTTTCGTTCCTCCATAAGAACCTTAAGCATAGACAGGTAAATAATGCGCGAGGAGCAATTCACTCATTTTTCACTCCTTCCAGATTCAGCATGACCCCGTATAAATGATTGATAAAGGGTTTATCCAGCTCCTGTGGCCAACGGGGTGGGTCTGTCTGCAATAATCCCAGCGTCCGCATCCCTTTATGCTGTTCGGCTTTCCGCTCGCAGTATTCGTCATCGGAATATCCCATCGTCTCAATGACTACGCTATGTTCGGGGCCGCCTGGCGTTATGGCCTGAATGATAAAATCCGGCAGCACAAAGCCTTTCTCTCCCTCGACCTCTACCTCAATATCAAACAGGGGTTTCACCAGGGCAAGATCACCCGCTTTGCCTTTGAGCCATCTGGCCACTTCTGCGATCCCTTCCAGCGTTTGCCGCTCCTACCCGCTGTCTACCGGTACCGGACAGGTACGCCGGAACAGAGCATGCGCATACCCTTCACTGCATATTACCGTACCCTCAGCCCCGCGCCGGAAGGCCAGGATCACCCAGTAAGGCGGCCTCACGCCTTCCTGCGACTCTCCGTTGATGCTGACACCTTTCTCCGGGGCGAACATTCGTTCACCGCCGTTCCAGGCAAAGGTTACGTGCTCACGGCTGACCAGGTCCGACATAAATATTTGATAAAAAATACGGGCTTTTCCTGCTGGCCAGTGGGCGTCAGGACGTTCGAGTTCTAGCATCAGCCTTTCCTGGGCAGCCTCGCCCATCGCCGGCTGAAAGCGCACGATTTCCGAAAGCCGGCGGCCACGAATAAACTCTTGCGCATCCGCCAAGGCAGCCAGGGCGTCAAGCCAGATTCTGGCCGTCTGGTTAGGCAGCGGGCTGACTGGGCTGAAGGTGTTCAGTCCCGCATCCTCGATGAGCGTCAGGAGGAGGCGGGCAAGGCGGGGACGGCGTTTGCGCCGGGTTCGGTCATCGCCTGCCGTCACCGGCTTGCCCGACGCTTTAATGGTCGTTTCCGACTCGTCGGCGGGTAAAAAATCTCGGTAATTGAGGCGCTTGCTGCCGGCGGCTTTCCGTGTTCCTGAACGGGTGGCATCCTCATCGCCTTTAAAGACCCGGAACATCGGACAGGACGGATCATGACTGTGACCAAATCCTGACAGGAACAGCGTCTGGGTTTCAGACATCAGCTTGGCACTGTTGAGCGCGGGCGTGTCGCCGGCGATGCAGCTGCACTGCAGCCAGAGTTCACTCTCACGCATTTCAAGGATAACGTTTTCCGCCAATGCACGATCCTGCGCATTGCGCGCCTGCTTGTGGCCGAAGATATTTTTAACAGCAGTTTCTTCTTCCTCAGTTAACGGGGTCTGATGCTCAGTGGAACGAAAACTCACGTTAAGCAACGTTTTCTGCCTCTGACGCCTCTTTTAATGGTCTCAGATGTCCTTTGCTCACCAGTTCTGCCAGCGTGAAGGAATAATGGCCGAGCATATTGATATGTCCGTGGCAAAGCGGGGAGAGGCGTGCGATATCTTCATCATTCAGTGTTTCACCCTGCGCCCGGAGATGATCCAGGGCTGCCTGCATATAAATAGTGTTCCATAACACGACGGCGTTAGTGACCAGCCCCAGTGCTCCCAACTGATCTTCCTAAACGAGGTGTGGGTTGAATGGTTCCGGCGTGACCGTTTTGTTAATGGTTAGTGCCATTGTGTTAAAAAGTACTGTGCAGCCCCGCGAATCATGCATTTCAAATATCTTAACGTGAGTTTTCGTTCCACTGAGCATCAGACCCCTATAAATGAAGAAATAACTCGTTTGATGGATTCGAGACTTAATCTAAACACAGAAATGACCTTCATCCTTAATCTGATTAACGACAGTACCTGGTTCATGGCTGTCAAAAGTAGGGGGCCGCTTGGAAAACGGAAAATATCCTACGCTAAGGCCATTTCTTAAGCACACATGACAGGCAGCTCTGAGCGAAAAACAGTCGTTGGCAGATCACAATCAACTGTTCTTAGATCACGAGATAATTTATTGTTACTCGAATATAATTCTCACCGAAGTCTGAGGCTATATTCACACATACCATAATTGTTGTGGCAGAAAGAGATATCCTTCTGCCACATGCGGGTTAATTTATTCTTGGAAAGTCCACCACGGTGTCATTCACACGGTTGATCATATTCGTAAACAGAATCGCACTGACCGCACTGATGACTTCAACCACCTGTCGATCGCTAAAGCCTGCAGCCAGAAAACGACTGACGGTTTCTTCTGGTAAGGTGTTGCGGGTCGTCACCAGGGTTTTCACAAACCTGACCAGTGCATCAATATGTTGATCTTCCGGGTACTCTCCCCGGCGTAATGCCTGAATTTGCTCAACGCTGTAACCTGCCATTTTCCCGGTCAATGTATGTGCTGCCAGGCAGTAATCACACCCTGACACTTCACTTACCACAAGGTTAACGGCTTCAATTTCCTGTTTATTCAGTTCGCTTTTAGTCAGCGTGACGTTATGTTGCAATGCCTGACCCAGAATGTCGGGGGCGATCCCGATGGTCTGGTAGGCATTCGGGACTTTACCCATTGCCCGTTTAATGGCACTAAAGAGGTCTGCAGTCTGGCCAGTCGCATTTTCGGGGTGTACGGAAGTTAATCGGCTCATCATTTTTTCCTTTCTGTTTAGGGGTTTCGCCGTATCGGCGATGAGCACATAATAAGGCGCTGGGGGCAGGTATTCTGTCCGTACCGTCTCGATTATTTGTCTTATCGTCTCAGGAGTTAGGGTGGACAATCTCAGTCGCTTGCTTTCCTTACTTGCGCCGACATGCCGCGTTAATCTTCACTGCCGCTTTGCCGGGCGCTGGAATGCTGATCACCCACAGCAGGTTGACGGTATTGTGCCCTGGCATGTCATTCTTCATGGTGAAACCCGGCTGGTGGTTGAAGGGAAGACGTTCGATGTGCGCGCTGGCGATATCGTTCTGTTCCCGCAAGGATCGCCGCATTTATTGCAAAGTCTTGTGGACTGGGGACAGGTTGTTCCTGCTCAGGTCAACGATGATGGCATCGTAACTGAAGTGTGGACGGAAGGGCCGGGGCCTGCGGTCGAGGTATTGTGCGGTGAGTTTCATTTCGATCCGGGCTATCGCTGGATCTTTGCCGATGAAACGACACTGATCCATCTCCGTACCGATGAACGACACGATTGTCCTGAGCTGGAAACGCTGCTGGTAATGCTGGTTCGCGAAAGTCTGGGCAGCTTGCCGGGCAGTGCAAGTATCGTTAAGGGATTGGCGGATACGCTGCTCGCGCTGATCCTGCGTATTTTGCTCTCGCTGCGCGAGCCTCCTGCGGGTGTGTTACGGTTGCTGAGTGATACACGTCTTGCTCCTGCCGTATTGGCCGTCATCGCCGATCCGGCATCACCATGGACGATGGAGTTAATGGCACAACGCTGTTTTCTATCCCGTGCCACCTTCGCCCGTCACTTTTCAAACAGCTATCATCAGACACCGCAGGCCTGGCTTAACCAGCTGCGTATGATGTTGGCGGCAAAAATACTTTCAGAAGAGAGAAACCTGATGATGGAGGGAGTGGCAGAGCAGTGTGGTTTTTTGTCGCTGTCTTCTTTCACTAAAGCGTTCAAAAAAACCTACGGGGTTACGCCTGCCCAGCACCGTAAACGTGAGTAGAGCACTTTTTTCACGGACCACGCCTTATGGCTTAACGCCCTGCACGAAGCGACTGTGGTGGAATGCCATACCCGCGAATAAACACCTCACGCATATGACGTCTGTCGCGAAAACCGGACTCGCGGGCAATGGCATCTAGTGACAGACGGCTTTGCTCAATCATTAAGCGCGCTGCTTCAAGCCGCAGTCCTTCAATCGCTTTTGCCGGGGATTTGCCTGTCTCCTGACGAAACAGGCGGCTGAGCTGGCGAGCGCTGACATGCACCGCATCAGCAAGAATTTCCACCGTCAGCGTTTTGTGCAGATTCTTGCGGGCATACTCCAGCGCAGTTTGCAGACGATCTGAGCGAGGCGCCAGGGCAAGCATTTCCGAATGCTGTGTCTGGCCGCCGGAGCGACGCTGATTCATAACCAGACGATGCGCTATCGTACGGGCAATGTCTGCGCCGAGATCTTTCTCTACCATACCGAGCGCCATATCCAGCCCGGCGGTCATACCTGCTGACGTCCAGATAGTGTCATCAATGATAAAAATACGATCATCTTCAAGTTGAATAGTGGGATGTTGCGAGGCCAGACTTTGTGAGTGCGCCCAGTGCGTGGTGGCACGTTTTTGCTCCAGCAGTCCGGCCTGTGCCAGCACAAATGCACCGGTACAGATCCCGGCAATCCGGCGTGTCTGGCGGGCGGTGGTTTGCAGAAAATGAACCACACCAGGGCTTGCGGGTTCCTTCATGGGTGAAAGGACGCCTGCCACTAGCCAGGTATCAACCTGCGTTTCCGCGCTCAACTTCGCCGAATCCACGCCAATGCCCGAAGAAGAACGTACGGTTCCGCCGTGTTCGGAGTAGACCAGAGGTTGGTAAAATGGGCGATCAGCCACCAGATTGGCAAACTCAAATACCGTCAGCGTAGACAGCGCCAGCATTTGAAAATGATCGGCAATGATTAATCCTATACGGTGCATCGCAACTCCTTTATGACAGGCGGACCGTCTGATACTCCGCGGAGCGGGCCCGTAACCGCTCAGAAGTCCACAGGCTGGCCAATGCCAGCAGCAGAAACAGTACTGAGCTTATCATTACTCCGTAAAAGCCCGACAGTGGATAAAGCCATGATGCCACCGCCGATCCAAAACCAATGCCGCAGAACATAAAAGCGCTGGTTAATGCCAGCGAAATTCCACGCGTTTCCGCTGTCGAGATCTCCACAATACGCCGCTGTTGAGTAGGCCATAACAGGTCAGTGGAAAAGGCCCACACTACCAGCAAGAGATACAGCAATGACAGCCGAGCAGGTAGTACCATGACGAGCAGCATATCCGCTACCAGCAACGTCAGACCGACAACCAGTAAGTGTTCCGCGCTGTAGTGGCGCGCAGATCGAGCAACAAAAAGATTACCTATAATACCCGCTACACCGATAACCGCCAGAGCGATGGAGGTGGCCGAAGTATCACCCTGCCAGCGATCGCGGATCATCGGCGAGATAAAGGCGTACATATCGTACACACCGGAGGTGATAAAAAAGACGACCAGAAAGGCTGCCAGTGATTTCCCCTCCTTGAGCACCATGCCGACCTGGCGTAAGCGGATATCAACACCTTTGACGACGTTTGGTACAAGCAGAAATACGGCACTCGCAGTGAGGACACTCAGCAGCGCGATAAGCGTGAATAACATACGCGCACCCAAGACCGTGGCCAGCCATGTCGCCAGCGGAATACCAACCATACTGGCCATCGACACCCCCAACAGGATCATGGCAATGGCGCTGCCACGCTCTTTAGGGGCGACTAACTCTGCGCCAAGCGCAATCAGCACCGGACCGATCAGGGAGGCGCCCAGCCCCATTACAATCCGCGAAGCCACCAGTACCCTGTAGTCTGGAGCGATCGCAAAAATCAGGGCTCCCAGTCCAAATACCAGCATGCCTGCCAGCACCTGTGTTCTGCGCATGAGCTTGCCGAACACAACCTGTGCCAGCGGCGCGCCCAGCGCAAATGTCAGACCGAAAATAGAGAGCAGACGAGCGCTTTGTCCATCGGTGATCCCCCACTCCTGAGAAATTGAGACCAGGCTGCCAGCCACGGAAAGTGAACCGGTCGCCTGAATAAAATACGCCAGGCTCAGCGCCCATAACGCGCGCCTTTGAGATGTTGGCAGGTGATTTTGCATTATAGACTCCAGGGATGGGGCAGTTACCTGCCCCCGAGTTGGTCAGGCAACCGGAATAGGGTTATCCATCATTGACTGATTAAACGCGTTCACCATCTCGTGTTCATTGGCACCCGGATTCGCACGTGCAGGGAGCACTCTATCAACAATCGCTTCAATGGAATCTGTCGCCAGTTTGTCAAAAGTCTGCTGGATAAAATCGGTTACCGGCATCGCACGGGAATCACCGCTTTTGTAGATCAAATCGGTATCGACCCACGGCGGTGAAATTTCGATAACTGTCACACCTGCATCGCGCAGTAAAAAACGCTGCGACAGGGTGTAAGAGTGAATCGCCGCTTTGGTTGCTGAGTAAAGTGCATTGGTCACCAGGGGTAAAAAGGCCAGAATCGAACTGTTATTGATCAATACCGCATCCGGTTGCTGTTTCAGATGCTCAACAAATGCTGAACTAACCCGAACAGTGCCCAACAGGTTGGTATCCAGTAAGGTGGTGGCCATGTCGTCATCCAGTTCGGCAGAGGCGTTATCGAATGGCATAATGCCAGCGTTATTGATCACCACATTAAGTGCCGGATAGCGAGAGAGAACCTCTTGCGCCGCCGATTTAATACTTGAGGCACTGGTAACATCCAGCATCACGGAGTCCATCCCAGAGTTGGCAGCGGTAACTGTGTCCAGAAGCGACTTACGACGGCCCGAAATGATCACCTGATTACCCAGTTGATGAAATTTTTCTGCCATCGCACGGCCAATACCCGAAGTGCCGCCAGTGATAAAAATAGTGTTGCCTGTCAGTTTCATACGATTATTCCTGTTGGCTAAATATAATGTTAGTGAGTGAGGCCGACGCGATAACGGTCGGCGGGTACATTACTGGACAGTTGCGGAATCATGGCCTGGCGACTGCTTTCCATCGCCTGCCAGTAAGCGTCGTTATGCAATGACGGGATGGTGACAAGTTCCCCGTTAAGAAAACCCGCCAGCGCCGCATCCACCAGGTCATAAGCGCTCATCACTATCGACTTATCGAGTTGTTCGAGGGGTAAGCCGCCGTTATCCCAGAACGGCGTTGCCGTTGCACCCGGTAGCACAGCCTGGATGTGGATGCCCATTTCGGCGAGTTCATGATGCAGTGACTGACTGAATGCCAGCACAAAGGCTTTTGTGCCGCCGTACACGCCGTTAAGCAGTTCCGGCGCGAGGCTGACAATCGATGAGATATTGATGATGGCGCCTGCACCTCTGTCGACAAAACCAGGAACCACGCTGTAAGTCAGACGAGTCAGGGCGACGACATTGAGATTAATCATCGCCTGCATCTGATCGACATCGCTCAACAACAAGGGCGTATGAGTTCCGACACCGGCATTGTTCACCAGCAGTGTGATGCTGGCATCAGCACGCAGTTTCTGCTCCACAACTGCCAGCTGCTGGGCATCACCAAGATCGGCTGCCAACACTTCCACATTGCGGCCGGTGTCAGCAGTAATATGACTTGCCATCTGATTCAGGCGGTTATGGTTGCGGGCGATAATGATCAGGTCGTATCCCATGCGCGCCAGTCGACTGGCGTAAACAGCACCGATACCGGTGGATGCACCTGTGATCACGGCAGTGCCTTTACCTGGTTGTGTTACGAGACTCATTGCAGACTCCTTTGGGTCACCTTTGATGCGATGAGAGAATCATAAGTGAGAAAGAAACGTCTTAAATGACGATTATAGTAGTCATTTAAGACATTACGTATCTCACTTCGAATGACCGTCAGGAGTGAAAGTAACTATCTGGTTGTGATTTTTTTCGAGCCATGCCCCAGTTTCTGGTAGCCAGTAATGTCTGCTTTTGGCACGAAGCGGACCGCCTGAAGCGCCACCAAGTCTACTATGAGCGAGAAACGGACGTTGAATACAATTAAATCAGCAAGATAGTATCGCTGTATCAGGCGACAAATACTGAAATTCATGTTTAGATATAAATTCAAAAATTAGGGTTTACCCATTATTTAAGGGGGCTTTGTGCGCACTCGCCCATCCTCTCGTTTGATAGTTCTTTCGCATGAAAATCACGTCTTGCTCTTTAACTTCTGCCATAAAGATGATGCTTTGAGTGGCAAAGCATACTGGGCAACGCCCGGTGGAGGGCTTGAACATAATGAATCCTTCGAGCAGGCTGCTTTACGCGAATTATTTGAAGAAACGGGTCTTACAAGAACAGCTGCAGGGCCACAGATCGCGTCCAGAACCTTTACCATGATGCTACCAAGTGGGGAGAATGTTCTCGCAGAAGAACGTTTCTTTATTATTAATACAAATAAATCAGATATTGACTGCTCAAGGTGGAGTGGCAACGAAAAGAAAGTCATTCGCGATCACTACTGGTGGACATTAGAAGAGCTCAAACATACCAATGAAATAATCTTTCCACTCGATTTGATCATCAACATACTTGAAAGCAAGTTAGCCGATAACGTATCGAAATGACCTTGATTTACGCTCCTGGCACACATGGGTCTCCGGCCACGGCCTGACTGACTGCCAATTATGTTCATTGACCACTTACAGGCATACGGAACCAGAGATGGCTATACCGTAACCAGTCCGCCTCACTTTCAGCCAGAACTGGGCCATTGCGGTCATTTGCCGTGTAACTTGGAAAGTCGGGTTTTTCTCTCCAGACTATGCAAACTGGAATTATTGGGACGGCTCATGAATATCCAATTCGCAAACATCACCCCGGACAGCACAGGATTTGCTGAGTTAAGATCGCAGAGCATGGATGAAGGACTGAACATGCTACGCCGGCTGGAAGACAATTGGCTAAGCGGAAAAAACCGCTTTGATAGGCCCGGAGAACAACTGCTTGGGGCTTATACTGATGGTTTAATTGTTGGCGTGTGCGGACTTAACATCGATCCTTTTACGCAAGCAGCTGACACCGGACGTCTGCGACATCTCTATGTAGACAAGGGATGGAGAAGAAATCGGGTTGGCAGCGGTTTGCTCAGTGAAATACTTAAGGATGCTGGCCTCTGGTTTGATTTTATCAACACGAATGCACCATCATCGGCATTCACTTTCTATGAACGAGCGGGCTTTGTAGCTTTATCTGGTATGGATAAAGTCACACACCACTTATGCCTGAGAAAGCCAGCACGGTAGTAAATTCACCTTTTGGAAACACCGCCAATTCAGGCTATCAGAGCGGGTGACTGCTGGCTCTCATGCTGAATGGGAGATATTTGACCGGCAGCTATGAAAAGCGGAAGTTCACAGTTGTTCTCAATGTTTAAGAGGCATTACTAACATTGCCGTGTTCAAATTAACGAGGACAGGTCATAGCGTCTAATTATAATTCCATAAGCCCCCTTTCATTGAATACGTCATACTTTAGAATCTCTCCTTTCATGGAATTCTGCCATCGATCAATAAACGCTACAGTTTCGGCAGATTCAAGGTGAGCACTCAGTGCAATCTGGTTTTCCCAACGCTCAGATATCAGCAGTTTCCCTGCAAGACAATCCTGTACGGCGACATCGTACGAAATGTTTCCTTCGCGCGCCCGCACTGAGTTAGCCAGTAACTTCATATCGTCCTTAAATTGCCGCAACACAGAAGGCTCGACGTGAACATAACCTAGAATAATTAGCATATTACCTTCATTTTACTGTGATTCACCTAACCTCAATGAATCACAGTCTGGAGTAGTGAGAATCAAAAATTCGTGAGCACAATCTTGCCCTGAGTACTTCCTGACGCAGCACGCTTATGCGCATCTGCTGCCCTGGCTAAGGGATAGGTGCTATCAATAACCACCCTGATAATTCCTTTTTCCAGAAGATTACCAGCTTCAACGAGTTGCGCACCACTTGATCGTACTTGCGTTGATGACACGGTAATATTCTTTTTATTGGCCTCATTCTGGCCGCAAAATCCCATAGGATTAACAAGAAATAATGCGCCGCCCTTTTTTATACAGCTCAGGAAGCGCTCCATGTTTGAACCCCCCACAGCATCCAGCACGAGATCGACATTGTTTACTACACTCTCGGCTGCTGTAAGGGTGTAATCGATGAATTCATCCGCACCCAGGCTGCGTAAAAGTTTCTCATGTCGGGACGAGGCTACGGCAATGACACGCGCCCCTTTCCACTTCGCTATCTGTACGGCAAGATGCCCCACGCCTCCACCGGCACCATTTATCAACACTGTCCGGCCGTCCAATGGAACGGCGGTATGCTGAAATGACTGGAATGGATTTGGCGCGTCGTGACCCCGTTCAACAAGGAATTGCCAGGCTGTAAGAAGCGACATTGGTGCACCCGCTGCCTCAACATGGGTGATCCGCTGAGGTTTTAACGCCAGTTCCGATGAGGGAATACTCACATAGTCTGCATAGGCACCGCTGCCATTCATTATCCCTTCCGGAAAACGTACCATTGAATAGACCTCATCTCCTGGGCTGAACCCGGAGACGTTATCACCGACCGCTGCAACAACTCCGGATACATCAGTTCCCGGGATGAGCGGGAATGTTGGGTTTGGCCACCATTCTGGCGGAAGCGCCCGATAACCTTCCCTCAGATACCCGTCAGGCGGATTAAGGCTGGCTGCATGCACTTGAACAAGTACTTCGTCGCTTCCCACAAAGGGTCGTGCCGCGTCTTCATACAACAGATTCTCTGGTCCGCCAAAGGCATGCAGTTGTACGGCTTTCATTACGTCAGTCATCATAATCTCACTCATAAAGGACTCAGGTGACAAATGATATAACTACTCTCTGAGATTGATAATCAGGCTGGATTTCGCTTTAATTGTGCCATGAAGGAACAAATAGGTTTTGAAAGACTCACGGGTCTTATTGCATTCGCTCGCGCAGGCGTGCTCGGTAGCTATACTGCCGCTGCCCGTTCGCTGACGGTCTCACCTTCGGCAATCAGTAAGAGCATTCAGCGGCTGGAAAATCATCTGGGCGTCACTTTATTTGCACGGACCACACGTTCATTGGTTTTGACTGCGGAAGGCCGCGAGCTTCACGAGCGCGTTTTACAATTGCTGCAGGTTGCTGAGGACATTGAGCAGTTAGCAAAACGAAAGCGCGCGGAGCCAGCAGGGACATTACGAATTTCGGCATCGTATCCGATCGGTCTGCATATGATTGCCCCTGTCATTCCACAGTTCTGCACGATATACCCCAATGTGAAAATTGATCTACGGTTGAGCGATCGCGTGTTAAGTCTCGTTGATGAGAATATTGATATTGCTGTCCGTCTGGGCGACCTTGCGGATTCAAATCTCCTTTCGCGTCGCCTCTCATCCTATAGGATGGGTTGTTATGCTTCTCCGGAATATCTGGCACAATGCGCCCCCCCAAAACACCCGAATGACCTTATGGGGCATAAAACGGTCAATCTTCGTTACCAGAACACCGGGCAGCTTTTTCGCTGGCCATTCCAGGTTGGGGGGCGAGAGATTGAAATTTTGCCATCATCAAATGTCGTTGTTGATGCAAGTGAGGTCGTGCTGGCGTCAATTGTTGCCGGTGCGGGGATAGGAATGGCGACGAGCTTTATGGCTGATTCGTGGGTAAAGAATGAAAAACTCGTTCCCCTGCTGACGGATTTTACCGTAGAGCGGCATAATATTTCTGCACTATGGCATGAAAGTCGGCGCTCGAATCCTGCTGTTCGGGCATTCCTGGATCATCTGATTGGACATTTTTAAATTCTTTTAACCAGCTTGCGTATATTCAGGTCACCAGAATGATGAATCTGTCCGCTGTGAGCGAACAGCAGATGTTTACTGAGGACTACTAAATATTTTCATCATTTTAAACATAACATCCCTGTTGTGAATCTGAAGGATTTTGGTTATAAAAACAGCAAGATAACTCATTGAATGAATCAAAAACTCAGGAGACATTTTGCCGATAACTACCTCTCGACTGCATCTTCGCCCTGTAATCAACTCAGACGGAGATGACCTTTTCAGAATTTATGGCGACCCTGCCACAAATACGTTTAATCCTGTAGGACCGTATCCTGATATTGATTATGCTCGTGATGTCTTGGCTCGATGGCTTAAACACTGGGAAGATTACGGTTTCGGAAACTGGGCTATCTCGTTAAAAGATAATCCTGAAAGGATTATCGGTTTTGGCGGGCTAAACATCCGCAGTTATGCCGATATTTCTATCAATAACTTGGGATATCGTTTCTCCACTGAGTCATGGGGAAAAGGCCTGGCGACAGAGTTTGCTAACTATGCGGTCAGCTATGGGTTTAATGAACTCAAACTGCCTGATATATCTGCCACAGTAAGAGCAAATCACCTGGCGTCACAGAAAGTCCTAACGAATGCCGGACTAAGGTATGTACGTGACATTCATGATGTGGAAAATGCTCCAGCCAGCATGCTGTTTACACTGACCTATGCCGAATGGCACAAACAATAATGTTGATTTACAACGTATTGGGACGACACATTGGGATCAAGCGCGAAGATGATCGCTGCTGATATTTCGCGCAGACCTGACAGAGCGAAAACTTTCCCGACTTTACAATATTACTATTCCGGACAGTATGGCAGAAGATGAGATCATTGGCTGTCTGGGCGATATTTTCCATGAAGCAGCAACAGAGCGTCATCCTGATGTGATACGTGTTGAATAGCAATCTGTCAGGCTCACCCTCCCTAATACAACCGTTTTACCATAAGTCCTTCAACTTCCGCTCATGTAACAAAGCTGCCCGAAGGTGCGGACAGACTGCTATGAGCGAGGAGCGGAAGTTCAGAATAGTCATCGCCATTGATAATGCTCTACTCACCTTCCCGTGTGTTAACCGACAGAGAGCGAGGCCGGCGCTCAAGCCTTCCCCTTAGAAGATATCGGCATGCCCATTTCAAGCGCACGCACCTCAAAACCAAACTCCTCATACAAGCGGATTGCTGCCTTGTTGAAATGCCAAACAGCCAGTCGGAGTTCCTGCGCGTTACGTGCCAGAGCCCATTCACGCACTCTGTTCATCAATACTTTACCCACTCCTTGCCCTCTGTATATTTCAAGAACACATATTGAGCAAATCCTACAACCAGGGACTGGCTTCAGAAGTGGACTTGTTGGTATTGATATGTTCGCTGCAATAAACCCGATGGGAAGAGAGTTATGCCGGGCTATAAACGCAACATGATCATCAGTTTCAATAAATTCCATCCAATGGGGTTCATCTGCTCCCTCATTCAAAGTCACATCAGCATAAATATCTGGGCGCGCTTTATGATGGATGATATTGAGCTCGCGAGCCAAATCACTAATGATCGCAAGATCAGAACGTATTGCTTCTCGGATACTGAGTTCCATATCCAAATTTTTTATCTCCAATGAGGATCCTCGACCGAGCCTGTCAGCCAGTCGGATTAATTATAAAATCAGTTACGACGAGGATGCATTACAGAAAATTTGCACTTTTCGTTGAGTCCTGTGGACCTGGATTGCATTGTTCTTTTGTTCCTGGGAGATAAAAAGTGCCATTCTTAGCAGGATCCGTTCCTCCTGGGCATCCTGCCCTACCTGGTGAATTATCTGAACTGCCGCCGTCAGAACCCCTCCCTCCGTCTGCACCTGGTTTACCAGGTTGTGACATAGACCCACCGTTTCCACCATCCGCCCCCTTACCTCCCGCACCACCATCTGCAGCACCCACAGAAAAAGCGACAAGCACGAAAATACACACAAAAAAGTGTTTATCCATATATGCATCTCCATTATTGAATAGACTCATGCTGGCCACATGAATTTTCTAAAATATCCGTTGAATCTGCTCTCATCAATTAAAATATCGTGATGTATATAATGTCCGCTGTTGGCACACAGCAGACAAGCACGTGGCGCTGAAGGTCCGCCGTGAGCGAGATATAGTCATTCGCAATTTATCGATAAAAGATGCAGGCTTGTAAAACGGTCGCGCATTTATCGTGTAGAAATAAAGCAGGCTTTCTATATAGTTGGATGATGAACTTTCAAAACTCAGCAGGTAATTGCATGATCTTAAGTGTTAATCACGTTGGTTTTTCAGTTAAAAACATTGAAGACTCATTATTTTTTTGGACTCAGATTCTTGGAGGTAAATTATTACGTGAAGGAAAAATGTCTGGACCTATAATCGATGAGGTAACAGGTGCAAGGGGAGCTGATGTACGAATGGCTTTGCTTGAACTGGCTGATATTCAAATTGAATTACTACAATACAATAACATTGAGCAGCCAGAAGAACCTTCAGCGCCCTATATCCCAGGCTACGCTCACATTGCTTTTATAGTTGAGGAGCTTGATACGCTCTTGGGCAAAGTATCGGACTACGGCTGGAAGACGCCGGGTAAACCTCAGACAGTGTTGTCAGGCCCCATGCAGGGAACCAGAGTAATATATTTACAAAGCCCTGATGGTCAGACGCTTGAATTGATGGAACGCAGTCAATGAGGCCCACATATTATGACCTGTTATCCTCTAATTAAAACAGTGATATTACCAGACCACAAACCGCGGCAGCGGAAGCCAGGCCAATCACTATGGACAGACCGGCTCCGGTTTTAGCAACCGCGGCGGCTGCACAGGTGGCAGCATGGGAAATCATCGCTAACTGAAATATGTATTTTTTACTGACGGCACAGATATAAAAACCGCCCTCAGCGACTCTGTTTACGCCGGTAAACTGTCAACAACCGCCGGATTAAAAAAAATCAATTTTGAAACTGAGGCGACTGAAGAACGCCTGGCGAAGGCGGAGCTGAAAACTTATCTCGAAAAAAATACGGACACGCTGAAAGAGTTTACGGGAAATATTGGCTTCAGTGCGGTCATTGAATCATTACTCCGGTAGCAGCATTAACAGGCGCTCCGGTCTTCTCTGTTTCGATAAATCCATCCAGAAAGACCGGAAGCGCCCACAGCTGCCTGACGCCTCTTAATGCTCTTGCGGCGGGGAAAAATTCCTCAGCCTACTGCTCCAGCGCTTTAAGAATTTCTGAAGGGCTGGCGTTCCCCAAAAAAACCACTGGCTTATCCTGTACCACCACCATCACAGGTGAGACCTGAATGCCAACACGTTCCGCCAGGGCAGACTGTGCCATAACCCTCCTTACACATTCAGGCGTCGCATCATTATCAGGCAAAAAGCCGGTCATGGCTTTCCGCAGGCTCTCACGCGGTGAAACGGAACACCACACTCTGGCCATATCGCCGATAACCTGCTGTTTTATTGCCGGCGGAGCAACGGTCAGGAAGGACATGGTGAGCCCTGCATCCGTGTACTGCTGTACCCTTTTGACCACATCGGTACAATAACTGCACTGATTGTCAATAAAGATCACAAGGTGATATTTTTCCGGCGTCGCTGGCCATGTAATCGGTGAAAGCTCGCTGAGCTTTGCCGTAATTTCCTGCACGGACTGTTCGGGCGACAGCTCATCAGAGGCTGCAGCGAAAGGAAAGCACAGGATAATTAAAAACAACATCAGGTAACTTTTCATATTTTATTCCGCGCATTTGAACCAGGTATTCAGCATCTAAATAACCGGACCATTGATAGTGATAATTCTGTCAGCCGAAGCGATAGTTGAGGAGCGATGAGCAATAATAATTCGCGTAATATTCGGCCCGGCGATAGCCTCATTGATGACGTTTTCATTTTTTTCATCAAGATGGCTGGTCGCCTCGTCCATGAAAATAATACCGGGACGACGATAAAGAGCGCGGGCAATAAAGATTCGCTGACGCTGTCCTCCTGATAAACCTTCACCCAACTCCCCGACGAAAGTGTCATAGCCCATAGGCAGACACATAATATCGTCATGGCTGTTGCAAAGGCGCGTACATTTCATCATGTATTCTTCATCAACAGCATTGCTGAAGCCGGTAATGTTTTCCCTGAGCGAACAGGCAAAGAGTCTGTCATCCTTAAGGATGCATGAAATCCCTTTTCTGTAATTGTTCAGGCCTAGTGCAAGGATGTCATAACCTCCGGCTTTGATGATCCCGCAGTCGGGCCTGATAAGTCCAGCCATGACCCTCATCAGTGTGGTTTTACCACAGCCGGACGGCTCCGTTAACGGCTACCGGCCCCAGCGGGCCGAAGTTGTCGAACGACTTGCCGAGATGCCACTGCTTGTGGCGCTTCTGCCAGTCGCGTGCGGTCACGTCGTTGAGGATGGTGTAACCCCAGACGTGGTTCAGCGCGTCGGCCCTGGCGATGGCGCGTCCGCCCTTGCCGATGATGACCGCCAGCTCCGCCTCGTAGTCCAATGCATCGCTCACGCCCGCCGCATCCCAGATGCGGTCGCCGTACGCGATCACCGTCTCCGGCATCTTGGAGAACACGATCGGGCTGGTCGGAATCGCATCGGCCGCCGTCTGGTCGGCATCGAAGCCGCTCTTGGTGAACTCCTGCGCGTGGTTGGTGTAGTTCTTGCCGACGCAGAACAGGTTACGGGCCGGCTTCGGGATCGGTGCGAGCAGCCGCACCGAGGCCAAATCCAGCGCAGGGGCATCGCTCTTGAGCGACGCTAAAGGCACGTCACTGCCGGTTCGCCCGCCACGCGCTCGGCGCGTCCGTACATGGGCGAACTGTCCACCACGCGGCCGCCGGAGGCGAACAGTGCATCCAGCACCCCGGCAAGCCGGGCGGCATTCCCGCCCGACAGCGTAATGTCGAAGCCCCGGTAGGTGCCCAGGCCGATAACCGGCAGAGCTTCCTGCGAGGATGGGATGAGACGAGTCTGCATCGCCGCTTGCCTCAGCCCTGTTGTCGCAGCAGCGCCTGCGCGACGCCTTCGGAGCTTGCGGGGTTCTGGCCGGTCACGAGGCGGTCGTGCGAGGTCAGAACGAACAGAATCTTCATGGGGTCATCCTTTCTTGGGTTGCGGTGCCATAAGGGATGGCTGCTGTACGGAGAATCAAGCTGCCGCAGCCCAGGCGTCGATGCCCGCCTTGGCGATGGCCTCGTCCTGGTCGGGCGTGCCGCCGGACACGCCCACGGCGCCGACGAGTTGATCGCCCGAGAACACCGGCAAGCCGCCCTGAATCGGCAGGCGGCCATCGTCGAAACTCGCCAGCGTCAGGCGGGCCAACGTCGCTGTCTCGATGATACCGCTGGGCTTTTTCATCATCGCCGAGGTCAGCGCCTTGCCACGCGCCACGTCCGGCGTCTGGAACGAGGCCCCGTCCATGCGGGCGAGCAGCACGAGATGCCCGGCCGGGTCGAGCACGGCAATGCTAGCGGCCAGGCCCAGGCTGGCGGCGGCTTCGATGCTGGCATTCACGATGCGCTGGGCATCGGCGTAGTCGAGATGGGAATGGGTTTTCATGGAATGGCTCCTTTTCAGTTGCTATGGATCAGGCTTGCGTGCCCGAGGAATGAGAGGAGGATGGCCGGTTCAGGATAAGCACTACGCCAGCCATGGCTGCGAGCGCCAGAGCCAGAACACAGACGGCAGTCCAGCCGCCCAGACTCCAGGCCAGCGTGCCCGCGAACGAACCAGCCGCGCCGCCACCGAAGGTGGCGACCATGTAGAGCGTGTTGACGCGGGCGCGGATGTCGTTGCCGAGCGCGAAGATGCGGGTCTGGTTGGCGATCTGGCCGCTTTGCAGGCCGAAGTCGAGCAGGTTGACCGCCACCACCAGCGCCAGCAGCGAGATGCCGCCGACCCAGCCCCCCAGCGCGAAGGCCACGGCGACGGCCGCCAGCGACAGCAGGTTGACCTTGAACGAGCCGATGCGGTCAGACAGCCGTCCGGCCATCGGCGCCAGGATGGCCCCCGGCGCGCCGTACAACCCGAACAGACCGGCGGCAGCAGGGCCGAGGCCGAAGGCCGGACTGGCCAGCTCGAAGGCCAAGGTTGCCCAGAAAGCCGAGAAGGCGCCGAAGACCAGGAAGCCCAGCGTCATCGACAGGCGCAGCGGACGGTACCGCAGCAGCGGCGGCAGCGAGCGCAGCAGGTTAAGGTAGCCGGTATGCGTTGCCCCACGCTCGCGGTCAGGGATCAGACGCGGCACGATCAATAGCAACAGCCCGGTCAGGATCGCCGCCAGCAGGTAGGGCGAACGCCAGGTGTCGGTCGCCTGCGCCACCGCGCCGGAAACAGTACGCGACAGCAGGATGCCGAGAATCAGCCCGGTTTGCAGCGTGCCAATGATGCGCCCGCGATGTTCGGGTGCGGCCAGCCCCGAAATGATCGGGATCAGGATTTGCGGGATGACCGTCGTGGCCGTCAGTGCCACACTGGCCGCGATCAGCAGCGGCGTCGTCGGCGACAGGGCGGCCGCCAGCAGGAACAGCGCAGTCAGCGCCAGCAGCGTGCGCGCCAGCTTGCGTGAAGCAATCACATCAGCCAGCGGTAGCACCAGCAGGATGCCCAGCGCGTAGCCGACCTGCGCGCCGACAGCGACCAGACCGGCGGTCTGCGCGGGCACGCCCAGGCTCACCGCGATCTGGTCGAGCAGCGGCTGGCACAGATAGACATTGCCGACGGTGATGCCGCAGGCCGCCGCCAGCAGCGCCAGCGTGCCGCGCCCCGGCTGGGACGCGGCCGTTGAGGGGGTATTCTTTGTGTTCATGGGACTCACTCGGTTGAAGGGAGTGCTTTGCTTGCTCTCACATGCACTGCACGGTATAGTGCAATTCTGTATTGCACAATGCAGTGCAGTCAAGAGGAGATTCATATGCCCACACAAAAGCGCAACACGGCCTCGTCGCAGCCCGTGGTTTCGATCTTTGAGGCTGTAGCGGCGCCTGCGGCCGCGCTCTCCAAGCGCGACGCCATCCTTGCAGCGGCCACACGGGTCTTTCTGCGGCAGGGCTACGAGAGCACGAGCATGGATCTGGTGTCACAGGAGGCTGGTGCCGCGCGGCGCACGCTCTACAACCAGTTCCCGGACGGCAAGGAAGCCCTGTTCCGCGCCGTGATCGAGCGCGTCTGGAGCGCCTTCCCGGTGCTGGACATTGTGGCCGAGGCCGAGACGCAGGCCGACCCGGAAGTCGGCCTGCGCCGCATCGCAGTCGCAGTTGCCGCGTTCTGGGAGCCGCCGCTGGCGATCGATTTCCTACGCATGGTCATCGCCGAGGGCGCGCGCTTCCCGGATCTCATCGAGAGCTTCTTCGAGCACGGCAAGACGCCGGCGATGGGGGCCGTGCGCGCCTATATCGAGAAACAAGCCGAAATCGGGGCGTTGAACGTCACGAACGGCGAACGCGCCGCCCGCCAGTTCCTGGGTCTGATCGACGAGCCGCTGTTATGGATTCGGGTATTGGGACGTGACGAGAAATTCAGCCGTACCGAACGCCAGGCGGTGATCGATGAGGCCGTGGACATCTTCCTCGGCCATTACAGAACCAAGGGTGCCAGGACATCCTGACTACAACCCACCTTTGCTATGACAGGAAATCAAAGATGCCACTTATCAAGTTTGACGTGATCGAAGGTCGCAGTGAGGAACAGATCCGCCCGCTGCTGGACGCTGCCCATGAGGCAATGGTTCAGGCGTTCCAGGTGCCGCCCAGTGACCGCTATCAGGTCGTGACTCAACACCGTCCCGGCGATTGGTATTGCAAGACACCGGGCTGGGCTATCCGCGCTCGGCCCATGTCGTGCTGCTGACGGTCGTATCCCGCCCGCGTCGGCAAGAACAGAAAACCGAGTTCTACCGACTGCTGGCGGAGAAATTGCAGGCTGCGTGTGGTCTGTCGCCGGATGACCTGATCGTTTCGCTGGTGGAGAACACCGACGCCGACTGGTCTTTCGGGCGCGGGCGCGCGTAATTCCTGACTGGCGAGTTGTGACTGACGCTGCAACCGTCAGCACGCCCCATCATCGATAGGAGAATCAATTCATGAGCACGATCACCATCATCGCCTTCCCGACCGCTCCTGCCAGCAAGGAGCACGAGCTTGCCGCGCAGTTCGACAAACTGGTGCCGGCAACCCGCGCCGAACCTGGCTGTCTCGGTTTCACCGTTCATCAGCACCCGCAGATCGCCAACCGCTTCGCCGTGTACGAAAAATTCCGCGACCAGGCGGCGTTCGACGCCCATCTGCAATACGCGCATACCAAGGCATTCGTCGAATGGATTCAGGCCAGCGGCTCGGTGCTTCATTTTGAACGCTGGGACGAAAAACCCCAGCCATAAGTCGCACAGGTCGAGATCTTGAAAGAGAGCGCAGTTTATCGGCTGCGCTTTTTGTTATTTGATGGACGGCAGGCGGCTATGATGACTGTCAGGCAAAGAGATCTTCACGTTAGCTGGCATTGAGCTATCACCTTTAACGCTGAGGAGGTGACGAGTTCTATCCTCCAGAATTACGCAATTGAGAACTCCGCGGGTGTAAATTTCCGTATCAACGTTAATTCTGTTCGGCAGGCTTTCTACGTTCTTGGCCGGGGTATGTCCATGGACCACTACTTTCCCGAAATCTTTTCTTGACTCCAAGAATTTGTACCGGATCCACGTCAGGTCATGATCAGTCTGCTGATCGAGCGGGATATCTGGATCAACGCCCGCGTGGGCAAAAAAGTAGTCACCAAATTCAAAGTGACTCAGTAATGAACGAAAGAACGCCATATGTTCCACTGGCACTAGGTTCAAGAATTGATGACGGACATCTTCGGCAACCAAGGGGTCCTCGATGCCTGCTTCAATTTGCGACAAGGGCACCCCATATGAACAGAGAGTCTGCACACCTCCTTTTCGGCCCCAGACAGGAAGAACGGTACTGTCTTGCGAGAAATCGATGAGCCATTGCTCATGGTTACCTCTCAATAAAACACAGTCCAAGATTCTGCTTTTCTGCAGTTCACAAAGTCTTTCGACCACGAGTTTGGAGTTCGGGCCACGATCGATATAGTCACCAAGAAATACAATGATGGGGTTTTCGCTCGGCACCTCCGCCATATCTTCCCAGATTCTCCTCACCATGGAGTTGAGCTGAAAATCATAGCCGTGGATATCAGCGACCGCGTAGATCCGGCGAGAGGTCATCGGTGCTTGCGCTCTGATACGGAAGTGCTCCCAATCCCCACTTCTGAAATCCACTTCCAACGGTATTCTAACGTTCTCCGCGCGGACTGTGTTGGTCATTGTACCGCTCCGACACCGCCACTTGTCGTGATGTCGTGCGACATAGTCCCCTCAACGCCTCCTTCGTTCAGGTACATGCGGTCACCCAACTTGGAGACGCTTAGCACGGTTGGTTTGATGCCTCCCGACGATCGTATCCTCTTACTGGTGACCTCGCTCAAAATTGACCTGTCGTCAGTAAGCTCTCTTAGGATCCTCCCGCTCATCGATGCTGGGCATGGTATACCTAATATGCTCAGGACTGTCGGAGCGATATCTGTGATCGAGCTTGGCGCATCCGTAATGAGCCCCTTCGCCTGCCCCGCTCCATAGGTGGCTAGAACGGACGAAAGCTCGGCAGCGTGAAGACCGCCATGTGTTCCACCACCCAACCGCAAGTCGTAGTCACCCGCATCATAATAGGCACTACCACGGATGCCAGCTGCGCTGACGCCGAGACCAGCTGCAAGATTGACGCATAAATCTGGTGCGCGGGGTCCGCCAGCACCAATGAGTTCGAGCGCCAGCGTATTGGCCAGGATACCGTCAGGGCCCCCCGGCTCAATGGCACGAGTAAATGCACCACCGAACCATTCTTGTTCAGTCAGAAAGCTCAAAACATCCCCGAGAAGTACGGGATCGAACCTTCGCATCCAAATTCCCGCTGCACGGCCGGGTCTCAAAAGAAGATCAGTAGCATTATCCTCGAAAGACGAGTCTGCGGCAAAGCCGGCCTTTCGCAGTTCTTCTGCAACTGACACTAAACCACTAATAGTAATGTGCCCGTGGTCAGACACGACGAAGATGCTGATTTCGTCCCGGTCGGGTTGAAGGCTGTGCCAAGAGAGAAACTCTCCTACCACATCGTCACAAAGGCGCATCCTGTCATAATGTTCGGGTGAGCCTAATCCGTACAAATGCGTCGCGCTGTCGACCTCTGTGAACCACAGGATAGATACGTCTGGACGATGGTGTGGCCATACTTCCTTCTGAAACAACTTGAGAGCTGTTTTCGGGCCGTCCACGGAGAGGCCTCCGGCTGGAATTTTTAGATTGCGATGCGCTCTCGCTGCGAAGTCATGAGGGAAGGAAGTCTGGGGGTGTTTTACATTGAACCCAATTTGTCCGTACTTGTCACCTTGCCAATTCAACGCCGACAGAGCTCCAGGGCCACTGGATGTTATGACTGCGAGTTTTTTCTCTGCGTCACGCAAGACTTTCGCAAGCGATGTAGCGGTGACCAACTGCCCTTTGAGCCGATTATCTGCAGCATACCAGTCGTGGGTAGTTTCAGTGAAAATCTGATTGGGGTCGGTGTCTCTGATGTAGAACTGATTACCGAAAATCCCGTTGGTTTCAGCGTGTGCTCCGGTGACGAGAGCAGTCAACGCGCCCCGTGTCTCGCTAGGGAAGACGGTCTTATGGTTCTTGCTCCAAGTGCCCTTTCGTCCCAATTCAGTCAGATTGGGCATCGTCCATTCGTTGACCATGTCCGGTCTTAAGCCATCGATGCCAAGAATAATGACTTTTTTCGCTTTACAGATCATGTTGTTTAGTCCCAATAGTACTTGGATAAATAACTTTGACGCCCGATTCATTGAAAACGGTGACGAAGTCTTTTGGCGGAGCGTAGTCTGTGACAATGATGCCTATTTCTGATAGGGGAACGGAAACGTAAGGGCCTGAAGCGCCGAACTTGCTGTGGTCAGCAACAAAGATACGCCTGCTACTCCTCTGACAAAGTAGGCGCTTGAGATGCTGGTAGTACTTCTCGGCCTCGACCAGCCCATGCACAGGGTTGATTCCGTAAGTACCCATAATGACGGTGTCGAACACGCACTCGGAAATGGCCTCAAGAACCTGCTGGCCGCCCAAAGCGCCATCAGCGTGGTTGTATTCGCCGCCGGTTAACACTACGCGATGCTTTGTCCCACCGTGGAGAGCCTCAGCAATTGCCGGCATATTAGTCATCACGGAAATTGGAGGACCGTCGTTAAGCGCTCTCGCAACTGAGAGCGTCGTGCTTCCATGCGTCAGGAATATCCATTCATCTTTCTCTATCAACCTCGCCGCCAATGCTCCTATCGACGCTTTCTCGAGACTGAGGTTATTCACCCGGATGTTGATAGAAGCTGAACGCCCAGCCGGCATGGCGCCACCGTGCACACGGTAGACGAGCCCTTCCTTTTCCAATGCTGCGATATCGCGACGTATGGTCTCCATCGACACTGAGTACTGCTCCGCTAGCCCGGCAATGCTGATACTTGATCCAGCATCAACCATTTCGGTTATTGCCTGCAGCCGGCTAGCAGCAGGTAATCTGCCCATTCGTTGGCTTCGAACTTCAGTCATCACGCGAGGTACTCCTTAGCCACAATGTTATGTTTGTTGAGATATAATGATATTTTGTGCACGCCATTGTGTCAATGACGCCCACCCGCGCTCCAAGAGATTCGACTAAAAATGACAGATTAAAGATATACTTATGATCAAGATAACACCCAAATATGAACTATTGATAGGGATGCAGGAGGGAGTCATTCAGATTTAATAGCGAAATCTATTCTGGGAAAAGACCTAAATACCCACATTTCCCAAGCCACACGCCCTCATACACCTCGTATTTCACAATACCCCGTAGCATTTTAACTAGTTTTCCCCGGCCGGAACGTCTTCATAACCTTCAGGGCTATTTTTTATTTTTACATAATATGTTGATATTATTGCTATTTTACTCGAAAGACATATGACGAAAATCAAGAGGCACAACGAGAAATACTTCTTGACGAACTTAAAGCCATAAAATATCACTTATTCTCTAATAATGTCACACCAGTGTAACGCAAGATCAATAATCTGGCTGTCGATAAGGCGGCTTCATATGGATGCCTCCAAGGCCTGTTCGTTGGATGAAAAACTAGGAGAGAATGATGCGCGTGAATACCACTGCAGGACTGCTCGCCAGCGTGGCGACAATGGCGCTGGCCGTCCTTCCCGCCGCTGCATCGGCACAAGACCTCAATGCCCTCGTCGCTGGCGCCAAAGCTGAAGGTCAATTGACAGTGATTGCCGTTTCACACGACTGGTGCGGTTATGGAGCTCTCATTCAGGGCTTCAAGGACAAGTACGGCCTCGTCGTAAATGAACTGAATCCAAACGCTGGTTCGGGAGAAGAACTTGCCACGATCAAGGCTAACATTGGGAACACGGGACCGCAGGCTCCCGACGTCATCGACGTTGGCATGGTGTTTGGTCCGACGGCCATGCAGGACGAACTACTGCAGCCGTACAAGGTCAAGAATTGGGATTCGATTCCGGACGCCGTTAAGGATCCGGAAGGGCACTGGTACGGCGACTATTATGGCGTGCTGGCATTCCTTGTGAACAAGGACGTGGCCAAGAAAAGCCCTACTGATTGGTCTGATCTTCGCGATCCGATGTACAAGAAAAGCATTTCGTTACCAGCAGACCCGAGAACGGCGAACAACGCGATCCTGAGCATTTATGCCGCCGGACTGGCCACTGGCGCGAAATCGGGTGCCGATGCAGCCAGGGCGGGTATAGCGTTCTACCGTCAACTCAATGAAATCGGTAATCTCGTTCCGACTTTCGGTACCGCTGCTGCAATTGCCAAAGGCGAAACGCCAATTACATCACGCTGGGACTTTAACGGAGTCATCTACAACGAAAACTTCCACGGCAACCCTCTCATTGAAACAATCGTCCCCAAGGTGACCGTTGCGGGCGTTTACGCCCAGGCGATCAGCAAGTATGCACCTCATCCCAACGCGGCGAAGCTCTGGATGGAGTACTTGTATTCCGACGAAGGGCAGATCGGATTTCTGCACGGTCTCTGCCATCCGATCCGTTTCGACCAAATGCGGAAGGCTGGCTCAATCACGGATGAGATGGTCGCTAAACTTCCTCCATCCGGGGATAATGTCGTGTTCCCGGCACTTCAGGAGCTGATCGAAGTCGGCAAGATTGTCGCTGAAAACTGGACTACGAGCATCAACGCAAATGCCAAGAAGAACTAAGGTGTCCCTGTCGAAGAAGGAAGTCACTGAGTTGGGGATTTCCGAACCCTGCGAGCTTCCTATCACTCGTCGAGCTTCGGCGTTACGACGATTGGATTGGTCCGCGTTGATCGGAGTCGCGCCGTTTTTCATCTTCGCTCTCGTGATGATGGTCGCGCCAACAGTTTCGCTGATCGCCAACGCGTTTGTCGATCAGCAGGGGCACCTGACGTTCGGGAATTTTGCTGACCTCAACACGCCTGAGGTTACAGGCGCGTTTGCCGAGTCTATAAGGCTCTCTGCAGCGTCAGCTGTGCTTGGTGCAATAATTGGCCTAGGCCTTGCTCTAAACGTGGACCGCGGTATAGGCAGCACTAAGGTCCGTTCTATCGTGATGACATTCTGCGGCGTCGCTTCGAACTTCTCGGGAGTTCCACTCGCCTTTGCGTTCGTCGCAACACTTGGACGTCTCGGATTAGTCTCCGTAGCAATCAAGGCGGCCTTTGGCATAGATATTTATGCCAAAGGCTTCGATCTGGCCAGCTTCTGGGGTCTAACAGTCACTTATCTCTTTTTCCAGATCCCGATCACGATTACCATCATGATGCCAGCCATTGATGGCTTGCGTAGAGACTGGCGCGAAGCTGCGTCAATCCTAGGCGCCAGATCTTGGCAATATTGGCGACATATTGGCCTGCCCATCTTGTGGCCCAGCCTCCTTGGGACACTAGCGCTCCTTTTCGCGAACTCGTTCGGGGCAATTGCCACAGCCTATGCCCTCACCGGTTACGCGGTGAACATCGTGCCGATTCTGCTATATGCGCAGATCCGTGGTGACGTCCTGCACAATGACAGTCTCGGTGCTGCACTGGCGCTTGGCATGATTATCGTCATGGCGTTTGCCAACACGATCTATCTTATCCTCCGCACCCGCGCTGAACGGTGGCTCAGATGATAAAAACTATGCATCTTCTTCGTTGGATCTGTCTGTCCCTAGGTGTTGCTTTTTTCCTCATGCCATTGATCAGTACAGCAGAGTTCTCGCTTAGCCTAAGGCGCGATGGCTACAGTCTCGATGCCTACCGTTACGTGTTCGCCGATCCGGATTTCATTTCGAGTTTCAGTTATTCGGCGCTCATCGCCTTATGCACCATCTTCGTAGGCACTATTCTCGTCGTGCCAACCGTATATTTGGTACGCCTGCGCCTCCCATGGCTTCGGCCAGCCGTCGAGTTTATCGTGCTGCTGCCGCTGATCGTTCCACCAATAATATTGGTGTTTGGCTATGTGCGAATGTTTTCCTCTTCATCGCTGCTTCCTCTTACAGGAACTTCTCGCGGGTCCGATATATTGTTGATATGTGGTTACGTGACGCTAGCGCTTCCGTATCTGTATCGAGCTGTTGATACCGGCCTCCAAGCAATCAATGCCCGCGTTCTCACTGAGGCTGCAACAATTCTTGGCGCCAGACCAATCACTATTATTGCCCGCATAATTCTACCAAATATACTGGTTTCAGTGTTGTCTGGTGCGTTCCTAACTTTCGCCGTTGTAATCAGTGAGTTCGTGATGGCGAGTCTTCTCACGAGGCCTGCCTTTGGCCCCTATATCCAGAGAGTTGGGGTCGCAAAGGCCTATGAACCGGCGGCATTGGTTATTCTGTCATTCTTCATTACCTGGACCGCAATGGGACTGGTCCAAGTTTTGGCGCGTTTTTCACCTAATGTGCAAAGAGAGAGTAAATGAATCTGGTCGCGTCCTCCGCTAAAACAAATACCGCCCTTCACCTTTCCGGGGTCATCAAACGGTTCGGGGAGCATGAAGTCGTTCGCAATCTAGATCTTGAAGTACGAAAAGGCGAATTCATTTCGGTTCTAGGCCCATCAGGCTGCGGAAAGACTACGGTATTGCGTATGATTGCAGGATTTGAGCATCCGACAACTGGCCAAATTCTGATTGATGGGAGAGATGTTTCCAGGTTGCGCCCAGATCAACGCAACCTTGGAATGGTATTCCAATCTTACGCGTTGTTTCCGAATATGTCGGTTGCCGCCAACGTCGGCTTTGGTCTAAAAATCGCGGCCATGGCAGATCGAGACATTCAAAGGCGCGTTGCTGAAATGTTGGAACTCGTCGGTCTGACAGGGTTCGAGCGGCGCTTTCCTTATGAGCTTTCGGGCGGCCAGCAACAGCGCGTGGCTTTGGCACGAGCGTTGGCAACAAAACCAGCGATGCTATTGCTTGATGAACCGCTCTCGGCACTTGATGCAAAGATTCGTCTTTCTTTGCGTGAACAGATTCGAGACATCCAAACTGAACTTGGCATCACCACGCTTTTTGTGACTCACGACCAGGAAGAGGCATTGTCGATGTCTGACCGGGTTGCTGTCATGAACAGCGGAAGAGTTGAGCAATTTGGCACACCACTTGAAATTTACAATCGTCCGGCCACTCGTTTCGTCGCATCGTTCGTTGGAACGCTTTCTGTCCTCAATGCAACACTATTGGACCCTGCGAGCGGGGCAGTGGAGGTCGCAACCGCAACTCTCAAAAATCTGGAACTTCCGCAGGGTTTAGCGCGGGGCGACCATATCTCATTGGCAGTCCGGCCTGAAGCAATACGCTTTGGCGTCCACAAGGGAGATGCCATACTGAGAGGCAAGGTTACGGGGGTTGGCTTTTATGGTTCCGTAATTCGGGTTCGCCTGCTCGTTGGCAATGAGACAATCACTATTGACATGTTTAACACGCCACTATCCTCCCCGCCGTCGCGCGGCGAGGACGTTGATATTTCGATAGACCCTAACAGCGTGTTTGTGATGCGAGCGGAATAATGAGATCTGTTGCAACGTTTGGTTACTGGCTGTATCGCAAGGAACCCTAAGATTGTTTTCGGAGAGTCTTGATGTACAAGGGTACCAAGTTGAAGAGGTTCATTAGGGAAACGGTGAACGGCCGCGTAACAAATTCCTTGAATGCGATGGGTTGTATTTTTTATGCACGTAAGTGCATGAAGGCGACAATGATTGTTGCCTGTGACACCATCAGCTAAGGGTCGCCGTGACGCGGCGCAGCCGCCCTGGTTTTATAGGTAACACCGATGCCCGTCCCTCGCCCTGCCAGACCATTGCTGCTCACAGCAACGAAACGTCAAGGTACGCGGTCGGAGTGGTCCTGGCGAAGCCAGGGCGTATCTCCGCGTTAGCGCCTTTGGCGCTTACGAGCGTGTTCCCCAAAACCAAAGCGAAACCTCTCAAAGCGACACTACCGCAGTAGTTACAACATTCACTTTTAAAGCCACTCTGTTCCGGGCCTTTGGCCCGGGGCGGGGCGGCTTTTCAGGTGGGCGGAGGGGGTGCGTTTGTGCTCGGTGCTGGGGGTTGACGTGGTTGAAGTTTATTGAATGTTGTAACTAATATGATGAGTGTTATGCCCCGGCTTGTCCGGGGAGCTACTTCTTTTTTTGCCCTGCCAAATGATGCCGTTGATAAGGTGTGGTTGCCCTGAGCATAGCGAAGGGAGCTACTCCAGATGCCATGCCGTGGCTGGCTCAGGAGTACTCTTTCTTTAGAAAGCTTGTTTTGTTCAGAAGTAACGTTCGAAATTACTCATATCTGAAGAAGGATTTTCGAAGTTAATGGGATGCCTCGACCGGGGGAATTATCTCTTCGAATTTAAACGATTATTTATTAATCAGACGTTGGCCAGCGCCGTATCGTGAGCATGCCCCGACCGTCACCGGTGCACATTTTGGCGGACAACAGACGTGGGGAAGCCTGCCAGGCATCCGCGAACGGAAAAAATGCCAGCATCAGGCCCGCAAAATCGCAGGAAGGGGAAAGGTTTAGAGAGGAATGTGGTTAAGACAGTGGAACGCCGGCGCGCTCCAGGAGCCGCTCATAAAACGTCTCAGCATCCGTGGACAGCAGCGTCGGGAACTCGGCTTTGAGGGCACTTTCCAGCGACATCTGCGCAACCGTGGTGAGCAGACCACTGGCCGTAAAACGCCGCCAGGCGTTCTCATGCGTGGCCGTGCTATTTTTTGGACGCAGCTGCCGCACTTTACGCGCCTGTTCGTCAAGAACGGCGCCAATATCGGCCTCAGTTCGCGCTTTTTCATCGCGCAGCTCCGGGCTGACAACCCAGCGTTTTATCTGTCTCAGACGGTTTTTAAGTGAATGGTGGCGGTCAATATTGATGCCCAAACGCGCCATTTTGAGCAGGTGACGCTGATATTTCTGCTGCATCGACTCCGCCAGTCCGCTGGCTACCGCCCACTGGCGATATTTATGCAACCACTCCCGGATGCTTTCAACGGCGATGCCCCGTGAAGTAAAGCATTTGTCGGTGAGAAAAATTCGCATGGGCTTGTTCTGGCCAGAATCGGCTTCGCGGTCACGGTGTATCACCACGTAGTCCAGTTGCTCCATCACCCGCAGGGCATGGAGCAGAACGTCATAGGCTTTACGACCATTCTCATAAACGTGCAGCGCATTCATGCGGCGGGCAATCTCTTCCACCGGCAGCATCATTTCGAAAAGGTAATCGCTGTCCGGGTTGTAGTCACAATTTGCGGCCAGAACCAAAGAGAGACAGGTCAGCGCCTCACGGCTCTCAGAGCGTGGGGTAATACGCATAGGTTTAGGGGTAAAGGAAGGGTCAGAAGCACGAGAGTAAGGCGTGTAACCAGTACGACGAAGCGCGATCAAATCGGCATTTCGACGCCAGTCATGCTGACGGAAGCAGGCCACCACTTTTGCAGCCATGCCGCGCGGCGTTTTGCCCGTGTAGACCGGCTGGTTGTTGCGGTGCGTCTTCGACTGCCCTTTGCGCAGACGGTTAGCTTCACCCCGGCGCGAAGGACGATAAACACAGGCAGAAACACTGTTTGCTAACGGTGAGAACGGAAACTGTTGTTCAGACACGGCTCCCAACGCTTATGTTGCGCCGGAGGAGTTGACCTTTAAAAGGCATAAATCTATACTCCCTGCATAGAGCAACAACTCTATACAGTGTTAGTGAGCCCCGATTATCTTTCCTCGCCCGCCAAAGTGAAGAAGATATTCGGGGTTTTTGCTTTTCTGGGCCTGTAAAACCTTCTACACAGTACCCATTCCCTGCCACCTTACGGCGTGGCTCACCAAAATTCTCTAACTGATCAGCAATCTAACACCGGATCCCAAAACACTCAAGAAAGTTATTCCGTAACGTCTTCAGCTAACCGGCTGCTCGCGGCTTTGATTAATACTTCGAGCATCTCTGTTTGCGTAAGACCTTCTGCTTCGCATAAGCGTTGAAAGTCTTCTTTCAGCGCACTCTGCACGTACACACGGATCTCTTTATGGGTGTCTTTTCTACGAGCAACCAGAGCCTGCTGTCTTTCTGACGGCGACAATGGATTGCCTTTCCTGTAAGGGCGTTTATTTTTCGATGAGGAAGAAGCTACATTTGTGGATTGTGACATTTTTGGCCTCCCCAAGGATCTGAATATATCGTTTGGGAAAGCCTACTATAGATTCATTAAATCAGCAGCATAAAAAGCATTTCACTCCCGTTGGCGCGGGATAAGGCGAAAATGCGAAAAGAGGTAACGTTCGCCTATCAGGGCTCCGTTTCCCAAACGGAGCCCTGATAGGCGGCTGCGATTTTACCTATGGTCTGCTCCTATTCCGGACTGAACGCCGGTAACTCGGTGCCGGCGTGTGCAATGTTTACAAAAAATTGAATGTTGTAACTATAATTATGTTTCTTAGGTTCATTATAGTTCTGTGTTTTGGGCTTGAAGTGGGTGTAACTTGGGAAATACCCCTTGAATTGGCCATGCGGACTCGCTCAGTCTGGGTATTTTTACAGGTGGATGGCACAGCGAGTTTGGATAATTTAGCTCGTTGTATAGGCTATCACCGCGCCGGCGGAAAACACTAGGTAATGGGTATATGGGGTCAAAACCAGTTGGGGTGGCTTAAAAAAATGAAGTTATACAACTGAGCTTTTGCCTTCAGGTGGGCAACATAAACGAGGGGGGTATTGATTACTTTCTTTGAGACGGCCGCAGTCACGGAATCATCACATAACCCGCCTGTATTCCAAGTATCTCAACCCCCTGTGAAACTGTATTTCCTATCTTAACGTGTTGCTTAATTGTCTCAGTATCTAGAGTCTTTCGATACCATACCCAGGCTATGTCCCCCTCTCCGTGAATCGCCTGAGGAGGCACAACTATAGCTTTTTCATTTCTGTAAAGGATGACTACGACTCTCGCGCTCATCCCCAAACGGATCTGCTGTGCTGAATCTGATGGAAGGGTATCAATGGCCGCTACAACATCATAACGGGCTCCTCCTCCGTATGAATCTGAAGCGTTACTTTGTACGGAAATCGCTGCAATATGTCCTTCGAGAACGCAGCCAGTAAACCCATCGCCTGTAATTTTCACAGGCATTCCCACACGCAACTGGTAAAGGTCTGACTCGCTGACTTGAGTCAAAACCTGAAGGCGATCAAGCCCGATAACCGCCAGCAATGGCGTCCCTTGGCTTACCTGAAGCCCCGGTTGAGCAAAAATAGCCTTACTGCCGTCTGTTGTGTCAGGTCGTACCGCAATACCGGGAAAAGGTGCTTTGATAGTCTGTTTTTCACTTTGGGCTTTCAGCGTCTGATAACGTACCTGAGCGTTGAGTAGCCCCATTTCTGCGATTTTACGCTCCTCTCCCTGACCCCGTTCCTTAACATCGCGCAAGTCATCCTGTGCGCTGAGCAAATCCTGTTGCTGTGTGAGTTCCTGCTGAACAAGCGCATCGACCTCCATACGTGCAACGATCCCTCTTGTGAATAAGGCCCGTGTTTCGCGTAAATTTGCCTGAGTTGTGATTAAGGTGGTACGAGCCGATTGCTCAGATCTACGGGCACGGGAAACTTCAGGGCTGCTGCTCCAGATATCCAGCTGGTGAACTTCCCTCTGAGCTTTTATCAGTTCAGCCTGAGCCTGGCGCAGTTGAATCCCGATCATTTCGGGATCAAGCTGAACTAGTATTTGCCCTGTTTTAATTGACTCACCTTCCCTGACCCTAACCTCATGAATGACACCTTCGAAAGGCGCTGAAAGCGTTTGCTGCCTGGCAGCTTGTATACGGCCAACGAGACCCAATTGCTGCTCAATTTCCTGTTGCTGGACACGTACCCAGTCAACTAATTGTTCATGCGCGGGTTTTTCAGCGTATTGCACCACAGACAGACATATAGCCACGGTAACGACGAACAGCAGTATGATTATGATTGAAGTGCGCGTCCGAAGTCGGTCTAAGACCATTTGCCAGCGTTTCTTAGTCATTGAGCGAGATATCCCAACTTTGCAGGGTAGTACCTAGAATTTGATCCAGCTGAGCTTGTGCATTTAAATAGTTAATAAGCGCGTTGAGCCTGGCATTGTCCGCATTACGCAGGTCATTCTCAAAGCTCAGCACCTGGAAGTTGCTGGAGCGCCCTGCCGTGAGTTTCTCGCGCTCAATTTCCAATTTCCGTCTTGAGAGATCGCTGATGCGCATAGCAATCTCGTATTGACGCCAACGAGTGCCGATATCTCTGACCGCGTTAGTGACGTCAAGCTCCAGTTGCTGCCGGGCGTCTTGCAACTGGACTGCCTGCTTACGCACATTAACTTGCGCCTGAACCTCTTCCTGATGTGCACTCATATCTCCTACAGGTATTTCTACCTGTACGCCAACATAGTTGTCCCAGGTGCGGGATGAGATATTCTGTTCGCTTCGGGCGCGGATCTGGTTAGCCCCACCGACGAGTGAGATGTCCCACAGCCTGTTGTTGTTTGCTATGGCAAGGTTAATTCCTGCTTGTTTCCCCGCAATTAGTTGTGCCAGCCATTCTGGTTGTGAATTCTCAGCCTCAATCAGAGCTTGCCTTGCGTTAATGTCGATGCGCCTGATTTGTAAAGGCTCACTGGCAAATATCGGGGTATCAAGATTCAGTGCCAGAAGCTGTAAAAGCCTAAGCCTTGCAGTATCCTGCTGGTTACGGGCATCTTCCAATGCCAGTTCCTGGGATGCGGTATCGGCTTGCGTTTGTACAATCTCAAATTCTGCCATGCGGCCGGCGGAAATCATCGCCCGATTGACGTCAGCTAATTGCCGGGAGCGCTCCAGTGATTCCTGCGCAATTTTTACCTGTTCCTGGGCCTGGAGCAATTCACGGTAGGACATAATGATTTTTGTCACCGTCTGCATGACGGTGAGCTTTAACGAGAGGTGATTTATCTGCTCATTAAGTTGGGCAAGCCGAACGGGGGCGGTAGTGATATCTTTTCCAGCCCCGCGAAGCAGTGGCTGAATAACGGTGATGTTCGCCCCGTCATTACCGGAAAAGCCCGCATTTTTGGCTATCGTCTGGCTGCCGGTCCACCCTAGGCTGAATCGGGTGCCATAGGGAGTGAGTAAGGTTGTGGAAGGCGAAATATTACCCTGCCGATAACGGTCATCCTGATTTCTGTCAGACAAATAACTCGCACTTAGCACGAGCTTTGGTGTAAACCGGTCTTGCGCAACGCGCAGGTCAAACTTTTGAGATATCCTGTCAAGATAAACGCTGCGAATTGAGCGATTATCACGCAGACCCAGAGAGATAGCATCACTCAACGTAAGATCAATGGTCTGAGCATTCAGGGAAATCGCGTTTATGCCAGAAGTCGGCTGACTTAGCCTTGAAGCATGAGAGGGAAGTATTCTGTCCTCGCTCCATGCATATGATGCAATGGGTATGACAAGCACGATTAAAGTTAATAATCGACACTTACTCATCGCGCAGAGCCTTTATGGGTGACATCCGCGACGCATTTATCGCAGGCGATAATCCGAAGAAAAGGCCTGTAACGATAGCACTTCCAATGCCTAATGGAAGAGAGATCGCGGACAGAGTAAAGCTCTGCCAACCCGAATAATGGACGAATATCCATGACGCTGTCAGACCCAATGTTGCCCCAGCAAATGCCCCTGCCGTCGCCAGGACAACGGCCTCGAGTAAAAAAAGCCGGGCAATGTCTTTGGGGCGAGCACCGAGTGCCATGCGGACGCCTATCTCACGGCGTCGTTCAGATATGTTCATCACCATCACATTCATTACGCCTATACCGCCAACCAGTAATGAGATCCCACCAAGCCCTGAAAGCAGCCAGGAGAACATACGTGACTGCTGAGCCATTCCATCAATAAGTTGATGGGGTATTTGTACGTTAACGTCAAATCCGGGAAATTGTGTACTCAGCCATTGCTGAAGATGTAGAGCCCCGCTATCCAGCGTGCGGCTGTCAGGGTGGCGCGCGACCACTGCGGAGATCTGTGGATTAGGGACAATGCGCTGCATACTTTCAACCGGGAGAAAAATCGCCTCGTTCGGAGAGACAGGTACTAGGGGTGTAGAACCTTTACTCTTCAAAACTCCTATTATTTCAAAAAGATAGTCACCTATCTGAACCCAATCTCCCACATTTGCACTGATGCCAGCACTTCTCCATTCGCTTTGTACTTTTGCCCCTAAAACCGCATAGGTATTGTGCGCATCATATCTGCTCACAAAGCGGCCCATACTGAGATCCAGATCCAGTACTCTGGCTAACTCAGCGTTGGTACCAACAACAGAAATATTTAACGTGTGCGCTTTCAGACGAACATCCATATTCATGGAAATAATCGGTGCCGCTGACACAATGTTTGGCAGGGTTTGGTGCAATAGCGTTGCGTTCAGTATGGTGACTGCAGGGGGAGGATTAGTATAATTTCCCTGAGGGGGTTGAATGCTACACACCAGTAAGTCGCTGCCCATTCCCTTAAAAACGCTCATAGCCTGAACTCTGGCGTTATGACCGATATTCAGCAAAGCGACCACCGCCATACATCCCACGGCAATACCTAGCAAAGCCAGCACGGCCCGGCGACCTAAAAGGCGCAAATTTTCGAGCGGTTCGATGAAAAGATAGGTCCAGGAAGGACCGTAGTTTTCGTGCAATTCACGAAGAACTGTTACGCCTGAACTATCGAGGCGCATACCGGTCCTCAGCAACACGGCCATCACGCACCCTGATACAGCGCTCCATACGATCGGCTATCTTCTCGTCATGTGTCACAATGAGCAGCGTTGTGCCGAACTTATCGTTCAACGATAAGAGCAATGCAACAATATCCTCTGCTGTATCGTGGTCAAGATTTCCTGTCGGTTCATCGGCCAGTAACAATTCCGGCTCGCCAACCAAAGCGCGGGCAATCGCCACTCGCTGCCGCTGACCGCCCGATAAATCAGCAGGGCGATGATAAAGTCGTTCAGATAACCCCACCCGCTCAAGCTGTAATTGTGCTTTTTGTCGTGCAATGGTTCGGGAGAAACCTCTGTATAGCAGTGGCAAAGCGACGTTATCCAGGGCGTTCAGGCGCGGTAGTAGGTTGAACCCCTGAAAAACGAAGCCAATAATCTGGTTTCGTACCTTGGCCCGTGCATCTTCGGAAACTAATGACATATCCTCCCCGGCAAGAAATACCTGACCGGAGGTGGGCTTATCCAAAAGCCCAATAATATTTAGAAGCGTGCTTTTCCCAGACCCGGAGGTTCCAACAATTGCGCAACTTTGCCCGGCGGGGACTGATAACGAGACATTATTTAATATGGTATGCAACGTAGTGCCTGCCGGGTAAGAGCGTGTTATTCCTAACAAACAAATTACATGTTGAGACTGCTGATCAGGGAAATTCATCAGGCATCAATATTTTTGAATTTTTTATCTTCATCTTTCGAAAAATGATAATCAAATAATGTCGCTGGCCTGTCATGACCACTTTTTTCTATTTTTTCATTACTCGTAAAATTATCAAGTAATGAGGGAACACTCTGAGACTGAATATCAGGCATCGATACAGCATTCTTTTGCACTACTTTACCACCTACTAACTGAAAACCGTGCTTCATCCCTGTTTCAGTAACTGAGAACACACCATCCACATTGACGACGTCAGGCTCTTCAGTATGCAGAGTAACTTCACTGGCAGTATTAACGACGAAATTATTCTTTCCTTGACTTACGTAAGTGGAGAATTTAGACGTCTGGCCCTGCTCAGTAGATATTTCATTACTTCCAGTGTTATTAATTACCGATTCGAGATAAGCGAAATTTGTACGGTGCGCAAAAGAATAACCAGGGTCAAGTTCATATTTTACAAAACCTGGATCTAAGACTGAGCTGGATATATTTCCACTGTTCAATATTCTGGTCGCAGTGGCAGTATCATCCGCTGAAAAACTAAATGTCTGCAGGTGGCCCGTATTATCATAAGTACCACCATTATTCGCATTAGCCATTACGTGATTGAACATGCGATAAGTACCCAGATCATTCGCGAGATCATCTACATAACTAAGATCTGTCCCTTCTTGTTGCGCCTGAGCGTATAGATCCGACAACATATTACGGTCATCTTTAGTCAGAAAGTTGACAGATTGCATGGCCATGGTGTCTTTTGTCAGTGTCGTCTGGATTGTTGGATTAGCATCGGCATTACCAAACAACCGAGACATCATTAATCCCTGGCCACTGATAGTCGACTGTCCTGAAGACGGTAAGCTTGTATCCTTTACGAGGTTTGTCTGAGAAGGCTGGAGGTTAGTCGATTTTACGGTAACATCCGAGTTATTTTGCAACTTTTTATATGTGCTTGTTGATGTATTAATATTCATTTTAAGTTCCCCTCCAGCCTGGTTTTTCAGAATTGACAATTACTTTTTAATTAATAACTGTATTCCACAGTGACACTTTCCTGACGAGATGGCTGAGCCTGCGTACCTGCAGATCCCGTAATAGTATGCCGAACTTGAAGCTCTACACCCGATTTCAATTCATAGCTATTAAATGCTGGCGTTGTTGAAGATGCACCACTATTTACGGTCACGCATTTTGCTGGCGAAGCCTGAAAAGGCAAGTAATAACATAACTGAACAAGGTCCGAGGATGCTGATGGGTACGCAGCAATGTTGTACCTTACGAGAGTGAGAGTTTTTGTTTTACTTGCAGTACCGGAAGGGAAATCGGATGAGTTAATAAAAAAGTTCGTTAGTCCAACAGGACCGGTTCCATTCGAAAGAATACCGATCGTTGGTGCTGCGCTGGTTTTCGTAATTGAGCCTGTGATTGCGAAAGCCGGAAAGGAGGCAGTAGCGGCAGCGAACAACAAGGATAGAGAAACTAATTTCTTGTTCATTTTTTCCTAAATAAGTTTGGTCTTAAGTTACTTCAAGAATGGGGATAAAACATACAGCATTACGCATTCCATATTTATCCCCCCTTACATGTAAGCTCCGTCTACTTTGTAAGCAAAACTGGTAATGAAAACGTGTTTGATGCTTTAGAGAAGCCGGAACAAACTTGTTTTTTCATTGAAGTTACAGTTATCGGCAAAAGAGTTAGAGAACTTGAGGAAAATTTTCGTATCAGAAGAAGATTCAATAGCCAGTGACCTGCTCCCCGTTAATTAATAAGGAATGATGTTAGCAACGTCCGCTCTGGCACAAAGCTGCCCACGGCTGCAACTATGGGGCTATGAGTGAAAAACGGATATGCCCCTCACAAGGCCAAAGGATTGCTAATAAGAAATCGAAGTTCTTACCGGATTAAAAAATAAACTTGAAAATGTTTTCAGGATCCCCTCAAACTGGACATATTCTTTTAAATATCACCTTTTCTACATGGAGCACGAAATGCTGAATTACTTTTTTTTTCAAAAGGGTAAGCAAATTGTTGTACTGGAAAGCTCGGACGTGGGCAAAGCTTCTCAACTGATTGAACAAGGCTACGAAAAACAGTTTGAAGAGGTCAGTGCCACGAATGAAAAAAACGCGCTTGCACGCTTTGCTGATATTCGCCGAGATAACCAGATAGATCGCGATAACTTCCTGGCAGGCGCTGGGCCTATGCCCCTTATAGGTGGATTAACGGCCATTGCTGCTTATCTTGTTAGCAAAAAGTAGCTCAGCTACGAACGGCTGAGGGTGAACCGCCGGAAAAATGCACCCGCAATATGGCGGGTGATGGTGTACGCTCATGGCACAAAGCTGCCCACTGCTACGAGCAAGGGCGGCTATGAGCGAAAAGCGGACCTTGACATCTATTCCAATCCAAGCAAATTTGAAAAGTTTTAATAATTATAAAGTCTTAACTTGTGATTACTAAACTGAGGTTCCAATTGATGGCCTATCTCACTCATGCGTATGCAGGCGTGGTACAAAATGCGGCAAGTAATTACAGTTAAAATGCCAAACAATTTCGTAGAGACCGGTAAGCGCTAGGTTAGCAATGCAGTGTTCCTCAAAAAGGAACAGTTGGTGAGCTTACATAGTTATCCTGATAATTAGACCGCTTCATGGCTTCTTTTCCAGCGCTTCGTTTCTGGCCCGATACCACGCTTCAAAGGCAACCGATACCATCGGCTTGGCATAAAAATACCCCTGAACCTCATCGCACCCCAATCCTCTTAAAATTTCAACTGTTTGGGCGTCCTCGACGCCTTCGGCCAGGACGACATAATCAAGTTGCTTGAGAAGCATGACAACGTTGCGCGCAATAATAAGGCTGGGTTTGTCACGGGCAATCTCACTCACAATAGAGCGGTCGAGCTTGATTATGTCCATTGGAATTTGACGCAGGTAATTAATGTTGCTGTATCCAGATCCAAAATCGTCCAGAGATATTTTAAATCCGCGTAATTTGAGCATGGCCAGTCCGTTAAGAGCCGTTGGACTCTCAAGCATCTTCTCTGTCTCCAGACATTCCACCCCCAGTAGGGATGGATCTAAACGTGCGTCCCGCAATTTCTGTTCAAGCTCCTCAGCGAAATCTGGTCGAGAAAAATCACTGGCGGCAAGATTAACTGAAACGGGCAGAGAAAGTCCCCGATCCCGCCAGGCACTCAGCTGTGCGATGGTGTGATCGATTACCCACGCGGTGAGTTCACGCATCAGGCTGGTCTTTTCGACCAAAGGAATAAACTTCCCCGGCAGCACTTCGCCGTTTTTAGGATGCTGCCATCTTAGCAGTGCTTCAGCACCCGTTACGCGCCCCGTCACCAGTGAGATTTTCGGTTGATAGACCAAATATAACCCTTGGTTTTTCTTCAGCGTTTGTCTGAGTTCGGTCAGAAGGCTGAAATCACTCTTCTTGCGCATATCCAGTGCGCCATCATAGGTACTAAACCGTTGCCCATGACTTATCGACTCATGCAATGCGCTGACTGCGCGGCGCAGAATTTCATTTGGCGTCAGGTTGTTATCACAAAGTCCCGAGTCACCTATGTGGATATCCAAATCTAGCGCAACTTCCCGGTTGATTCTGGCTTGGGTTCCCTGAAGACTTAGGGTGATATCATCTAATGAAAGAGCCATCTGCGCAGGAGTGAAAAAGGCAAAGCGTCCGACCGCCACGGCATAGAGTTTCCCAGCAAACGGCAACCGGGCATGCAGTTCTGTAGCCATGTCACGGAGTAGATTTTCTACGACATGCATCCCCAATGAACGGGCCATCTCGTAGGCAAGTGGCATATCAATGCAGTCAATGATGATGACCCTGAAGGCGCCCACCGCCAAAATCTCGATGTCCTTCAGAAGTCGCTGTCGATTTGGTAAAAGGGTGACAACATCGATGTAGCCGAGTGCGTGCCAGGAGGCTAAGAAATCCGATATCAGCTCGGCCAGGGTTTCAAAAATACCAATCTGCTCATCTGAAAGTATCCTTGGCTGAATATCTAAGATACACAAGGTACCCACAGCAACCCCATCACGTGTTTTAAGAGGGCACCCCGCATAAAAACGAATGAATGGAGCCTCCCTGACAGCCTGATAGCGACAAAATATTGGGTGCTGATGCGTATCATCACAAATGATAGTTTCACCCTGTTTCAAGGTCTGCACGCAAAATTCTTCGCCCAAGTTGGTTTCCGCGACTACGATACTCTGAGCAGAATTATGGTATTGCTTTTCATCATCGAGAATCGACACAAAGCCCATCGGCATTTTCAGCAACTGGCAGACAAGTTGCGTGTATTTTTTTAACGCTTCGTCCCTGCCTTTATCAGGATTTTTCAACAGGTCAATCGCCGCACGTCTTTTACTTTCATCGTTACTGAGATCAGTCAACATACCAAAGCTCTCCGGTGCAGTAGATTTTCAGTCATCCCAACCCACTGATCGAGTGTATCTCTTTATTAACGAATGATATCAATATGAGCCCCATCATCTGCCTCGCACCTCACATTAAAATTTTTTCCATTGATTGTCTGCGAAAATATCGCCCGCCAGAAGTGCCCGGAAAATCTGCCGCATGCCGGTAGCCCACTCTTGGCTAAAAACATACGTTAACGGTGGAGCGTCCGCTGATGGCACAAAACTGCCCCTTCCAAGGACGTAGGGCAGCTACGAGCGAACAGCAGACGTTTACTGAGGACTACTAAATATTTTCATCATTTTAAACATAACATCCCTGTTGTGAATCTGAAGTATTTTGGTTATAAAAACAGCAAGATAACTCATTGAATGAATCAAAAACTCAGGAGACATTTTGCCGATAACTACCTCTCGACTGCATCTTCGCCCTGTAATCAACTCAGACGGAGATGACCTTTTCAGAATTTATGGCGACCCTGCCACAAATACGTTTAATCCTGCAGGACCGTATCCTGATATTGATTATGCTCGTGATGTCTTGGCTCGATGGCTTAAACACTGGGAAGATTACGGTTTCGGAAACTGGGCTATCTCGTTAAAAGATAATCCTGAAAGGATTATCGGTTTTGGCGGGCTAAACATCCGCAGTTATGCCGATATTTCTATCAATAACTTGGGATATCGTTTCTCCACTGAGTCATGGGGAAAAGGCCTGGCGACAGAGTTTGCTAACTATGCGGTCAGCTATGGGTTTAATGAGCTCAAACTGCCTGATATATCTGCCACAGTAAGAGCAAATCACCTGGCGTCACAGAAAGTCCTAACGAATGCCGGACTAAGGTATGTACGTGACATTCATGATGTGGAAAATGCTCCAGCCAGCATGCTGTTTACACTGACCCATGCCGAATGGCACAAACAATAATGTTGATTTACAACGTATTGGGACGACACATTGGGATCAAGCGCGAAGATGATCGCTGCTGATATTTCGCGCAGACCTGACAGAGCGAAAACTTTCCCGACTTTACAATATTACTATTCCGGACAGTATGGCAGAAGATGAGATCATTGGCTGTCTGGGCGATATTTTCCATGAAGCAGCAACAGAGCGTCATCCTGATGTGATACGTGTTGAATAGCAATCTGTCAGGCTCACCCTCCCTAATACAACCGTTTTACCATAAGTCCTTCAACTTCCGCTCATGTAACAAAGCCGCCCGAAGGTGCGGACAGACTGCTATGAGCGAACAGCGGAAGTAATGAATCACTACAGGTATTAATAGCATTACCGTGTCTTAATCAGCGGAGAGTAAGCGACATCTTTCCCTGTCAGTTCGGTCGCCATTTGTCGGCGACCGATTTGCGCAAAGACTACTCTTAATTACTTCCTCAGAATCTGTCCAACGTCTATTCGATTTCCATCAGGATCAGCGAAAACAAATGCCCGCATGCCGTAATCTTTATCTTGTATGCCTTTGATAATTTTGGCACCGATATTCTGACATTGGATATAAAATGCATTTGCGTCATCTACAAGAAGGTGTGCGACAGGAAAGGAAGGCGCTTTGTGCTGTGGCTGCAGAGTCAAATGTAGCTCAGCGTCTTCACGCTTTAATATCATGAAGCCCACAGGGTCTCCATTTGCAAAAACATCATTGAAACTCAGTCCATTGATGTAGAAGTCACTGGAAATTTTGATGTTTTTTACGGGTATTACGGCTGCTATACGACCAAATCTAACGGGATGCTGCATGATCAACCTCGTGGTTGTTAATCAATAGCATAGCGATGGGCGGTGCCGTAGCTAAGCGACTGGACGGTGCCAGGTGATTGATAAAAGTATGATATTTTCTTCATAAATGGAATTGAAACTTTTAAGTGCAGTGACAAGTACTCAACCGCTAACTTTCTGTTGTGATATTAACGTCCGCCTTTGGCACAGGCTGTGTGAAAACCCTGACCAAAAACTGAAGTGCGCACGTCTACGAAAAATCTGGAATTGATCGACTGGTTAGTAGAGCCTAATTTTAAGTATGAGCGCGATTTTCAGCTCTGTTTTTGGCAGTTTCATCGGCCAAAAAAGTTTTCACACAACCTGGGCACACAGCAGACAAGGCCTTAGAGCTGAAGGTCTGCTGAGAGCAAGAAGCAGAGATCGTGTTTACGGTAAGATCGCCGAACTCAAATGACCACTGGCCTTAAAAGGAATCTACCGTTCAAGTTGAAGTAGGTGTGTGGCAATTCCCCATCTCAGTGCTATACATTTTTCATCAAAAAAATCGAAAACAGAGTAACTCGCATTGGGGTGAGCGTACCGGGAAAAGTTATCGATAGTCCCTTCTTTAAGTATTGCCAGCACTCCCTGACTGACATGCCCATGCGAGACGATACATATGCACTTATGTTCTGTGGTGCCTTGCAGGTTTTGTAAGAAACTTATTATCCGTTGAGTTGCCAGTGATAGTGACTCCCCCTCTGGTGGACAATACTCTGCATCAAGTCTGAATAACGCATTTACATCGTTCGGATAGTGTTGCAGGAGCTGTGCCGTTGACATGCCTTCAAACTGACCAAATGCCTGTTCTTTAAGGGCAGGTTCAGCCATCAATGAGCAACGAAAGCACTCAGCCAGGCTCTGTCCCATTTGCCAGGTACGGCCAAGCGGAGAAGCGTAAACACATTCAACTCGGTAATCACTTGCGGCAAACGCTGCCAGTAAGGCTGATGTTTGGCGCTTCCCCCGGTGGGTCAACGTACTATCGCTCTGCCCCTGAATAACTCCTCTCACATTCCACTCTGTTTCTGCGTGTCGAACAAGAATCACTTTCATCATTAGTGGACCATGCATCTTGTTGATTTAAATGTCTTAGACCAAGCATACCAGCCTGCTGTAGTGGAATGCTTTCTGTTCCGGACGAAAAACAGTAACAAGTGTAGCTGAATGCAAACCGGGATGGCCTGTCCCAAGAGTGAGGCGCTGAACGTAGATAATGTCCGCTTCACGCCCTGAGACATTCGACAAGTTTTTTACGGCATCAGTAAGGGCGATTTTCGCTCTTCCAGTGCCAGCAAATATTTCGCTTCGTCATAGCGGGTTCTGGTCTTCCAGCAGCGGTAAATGATCCTTAGCCATTTGAATGCCAGAGCCCGGATCGCGGATTGATGAGATTTTCCCTTTTCTCGCTGCCCCTGATAATACAATTTGGCCCAGTATGATGAGTTAACCGTCTTGGCAGCCCATTCAACAAAGGTCTGCCTGACGAACTTCGCACATTGCCATCGCCAGTGAACCCAGGATTTCTGGCCACTTCGTTCTGTCACCGGTGCAATACCTGCGTAGTTTTGAATTTCTTCAGCGCTGTTAAACCGGTCTCGGTTATCACCAAGTGCAGCAAGCATACGTGGGCCCATACACGGCCCCATGCCCGGAAGTGATTTGAACAGCCCCGCATCTGGCAATGTGTCAAACAGCGTTTCGATTCGTTCGTCATAGGTTTTGATGATTTCACTCACGACTTTAATTTGTGTCGCCAGTGCTGTTGCCATCAAAGCATTAGCCTCTATAACACTCGGGTCTGTCGTCAATGGGATCGCGTTATCAATACTCGCAACACGTTGCTCGGTAAGGGCTATTGCGCGGCTACCTTTGGCATTCAGAAAGTTGCGGATCGTGTCGCGCCTGGCGCGTTTCAGTTGTTGCAGACTGGGCCACCGCATAATCAGTTCACACAACAGTAAGCTACCCCTATGTGAGAACCACTCCAGGGGCTGAGGGTAATACTGTTTAAGCGTGTTGATTATCCGGTTCACAAAGCGGCGTTTATCTTCAACCAACTGACGACGCTGCTCAACCAATTGCTGGAGTAACCGGATATCCGCATTGTCGGGTTCAATGGCTTTTATCTTTTGGGGATAACGCAGCATTAACTCTAATGCCAGCTCGGCATCCTGCGGGTCATCTTTAGCGCCGCTGGGCGAGAAGGCTTGCCGGTAACGAGCCAGGGACAAAGCGTGGACAGGGAAAACAGTGATAAACGGATATTTCTGAAGAGCATACACCACGGGGCCCTTCTTCAGCTCAAGGGCGATAGCTATTTTGCCTTTCACCTGTTTGTGCAACGCGTTGAGCCAGGCATCAAGCGCTTCTGCTGTATGTTCAATCACATGGAATGTGCGTTCGCCGTTTTTAAACTGAACGCAAACATCATGCTTTTTATCCGCCCAGTCCAGACCAACATGAGCAGCAAACTGATCTATCGCAGTCATAACCAACTCCTTTTAACCGGGGATTGGTATGCATTCCACGCTCTTCGAAAGAAATATAGTCAGCAGTTTGTCTGCATGCCCTGAGTATTCGTTAGCGAACGTGGAGCACTTACTGGCTCGAAAGCAAAGCGGCAATCATCAAACCACATGATTCTGGCACAATATTCGTAACCAGTAAGCGCATACCCTGAATCACTTAAAAGTGTAACTCTCAGGGTTCGAATGACTATACCTGGCACAGGCTGTGTGAAAACCCTGACCAAAAACTGAAGTGCGCAAGTCTAAGCAAAATCTGGAATTGATCGACTGGTTAGTAGAGCCGAATTTTACGTATGAGCGCGATTTTCAGCTCTGTTTTTGGCAGTTTCATCTGCCAAAAAAGTTTTCACACAACCTGGGCACGAAGCGGACATACGCGGTATGTGATATCGTAAAGCCAGACGCATCAATGTTATCGTCGTCCGCGATGCGAAGGGCCGTTATACCTAACTGAGTAATGCGGCGTTCGAGTAGATAGAAAAGCAGAAGATGAGAATGAGGATGCAGCATATTCCCGATGATGCGTGGGACGCCTGGACACCGGAACTGCTTTTTCACCGCTTCCGCTATCAGAGTTCGCCTTGGTACGTTGTCGGTGGTTGGGCACTGGACCTGTGGCAGGGCCACCAGACCCGCGATCATGAGGACCTGGAGTTTTGCATACTTTCCGAGGATATCGATCTTTTTCGCTCCCAGTTACCCGAGCTAGATTTTTTCGAGGTCCATAACGGCATGTTTGCTTATCTTGCCCCTGAAATGAGGCCTCGACCAGAGACCTACCAATTGTGGGGAGCCGACACGACCAACGCTTGTTGGCGAATAGACATGATGATCGAACATGGCACCCCGGAAATCTGGACTTATAAGCGCGACCCATCGTTCCGTTTGCCTAGGTCGACTGTCGTTCGAGAAACACCATCCGGAATTCCTTATCTCGCTCCTGCTCTCGTCCTTTTGTTTAAGGCAAAACACATTCGGCCCAAAGATGCTGCAGACTTCCAGGCTGCGCTGCCGAAGCTTCACGTTCAGGAAAAAGCCGACCTACAATGTTGGCTGGAGGCGATGTATCCTGGACATGAATGGATCACACAGCTTTAAGGAAAGGCAGGATGGCCGCTATTGGCACAGAGCAGCCCCTCAGGAAGACCCTGATATGCCATTACATCTGAGAGTGAAAACTAAGGGGTTAGACTGCTTGCCCCCTCATAAACCCAGTCTTTTTGATCGCGAAACATGGCATTAAGTATCGTAACAAACTTCCTTATACAGGCTGTAAGCGCCACTTTTTTGGGTTTTCCCCTTGCTAACAGTCCGTTAAAGAAAGCTTTGATTTGAGGGTTATAACGGACCGCTGAAAGCATGGACATAAAGAGAGTGGCGCGCAGACCAGACCTTCCACCCCAGATCGCCCTTTTCCCTCGGAGTTGCCCACTGTCTCTGTCATAAGGACAAACACCAACCAAAGCTGAAATCTGTCGACGCGTAAGACAGCCCAGTTCCGGAAGCTGTATCAGCAATGTGGCCTGCGTTATGGGCCCGATACCTTTTACCTTATCAAGCAACAGACGCTTTGCTGCCAGATCGTCATCCTGGCGTAGCCGCTGCTTAATTTCGGCATCCAGTACATCAATCTCAACATCGAGCCATTCAATGTGCCGCATAATTCCTTGTTCAACATAAGCGCCGCATCGTTCTTTGCAACGGTTAGATTCCATCACACGGTTCTGAACCAGCTGACGCCGACGTGTCAACAGTACGGCCAGGTCTTGCTGCTGCTCGCTTTTCGCCGGTCTGAATTGTGGAGTCATGCGTCGGCCATATTCGCAAATAATTCTCGCGTCAATTGGGTCGCTCTTTGCCACCTTCCCCATAGCTCTGGCAAAGTTCTTGATCTGACGAGGATTAATTACTGCGACCGGCAGACCCGCAGCACTGAGCATTAACTCGGCAGTACAGTGATACCGGCTTGTTGCTTCCATAATTATTCCCGTAACAGAAAGCCCGCTCAGAGCTGCCTGCAATTCAAGTATTCCTGCAGCTGAATTTTCCAGATGCAGTAGCTGCCCGGTAGTATCGATAAATACTTCCAGAGTGTTTTTAGCTACATCTATACCGATTGTGGTTTTATCACTCATGTTCAGTTCTCCCTGCCTTGCAGATACGGGCTGTTTGCACGCCCCGGCAATTGTTCGGGTTAATACTGAGAATGACGTTGCGCAATGATGCTCACCCTCGGGCTCATATCCCAGGACGACGAACGTGCTGCAACATCAGGTAAAACACAATGAGTGTATACGCTTCTCACTGTCATCCTAAACATACAAGGAGACGACGGAGTGAACACTTGCAGGCGCAGCGGCCCGGCTACAGTGCGGGCACGGGGTTGGCGCTAACGTTAAGGACGTGGGGGGATAGCACGGAAGTGAGCAAATCAGGGCGGCACCGTCAGGTGCTATGGATGTGGAGCAACGCGACATCCTTGGGTGAAAAGCCGCCAGGCACAGGACCGGCGCAGAAAGGTACACCGACTTACCCCCCGCGAATACCGAAGTTACTCAGTGAATCTGTGGATAACCGGCTGCGGTTTGAAATGAGGCGGTAGTCTGCGACGACCGGGGCGGTACCCGAAATGAATGGCAGCAGGACAGACACCGGCCAGGCCGGCCCCTGGGGTCAGACGATGAATGAGGATAACATTCTGTTCGTCGCGGGCGGTTCAGAGGTGCCCACGATTCTCTTCAAGCAGGTCAATCGCCTGCTGCATTACGCCGGCCGTATAGTTGTCTTCAATAATTTTCGCATAAGCCAGCCGGTCGGCCAGGCATTCCACCAGGGTATCGTGACAGATTTCGTTACCTGTCAGAAAAATACGAGTCGCTGCGTCAGCGACGGCATCTTTGACATCCGAGAAGAAAATCAGCTCTTTGGGAAAGCGGGGATTAATGACCATTTCATGTCTCCGGCGGGGTTAAACGCTCCTCTTATCATGCGTCCGGGTTCTGATGCCGTCCAGCACGACCAGGCAGTCGTCTTGAGAATGTCGAAAAACGGTAAAAAATCTATCCTGTAAAAACCCGCAACGCTCGCCGCAGACTCGGCTGAGGCGTACCGCAGCATCGCGAGGAACGAACAGCCGCGACGAGGAAGCGTCATATCGTCTGCAGCTGATGTGAAAACCGCACACTCCCTGCCTGATGTAGCCCTAAAAAAAACCGGCACGCAGGCCGGCGGAAAGCGATGATCGGTTTTACTTACGGTTTTTCTTCCAGGTTTCAGAGGCCAGAAACGCCGCGCGTACCACCACAATGGCCCAGCACAGCTGCAGGAGTATCTTCACGGGCACGCTGAATCCGTCAAATATCAGCAGCGGCACGATAAACAGGCAACTGATGAGAAAACACCACTCCGCCGCGCTTTTGCGCGCCCTGCCCGTCAGCGTCTCCAGCCCGATGATCCCTTTGCATAACAGCATCAATGACATGGTTCTCTCCACAAATCTTCCGGCACGCCGGAGGGCTTCAGTCTTTTTTCAGCATGCGTTTGAAATTAGTTCGGGCCTGCCCTTCCCCTTCCGTACTGCCGGTGGGTTCCGGGAGCACTGAGGGGGCAGGCACCTGGCCAGCGCAGGCGGCAATGACGTCCTGAATGCTGGCCGTCGTGGGCTGCCATCCCGTCGTTTGCTGAATAATACTCACCAGCTGGTCGGCGGTCAGCTGACCATCGAATAACATGGACAACAGGTAAGGCAGACGCTTATCCAGCTGGTATAACGCGCTTCCGCCGACGATCGCCGCCCGGAAAAAATCACCACGGGTGCGCAGGGGAACTGACTCGATAATCTCCATCGCCCTGGCATCCTGACTGTCGTCTTCAGGGTGCAAATAGACGGTCAGTTTCTTACGTTTGTCGGTCACGGATAGCGCTCCTTGGAATTAAAGTAAAACAAGTTCGCGAACCAGCGCCGTCTGGGGTTCATTGACTACTACAATGCGTTTAGGAGTCAGTTTCCAGGCACGGTGCACAGCGACTTCAATCAGCGACACACCACCACCGACCAGCCACACCAGGTTTAGGGCAAAAACAATCTGCCCTTCGGTGAATCGTGACTTTTTCATCGGCACATCCTCTGTTCAGGGGAGTCATTATCATGCCGGAATTCTGTTTCTGAATGGAGCAGGATTTTGGGTCAGGGTCACCCCCCTGCCCTGCTGCCGGGAAATTGTTGTTTAGAACAAGATTGCGACTCTATTGTCGCATAACCATGGTCACAGTTTCTGACAAACATTTCTCTTATTTTCAAAGATATGACTGATGAGCAGCTATTTACCCGTGAAATTGCGGATGTAGATAATATGAAATAATAAGTATGAGATGTGAGATGTGAGATGTGAGATGTGAGATGTGAGATGTGAGATGTGAGATGTGTCATATAATCTCACACGAGGCTTAGTGACAAACAAAACGTTTAATAAATATTAAATCACACTTCATAAGTGCGACATTATATTTCACTGCAATTTGCTGCTCCCATCCCCCCTGGTAACGCGCTAACTTTAGTAACTGGCATCAGATTTACTACATTGAATCTCAGCCTGGATATCATAAGTGCTAATCATGAATTCACAAGTATGAATTATGCGGTGGCGCGCAACCGACACAGCACAGACTGTGAAGGATTCAATGAGTCATATTAGAGCCAGATGCCTTGCCTCATGCTAGGAAATGCTACCTTTTATCTCTTCAGATACATGAGTGCACTCCACACATATTTAAAATAAGTATGAAGTATTACTTTTGAGGTTATCCTCATAATTCACATGTGTGACATATGTTTGATCTCAACAAGGGAATACTTTTCTGTGGATGCACATCATCATAAGTAATACTTCATAAATGCTACATGTTAAATAATCAGTAATACAGGGGGCAGATGTAGCCATTGCTAGATGACCCCCTTCTCATTGCTGCTTGTAGGTTCTCTGTAAAATCACCAAACAACACAACTCATAATTCATAATTATGAAATAATAAATAGCAAGGATGAATTATTTGGTCTAATTCTATCAAACAAAACAATGCATAAATGACGTTTATTGCAACACGGACTCACCAGAACGGAACCAGATAAATTTAGGTATGAGGTATGAGGTATGAGGTATGAGGTATGAGGTGACATACTGAATTTAGCATTCAAATAATCAACTCTAAACGATCGTTATCAGTGTGAATTATTACGGAATACTTAATAAAGCAAATTGAATCTACTGGTAGCTAAGGAATTATAAGGTTACGCTCCACACATAATTATCATCAAAAATATAGCAACATGATTGTTTTATTTCAGAAATTATCCAGTTCGGAAAGAGGGAAGGAAACATAATTGTGAAGTATGAAGTGCGGATTATCAGGTGCTAATTGAATACAGTAGGGGAGGGCGCTGGATTTCAAAAAGAAGCCCAGCGGTGCATAAGTATGAAATCATACTTTTTTTAGATACGCGTCCAGAGCATCGCGAATGATAGCGCTCACACTTTTCGGCGCAATACCGACGCGTTTGTTATACAAGGCCAGGTCTTCAATTTCACGCAAGGTATTCTGAGGCAGAGAAATGGTCGTCCTGGTCAATATTTCTGGTACAGGTTCTACAACTACTTTCTCATCGCCATAGGGACGGTCAGCCAATCTGTTCGCCAGAGCATCCGCTTCTGCTTCAGTAACTATGCGGCGATTGGTGAAAGGGGGTTTTTTTAAAGCCATTAAAATACCTCATTCAACAGAGCAAGAACTTCAGACTTGGCTTTTTCGTTAGATGTTTCCAGGACAGATTTACCTTCAGACATCACATCTCGGTAAACCTTTCGGTAACATGCCGTCGCGCTCAAAGGGATCAGTCCTTCGAATTCGCGGACATACTCCAGAAATTCATGCCGTTCGTTTCCCTGAAGGAGGGGATTTGTAGTGGCCATACTTTGATAGCAATATGCCTTAAGCTCTGGATTTAAATCCCGCATGCTTTCTAACTGCTGCTGAAGCTCAACCATCGTATCCAGATCCAACTGAGAGCATTGGTGCGGAGCAATGATCTGATGAGCTACGGTTCCGCCTGTAATCAGCTCACGGCTGTTTCGTCCGGCAACATCCACTATAACGTGATCAAACCTCTCATCAAGGCTTCTGAGTGTTTGAGATATGTTGTCTCTTTTCTCAATCAGGGTGATGGAGGGGGTAAGGCCTGCAGCTTCCCGTTCGGCATACCACCTTGACGAAGAGCGTTGAACGTCAGCATCGACCAGACACACATCCTTGCCCCATAAGGCCAAACCCACAGCTATATTGACTGCAGTTGTTGTTTTCGCGGCCCCACCTTTATTGCATCCAACAATCGTGATCATTTGTCACCCGTGATATCAAAAGTAGTATTTCTTAAATAATAACTCATAAAAGATAAATGTGAAGTAATATCGACTAATTATTATGTATTAATTCATACTTATTACTTAGCTAAAGCATAGTGAGCATCGCTCAATTGAAACCGCAAACGTGATTGAACAGGTAAGAGACAAAATCAAAATTATTTGTTTCCTCGTTGATCAGCTGCCTAAGACTTTCTTGGGTGCAACCCTTAACAAGCTGAAGAACCCATGGTTACACGGTATTAATGAGGGTCTTCCCCTGTTGTGGTGGGTACTCCAGAGCTGCCTTAACTATGAACAATAAGGCCAAGGATGAACGGTCCAACATTCCTCCGAGGATCTTCCCACTGCTTATACCCCGGATAACCACAGATAAAGGTTTACGATCGCTGATACCGGTCATGTAGCCGTTAAACTCATTCAGCCCCTCTTCGATTGACATCAAATGTTCTGGTGTAATACTTTCTGAGACATCTATTCTGATTCCTTCCATTTAAAACCTCTCATTATTGTTTTTAATTGCTAATCACCAGCCCATACCCAGCTTCCCGTAGTGAAACAGCACACCCAGCTTGAACCGTTCTTTATTTCTGAAGACACGAGACTTGGTCCGGAGTAGGCGGATTTTTCTGTTTAGAGATTCCGCATTGCCGTTTGATACCCGGTTTCTCATCGCATTCAGGATGACTTAAAGACGCTTTGCCTCCATCTGGCCAGCTCTGGCCATTAATGGTATTCCTATGTTCTTCGCCATTATCATCCATTCCTACCACAGCCTACGGCTATGGACATCATAGCGACGGTGCCTTAGGTCACGGGCAAGCTCTTTCATTACCCAGCACAGGCTCGTTTGGGGTAACACCCGCCGAGCAACTTCTTACCTCTCGGCCCGGCGCCCGAGCGGTTTTGTTTGCTGTAAAACCACAGGTAGCGTGAGCAGTTGGTGTCTTTCCTGTCTGACGACGGGATCTGTTTCATCTCAGCCTGACGGGTTTTATCAACCACGGCGCACAACATTTTTGCCACATGTAAGTGATCGAAGACGATTTTATCGACGAGATTGGGGAGATAGATGAGGGCTGCACTGATATAGGCCATAGACAGCGTTTTTATCTCATCAAGCTGGTTGCCTCACAGCCTGCGCAGATAACTGGCAACACTCTCTACACCACGATCATCGGCCAGTTGCAAAGCACGTCCCTGCCTGTCAGAGATAACGCCGACGTACTGGCGTTCTCTTTTGAAGCCGACTTCATCAACGAAGAGATGACGGGCCGATAAAGGCTGTTTTATCCGGACTAAGCTTCGTTTGACTGCGCGCATCATGATACCGTCCACGGCATTCGAGCTGAGTTTAAGCTGTTTTCTTACCGCATCATGGTGCTGACTTTCAGCCATGAGAGAACAAAGGCTGCGAACAGCAAAGTGTAGCGGCTGCCTGACCCCGCACAGGCCACAGGCAGTGTCTGGCAACCGTGCTCGTGGCAGTCAACGCGGGGGACATCAGCTTCAACTAGTGTGCTGAACTGACAGGTATTGAGGTGACGCCATTTGCGACGCCGGTGATCATGTATGGAGTAGGATTTACCGCAGGTTGGAAGGGCAGTTGTGTGTTTTCAGCAATGCCGACAATGAACCAAATTTTTCATCAAGGGAAAGGGATTGTACCTGTCACGGTGCGGACTGTTGAATGATATGGGCTTAGAGGGAATTTTCGTCCATGGCAAACTTCTCAGTAAATCAAGACTGCCATCATAATGCCTTTAGCCACTACGATCGGGGAAGACCCATTAATGAACAGTATTAAGTAAGTGTTCATTATGGATATCTTTACCCAACCCCTGACCCTTTAATGCGTTTGATCCTATTCCTTAAGGATAAGGTTCAGGCTGGTTTTCCTTCCCCAGAAGTTTTCCCATATAGGCTTAGTTATCAATCAGCAAAAGCATTCATCTAATCGTCGTTTATCATTAAGTTGGATGTGCCGATTAACCGTTGAGCATAACAATTATCAGCAAGAAGCGAGTACCACAATGGCTATGCATACGACGGCATAATTGTGTTTCGCACAAGCTAGGAGATGTGATGAAACTAAGCCTAAATTCTTAAGATCTGTGATGAAAAATAGCAGCTAATGGAAGCAACGTTGGTCTGTCCTTTTACGCTTTTTTTCGAATAAAAACGATGACCTAGAGTTACTTGATGCTACCACACAACTGATACGCAAACATTTCAATATTGTGCTGGAACGTACCGCCCGGGAGCTGCACGGCGAACCTTGTCTGGAGCTGAAAGAGTTTGCACAGACACAAATCGTTTGCTCCAGGTCATTCGATGATCGCGTATCAGAATACGATTTGATACGTGAGGCAATCTGCAGCCATGCCGTACGTGCCGCCGAGAAACCCCAGGGCGAACATCAGTATTGCCGACATATCTCAGCATTCATCAAAACAAGCCCATTTTTAATAAACGAAGTCTACTTTGGGAAAACAGCGAACAGCTCATGGCAGTTCTCAATGGAATTAATCACAGCGGAAAAGGGCACGTATGGTTCGAGGAACAGGGTATCCAAAAGTCATGGGAGATGAAACGCCAAATGCTATCCCCGCATAGATCAAACGTTTCAGTGACCTCATGCGCGTTAAATTCTAGAGAAGTGGTTTACTGATAAGGCTTGATCAACCCGAGTTGTTAGTGTCAGTTGCTTCCAGCTTCCTTTTTTACCTGCCGCCAATGGAAGGTATTGCATTTTCCTCAGCAGTCCCATGGGGGTGAGAGGACGATGTTCATTATCTCATCACAAAAGTGACACTGTCTCAAAACAGTTTAAAGCTTTAACCCAGACATAATGCGACAAGTTAGCCTATCCACGATAGAGAGAAAGAACCACTGTAGTGAGTAAAGACATCGGAAACCACTACAGTGAGTAAAATCCACTATGGTGAGTAGAAAACACCTAGAATTGAAACAACCGCTGTGGAGAGCGCCAACCACTATAATGAGTAATTACAAGAATCCATCTATTAGTTAGTAATCACTGACGTATATGCTATATGGGGTTTCAGGTTAGTAAGTACTAGGGGGGTTAGCGGAGATCATCTGAATAACCACTATAGTGAGTAAAGAATGCAGTTCACAGTGGATAGGATATTTCGTGATGGAAGCTTTTACTGATTACAGTGGATAGGTTGCTCACTGCAGTGGTTAGTCGGCTTTCAACAATAAATATGAAAAGCCTGCCATCACTGCAGCAAGCTTTAGGGCAATGAGCAGCAAGAGGTCAAAACTATTTCTTTGACTGGCGAAGCTGTTCCAGCAACTCAAGTTCTTCTTTAGTCAGCATTACCATCTCACGAGGCATAGCTGATTCCGCATCCCTCTCTGCCGGGACATCAATGATGTGTTCGTCATCCATTACATCGTAAACATCATCACCTATGCCCGTGGGTATTTGCGCAGGGCGTAACTTTGGCCGCCTATAGTGGATACAAAAATACACTACCTTACCGCGCTTAACTTCAGTGTAATCAAGATACCCAATCGCCTTTAACTGCTCCATAGCCTTGCGTACTGTCGCATTCTGAGTGATGGCTCGAGAGGTCAGATTTAGGCGGGCACGCAGGCGAGACATAGATATGGGAGCAGGATCTGTCGGAAGGCTTTCAATGAACGTATACAGAGCCTGAGCAGACTCCTTGCGAGAGAGTTCGTTGATTGCCCTGAGCTGGAGAAGAACTTTCTTATCAAACTGATACAACTCGAAGATCTTCGGATCCGCCTGCAACTCGACAGCGTCCTTTTTCGGGCTATATTTTGCTGACTGAACAAGGTGAGTTACGTAGTAATCCCCCTCTTTATTCGAAAACGAGAGGGTGTTAGTGGCTATACGTTCAAGTGAGGCCTCCAGACGCGCTCTGAGCTTCGCAGAAGAGCGTGCGGATGGAATCCCACACAACTTAGCGAATTCTACAAATGGCAGGTATACAGAGTCTCCTAGGACCTTATGCTTAGCAAAGGCATGAATGATCCCAACCCAGGTCTTAAAATCGTTATCCATATCAAGCCGGGCGCCGGTGATCTTGATGTTCTCATATCCCTCAGACTTCACGATCGAAAGCTGCTTCAGCTCAGAGGTGACATCCATTGAGTTCATCTGACCTTTACGTCCACGTGCTGTGGACTTCAGCGTAGGTACAAATAAGCCCAACCGCATCAATGCTACAGGCTGAACGGTGTTATTGCTGTTAGGAACCAGAGTAACAAGTTCACCTGTTCGCTTATCGGTTTCAGAGAATGCTTTAACTATCTCTATGTTTTTAGGCTCATTTTCAGACATTATCAGCTCTCACATTGAATGTGGATAAGAGGCTCTAGGTACACAATATAGTGGATACTATCACTCACTATAGCGGTTTTACTACAAAACACAGTGGTTAGTTTGCTTTTTATAGTGGATGTTTTACTGACTACAGCGGTTAACGACCATCGTTTACTCCAGATATGACAAGGCCTGGAAGGCTATGGGGATCTCTTTGGGTCTTATAGGTTCTATAAGGATCTTATTATTGGATCGAACCAGAGGATAAGTTAAAAAACATGACCTTAAGTTTTGGAGTAGAGATCAACGTAGCACTGAAGAGCCGGTATTGGGGCAGTGCATAAAATGTGTACATAATTTTGGATTATCAATCAACTCGTAATCTTTACTATAAATTTCAAATGGTTAAACAATCTCAATTAACTAAATGTTATGTACAGCTATATTGACGATTTACTCACTACAGTGGTGTACAGTCACTCTCCAGCGAAGTTACCTAGCTGTCTATAGTGGTTAACACGCTTAATATAGTGGATGTTTTACTTATTACAGTGGTTGGCAATACGGTTTAAACCCTTACAGGGCAAGGCCTGTAGCTGGGCTGGGATCTCTTTTGATCTATTAGATGATCTATATAGGATCTTATTATTGGATCTGGGCGGTGGAAAAGTGGATAAGTCACTTAAAAATTACATTCAAGGCTGGTATGTGGTGATGTGACGGACGCCCCTCACTCTGTGTAAGTCTTACCATACTTTTGCTGACTGCATTAAGAAGGGGTCAGGGTCAATCGTGTCGGAATTCTGTTTCTGAATGGGACAGGATTTGGGGGTAAAGTCAGGACGCCGGATCCGTGCCCTGACTGTAGTGGATAATTTTAGTCGTGAATGCGTGGCGATCGAGGTAGGCCAGGGGCTTCGCGGTGACGATGTGGTCGCCGTGATGGAACGGATCAGGCAGACACAGCAGCGTGTACCACAGTGGCTACAGACGGACAACGGGAGCGAATTTATCTCAAAAACGCTGGATCGCTAGGCGTATGAAAACAGGGTAACGATGGACTTCTCCCGCCCCGGGAAGCCCACAGATAACGCCCTGGTTGAGTCATTTAACGCCAGCCTGCGTGATGAATGTCTGAACGTGCACTGGTTCCTGTCACTGGAAGATGCTCAGGAGAAGATCGAGCACTGGCGGCAGGAATATAACCAGTACCGGCCACATTCCTCGTTAAATAATCAGACTCCGGAAGAATTTATCCGAAGCCTGCAAACATGCCCGGATCTCTGATTTATCCTGGCACCGATATTGGGAAGGGATCAAGAAACCGGAAATCTCAAAAAGTGCCTGGAACTAAAGCTGGGATACTTACAAAGAAACGGTGAACTGTCGCGGAATTTATTGCGCGGCCGCGAGGCGTTGGCCAAGCCGCCAGCACGACAGAAACCGGCGGGCTACGCTATCGGATAACTAAGATCATTCTTAATAATTTATTTCATTTTTAAGATATCTGCTGTTAATTTGACAGCAGGAAAGATAAAAAATGCTAATGGATAAGCGAAGCAGATTTTTATAAAAACATTCCATGATCTCAAAGGTGCAAAAGATGAAGAAATTTGCTGATGGGTCAAAAGAAGATATAAATCATTGGTTTACATTATGTAGAAAAAAACAGCAACCGTTTATTTTCATTGTACCTCAAAGAAAATATGCATTAATTGAATGGGATTATATGCATTTTGATAAGGCGATAGAGGCTAACATACGGCATCATGAAAGAGAGATTGTTGCGTCAATGGGGGCTATCTTAAAGAAATACCGCTTACAAAATTTTAAGTTTAGCAGGAACAGTCTGGGGCGGAATCTGCGAGGTGTAGAAATCGAAGATTCGGTGCGTGTTGCTGAAGAACTGTATGATTTATTTAATGAATATGCTTATCTAAATAATCCATCACTTAAGTAGACTGATCTTACATACAAAAAAGCCCGCTGTGTGCGTAATGCCGATCGTTTAAGGATCAGTTGACCGATCCGGTGGCTCGTGTAAAAAGGGTTCATGCTCATCATGGACCCTTTTTAAATGGAACTTTCACACGCTCTCGGTATTATCAATCTCACTGCCCCCGATGAAGTTCAAAGCCTCGCTGACCTCCTGTCTCCTGACCTCATTCAGCAAGCTTTTTCTCTCACTGACACCGTCACCCTACGCAAGCGTAAACTCCCCCTCGAGTCCATGGTCTGGCTGGTTATCGGTATGGCCATATTCAACAATAAGCCTATGAGTCATATCGTTAATCTGATGGATATTGTTGACCGAACCGGACGCTCATTCACCGCACCCAGCTCCGTTATTGCCCGCAGAAAAACGTTAGGTGAAGATGCCATCCGGGTTCTGTTTGATATCACTCAGCAACACTGGCATGCAGAGGCAAAACATCCTCTCTGGCACGGACTGACACTCAATGCCGTCGATGGCGTAGTCTGGCATACGCAGGACACGCCTGAAAATGCAGAGGCCTTCGGTAAGGCTTCGAACCAGCACGGCGAACGCGGATATCCTCAGGTCCGCATGGTCTGCCTGATGGAACTGAGCAGTCACCTGTTGCGGGCCAGTGTGATGGACAGTTACGACGTGAACGAGATGCGCCTGGCGGCAAAGCTGGCAGCCAGCGCGCCGGATAACAGTATTACGCTGTTCGATAGGGGTTTTTACTCTTTAGGCCTGCTACATGACTGGCATAATGCGGGCGAAAATCGCCACTGGCTGACGCCGCTGAAAAAGAACACGCAGTATGAGGTGGTGTGTAAGCCCGGCAAACAGGACGAGCTGATACGGCTGAAAACGTCACCGCAGGCCAGAAAACAGTGGGAAGGATTGCCGGAAGAAATGACCGTGCGGCTTATCCGCCGGAAGGTCAATGGCGTTGAACGGCAGGTACTGACGTCAATGACGGATGCAATGCGTTATCCGGCCGCCAGCGTGGCGGAGCTTTATAAGCATCGCTGGGAAATCGAGTTAGGATACCGGGAGACGAAGCAGTTTTTACTGGGGAACCGGTGGGCGCTGAGAAGCAAACTGCCGGAAATGGTGAGGCAGGAACTGTGGGGTATCCTGCTGAGTTATAACCTTATTCGTTACCAGATGATCAAGATGGCGTTCAGCCTGAAGGGAGATTATCTGCCTTATCAGCTGAGTTTTAGCGGTGCAGTGTCGGAGATATTACGGTTGTTAATCGGGCTGCCGTGGGCATCAGCGGGAGCCATCCCGGGTCATCTGAAGCATTTTTACAGCAACGCAGCGATGCTAAAGCTGCCCTCGAGACGTGAGCGTGAATATGCCAGGGAAGTGAGAGAAAAAAGGTCGAAATATCCCTTAAAAAACAATGCCGGTCACCTTAAATGACCGGCATTAAGCCAGACGGCTGGTTTTATATTTTTTGCAGAGGTGCCATCACCGGAGGGTCAAAGCACTGCTTGTTTAAGCTTATCCAGCCAAGTGTCAATACGCTCTTCTGTCAGGTCGTATTGATTTTCCTGATCCAGTGGCAGGCCGACAAACTCATTGTTTTCCAGCAGTGCAGCGGAAAACGAGAATTTATAGCCTTCACGCGGCCAGTTACCGACAACACAGGCGCCACGCTCAATGACGAGGTCATAGAGGATCCGCATTGCGCTAACAAAATTTTTGGAATAGTTAAGCTGATCGCCCAGCCCAAACAATGCCACCGTCTTACCGCTCAGATCAGCTTCAGACAGCGTGTTGGTGAACTCCTGCCAGGAGTCGTACTGACTGCCTGCATCCACACCAGGTAGCTCCCCATCGCCCAGTGTTGGCGTACCTAACAGCAAGACCGGGTAGGATAAAAACTGTTCGCGGGTTGCGCGCCGGACATCCAGGGGCGCGTCGGCAATCCCGTCTAGTTTCTGGTGGATAAGCTTCGCAACTTTTCTTGTTTGTCCGGTATCAGACCCAAAAAAAATACCGATGGTAGCCATAATCATCTCCTGATATATCACATGTTTATTAAAAGATTAGTGCCATGACGACTCGCCGTTTTCTCTCAGGATGACGCGAGTTTTTTATAGCCTTCAAGTCTTTCGCGTGCATCGTCTTCGGTCTTTTTAAACAGAGACTCGGCAAATTCCGGATCCAGCTTTTTCAATGACGAGTAGCGCACTTCGCCTGCCAGAAACGCCTGGAAATCCTCTTCAGGTTCCTCAGAATCGAGAATGAACGGGTTTTTACCGGCCTCTTTCAGTTGCGGGTGATAACGGTAATTAGCCCAATATCCTGCCTCGACAGCGCGCCTGGCTTCACGCTGACTGCATCCCATACCGATACGCAAACCGTGGTTGATGCAGGCCGCGTAAGCGATAATGAGGGAAGGTCCCGGATACGCCTCGGCTTCGGCAATTGCCCGCAATGTCTGATTTTTGTCGGCCCCCATTGCGATTTGTGCGACATACACGTAGCCGTAACTCATCGCCATCATGCCCAGATCTTTCTTTCGGGTTTTCTTGCCGCTGGCAGCGAATTGCGCAATGGCTGCCGCTGGCGTCGATTTAGACGACTGACCGCCCGTGTTGGAATAGACCTCGGTATCAAATACCAGAACATTGACATCCTTACCCGATGCCAGCACATGATCCAACCCTCCGAAGCCGATATCGTAGGCCCAGCCGTCACCGCCAAATATCCAGTGAGAACGCTTCGCCAGATAATCGCGGTGGGCATAGATACTGTCGGTGTGCGGATTTTTCCCTGGCGTCTGCGAAGCCAGAAGTGCCACTACTTTTTCAGCCCGCTCACGGGTGCCTTCGCCCTGATCTTTATTTGCCAGCCAGTCACTCAGACAGGCTGACAGTTCTGCATCCAGTGGCGCATCCGGCGCATTGTCGAGCGCCGCTTTAACCTGTGTGGCGAGGGTATCGCGAATCGCATCCACACCCAGCAGCATGCCAAGGCCAAACTCGGCGTTATCTTCAAAAAGTGAGTTGGCCCAGGTCGGCCCTTGCCCTTTGTGGTTAGTGGTATAAGGAATAGAAGGTGCGCTCGCGCCCCAGATCGATGAACATCCGGTCGCATTGGCAATCATCATTCTGTCGCCAAATAACTGAGTCACCAGTTTGGCGTAAGGCGTTTCACCGCAACCCCCGCAGGCGCCGGAGAACTCCAGCAGAGGCTGTTCAAACTGGCTGCCTTTCACGGTGAATTTATTTTGCGGATTGGCTTTGGGTGTCAGGCTGAGCGCATATTCCCACAGATCAATTTCGTGTTCCTGCGATTCCAGCGGTTGCATCGACAGCGCCTTGCCTTTGACCGGGCAGACATCCGCACAGTTACCGCAACCGGAGCAATCGAGCGGAGAAACGGCGAGGCGGTACCAGGCATCTTCTGTTCCGCTGGCCAGTTTGGCGCTGAACCCTGCCGGTGCATTTTGCCTCTCTTCTTCAGAAATCAGGACAGGGCGGATAGCCGCATGCGGGCAGATAAAGGCACATTGGTTACATTGAGTACATTTGTCCGTCTGCCACACAGGCACGTTAATCGCCACCCCGCGTTTTTCATATGCCGACGTGCCGGACGGGAAGGTGCCGTCCTCGATGCCATCAAAAATGCTGACCGGCAACGAATCCCCTTCCTGACGGTTCATCGGGATCAGAATATCTTTAATAAATGCAGGCAGCATCTTGTGTGGCACCACGTTGTCCTCAAGGTGCTTCCACGCCTGCGGCACGCTGATTTTCACCACCGATTCAATGCCGCTGTCCACCGCAAGATTGTTCATATCGACAACTTTCTGACCTTTATTACCGTACACATGCTCAATACTTTGTTTCAGGTATTCCACTGCGCGGGCCGGGGGAATGATGTCTGCCAGTTTGAAGAAAGCCGATTGCATGATCATATTAAAGCGCCCGCCCAGCCCCAGTTTTTGGGCTATTCCGACCGCATTGACGATATAAAACTGAATATCGTATGCCGCGATATAGCGCTTCATGGCAACGGGCAGTTTTTCGTCCAGCTCCGCAACATCCCAGCTACAGTTGAGCAGGAAGGTTCCACCCGGTTTCAGCCCTGCCAGCAGGTGATATTTGTTAACGAAGGATTGTTGTGAGCATGAAATAAAATCAGCTTTATCGATTAAATACGGGGATTTGATCGGGCTATGACCAAAGCGCAGATGCGACATCGTGACGCCGCCGGACTTTTTAGAGTCATAAGCAAAATAGGCCTGCGCATACATATCGGTTTTGTCGCCGATAATTTTGATGGCACTTTTATTGGCCCCGACGGTCCCGTCTGAACCCAGTCCCCAGAATTTACAGGCGGTCGTTTCGCTGGCTGAGGTATCAAGATCACGACCTGAGAGCGGCAATGAGGTAAAGGTGACATCGTCGTTGATCCCCACCGTAAAGCCATCGCGCGGACGTTCAGAAAGCAGATTATCGAAGATAGAAATAATATGAGAAGGCAGAATATCTTTACCGCCCAGCGCGTAGCGGCCGCCGACAATCACCGGGCGCCAGTCGCTGTTATAAAACGCACTTTTCACGTCAAGATACAGCGGTTCCGCCAGTGAACCCGGCTCTTTAGTCCGGTCGAGAACGGCAATATTACTGACACTTTTCGGAATGTATTTAAAGAAATGCTTCAGGGAAAAAGGTCGGTAAAGGTGCACGGTCAGCACGCCGACTTTCTCTCCGCTGGCATTAAGGTAATCCACCGTTTCCTGAATGGTTTCACACACCGACCCCATCGCGATAATCATCCGGCCAGCATCCGGCGCACCGTAATAGTTGAACAGGTGGTACTCGCGGCCGGTGAGCTTACTGATTTTGGTCATGTATGACTCCACCATTTCCGGCAGAGCCATATAGAATTTATTCGACGCTTCACGCTCCTGGAAATAAATATCCGGGTTTTGCGCCGTACCGCGTACGACGGGATGGTCCGGATGTAACGCATTCTGGCGAAAACGCGTAACAGCATCCCAGTCCAGCAACGCGGCCAGTTCTTCATAATCGAGAACTTCGATTTTCTGAATTTCGTGAGAGGTACGGAAACCATCAAAGAAGTTGATAAACGGGATACGTCCTTTGATGGCGGTCAGATGTGCCACCGCCGCCAGATCCATCACCTGCTGGACGCTGCTTTCCGCCAGCATGGCGCAACCGGTCTGGCGAACAGCCATGACATCCTGGTGATCCCCAAAGATATTTAACGAGTTGGTTGCCAGAGCACGCGCACTGACATGAAAAACGGCAGGCAGCAGTTCACCGGCAATCTTGTACATGTTAGGCGTCATTAACAACAACCCCTGCGAAGCGGTATAAGTGGTGGCCAATGCGCCGGCTTGCAAGGCACCGTGTATTGCCCCGGCAGCGCCAGACTCGGACTGCATCTCCATGACTTTTACGGTTTGACCAAACAGGTTTTTTTTACCCTGTGCGGCCCATTCATCGACACTTTCTGCCATCGGAGTTGACGGTGTAATAGGATAAATCGCGGTAACATCCGTGAAGGCATAAGACACATAGGCTGCCGCCGTATTCCCGTCCATGGTTTTCATTTTTCTCGGCATGACTCACTCTCCAGCTTGATGTTGCTCAATTCAAGGTTTGGAAAGGAACAAGCATGGGACATGCCATACGGGATATTTACATTAATGCATTGAATTAAATGAAGTAATTTTGGGTGTCTATCAGGAGGGTTTGTCGGAATTGAACGTTTCGCCACACATTTCTTAGCAACTTGTCGCTACACTGACATTATCCGCTCCGATTTAGGAACTTATCCACCCAGGTTTTCAGACTGTAGTAAAGCTGATGTCTTTTTATGCCTGAAATTCAGCCCGGCAAAATATGGCCAGTACGGTTTTTCTCAACGGGGTTTTAGAAATCCAGCTCAAGTGCAAAACACAGGTAGGACATCAGCGGCGCGCAATGCCTGAACTGCTGTGCGCAAAAATCCATAACATCCGGCTTGCACAGATCCTCAAACGCAATGCTTTTAACCGAGATAAAATCTTTGCGTTTTGATTCCGCTAACAACAGAATCTGTTGCTAACATTACTGAAGATCCTCAGAGGTATCGCTTCAACGTATACCTTTCAGATCGTGGTTTGATGTTGCGTGAAAGGCTTGATGTAGAAGGTGAGTATCGTGTGCTCTACGATTTTGACGGCACGAATATTGAGATACTGCTTTTTGTTAGTATGAAACAAGATTTTGGGAAGTCGCTTTACCGTTGTAACATTCTGAAATGATGCTCAATGCCCGGTTATACCGGGCTTTTTTATGTCTGCTTTAAGGGAGCGGGTCAAAGGTCCGACATTACTAACTGAGCCTTGTATCTAATCCTAGGGGCAGGTCAGCAAGACGCCATTCTTTATTGGCATTGGCGTGTGCCGGGCAGCAATTAACATTAGCTGATAATATGCAGTATTTGAGGCAAATCGCCGTCGATGACACCTAGAATTACAGTGTTTCACATAGTGAGGTAAATCGCCTTCTTATGTAGAAACGATCAGTATCAGCATCGCGGCAGCCCATCACTCCGCTGCATGCCGGATTATTCATCCATTTTTACGACACAATTCCGCCCCTGCCGCTTGGCTTGATATAAAGCAATATCTGCGCGCTCCACCAAGGATCTCAGTTCCTCATTGCCTTGGGTTTCTGCAATTCCACAGCTTATGGTGATCGGTATGGTTTTGCTTCCTGAGATTAACGGTGATTGTGCAATGTGCTCGGACAGGGTTCGCATACGCGCCACAGCTTGTTCGCCGTTGCATTCCGGCATCAACACCAGAAATTCATCCCCCCCCCAGCGACACATGCCGTCGGTGTACCGCAGAGATGTTTGTATCAGCCTGGCGATGTGCCCAATGGCCAGATCGCCAATGCTATGACCGTGAAGATCGTTGATGGGTTTAAAATAATCTATGTCGATTATCGTCAAGCTCGCCAGCTTGCCCTGTTGCAACATATTTGAACGCATACGCAGGAAATGATGTTCAAATGCCTGGCGGTTCATGACTCCGGTGAGCTTATCTTTGGTGGCCATTTGCTCCAGCCGGCGCTGATATCCGCCGATGGTCAGCCATAGCAGTAATAAAAACAGCACACTGACCACAATGCCGATGCTGAGGTTCTTCAGTAGCGTGATGAAAAGCACCTTTTCCAGAGGATGATTGCTTTGTTCTACCATCAAATACCAATCGAACTCGGGTAATAAACGAGTATTGAGTAGCACTTGCTGCCCCTGGACCTGATACCGGTAGCTTCCGCCGGGAACAGTAAGAATAGCGGTAGTCAGTGGACCTAATCCTGGTTGCTGCCTGATATTCGCTGCTCGTTGGAAGGATTGACCATGCAGGACTACTTGTCCGCTTTTATCTACAAAGTAGATAGTCCGGCTATAGCGCTGCTCATATTTTTCAATCAGCACCTTAATCTTTTCCACTGAAATACCAATACCAGTAACGCCGATAAAGTCACCTTTATAGTCATTGACCTTATGGTTAACGAATACATCAAGATGGGTATGATCCTCTGGATCTGGACGGACATCAATCGAATAGGGTTTGTCCACGGGCAGCGCTTTAACCAGGAAGAACCAACGGTCCCGTAGACTCTCTTCAGAGACTGTTTCGAGGATGCGTTTGGGGTCATAGTAACGGTAGGTTTTATCAGAAACGAAATAGGAAAAAATAGTATCGAAACGATGGTCTATTTCGTTGAGGTAACGAATCATTGCATCAGGATCCTGTTCATGATTTAGAACCCAATCACGAACAAAAGTATCGTGAGCCATCAAAGATGCAATAAGAATGGGTTTCAACAGATCTTGCTGAATTTCTGAATAGACATTATCGCTGGTTAGAGGCAGGATATTTTCTTCAATTTCATTATTTAGGGATTGCCGAGCGACTTCGTAACTGCTCCAGCTGATGAGCATAAAAGCGGTTAATAGCATGAAAGTAAATAAAATAATGACCCGTGTTTTCGTCAACCAATAAGGGCTGTTCATTCAATTTCCCTAAAATGTCTTTTAATGGTAAACAGGGTAAATGCACTTTGTCTAGGCAGCTAAGCCGGGCCTGTTACTCTTATTAGTTAGTGACCCTTTGGAACCTAAATGATCTCATCTGTGCTCCCTCGTGCCAATAATTCTAGCCGTTTCGCGATCCCGTGATCCGTTACGGCGCAGCAATATTATTACGAATTTCGTTCTACTGAGCGACAAACTCCTGTATAGCATTTATTTATGCACCGTATTGGAGGCCGAGGGCCAATGATGTAAAAAAACCACGCTAAGAGTTTAATCCATTGTTTATCTTGAAATTTAATGTTCCTAACTCGCCCGTAAAAATATCTTCCGGTAACTAAAACATATAATGCCCCCCAGCATAACCCGTGGTGTAAGTCGTTGCCAGCAGGCTGGTTCCGACGGTGTAGAGAAAATTCCGATCTAGTCCCATCAGGACTAATGTAATGGCAAATATCCCACACAAGACATCCGAAACAGCCAGAGCAATATAGGCAAGCATAAGAAGCAGACCCGTCAGCTTAATTTTAATGACACCGAACCGGTCGATCAGTTTTCCTGTGCAAAACGACGTTACAAACCGGCTCAGTATATAGAGTTGGATCTCGGCGGCGATTTGTGACAAATCGAAATCGTAATGCTTCATTGCGATGGGCGTCGCCGTCAGGCCCAGAACCATTATTCCAAATCCTGATGCACCGAAAAAAGTGCGTGGAACTAAAACAGGTGTGCTTACACATCTATCGAGAGTTGCCCAAAGGCATAGTGTATTGACAATAGATATACAATCTTATAATGTATATCCATTGTCAATACAGGAGATATAAAAAATGCGTGACGCTGCGATTAATTTGCGTGCTTTGCCGGAACAACGTGATCTCATAGATCAAGCCGCCAGCCTATTAGGTAAAAACCGATCTGATTTTATGTTGGAAGTAGCGTGTGAGCGCGCACAAGCTATTCTGCTCGACCAAGTTTTTTTCCAGTTAGATACTGAGAAATTTCATGAATTCACAGCGATGCTTGACGCACCTCAAAATGCAAATCAAGGTCTGGAACGTCTGATGGCAGTTAAAGCGCCTTGGGCATGAGTTTACAATTGTCTGCTCCTGAGCCACTTACAACTGCACATATCCTTGACGCTTTCGGTTGTGGGGAAACAACGTTAGATGAATGGTTAAAACGGCTCGCTCTGACAAACCACTTAAACGGTGCAAGTCGTACTTTTGTTGTCACGGCTCACGATAAAAGTGTTGTTGGTTATTATGCACTCGCAGCCGGTGCTGTGTCGCACAGGGAAGCGGCAGGATCTGTTCGGCGTAATATGCCTGATCCTATTCCGGTCATAGTATTGGGAAGACTGGCGGTCGACCTTCGCACTCAAGGAGTAAAGTTAGGTTCATCATTGCTACAGGATGCCGTTCTTCGAGTTCGCTCAATTGTTGAAAACACAGGGGTCAGAGCATTGCTCGTGCATGCACTTCATAAACCGGCTAAACAATTTTATGAACACTACGGTTTTACATCATCGCCAATTAATCCGATGACATTAATGCTACGCCTTTAGCGTTTCCAAAGACCATGAAGCGCAGCATGTGATGAAATCGAAAAACACTAAATATGAAGTAATACTTCATAATGATGAAGTATGATTTTTGTTATTTTGTATTATTATGATCTAGAGTGCTTTTTTCCATGATATCGGTCATCGCACCTTCATGCGCCTGAAGATTACGGATATAACGCATTAATGTTTCAGGTTTTTTCCATGTCCCTTCCTGCATGATCTGAGCGACGGCATAGCCACGTCCCGCCATATCCTGTGCAGCGCCTACGCGGGCACTGTGACCAGTCCAGGCCGTATAGCGCCCTTTGTTTGGAATGATAGGTTCACCTGCTCCAATCGTAAGCCAGGCCTGTGCGAAAATTGATTCAATCGCAGGCGTGCTCAGCGGACGGGTGACTGAAAGAGTTGCACTCCCAGAGCGGTGCACCGGACAAAAGAGGAAGGCGTCAGGTTCAGCATTGATACCAGAAACCGACATCCACTCAGTTAGCCGGCGGGAGGACTGCGAACTTAGGGACTTGATCAGGCCACCAGTTTGAACAATAGTTTTGGTGTAACTCACATTAAGGATGATCCTGCCATCTGTTGCCCGGGAGATATCACGAACACGGAGACGGGCTAATTCACTGATACGCAGCAGCGTGCTGTAAGCCACATGCAGAAATGCCAAATCACGTTTATGGCGAAGCGATATCGAGTCAGACCAGAGCGCATCAAGCTCAAGCAGATCTTCAAGACGAAAGGGTACGGCCTGGCCAGTACGTTCACCCGTGACAACTGCAACACGATTTATTTTCTTCACTGCGCGGAAAACCAGCGGTGAAGTATTAGGGGGGATTAGGCCAGCGTTACGGTGTAACATTGAAATCAATGATCCATGCGTCGCAATCGTTGAAGAAGCGCGACCGCTCTCTTGCAGCCAGTTCAGATAATCGCGAAGGTCGGCCGGAAGCATGGGCAAAAACGAGCGGCTATTTTCAATCGACCATCTGTGGCAGATCCGCATAACACTCATCAGTTGTCGCCAGGTATTGGGTGAAAACGCCTCTTTGTCTTGAACAAATTCCTTAAGCCTCGCCAGAACATCCTCTTCAGCCTGGATAGCAGGTAGTGCCTGGTTGATTGGTGACAATTTGTCCATATATAGCTTAAAAAGCGAACTCCCGGTCACTGACAACGCTACGTCGATTCTGAGAAAGATGCAGGGGATTTCCCTTGCAGATTTCACGTAGCAAAACCTGCAAGGTCATCTGCGAAAAATTACCTGCTCCTATAACTACTGGATAGATTATCAGCTACTGTAGCGAATAGCTAACTTTATATAAGTCCCATTATATAATGTTAGAAATATTATCTTGGAGACTTACAGTCTGGGTCATAAGTTAACAGGGTGAACATTATATCAAAAGGTGTACTTGATTAGGTACAAGTGCTATAGTTGTACGCGTGATATATGACAGGAAGGTAAAAAATGCATTCATTAACGTTTACTGATGCCCGTAAGCATTTTGCTGAGACAATGCAGCAGGTTAGCGACAATGCCGAGCCCGTGCGTATTCTGCGACGTGATGCTCCTGATGTTGTACTGATTGACGCCGCCGAATATGACGCTATTTTAGAAACACTATATTTATTCAGCAATCCTGCGAACGCTGCACATATTAACGCATCGCTGGCTGAGTTAGATCGCGGTGACACTGTCGAAATTGAAGTATGAAAACTCGATTCACTAAGAGAGGGGCAGCCGATTATCAATACTGGCAGGGAAGTAACGCCAAAATATTCGAGCGCATCCGTATACTGATACATGCGATTCATGCCGACCCACTGGGCGGTATTGGTAAGCCAGAACGGTTGCGCCATTATAAAAATCCGGCACTTTATTCCCGGCGCATAGACAGAGAACACCGACTTGTTTACAGCATGGTAAATGATGAATTAACTATAATTGCCTGCCGGTATCATTATGACGATGTTTAGCCAAGAGTCTGACGTCTGGTGATGTAAAAACCATTCTTAATGAAATTAATAATCGATTGAGTAAAGTCATATTACAAGTTATAAATTTAACATAAATAGCATTATACGAACTCAACTCATTGATTTTATTTAGTTTACAGGTGCGGCATTAAGGTGTAAACAGAACCACGTAAAGTTAGCCGTACGCTTTACACACAGCCTCATAATAACCCGATGATAAAAAACCATTTGTGATGATACAGCTCATCTAAACTTTGGGTTAATGCCATACTAGACCTCTCCCACGGATTTCATGCTCACTGAATGAAGGAGCGAACTGTATTGAATGCATCCTCCAGCGATTCGGACCGCTATCTCCTCCGCCTGAGAGGTATGAAACGCCCTGTTACGACTCTGGTTATATTGGCTACAGCGTTTGTCTGTCTGTTGATATTGGTCCTCGCCGGCGCATTTTATTTCTGTATCCCGCACAGCGCAACTGGGCGATGCTGAAGTGGCCAACACGAATATTGCCCGAATGATCGCTGTACAGATGGAATCCACCCTCAAAACCGCAAGTGTTGCGTTGACCGATCTTTCGGAACGTCTGGAAGTCGACGGTACCGGTGCACACGAACTCGGCCGGCTGCAGGCTCACCTGGTTGAAACAGCCAAGGCCAACTCCGAACTACACGGATTATTTGCCTAAATACGCCACAAGTCGTCCAGCATCGTTCCATTGTGTTTGTCACCTAAATTTTAAAGTATCTATGTTAATTAAGTTGCCTCAGATCACACGAGGGCGTACCTCTAGCCAATATAATGAATATTATTGAAAAATTTATTAGGGATATATATGCGTCTGCTAACTAAGAGTGAAGTTGAAAATATCTCTGGCGGCAACAATGGCAACGTTCCATCATCCGGCATGACGGGTGGTGGTGGCGTTGTTGCTGGCAGTTATGGTGGACTAGGAGGAATGATTGTGAGTGGGATGGGAGGGCTGATTGCCGGTTCAGGCAACTGCTTTGGGAACAGTGGCGGTCGCTAAACAAGTAATAACGGAAACAGAGGCAGCAGTGACCACGGTCATGGCCGAGGGTAAGATGCATAGCGCAAATCACCAGCTATTCGGCTTAGCAATGGGGATTTGTTTCAGACAGTATCATCATTTTATTTAACGTTGGTATGCATGAAAAAATCATCTCCAGTTTTTATATTTGTAACCACATTTTTTTGCGGATTACTAACTTTCGTCATATTAAGTCGCATTGGCGTGTATTTCACCTTTTCGATATTGGAAATACCTCTGTGGTTGGCTAACTGGATTGCGGGTGTAGCGATGATTGTGGGTCTGGTCCGAATTGTCGAAATCGTCTATTACGTATTATTACCTAAAATCAGCGGGCGTCTAAAAAACTGATGGTTGATTAATGAATGGCATCTAAAAAATTATATTAATATGAGAGAAAAAATGAAACATTACTTCCTTGCATCTTTGTTCACTATTATGACCCTGCCAATGGCAACCAGTGCAATTGCCTTAACACCTGAGGCATCTGTCAAGGAAATCGCTGATAACTTGGTTGAACTCAATCCCATAACATGGACCGCTCCTGCCGAAAAATATCACATGGTTGTCTTTATCGATAACCAATGTAGTTATTGTTCGGACGTGGTTAAAAAGGTTCAGCAGTATACGGATGCTGGACTTACCATGTCATTCCTTACGGTTGCTCCTCCGGCTATCCATGATAAAGTGATCAGCGATATGGCCAGGGTCTGGTGCTCCAGCTCCCCACGTGAAAGCCTACGTAATGCAATGGCTGGTTTTTTACCGAATAATGACACTTCACCAGCCTGCATCAGGACAATAGAGCAGCAATCAGCACTCGCGGATCGTGTCGGTATTGAGGTTACACCAGTGATGGTTGTTATGCAGCCTTCGCCAGTTGTGTTTATTGGGAATGTAAAGCCCGCTGAAATCCTCAAGGCATTAAAGCATTAGCCTTTGGAGAATATCTTGTGAGGTTCGTAAGTACACGCTCGTAGGCGCTAACGCGGAGATACACCCTGGCTGCGTCAGGGCCACTCCTACTGATCTCCTCCCGGAAAGCCCACAGATAACGCCCTGGTTGAGTCATTTAACGGCAGCCTGCGTGATGAATGTCTGAACGTGCACTGGTTCCTATGCTCAGGAGAAGATTGAGCACTGGCGGCAGGAATATAACCAGTACCAACACGGGCAGCGGCCGCGCACACGATTCAGGTCGAGATGCGGCAGCCGGCGCTGTTATTGGCGGGATGGTCACCGGACCAGGCGCACCTTTAGGTTCTATCGTAGGTGGTGTCGTTGGTGGGGTGCTAGGCGGGGCGTCATTCGATGCAGCCTGGAGTGCCACCCATGACAATAATAATGGTGGCGGCGGTGCTTTCGGTGGGGATAGCAACGCAAATAGTGTAAATGGTCAGTGTCACTGGTAAGATAAACATGGCCGGAATTAACCGGCCCATGTATTAATGGGTAACTGATGATGAAGTTTTTTAAATCATTTTTTCTATTTGTATTATGTTTTTTGGTAGTGGATATTTTTCTTAAAGTGCCTTTCACTCCTGTCATCATTGGCAAAATATTCTGCTATTCAGCTGTTATTGCATTAGTTTATTTGTTTGTTACAAGCTCCTGGTGGAAAAGAAATATATTGAAGCTAAAAAATTGACATTAAGAATTTTTATCCACCTTAAGCTATACTGCATCTGTTCAAAAGGTATTTAATCACCCCTGGTCAAGTGTCGTTAAACAACACCAAGAGATTTTTGGAGTGACAAGTTGAATCTATTGGAGTTTCCAAAAAAAGTCCTTGCTATTTTCATGTCAAATGTTGACAAGAAAAAATAATGACTAATATTAATTGTAATTTAAATATTGTTTAAGATCTATTTTTAACATGCGTTCTAATAGGGGTCCGCTTGGAAAACGGAAAATATCCTACGCTAAGCCTGTTTTTTGTACAGACTACTTTTCACTGAGCGTAATGCGCGGTATTTACCCTGTCCCAGTTTGAGGTTTGTTCTCCAGAGGTAATCCCCGCTCAGGTTGATGTGTTCCCATCCCAGCGGTGACAGATGAGAAATCAGCTGCTCATTTAGTGGGATCCCTTTTCGCTTCAGAGAGTCTATGGTTCTTTCTATATATACCGTATTCCACAGTGAGATCGCCTGACCTGCTCCCAGTTGATTAGTACACCCCGATGTTAGTAATGTCTTCATAAGCCACATGAGGACATCCCCATGAAGAAGCGTTTTTCCGACCA
>NZ_JBEPKE010000011.1:0-101978 GCF_040544515.1 Rahnella sp. 2050 | reverse complement strand
TCTGAATTTGCGGCGGCCTGGAGAAAGGGTAATTCTGATAGTGAAGGATCCGACATTACTAAGTGAGCGTTGTATCTAATCCTGGGGGCAGGTCAAGTTCATGGGCCATATAGTCTTCAAGACAGATAACTTCTTTAGAACTGAGGGGGAGAAAATATTTGTTGGGGAGCACATCCGGCTTTCCCTGAGGTGAGTGTTATCAATACCCACCCCGGATATTCAAGGTCACAATGGCTAATAACGGCAGTATCATTTTTCGTTATCAAAATAGGGTCAGGAAAAGTAGAACTGTAATTTCTGATGACAACAGCAGCATTACTCAAGTGGTACCTCCCATTGTTCGGTGAACAACCAAATCCTACAATAGCCACCACAACGGGGGAAGACCCTTTTGTATACAGTTAAATATCCCCTTCTTTGGAGGGAATCACGCATGGCAGTCCGCAAAGTGACAACTGGTCAATAAATGTGTGAACGCTACCCTGCCAGCCGTTCTGGCTGCAGGGTGTCGAAGATGTTTGCAACTAAAGGAAAAGGTATACCATAGATGAAAACGAGAATAGGTCTGAGTCTAGCCAGGATGACACAACTAACTTTGATATAACCTTAACGGGTAAGTGATACATCTGCCTATTAGGTTTAATATAACCCACCGGTCACAATGCTTTCATTGCTTGTGGAATAATATTTTAGCGTACTTTAATTGTATAATCTCATTGAGATACTGAGTGCCAGATAAAACTTATCACTACCAGCGCTCATTACTATGACTTTCAAAACTGGTGCTGTTGGCATAACAAAACCCATCAATGTCGGGGAAAAGAGTAAATTGCCTGATGTCGAAAACCTTTTCGAGCATGACTAAGCACTCCCTCTTCATGTCCGGTGTAAGAGCAATTAGTTTTACCCATTGCGAATTTTTTTGGAATAATAAGCTTCCCTCTAGTTCATCGCTAACTCGGCTATATAAGAATTGTGCATTCTGAGCGGCAATCCTTTTCGTCACAACAGGTGGTTGCCATAATCTTGGGCACACCTCCAAGACATCATCTGGTTTCGGATCGCCTGAACCAAATATTTCATTGTAAGTTCGTAGTTCAGGCCTTCCCTCAAAGCCACGAACGCTTGCCCAATGCAGACCGAATAATAGTCCGATTTTATCTCTTTCAGAATTACAGGCAAACCAGAGGGCAACAAGCATATTTCTTGAAACGTCTACCAAACGTGTTGCTGCACCATGGTGTTGAAGCTTTGCCAGTAATTCAAAATCACAAAGCACTCGCCCATTTTCGTAATGATATCCTTGGTGTTTCGCACTACTTAGAAGCTCCCTTTCATAGTCACGCATACTCATTTCCGAAGGAAGATAACTTTTATCTTTCGCGAGCCGTCTATATGCCCCGCTATGAATAGGCCACTCAATGTTGCCTTGACCTCTCCAAAGATAGATATTTCGTGCGCCGTCTTTGTCCACAGAAGCAAACTCAATAATCTGCCAAAATTCATCAGGTGCTATCAATGGGCCGAATAACTCCGTTTCGATTAATTCCATAGTTTACCCACCACACCCTCAACCTCATGCTGAAACACATAAGGATCAGACAGCAATTCAAACTGTTCATCGTCCTGATAGGTCACGGCAACATGATAGTCATCACCGGCAAAGGCTTTTACTGCTTCGATATCCCGCCAGTAGGTTGCCAGGAAAAAATGCTCCCAGTCCCCTTGCGAAACGCTTTTGACCAAAGCGCCTAAATTGCCTTCGATACCCTGAGAATGCTGGACGCCCGTCAGTTGCAGATGTTCAGCAAATCCTGCTGCATGTTTTACGGGTACGCATCCGTGCCATGTTCTAACTATCACGTTTTCATCTCCTCAATCATATTCACTTCAATAACATAGCGAAAATTTAACGTGAGTTGAAGAGTATCTGAACGTGTTTCAGCGCTTATTTCTCATTCTCAATCACCCGCACCAGCGTGCCGTCGATATCGATCATTGCGCCCATTCTCAGCCCGAATGGCTGCATTTTTGGCTGATGAATGCACGGATGGGATTTTTTATCCTGCCCGATTCCTGCCGCCATAAACGCATCAAAAAGTGCATCGGCGTCATCAACGCGCAGGCAGCAGCTGAACCAACTGGTGAGCGGGTCGAGATCCGTGTGCAGGAAGAATTCCAGCGTAAGGGTTCCGCGGGTCATGATCAGCCAGCCGTCATCAACGTAAGTGGTAATGAATCCAAAGCTGCCATAAAAGCACTGGGTTTCTTCGAAATTACGGGAAGGAAGATTAGGGGTGGCGTAGTCGGTCATCCTGGCCTCATCAGCAGTAATGCATTGAATGTTACGCCATGATGCCTGAGTGGGAAGGATGAGGAAAGAAGGAAAAGTCAGTGAATCATCCCCTGCCAACTGGCAGGGGAATCAGACACATAGGACGCGGTTCCTGAAACTAACAGGGGCGCGCCGGCTTATCAGAACTGATAAACCAGACCGACGGCTACAATGTCATCGGTATTGATGCCGGCGTCGCGGGTCAGGCGGGTGTCATCCATCAGATTGATTTTATAATCAACGTAGGTGAGCATGTTTTTGTTGAAGAAGTATGACGCGCCTACATCAACATATTTAGTCAGGTTCTGGTTGCTGTAACCCGGAACATTTCGGGCATGTGATTGTACATACGCAATCGAAGGACGCAGACCAAAATCGAACTGGTACTGTGCAACGGCTTCAAAGTTTTGTGCTTTATCCGCGTAACCGTAAGCCGTGCTGCCCGCTTTACCGAAACGGTTGGCGTTGTAGCTCTGGGTGTACATTGCTGCCAGATAGATATTGTTTGCGTCGTATTTCAGGCCGCCGCTGTAAGCCGTTGCCTTATCACCGTTACCAATGATTGCCGGATTGTTACGGCCATTTTGTTCGCTGGTACGATCAGACGCCATCATCGCTGCTGCTGCGCTGAAACCTTCGCCCAGATCATATGTCAGGGACATGCCGTAGCCGTCACCATTCTGCGCCAGGACATCGCGGCCATTGTTAGATTCAGTCGCACTGCCATTTTTGCCCTGATACTGCACCGCCACATCCAGTCCATCGACCACGCCGAAGAAATCTTTGTTGCGGTATGTCAGTACACCGTTCGCACGCTGGAACATGAAGTTGTCCGCGCCGTAGGTATCGCCACCGAACTCAGGCAAAACATCCGTCCATGCTGCCACGTCATACATCACGCCGTAGTTACGACCGTAATCCAGTGAGCCCCACTGACCGAATTTCAGACCGGCAAAACCTACGCGGGTGAAATTGTTTGCATCTTCACTTTCTGCAGTATTCAGGGAAGCCTGATATTCCCACTCACCGTAACCGGTCAGTTCATTATTGATTTGAGTCTCACCACGGAAACCTAAACGCATATATGACTGGTCACCGTCAGCGCTGTCATCGTTGGAGAAATAATGCAGGCCGTCGACTTTACCGAACAGATCGAGTTTATTACCGTCTTTATTATAAATTTCGGCAGCGCCAGCAGTGCCAGCCATCATCAGTGCGGGAATTACCAGAGAAAGCGCGCGTAATTTCATCATCAATATCCTTGATTATTTATAAACTGTTTAAATTTCCGTCCGGCAATTTTATTATCCGCCACCATGAAGTTATATTTCTCCTTCGGGCCGGACAGATGGGCGTAAAAATAAACGAGGGTAAGTTTCGTTGCAACCAGAAAAATTTTGAAATACCTTTCGTTTGGTGTTTGTTTAAGTTTAAAACTGCCCACAACACAATAATAAGACAATTAAAAACATACAGTTACGGCATTGTTTGACCTGGAGTGATTTCATATCATTCTCACAGTGATATTTAAATCCTATAATAATTTCACCGCGATACTATGGCATGAAAACATAATTCACAGAATTCAGCCTGTTCTCTGTCATGTTTTGTATTTTTCTAAAAATAAGGTTGCATTAAGGACAACAAAAAGCCCCTGAAATAGGGGCTGTAGATGACTATTCGCAAGAACAGGTTATTACATAATCCGTTCGAGGCGCTGGCCTTTACCGCCTAAACGCCCGTCGGTCTGATTCCATTCCTTTTCGTACGCCTGATAGGCAAATACAAATGCCTGATGACCATCTTCAAATAGCTGGTCAGGACGTCTATGCCAGCCGGAATAAGCATCGTAGCGCAAAATCTCATAGCCACCGTCAACCGGGTGGAGAAGGTAGGTATAATGTTCACAAAATTCCGGCGCATAAGGAATATCCTCCCCTGCTTCCAGTGTGATAAACAGACCGCCGAGGCGTAATTTAATCATTGATATCCTTTTTCATGATCCACAACCGGGTGGTTTGGGTGGCGGTGACATATGTCGTCTCAGCCGCCAGATGCATCCCCTGACGCTGATAAAATCCGATGGCGGGCAAATTACTTTGCAACACATCAAGCCAGAGAACGGGCTGGTTACGCGCTCTTGCCACACGTTCGGCGAAGGCAAAAACTTCAGATCCCAAACCACGCGAACGGTTCAGCGGGGTGAAGTACAGTTTGCATAACTTCGCCCCCTGACCTTCTGCAACGTCCAGCGGCGTATTAAAATTCAGTCTGGCGAAACCGACCGCCTCACCGTTATCCTGCGCAACCAGCCAGCAGCAATCCGGACTTTCCAGGCTCAGGGCTAGCGCCTCATCACCAAAATCCTCCTCCAGGAAAGCATTCAGTTCGTCCCCGCTTTGCCATAAACTACCAAAATAATGGCGATAGGTCTCCCGCCCCAGGCGCTGCAACAGGCTTAAATCGCCGATATCAGCCTCACGAATCTCCATTCTGACACTCTCCTGTGAAATCACTCGTTACCGTATTCAGACTTTGTCTGTCCCCCGCTCAGGCGGTATGACCACCCGCTTAAGGCTTCCTTAAGTTCTTCTCTTTACACTCTATTTCATCGTGAAACTATACCGTTATTCAATGAATGCGGATATTCAGACGAGACCCCTTTACCTGCAGGGCAGCACAAATTAACGTATCTGAAATTTTTTCGTCCTGTCAGCAAGTTACCGGATTCTTTTGATGGCTATTTTGGCCTGTATAAATGAGGGTAGTATTATGGAGCAACTAAATCATTTGATTTTTCTATGGATTAACGCCACACCGGATTCGCCGAAAGCGCTGATTCAGCTGGCCACTTTTCTGGCTAATGACCTGATTATGATTGTCCCGCTGCTGATTATCGGCCTGTGGCTATGGGGCCATCAGGAGCGTATCGATAAGCAACGCGAAATGATCAGTAAGACAGCCATTGCGCTTCTTTTTGCGATGACAACGGCTAAAACGTTTTCCATGTTGTTCCCTCATGCCCGTCCTTTTGTGGAAGGTTTTGGTTATAACTTCCTGCATCATTCACCGGATGATTCCTTCCCGAGTGATCACGGTACAGTCAGTTTCACCTTCGCGCTGGCCTTCCTGTTCTGGCACCGTATCTGGTCAGGCGCTTTACTGATGGTAACCGCCTTGTCGATCGCCTGGTCACGCGTTTACCTTGGCGTGCACTGGCCGCTGGATATGCTGGGCGGCTTCCTGGTAGGTATGCTGGGGTGCCTGTTCGCGCAACTGGTGTGGAACTTGTTCGGCGAACCGATTAATGCCCTGATGTGCAAGGTTTACCGTTTCGGTTTTGCTTTCCCGATCAAGAAAGGTTGGGTTCAGCACTGATCCCCTGCTCCGTTATTCAAAGCATAAAAAAACGAGGCTACCTGAGCCTCGTTTTTTATGTCAGCAGATTATCATTTGCCGAAAATACTGCCCCACAATCCACTGATCTTCATCATCACGAAGTCCCAGATACGGCCAATAAAACCGGTTTCTTTCACTTCCTGCAACGCCACCAGAGGACGCTGTTCGATGACCTTGCCGTCCAGACTGAAATCTACTGTACCCACTACCTGATTTTTCGCCAGCGGTGCTTCAAGCTGCGGACTGGTCAGATTGAAACTGGCCTTGAGATTCTTCAGCTGGCCTTTAGGCATGGTCAGCGAGGCATTTTCAGCCACGCCGAGTGGCACCATTTTCTCCTCACCAAACCAGACACGCTGGCTGGTAAAGGCATCACCCGCCTTGATTGGCGTGAGCGTTTCATAGAAACGGAAACCCCAGGTCAACAGGCTTTCGCTTTCATTAAAACGGATCCTGTCGCTTGGCGCCCCCATCACCACAGCGATTAAACGCATGCCGGTGGAATCGCTGGCGGAAGAAACCAGATTGTAGCCCGCGCCCGACGTGTAACCGGTTTTGATGCCGTCAACGTTCAGGTTAGAGCTCCACAACAGGCGGTTGCGGTTAATCTGCTTGATGTGATTGAAGGTGAATTCTTTTTCTTTGTGCAGCGCATATTCATCCGGCGTATCGCGGATCAGCGCCTGCGACAACAGGGCCATGTCAGTAGCGGAGGTATATTGCCCGTCCGCATCCAGCCCGTGAACGGTTTTAAAATGGGTGTTTTGCAGTTTCAGCTGTTCGGCATAGCGATTCATCAGGTTGACGAATGAATCCTGGCTGCCCGCCACAAAATCCGCCAGCGCAATACTGGCGTCGTTACCTGACTGGATCACAATACCTTTGTTAAGCTCAGAAACTGGCACGCGGTCACCCGGTTTGAGGAACATCAGCGAGGAGCCGCGCAGCACCGGATTGCCGGTCGCCCAGGCGTCATTACCGACGGAAACCAGATCATCTGATTTGATTTTGCCGGATTTGATCGCCTGCCCGACCACATAGCTGACCATGATTTTACTCAGGCTGGCAGGGTCAAGACGCGCATCGGGATTAGATTCCGTCAGGATCTTCCCGCTGTTGTAATCCATAAGTACCCAGGATTTCGCGTTAATCTGCGGCGCGACCGGGGCGTTATCCGCCTGAGCGGCAGGCAGCGCCAGCAGCAATACTCCACCGCCCAGCGCGTAAATGAAAGTCCGTTTGAATTGGGAAGAAATTGTCATAGGTATCAGCGCTTTTGTCCGGGTAACTGAAATTTATCTTATCTTTCAATCAGATTGTGCAACTCTGTCAGAGGTAAAACCTACTGCTTTCCGGGTCGGGAATAAACCTAAATAGTGTAAAGATCTTAAGAATAGTAGAGTTTTCCGCTGCTTGCGCAGATTCAACTGACGATAAAAACAGCAGTAAGCACTTGACCATTCCATCCGGCTGGGGCAGTTTGTCTGTAAATCACATACAAAATACCTATAACAATAAAGGGCTTATTCACCACAGAAATCAATGCGAGTGAACAGGCGCAGGGGCATCAATGACAGGTCTGGTGGTAAAAGCGCTGATTGGCGCACTGGTTGTGATTCTGATCGGCGTGTTGTCTAAAACCCGCAATTATTACATTGCCGGACTGGTTCCGCTGTTCCCCACTTTTGCGCTGATTGCCCATTATATCGTCGGCACCGAACGCAGCATTGAAGCCCTGCGCACCACCATTATTTTCGGACTGTGGGCCGTTATCCCTTACATGGTGTATCTGATTTCTCTGTATTTCTTCATCGGCTCGATGAAACTCCCCTACGCCCTGTTTGGCGCCGTGGTCTGCTGGTCACTGGCAGCATGGTTGCTGATAAGCCTGTGGACTCGCTTTCACGCCTGATGAAGATCGCGTGACAATGTTGTTCACAAAACACTCAATATTTGAAATTGCGCTACGCTGAATGAAGGCTTTCAGATGAGGGAATCCGCCCCATGGATCTCGCAATATTTGAACTCGACCACACGCTGATTTGCGATGACAGCCACAATCTGTGGTTGCACTGGCTGGTTTCGCAGGGCTACACCCCCCGCGATGAACTCAGTCATTACCGGCTGAATGCCGTTCATCAGCACAATACTCCGGCCAGCGGTGTTATTTGCCCGCAAACCACCGAGCGTTACCGCCGCTATCTTTCTCAGACGTTACAGCCCATGAGCGGCCTGAACTGTGCCACCGTGGCGAACTGGGTTCAGCGGTTTATCCATCGGGATATCATGCCACGGGTTTATCCGCAGGCGCGTGAACGGCTCGACTGGCACCGTATGCGCGGGGATGAAATCCTGATTATCTCCGCATCGGGCGACCATCTGGTCATGCCGGTCGCCCGACGTCTGGGTGCGAATGCCGGACTCGGGCTGCAAGCCGGCATCGTTAACCAGCGTTTCAGCGGCAGGGTCGAAGGTAAACTGACCTTTCATGAGGGGCGTCTTGAGCGCTTAAAACTGTGGCTGGAGAATCGCGAGCCGACGTTCTATCAGCAAATTTTCGCCTACAGCCATACGCTTTATGATCAGCCTTTGCTGGAGTTTGCCGATGTCGCTACGGTCATTAATGCCAGCGAGCCCCTGCAAAAGCTCGCTGCTGCAAAAGGCTGGCACAACCTGCACTGGTCACGCTATGCGCATCGGCAACAAGACGCATGCTGACGGCTACAGCCGGAAATCACGAATAAAATTCTCGTTTTCACGCGTCAGTTCATCACGAATAAAATCGATGAACTGACTCAGTGCCGCCGGACGCCGCTTGCCTGCCGGTGACTGCAACTGCAACGTACGCTGACTCAGTTGTTCAATATTCACCGGTTTCACCCGCAAATTGTCGCGGCGCGCTTTGTACATAATGGAAAAATGGCTGCATGCCGCAATCGCGCCCGGTGTCTGCACCATAAAATCGTACAACGTCGAGAAACGGTTACAACTCACCGCAGGCTCAAGAAAAATGCCGCTCATCCGGCAGGACAAATCAAACAACTGGCGGATGGTGCTGCCCTGCTCGTTCATCGCCAGCGGGTACGGGTGCAAATCCGTCAGCAGCACCTCAGATTCCGCCAGCGGATGATCCGGACGCATCACCATGCGCACCGGCGCGGGAAAAGACGCCAGAATATCCACACCGCGCTCCGCCGCCAGACTGAACTGCAACGCCAGTTCCACTTCGCCGTTGTGGATCATCTCCGACACTTCCACCGCCGTGCCGACGTTGAGATAAAACATCACACCCGGATTGTTCAGCCGGAACTGTGAAAACAGCTGCGGCAGCAAATCAAACGCCAGCCCGTCGGTGCAGGCCATGCGGATCACCGTGCGGCGTACCGCGTTCAGCCCCTGGATTTCTGCCATGGCGTGTTCCATGTCCATCATGCTTTTGCGCACATGGTTTTCCAGAATTTGTCCGGCATCATTCAGCACCATGCCGCGGGCATGACGCTCAAAAAGCGGCGCACCGATACGTTCTTCGAGGCGCTGGATCTGGCGACTGATGGCAGACACTGCGACAAATAATTGCTTACTCGCCGCACTCAGCGAACCGGTGTTTGCCACTACCAGGAAGTAGCGAATTTCCGTACTTTGCATGGCCGTATTGCCTCATAACTGTGCAGACAAGCATTACAATAAAAGCAACGCTAAGTTGCAATTATTATTATTGTGGCAACGCTTGCGCCGCGCGTAGAGTGAAACTGCTAAAAAAACCAACAATAAATCCTCAAAACATTAAAAAGCAGGTTATTCATGACAGCGGAAAATATCGTTGAACAGGCATTAGCCTGGTTCGATCAGGGTGAATACAAAAGAACACTGGCACGCAGGGTGGCTATTGCCACCGAAAGCCAGAGCAATCAGCGAGACGCTGAACTGGCACGTTATCTCGATGAAGAGATTAAACCGGCACTTTCAGCGATGGGTTTCAGCCTGCTCAGCGTGGAAAATCCTCATGCCGCCAACCGTCCTTTCCTGATTGCTACACGCATTGAAGACAGCGAATTGCCCACCATACTGAGCTATGGCCACGGCGACGTGGTGTTCGGCGACGATGAAAACTGGCGCAGTGATTTGTCGCCATGGGCGCTGAAAGAAGAAGGTGACCGCTGGTACGGACGCGGCAGCGCCGACAACAAAGGCCAGCACAGCGTTAATATCGCGGCACTGGAACAAATCTTCAAAGCACGTGGTGGCCGTCTCGGCTTTAACTGCAAACTGCTGTTCGAAATGGGTGAAGAAATCAGCTCGCCGGGGCTGGCCGAACTGTGCCGCGATTATCACGACCAACTCAGCGCCGACATTTTCCTGGCCTCCGACGGCCCGCGCCTGAGTGCTGTGCGCCCGACGCTGTTCCTCGGCTCGCGGGGTGCGGTCAATTTCCGTCTGACCATCAATGCCCGCGACAACGCCTATCACTCCGGCAACTGGGGCGGTCTGCTGACCAATCCCGGCATTCAGCTGGCCAATGCGCTGGCCTCGCTGGTCAGTCAGCAGGGGCAGCTGCAGGTGGAAGCGCTTAAACCGCCTGCAGTCAGTGAGGCAGTGCGAGAAATTCTCCGTGATGTTGACGTCGGTGGCGGCGAAAGTGATCCGCAGATCGACCCGGACTGGGGAGAAGCCGGTCTGACGCCAGCCGAGCGTTTGTATGCCTGGAATACGCTGGAAGTGCTGTCATTCCTGACCGGTAATCCGCAGCGCCCGATGAACGCGATTCCCGGCAACGCCACGGCAGTGTGTCAGCTACGGTTTGTGGTCGGCACTGACTGGCAAAACCTGGCGAAACACGTGCGTGACCATCTTGATGCACAGGGTTTCCCACAGGTTGAAGTGGAATTTATGCGCGGTTCACCGGCCACCCGTTTCGACCCGACCGACCCGCTGGTCGGCTGGGCGCTGAACATCATGCAGCAAACTACCGGCAAAAAACCGGCGCTGCTACCGAACCTCGGCGGTTCACTGCCCAACGACGTTTTTGCCGATATTCTCGGCCTGCCGACGTTGTGGGTTCCGCATTCGTATCCGGCCTGCGGTCAGCATGGCGTCAACGAGCACATGTTGATTTCCGTCGCCCGCGAGGGGCTGGCGATCATGACCCGTCTGTTATGGGATTTCGGCGAGCATGGTACCGCCCTGCTCGCTCAGCATATTGATCACGCCGGAGGTGCCAAATGAGCCAGTTAACGGCGTCATCCCATACAACCGGCAACGCGACAGAAAAGCCAAGCCTGATGAAAACCCTCTTTGCGACCTGTATCGGTAACGCGCTGGAATGGTTTGATATCGCGATTTACGGTTTTTTCGCCAGCTACATTGCTCACGCCTATTTTCCGACATCCGATCCGACCGTTTCCCTGTTACTGACGTTTGGCAGTTTCGGCGTGTCATTCCTGATCCGCCCGCTCGGCGCGGTTGTGCTGGGTGCGTATGCCGACAAACACGGACGCAAAGCCTCACTGTTGCTGTCCATCAGCCTGATGATGATCGGCGGCCTGATTATCGTTATCACGCCGTCTTACGGAACCATCGGCATGGCGGCTCCGTTGTTAATCCTGGCAGCTCGTCTGATTCAGGGCTTCTCGGCAGGCGGTGAATTCGGCAGTTCGACGGCCTTTCTGGTCGAGCACTTCCCGGAACGCAAAGCGTTTATCGCCAGCTGGCAGTTCGCGACACAGGGTGCGAGTACGCTGCTGGCATCGGCATTCGGGCTGGGCTTATCGGCAGTGCTGAGTGAAACACAACTGCAGGACTGGGGATGGCGTATTCCGTTTATCTTCGGGCTGCTGATCGGGCCGGTCGGTTTATACATCCGCCGTCATATCCGGGAATCGGAAAGTTTCAGCAAGGCCGAGAAAACCGCGTCGCCACTGAAAGAAATCGTGCGTGCGCAAAAAGGCCTGTTCTTTACCGCGATTGGCCTGATGGTGGTGTCTACTGCCATCAACTATATGCTGAACTACGTACCGACATATGCCACCAAAACACTGCATCTGCCTGCTTCGGCGGGGTTCAGCGCCACACTGGCAGCCGGGATTATCCTGACGGTAGTAACGCCCGTTATGGGCCTGTGGGCGGAGAAAATTGGCCGTCTGCCGCTGATGTGGGGATCGCTTATTCTGCTGTTGCTGACCGTGTATCCGGCGTTCTGGCTGATGCTGCAACACACATCAGCGATGTCCTTGCTGTTGCTGATAAGCTGGCTGGCACTACTGAAATCGGTGTATTTCTCCACCGTGCCGTCGATGATGGCTGACCTGTTCCCGATCACCACCCGCGCCAGCGGGATGGCGATCAGCTACAACGTCGCCGTAACCGTGTTTGGTGGCTTCGCGCCATTCATCTGTACATTGCTGATTTCCGCCACCGGCAGCAGTCTGGCACCGGGCTACTACCTGATGATGGTCGGGTTGCTCAGCGTCTGGGCCCTGTTCAAGGCGCAAAGAACGCAACGCTGATTGCGCTGACTGAAACTGAGGCGGGCTGAAATAGCCCGCCTTTTTATTGAGTTAACCCTTCAGGACTTAACCCTGCGGTGCCACCTTCAGCAACTTGCCATCGCGATCGTCGGTCAGCACATACACAAATCCGTCTGCACCCACCTGCACTTCGCGGATCCGTTCCTTACGGTCACTGAGTAAACGCTCTTCATGCGTGACTTTTTCGCCGTCGAGCGTCAGGCGGATCAGCGATTCTCCTGCCAGCGCACCGATAAACAGCGAGTTTTTCCATTGCGGGAATTTTTGCACGTTATAGAACGCCATACCGCTTAATGCCGGTGAAACTTCCCAGTAATAAATCGGATCTTCCGCCCCCGCTAATGTGGTGCCTTTGGCTTCGGGGATCGGCTGCCCGGAATAGTTAATCCCGAAGGTTGCCAGCGGCCAGCCGTAGTTTTTACCCGCTTTCAGCAGATTCACTTCATCGCCGCCACGCGGACCGTGTTCGGTTTCCCACAACACCCCGCTCCACGGATTAACTGCCAGTCCCTGCGGATTACGGTTGCCGAAAGTCCAGATTTCCGGCTTCGCACTTTTGTCCTGAACAAACGGATTATCCTGCGGCACGCCGCCTTCCGGTGTCAGACGCAAAATCTTGCCCTGCAACTGATTCAGATGCTGGGCGTTGATGCGCTGATTATTGTCACCGGTCGTCAGGAAAATATTTCCCTTCTGATCGAAGGCGATGCGCCCGCCGAGATTAATACCGCTTTGCAACGCCGGTTGCTGTACGAAAATGACCTTAAAATTCGTCAGGATTTTATTGTCCGCCGTCAACGTGCCATAGCCCAGCGCAGCATGCGGTTCACCTTTTTCACCGGGCTGCGCAAAGGTGAGATACACCCGGCGGTTACTGGCAAAATCTGGCGACAAACGGACATCCCACAAACCGGCCTGCCCGGCGACCCACACGGCCGGTACACCTTTCAGCGGTGCGGATAATCCAACGTCCTGCTTCCAAAGTCGCAGTTGCCCGCTGCGTTCGGTAATCAGCGCCCCTTGATTATCAGGCAAAAAAGCCAGTGACCACGGGTGATCCAGCCCTTTTGCCAGTTCAGTGACCTGCGCGCTGACAAGTGGCGGCGGGACGGGGGATTTCGGCGCAGCAGAGACGTTGGTGGTTAACATCACCAGCGCAAAAGCAGGCAATAAGGTGTCGCGGAAAGAAAATGGCATAAGGCTTCTCCCGGAGGCTGTATTAGAGGAATGAACAATCAATGTAAAAATCGCAGACAAAAATTCAGTTTAGGCCATGTGCCTGATTTTGCTCAGAGGCTGCGCATCCGCTATAACCCACAGGAATAACAACACTGTTAAATATAATAACAACAAAGCATTCCTTCTTTCGTAACATACCGGTAAACTGCTCCGACAGAATAGACGTCCAGACAGACAGACTTCTGTACATCCTCAATCTGGAAAGCCGCATTGCCTTCCCGGATTTACCAAAAAAAACACCAGAAAAAACATCGCGTCCGACGGAGCTGTTCAATAATGAAAAAAATATCCGCATCCCTGCTGGCATTAAGCCTGTTTTCCACTGTACCGGCCTTCGCTGCCGGTGAAACACCTGCGCCCGTTCCGGCGGCTATCGCCCAGCACAACGGTCCCGTGCGCATCGCAGTTATCCGTAATCTTGGCTCCGACGATAACACCACGCAGTTCCTGGCCGGTGCCATTAAACAAGGCCGCGCGCTTGGCTTTAAAGTGGATACCTTTCTGAGTAATGGCGATGACGCCAAATTTCAGGATTTCGTGAATCAGGCCATCAGCCAGAAATACGACGGCATTATCCTGTCCCAGGGACGCGGCCCGTATTCCGAAGCGCTGGCAAAACGCATTGCGGCAGCAGGTATTGCGGTTTCCGCATTTGATACCGAAGTGCCGGAAAACATTCCAGGCGTGACCGTCACCCGTCAGGACGATGCCTCACTGGCGAAAGCGTCTGTCGGCCAGCTGGTGAAAGACTTCAACGGTAAGGCTAATATCGTCAAACTGTGGGTAGCCGGTTTCCCGCCAATGGAACGCCGCCAGAAAACCTACGAAGCTATTTTGAAAGAGAATCCGGGCATTCATCAGCTGGAATCTATCGGCGCAGTGTCTTCTGACGTGCAGGGCGATACAGCGAACAAAGTCGGTGCAATCCTCGCGAAGTACCCGAAAGGTCAGATTGATGCCATCTGGGGCGCATGGGACGCCTTCAGTCAGGGCGCGTATAAAGCACTGAAAGAAAATGGCCGTACCGAGATCAAACTCTACAGCATTGATGTATCGAATCAGGATTTACAACTGATGCGCGAAAAAGGCAGCCCGTGGCAGATGACCGCTGCAGTGGATACACAGCTGATTGGCGCGGTTAACCTGCGAATTGTGGCGCTTAAAATTGCCGGTGAGAAAACCCCTGCAACCTATGAATTCCCGGCACAGACCATTCCGCAATCTCTGCTTCTCAGCCAACCGGACGGCATCAACGTGACCGGTCTAAGCAAAATCATTCCTGGCTGGGGTAAATCTGAAGATTTCACCGCACCGTGGTTTGCGACGCTGGAAGCAAAATATAAAAAATAAACATCGGAGCCTCCCGGAAACGGGAGGTTTTTTCCGCATCTATCCGCCCCGTATCAGGCTCTTCCTCCACACTTTTCCCGCTCAACTATCCTCCGTTTGCACTGTGCGATCACAGAAATAAAGAAACATAATTTCAGAAACAAAAATCTCAATAGCCTCAGGCCCCCGCCAACCGTTAAAAACGTACTCACCCTTTTCATATGGACATTGAAGCAATGAGTACAGAAATCCTTTCGGTCAAGGAAAAGATTGGATACGGATTAGGCGACGCCGCCAGTCATATCATTTTCGATAACGTCATGCTCTACATGATGTTTTTCTATACCGATATTTTCGGCATTCCTGCAGGTTATGTCGGTACGATGTTCCTGCTGGCCCGCGCACTGGACGCGATCTCAGACCCCTGCATGGGATTACTGGCAGACCGCACCCGAACGCGCTGGGGGAAATTCCGCCCTTATGTGCTGTTTGGCGCCATTCCTTTCGGCATCGTCTGCATATTCACTTACACCACGCCAGAGCTGAGCATGACCGGCAAAATGATTTACGCCGCTATCACTTATACCCTGCTGACGCTGATGTATACCGTGGTCAACATTCCTTACTGCGCCCTCGGCGGTGTGATTACCTCTAACCCGACGCAACGTATTTCACTGCAATCCTATCGCTTCGTGCTGGCCACTGCTGGCGGCATGTTAAGTACCGTGCTGATGATGCCGCTGGTTAAACTGATCGGCGGAGAAAATCAGGCGCTCGGTTATCAGGGCGGGATTGCGGTGCTGGCGATTGTTGCGGCCGTGATGCTGGCGATTTGTTTTGCCACCACCAAAGAACGTATCGATCCGGGCAAACCGACCGGCACCATGCGCGAAGATTTGCGTGATATCTGGCACAACGACCAGTGGCGTATTGTCGGCCTGCTGACCATCCTCAACATCATTGCGGTCGCGGTTCGCGGCGGCGCCATGATGTATTACGTGACGTACATTCTCGGCAATCCGGTGCTGTTCGCCTGGTTCCTTGGCGTCTATTCCGTCGGTAACCTGTTAGGCAGTGCGCTGGCAAAACCGCTGACCGACTGGAAATGTAAGGTCAGTGTTTTCTGGTGGACCAACGCCATTCTGGCGGTTCTGAGCCTCGGCATGTTCTTCCTGCCGGTGAACGGCAGCGTGCTGATGTTTATCTTCATCTTCGTTATCGGCGTTCTGCATCAGTTAGTCACACCAATTCAGTGGGTAATGATGTCCGACACCGTAGATTACGGCGAATGGAACGATGGCAAACGCCTGACCGGTATCAGCTTCGCCGGTACCCTGTTTGTTCTGAAACTCGGTCTGGCCCTGGCCGGCGCGATGATCGGCTGGATGCTGGCCGGTGCTGGTTATCAGTCCGGTGCCGCCACCCAAAATGCAGCCACCATGACCAGCATTATCGCGCTGTTCACCCTGGTTCCGGCAGTTTGCTACCTGTTGAGCGCCATCATCTGTAAACGCTATTACATTCTTCGTACCCCGCTGCTACGCCGCATTCTTGATGAAGTCGCACAAGGCATCCGCCGCAATCAGCAAGAATTTATGAAATAAATTGGATGAAGTTTAAAAGGAAGAGACATTATGAAGATCAGTGATGGTAACTGGTTGATCCAGGAAGGATTGTCACTCACACACCCGCTTCAGGTGTTTGAAGTACAACGCTCCGGTAATGAGATGGTGATTTATGCTGCGCCGAAAGATGCCTCGGAACGCGCCAGCCAACTGGACTCGCCACTGTTTACGCTGCGTTTCTTCTCGCCGCAGACCGGCGTGATGGGTGTACGTATTACTCATTTTGATGGCGAAATGGATAAAGGCCCGCATTATCCGTTAATGCAAACCGACACCCCCGAACTGCGCTTTGAAGACAACGATGAATTCGCCGCGCTGCACAGCGGTGATCTGAGTGTTCGCGTCACCAAAGGTAATAACTGGACGCTGGACTTCCTGCGCCATGGCCGACGGATCACCGGCAGTGTCGCGAAATCTAACGGCTATGTTCAGGATGCGAACTCGCATAAAACCTACATGATGGAACGCCTGGATCTGGGCGTTGGCGAAACGGTTTATGGTCTGGGTGAACGTTTCACCGCGCTGGTCAAAAATGGCCAGACTGTCGAAACCTGGAACCGCGATGGCGGCACCAGCACTGAGCAGTCTTACAAAAACATTCCGTTCTACCTGACAAACCGCGGCTACGGCGTGCTGGTAAATCATCCTGAATGTGTGTCTTTTGAAGTCGGCTCAGAAAAAGTCTCCAAAGTGCAGTTCAGCGTGGAAGGCGAATATCTCGAGTATTTCGTTATCGATGGCCCGACGCCGAAAAAAGTGCTCGATCGTTATACCCGTCTGACCGGCCGCCCTGCACTGCCACCCGCCTGGTCGTTTGGCCTGTGGCTGACCACCTCGTTTACCACCAACTATGATGAAGCGACCGTCAACAGCTTTATTGACGGCATGGCGGAACGTGAATTGCCACTGCATGTTTTCCACTTTGACTGCTTTTGGATGAAGGCTTTCCAGTGGTGTGATTTTGAATGGGATCCGCAAACTTTCCCTGATCCTCAGTGTATGTTGCAGCGCCTGAAAGCGCGCGGCCTGAAAATTTGTGTGTGGATCAACCCGTACATCGGCCAGAAATCACCGCTTTTCCGTGAAGGTAAAGAAAAAGGTTATCTGCTCAAACGCCCTGACGGCCGTGTCTGGCAGTGGGATAAATGGCAGGCTGGTATGGGCATCGTGGATTTCACTCATCCGCAGGCCGCTGAATGGTACGCGGGCCATCTGAAACGTCTGGTGGATATGGGCGTCGATTGCTTCAAAACCGACTTCGGCGAACGTATCCCAACCGACGTCGTCTGGCACGACGGCAGTGACCCGCAAAAAATGCATAATCATTACGCGTTTATGTACAACAAACTGGTATACGAAACGTTGCAGGATAAACTCGGCGCAGACGAAGCCGTGCTGTTCGCCCGTTCCGCCTCGGTGGGGGCGCAGCAATTCCCGGTTCACTGGGGCGGTGACTGCTACGCCACTTACGAGTCCATGGCTGAAAGCCTGCGTGGCGGGTTATCCATCGGATTATCCGGCTTTGGTTTCTGGAGCCACGACATTGGCGGTTTCGAAAATACTGCACCGGCGCACATCTACAAACGCTGGTGCGCATTCGGCCTGCTCTCAAGCCACAGCCGCCTGCATGGCAGCAAATCCTATCGGGTGCCGTGGGTGTATGACGATGAAGCCTGCGATGTGGTGCGCCAGTTCACGCAGCTAAAATGCCGCCTGATGCCGTATCTCTACCCCGCTTCAGCCCAGGCTGCCAGCCACGGAACACCGGTGATGCGCGCCATGGTGCTGGAGTTCCCTGACGATCCGGCATGCGATTATCTTGACCGCCAATATATGCTTGGTGATGATCTGCTGGTCGCCCCCGTTTTCAGCGAAGAAGGCGATGTCAATTTCTATCTGCCAGAAGGCCGCTGGACGCACCTTCTGAGCAACGACGTGGCCGAAGGTTCGCGCTGGCATCGTCAGCAGCATGGCTTCGACAGCCTGCCGTTATATGTTCGTCCGAATACCTTGCTGGCGCTTGGCAGTAATAATCAGAAGCCGGATTATGATTACAGCCAGCAGCCTGAATTCCATCTGTTCGAGCTGGAAGACGGCGCGGTGGCAGAAAGCGTGATCACCGATCTGAGCGGGAGAACCGTCTTCATCCTGAAAGCCGAACGGCGGGATGGCGTAATTACAGTAACCCGGGAAGGCCAGGCATCAGGCTGGACACTGTGCCTGCGCAATCAGAAATCGGTCAGGGAAGTGAGCGGTGCTGCGCAGAAAGAAGGGGCGCTGGGGATATTGCTGACCCCGGCTGCCGGTGCAGGTCCGGTGGTGATAACACTGTAATTTATTCTCTGGTATCAATGTATTCATGCCCCGTTCGTCACTGAACGGGGCATTTTTTTATGCGGCTTTCAGACATCCTGATACACGCTATCGCCATGAATGCTGCGGTACTCTTTAGGGGTCATTTCATAGCCTTTTTTGAATACCGAATAGAAATATTGCAGCGACGGATATCCGCACATCTGCGAGATCTCATTGATGGAAATCGAGGTAGCGGCCAGCAGGTTGCGGGCGCGGTCGAGTTTTTCTTCGTGGATCACGCCGTGAATCGTCTGTCCGGTTTCATCCTTAAACCGTTTCTCAAGATTAGAACGCGACATGCCGATGGCATCGAGAACCTGTTCAACCTTAATCCCTTTGCAGGCATGGTAACGGATGTAATGCATCGCCTGAATGACGGCCGGATCACGCAGTGATCGGAAATCCGTTGAGCGGCGTTCTACCACTTTTACCGGCGGTACCAGAATACGCTGTAACGGTAAATCACGCTGATCCAGCAACTGATGCAGAAGTTTCGCGGCGCGATAGCCCATCTGGCGCGTGCCCTGTACCACGGATGACAAGGCGACACGCGACAGGTAGCGCGTCAGTTCCTCATTATCGATACCAATGACGCTAAGCTTTTCTGGTACAGGAATATTCAGATGCTCGCACACCTGCAACAGATGACGTGCGCGGGCGTCGGTAACCGCAATAATGCCAGTTTGCTGCGGCAGTGTCTGGATCCAGTCCGCCAGCCGGTTCTGAGCGTGTTGCCAGTTTTCCGGTGCTGTCTCCATCCCCTGATAGACCACACCCTGATACTGTTCAGCAGACACCAGTTTTCTGAACGCGTGCTCGCGTTCCTGCGCCCAGCGCTTTCCCCCTGCATCAGGCAAACCGTAAAACGCGAAGCGGTTAATCCCCTTTTCTTTCAGATGCATAAAGGCCGCTTCAACCAGTGCGTAGTTGTCGGTAGCGATATAATGCACCGGCGGATAATCTTCTTCCTGATGATAAGACCCGCCCACCCCGACAATCGGCACATTGAGACCTTCAAGCAACGTTTCAATTTCACGGTCATCAAAATCGGCGATCACACCATCACCAAGCCAGTCTTTAATGTTGTCTATGCGACAGCGGAAATCCTCCTCAATGAAGATATCCCAGTCGCTTTGTGAGGCCTGAAGGTATTCACCCACGCCTTCGACGACCTGACGGTCATAGACTTTGTTGGCGTTAAATAACAACGTGATCCGATAACGTTTTTCAAACATGCCTGTCTCTCACCGGTTTTCTCATAGACTAAAGCCTCATTCATTTGTACTCATGAATGAGGCTGATTGGGTTGGTCAATAGCACAACGCCATGGCTTACGTAGATTTAGCTTAGTGAATTTGTGAGGTTGCTCAGACTTTCCTAAGTGACCGCCCGTCATCACTGCCATCTCTGCTGACTTTATGCACGTCGTTTGGTCGCCGAATCCATCCAGACCGCCAGCAGTAAAATTCCGCCTTTAACGATGTACTGCCAGAACGTTGGTACATCCAGCATGCTCATGCCGTTATCCAGCGAAGCCATAATGAAAGCCCCCATAACCGCACCGGCCACGCTGCCGACGCCACCCGCCAGGCTCGTTCCGCCAATAACGCAGGCTGCAATGGCATCCAGTTCCGCGATATTCCCCGCCGAAGGCGAACCTGCCCCCAACCGCGAACTGAGGATCAGACCGGCAATCGCTACCATCAGACCGTTTATCGCAAACACCGCCAGCTTGCTGCGCTCGACATTAACACCGGATAACCGCGCCGCTTCAATGTTGCCGCCAATAGCGTAAATACGACGGCCAAATGCGGTGCGGGAGGCCATAAACATGCCACCCAACATCAGCGCCACCAGAATCAACACCGGCGTTGGCACACCGCGATAATCATTGAGCAGGTAAATAGCGCCCAGCGCGATAACCGCAGTGAGTGCCTGGCGGGTCACATCACTTTTTGCTGCGGTCAGCGGCAAACCCAGCACCGCCCGCTGTTTGCGCCTGCGCCACTGCCAGCCAATAAACAGGGCCAGCGCAATCGCACCAATACCAAAACCGAAAGAATCCGGCAGATAACTCTGACCTATTAACGACATTGCAGGTGTCGTCGGTGATACCGTGGTGCCGCTGGTGATACCAATCAGGATGCCGCGAAACGCCAGCATTCCGGCCAGTGTGACAATGAATGACGGGACTTTACGATATGCTACCCACCAGCCATTCCATGCGCCCAACAGCAGCCCTAATGCCAGGGTCACCACAATGGTGAGCGGCAAAGGCCAGCCGAGCCAGACATCGAAAATCGCCGCCGCTCCACCCAGTAACCCCATCATGGAACCGACGGACAAGTCGATCTCCGCTGAGATGATCACAAAGACCATGCCTACAGCCAGAATGCCGGTGATGGCGGTCTGACGCAGCAGGTTGGACACGTTACGTGCGCTGATATACGCGCCGTCAGTGGTGACGCTAAAGAAGACAATAATCACCGCAATGGCCGCCAGCATGACGAACACCTGCAGGTTAATACTCTTCAGTTTCTGCATCGAAAATAACGCGTCGGCCCCACCCTGAGTTGCAGGCGCAGACGGGGTTCCTGGTTGGGGAAATTTAGACATAAGATTCACTCCTCAATGCGGCTTCCATGACCTGTTCCTGACTTAAATTATTGTTATCCAGACAGGCTTTGACCTGTCCGAGATGCATGACTACCACGCGGTCGCTGAGTCCCAGCACTTCGGGTAACTCTGATGAGATGACGATAATTGCCATGCCCTGCGCCGCCAGCTGGCCGATCAGTTTGTAGATTTCATGTTTTGCCCCGACGTCGATCCCGCGCGTCGGTTCATCAAGAATGAGGATTTTAGGTTTTAGCAGCAGGCACCGTGCCAGAATGGCTTTTTGCTGATTGCCACCGCTGAGCCGCCCGATTGCCAGTTCGGGAGAAGAGGTTTTGATTTTGAGTTGTTTCACTGACTCACTGATGCTGTGCTGTTCTTCGGCTTCGCGCAGAACACCGCCAGCGCTGAACTGGCTTAACGCCGCCAGTGTAATGTTGCTGCCAACGGCCATAACCGGCACGATGCCGTCACGTTTACGGTCTTCAGGCACCATCGCCAGCCCGCGCCGCATGGCATCGCGGCAATCGGTGATCTGCACTTTCTCGCCTTGCAGCCAGATATCGCCAGACCATCGTCCCGGATAAACACCAAATAAACACTCCATCATTTCGGTTCTTCCGGCACCCACCAGTCCGGCGACACCCAGCACCTCGCCCTCACGTAACGTAAAACCGCCGTTATCCACCCGTTTGATATGCCGGTTAACCGGATGCCAGGCAGTAAGATTTTCCACCCTTAATATTTCCTTACCGATCTGGCGTTCACGCGGCGGAAAGAGTTCCGTCAGTTCACGCCCCACCATCATGGCGATAATTTCTTTCTCCGACGTTCCGGCGGCATTGCAGGTGGCGATATGACGACCATCGCGGATCACGCACAGTTTGTCCGATATGGCTTTGACTTCATTGAGTTTGTGGGAGATATAAATACAGGCGATGTCGTGATGGCGCAGGTCACGAATGATATCGAGCAAAATCGCGGTTTCACTTTCGGTCAATGATGCCGTCGGTTCGTCCAGCACCAGCAAACGGACCTGCTTGTTCAGCGCTTTGGCAATTTCAACCAGTTGCCGCTGCCCGAGCCCCAGTTCCCCGACCAGCGTATGCGGGTCAATATTGAGTTTGACCTGCGCCAGCATGCGCTGACAACGCAGATACATTTTGTCGGTATCCAGCAGCCCATAACTGCCCCATTCATTACCCAGAAACATGTTTTCCAGCACACTCAGTTGCTTAACCAGCGCAAGTTCCTGATGAATAATGGCGATCCCTTTTTGCTCGGTATCCCGGATACCTTTCGCAGTAAGACGTTCTCCTGAAAAATAAATTTCACCTTCAAACGTTCCTTGCGGATAAATACCGCACAACACTTTCATTAGCGTGGATTTACCCGATCCATTTTCGCCACACAGCGATAGCACTTCACCCGCAGATAACGTCAGACTAATATTATCAACGGCTTTTACTGCACCAAACCGCTTGGTGATATTGCGCATATCCAGCAACGGTAATTTTTCATATTGTTCTGGCACTTTCACCTCCAGCAGAAACAACACTTCCGGGGGGAAGTGTTGTTTCTATAGAAAATATTGAAAAATTAAAGGTCTGATTTTTTGTGGAATCCGTCGGCCACCACGGTGCTTTCAATATTATTTTTATCCACCGGAATCGGTGTTAATAAATAAGACGGCACGTCTTTTTTGCCATTATTTAATGTGGCATTGGATTTCGGGGTTTCCCCTTTGCCTAACTGCACCGCGATTTCGGCAGCGTCATTGGCCAGTTTGGTAATCGGTTTATAAACGGTCATGGTTTGAGTACCGGCTTCGATACGTTTGATCGCCGCGAGATCGGCATCCTGACCCGAGATCGCTACTTTCCCTGCCAGCCCTTGTGCTGACAGAGCCTGTACTGCACCACCGGCCGTCGCATCGTTTGACGCCACCACGGCATCAATTTTATTGTTGTTGGCCGTCAGGGCATTTTCCATAATTTTCAGGGCGTTTTCCGGCAACCAGCCATCGGCCCACTGATCTCCCACAACTTTAATCTTCCCGTCTTTGATCAGCGGGTTCAGCACTTTCATTTGTCCTGCGCGGAACAGCTTGGCGTTGTTATCCACCGGCGAGCCGCCCATCAGGAAATAATTCCCCTGCGGCACACGCTCAACCAGGCTTTGTGCCTGCAGCTCCCCGACCTTTTCATTGTCGAAAGAGATATAAAAATCAATGTCCGCGTTGTTAATCATGCGGTCATAGGCCAGCACCTTGATGCCTTCCTGCTTCGCTTCGGCGATCACGTTGCTGAGCACTTCGCCGTTATACGGGATGATGACCAGCACATCGACGCCACGGTTGATCATATTTTCAATCTGCGCCATTTGTGTTTCTTCATTGCCGTTTGCGGATTGCACAAAAACATCCGCGCCGAGCGTTTTGGCTTTAGCCACAAAAATATCACGGTCTTTTTGCCAGCGCTCTAAACGTAAGTCATCAATAGCCATACCAATTTTAATTTCTTTCGCTAACCCTGACTGGCTAAAAAGCACTAATGCGGCACAGGCAGAAAGAATTACTTTATTCATTTTCATCATGTCAGACCTTTTATAAGAATAAGTAGAGGCAGATACAGAGAAGTGCGTACAGCAATGACACAAGGATTGTTGTCGCTGGGTAATTAATCGGCAATTGCAGATTTTAATCACTGCATTACGATTTTTTGTTTATTTTAGGAATTATGATGGGGATCATAGTTTGATTGTAATATGCACAAGCCAGATACTTTTATTATCGAGATATCGTGGAAGACGGATAAAAACGACAAGAAAAAAGGTTATTTATGCGATCTGCCGCACACTTAATAATTCTATTAAATTGAGTGTGAAATAACGTAATTGTGGGATGTCACGTCAACTCCGAAGATAGAGCCTCAGCCTCCCAGTCCCGCTGGGCCCGTTTTCAAGGAGTTATCAATGCACGCATATTTCGACAAGCTCGACGCAGTTCGCTACGAAGGTGCTAACAGCACTAATCCGCTGGCATTCCGTCATTACAACCCTGAAGAAGTGATCCTCGGCAAAACGATGGCTGAGCATCTGCGTTTCGCGGCTTGTTACTGGCACACCTTCTGCTGGAATGGTAATGACATGTTCGGTGTGGGCGCCTTTGACCGCCCGTGGCAACATCCCGGTGACGCGCTGGAGCTGGCTAAAAGTAAAGCGGATGTCGCTTTCGAATTCTTCCAGAAGCTGAACGTGCCTTACTATTGCTTCCATGACGTTGACGTATCGCCGGAAGGGGCATCAATTAAAGAATACGTCAATAATTTTGCCATCATGACTGATGTACTGGCGCAAAAGCAGGAAGCCAGCGGTGTAAAATTGTTGTGGGGTACAGCTAACTGCTTCACCAATCCACGTTACGGCGCAGGCGCGGCGACCAATCCTAATCCAGAAATTTATACCTGGGCCGCAACGCAGGTTGTGCACGCCATGAATGCCACCAAACAACTGGGGGGCGAAAATTACGTACTGTGGGGCGGCCGTGAAGGCTACGAAACCCTGCTCAATACTGATCTTCGTCAGGAACGCGAACAACTGGGTCGCTTCATGCAGATGGTCGTTGAGCACAAACACAAAATTGGCTTCCAGGGCACCCTGCTGATCGAACCTAAACCGCAGGAACCGACCAAGCATCAATATGATTATGATGTTGCTTCCGTCTATGGCTTCCTGAAACAGTTTGGCCTGGAAAAAGAGATCAAAGTGAATATCGAGGCCAACCACGCCACGCTGGCGGGTCACTCATTCCACCATGAAATTGCTAACGCAATTGCTCTGGGTATCTTCGGTTCCGTCGATGCAAACCGTGGCGACCCGCAGTGTGGCTGGGATACCGATCAGTTCCCGAACAGCGTGGAAGAAAATGCGTTGGTGATGTATGAAATCATCAAAGCGGGCGGTTTCACCACCGGAGGCCTGAACTTTGACTCAAAAGTTCGTCGCCAGAGCACCGATAAATATGACCTGTTCTACGGCCATATCGGTGGAATGGACACCATGGCGCTGGCGCTGAAAGTGGCAGCCCGTATGATTGAAAGCCGTGAACTGGATAAGCATGTTGCCCAACGTTACGCTGGCTGGAACACAGAATTGGGCCAGCAGATCCTGCAAGGCAAAATGTCACTGGAATCCCTGAGCAACTATGCGCAACACAACGCGCTGTCCCCTCAGCACCAGAGCGGTCAGCAGGAGCGTCTGGAGAATCTGGTTAACCGCTATCTGTTTGGTTAACCGGCTAAAATAAGTTGACGCCCTGCCCGCTGCGCGCGGAATTGCAGGGCGTTAATCGTTACAGATTCGGGTTAACAGATAAGGGAAAACTATGTATCTCGGAATAGATCTTGGCACCTCTGGCGTGAAAGCCATTTTACTCAGCGAAGAAGGTCGGGTGGTCGCCAGCCACAGTGAGGCGTTAACCCTTTCCCGCCCGCATCCGCTGTGGTCTGAACAACTTCCCGCTGACTGGTGGAAAGCCACGGACAAGGCGGTCACGGCGCTTTCGCATCAGCGTTCACTCAAAGACGTCAAAGCCATCGGTCTGACCGGTCAGATGCATGGCGCGACGGTAATGGATGCACAACAGAACGTGTTACGTCCGGCCATTTTATGGAACGATGGCCGCAGCTTCAGTCAGTGTCAGCAACTGGAAGCGGAAGTCCCGAATTCCCGCCAGATCACCGGTAATCTGATGATGCCCGGTTTTACCGCGCCCAAATTACTCTGGTTACGTAAAAACGAGCCGGATCTGTTTGCCAAAATCGACAAAGTCCTGCTGCCTAAAGATTATCTTCGCTGGCTGATGACCGGCGTGTTCGCCAGCGATATGTCTGATGCCGCTGGCACCCTGTGGCTGGATGTCGCTAAGCGCGACTGGAATGACGAATTACTGCATGCCACCGGCCTGACACGCCAGCAGATGCCCGCGCTTTTCGAAGGTAATCAGATTACCGGACACCTGTTGCCGGAACTCGCCTCACGCTGGAACATGGATTCCGTGCCGGTGATTGCCGGTGGCGGTGATAATGCCGCCGGGGCCGTCGGTGTCGGGTTGTATAAAACCGGACAAGCGATGCTATCTCTGGGTACGTCCGGCGTGTATTTCGCGGTAAGCGACGGTTTTCTGAGTAATCCGCAACAGGCGGTACACAGCTTCTGCCATGCCCTGCCTGACACCTGGCATCTGATGTCCGTCATGCTCAGCGCCGCCTCTTGTCTGGACTGGGCTGCAAAACTGACCGGCACCGCATCGGTTGGCGAACTGATCAGTCTGGCAGAAAAGACCCCGCCTGCAGATTCACCGGTCTGGTTCCTGCCGTATCTCTCCGGCGAACGCACCCCGCATAATAACCCGAATGCCAAAGGTGTATTGTTCGGCCTGACCCATCAGCATGGCCCGGCTGATATCGCCCGCGCCGTACTTGAAGGTGTGGGGTTTGCTCTGGCAGACGGAATGGACGTGCTGCACGCAACCGGTCTGAAACCGCACAGCATCACGCTGATTGGCGGCGGCGCCCGCAGCCCTTACTGGCGGCAAATGCTGGCCGACATCAGCGGTAAAACGCTGGAATACCGCACCGGCGGCGATGTCGGCCCGGCGCTCGGTGCTGCACGTTTAGCACAAATCGCCATGAATCCGGGGCAACCGCTGGAGCGGTTCCTGCCGGAACTGCCACTTGAGCAAGTGCATCAGCCGGACGCAGAACGGCATACTGCGTATGCAGAGCGGCGTGAAGTGTTCAGGGAGTTATATGTGAGGCTTGAGGGGTTGATGTAATACAAGACTGCTCCCTCCCCTGCGAAGGGGAGGGTTGGGGTGGGGTATTAAAGAAAAATCAGACAGTTAAAGTCAGCTTTGACTAAGTGTTAGCCCCTAAAACCCCCTCCCAGCCTCCCCCTTCGCAGGGGGAGGAGCCAAAACTAATAATGCTCCGCTATGGTCCTCACTAAAGGTGGAGCAAACCCGTTTTTACCTTACGGATATACCCCTTTAAACACCGTCTTCTTCCTCGGCTCCGACATAATCCCCTCCAGCGCCTCGACGCATTTCAAATAGTGCGGTGTTTTCTTGTGTGCCAGCACAGCGTCGTTATCCTGATAGGCTTCGTAGATAAAGAAGCGCGTCGGTACCGCCTCGTCCTGCAACACATCAAATCTGAGATTTCCCGGTTCCTTCACCGCGCCCAAATGGTTAGCGTGAAATACCGCCAGGAACTCATCCACCTTTTCCGGCTGAACATTAATTTCGACCAGTGTCACTTCCATGATTCACCCCTTTTCACTCAGGAACAGTTCATAAGCATGCGCCACGCTGGCGTTTTCATGCACCACCGCTTTCACCGCTTTCAGCATGGCAACCGGCGATTCGGACTGGAAGATGTTGCGCCCCATGTCCACACCGGATGCGCCCTGATCGATGGCTTTGAAGCACATTTCCAGCGCCTCGCGTTCCGGCAATTTTTTGCCGCCAGCAATCACTATCGGCACCGGACATCCCGCTGCGACGCGTTCGAAACCTTCATCGACATAGTAGGTTTTGATAATGTTCGCGCCCATTTCAGCGGCAATGCGGGTTGCCAGCGAGAAGTAACGCTGATCCCGCGCCATGTCTTTGCCGACGCCGGTCACCGCCATGGTCGGCATGCCGTAACGCATCCCCTGATCGACCAGTTGAATAATGTTTTTGATCGACTGATGTTCGTATTCACTGCCGATATACACCTGCGCTGCCATCGCGGCGACATTCAGGCGCAGCGCATCTTCAATCGCCACCGCCACCGTTTCGTTAGAGAGTTCAGTCAGGATCGAGTTACCACCGGAAGCCCGCATCACCACCGGTTTGTTCACCGCCGCAGGCACCACGCTGCGCAGTACGCCACGGGTACACATCAGCACGTCGGTATGCGAAAACAAAGGCGCAATGTTGATGTCGATGCGTTCAAGGCCGGTCGTCGGCCCCTGAAAATAACCGTGGTCAAACGCCAGCATCACCGTCCGGCCAGACTGCGGATTGAAAATCCGCGCCAGCCGCGACTGCATTCCCCAGTCAAGCTGACCGCTGCCCTTGAGGAAGAACGCGTGATTATCCTGCGGCGTGCCGATGCCGAAATTTTTGCCGTCTCTGATATCGTCCAGATCTGCCATTTTCTTTTCTCCTTACTGATCAGAAGTCGTATTTGCCGATGTTGTCTTTGGTGAAGACCACGCGTTCCGGCAGTAAAACGATGCCGTTACCTTTGGCCTCATACTGGTAGCCCTGCACGCTGTTCGGCACCACTTCCACCGTTCCGACGTCCGGCACATCCAGTTTGTCACCCACGTTAAGCGCGCCTTTTTTCAATAACTGATCGGCGACATAAACCGAAATTTTGCCCTGGCTGACCACGTCCCACAGACCGAACTGTTTCACCGTGCCGCGTTCGACATACGGGCGCATGACGTTTGGCGTACTGAAACCGACGATGGTCACGTTGGTACGTTTGAGGTTTTCCGCCGCCTGAGCCGCTGCCGGTAATGCGTTGGCATCAGGCGCAATAATCGCATCCAGATCGCCATAAGATTTCAGGATCCCTTCGGCGGTTTGCAGGGATTTAGTGGCATCGTTATAACCGTATTGCGTGGTCACGATTTCCCAGCCCGGATGCTCTTTGGCGATTTTGGCTTTCGCCTCTTTCACCCACTGATTCTGATCCGTCACTGTCGGGCTGGAATAGAAGAACGCCACTTTCGCTTTCTCTTTTTTCACCTGGCTGGAGGTCATCTCAACCAGCATCGAACCCAGTTGTTGTGGTGTGCCCTGATTGATGTAAATCGAGCGGCATTCCGGTTTGGTATCGGAATCCCAGGTCAGCACTTTCACGCCGCGTTGCATCGCGCGTTTAAGCGCCGGACACAGGCCGTCGGGTGATACCGCCGCCACCACAATCGCGTTGTATCCCTGATTGACGAAGTTGTTGATCATCTGCACCTGACCGGAAACGCTCGGCTCGGTCGGACCGTCGTAGGTCACGTCCGCGCCCAGCGCTTTACCGGCGGCCATTGCGCCGTTGCCGCCGCTGGTGAAATAACCGACGCCCACCAGTTTTGGGATAAAGGCGATACGTTCAGCCGCCTGTGCGCTCAGACACGCGAGGCTCACGGCACTGGCAATTAACAAGATTTTCATTGTGTTGGCTTTCATCATTAACCCCGGCTTATTGAGAAGACGTCAAGGAAGGAGAAGGCGCAGACCCGCGCCGGCAATAGCGCTGGAAAACACTGCGGATAAGACCACGGTTGAGGCTGGCAGAGCGGCCAATCACCACCAGGATCAGCAGCGCGCCGGACAGCGCACTGGAAACCTGACTGGAGACGCCAACCATCTGCAAACCCTGCTGGAGATACCCGATCAGCAGTGTCGCCAGCGCTGTGCCGAGAATGGAACCTGAACCGCCGTAGATATTGGCACCGCCCAGCACGACCGCGGTGATAGCGGGCATCAGCAGCGCATTACCGAGATCAGAACGCGCCGAGCCGAAATACGAAGTCATCAGAATGGCGGCCACGGCCGACGCCAGCCCGGTCATGCCGTAGAGAGCAAACACCGTGCGGCTGACCGGCAATGCGCCATAACGCGCCACTCGGGCATTCTGACCGATGAGGAAGACGTTGCGACCGGTGCGACTGCGGTGCATCAGCAGCCAGAAAAACAGTGTCGCCAGCAGGAAGATCACCAGCGGCATGGGCAGGCCCAGCACAATCTGATTGGCAAAGTTGGTGAACGCATCGGGGAAATTACCGATACCCTCAAAACCCGTCGCGCCCGCCAGCCCGGAAAGCAGTAAGGCGCTGCCGCCGAACAGGTAGAGCGTCCCCAGTGTGATGACCAGCGGATTCACGCCGGTATAAAGAATCAGCGCCGCATTGAGCAAACCACAGGCCGCGCCCAGTGCCAGCGTAAGCATAATGGCCAGTGCCAGCGGCACACCGGCCTGACACAGTACACCGAGCGCGATGGCGCACAGTCCGATGGTGGAACCAAAGGAAATGTCGATACCGCCGCTGACAATCACCAGTGTCAGTGGTAACGCCACAATCCCGATGGTGATGAAATCACTGGTGCTGAACAGCAGCGTACTGGCGTCCAGCATGCGCGGATTGGCGAAACCGAACAGTAAGATTTCGATGACCAGCAACGCCAGCAGCGCGATTTCCCAGCCATATTGTTGGAGTTTGTTCATCACACTACCCCGCTCTTTTTGCCGGTACTTAGCCGGCGGCTTGTATTTTTCGGTTGCTGAGATTTGCGTTCAACGGGTTTCTTCTGAGGCGGTGGCGTGGCCGCCAGAAAGCGTGAATACTTCTGCCGCCGCAAGTTTTTCTCCAGCGCCTGCCGCAATCTGCCGTCAAATACCAGCACCGCCAGCAGCACCAGCCCGGCGATAAAATCGTTCCACCACGCCGGAAGGCGTAACAGCACCAGCACGCTGTCAATTTGGGTCAGGAAATACGCGCCGAGCACCGCACCGAGAATGGAGCCGGTGCCGCCGAGCAGGCTGATGCCGCCCAGCACGCAGGCGGCGATGGCTTTCATCTCCAGCCCGCTGCCGGTCTGATTGGGCACGAAGCCGATTTGTGAAGCGAAGACAATTCCGGCAATGGCGGCCATCATGCCGTTAATGCCAAATGCCAGAATGCGTACCCGGTTGACGGCCACGCCAAGTTGTCTGGCACCCTGTAAGTTGTCGCCGACAGCGTAGAAACTGCGGCCAAACGCCGTGCGACCCAGCATCCAGAACATCGCAGCCAGCAAGACAATCACCAGCCAGCCGAGCGGGGAGACATTGAGGAAAACCGGTTCTGACAGAGATTTCAGCCCGGCCGGTAAGCCTTCAATCCATTTGCCGCCAGTCATCAGCAGCATCAGCCCGCGGTATAACCCCAGCGTACCGAGCGTGGCGACAATCGCCGGAATACGCAGCCAGGCGACCAGTACACCGTTAAATATTCCGGCCAGTAAACCGGTGCCGAGAGTCAGCAGACAGGCCAGCGGCAGGTTCATGCCGCCGTTGAGCAAAACCCCCAGCGTCACGGCGCACAGGCCGGTAACGGAACCGACCGACACGTCGATGTTGCGGGTCAGCATCACCACGGTGGCCCCCATCGCCAGCAACATCAGGATCTGCGCGCTGCCAAAAATCATGCTCAGTGTCTGAAAGCTGAACGACTGCCGGTCCATCGCACCGAGCAAGGCAAACAGCGCAATAATCGCCATCAGCGCGGTCAGTTCACGATTGTTTTGTATCCGCTTTAGCATGAGGTTCCTCCGGTGGCGGGGGTTTTGGCATGATTACCAAACGCGATATGCATAATGTTGCTGACGTTGATGTCGCTGCCCTGCAATTCGCCGCTCATTTCCCCCTGATGCATAACGAATACCCGATCCGCCAGTCCTTCAATTTCATCCAGATCAGATGAAATCAGGATCACCGCCACGTTCTGTTGCACCACTTCGCGCAGCAACTGGTAAATGTCAGCGCGCGCGGACACATCCACGCCGCGCGTAGGTTCATCGACAATCAGCACCGCGGGCTGTGCCTCAAGGCATTTGGCGATCAACAGTTTTTGCTGATTACCGCCGGAAAGTGTGCGGGCAGTTTGTGACCCGTCGCGGTATTTAATGCCGAGCGCACGGTGATAGCGTTCGAGCACCGCCGCTTCGCGTTTGATGTTCAGCCACCAGCCCTGACGGTTGAAGGTGAGTGAGGTGGTGTTCCAGCTCAGCGGCGCGTCGAGATACAGGCCGGATGCCTGCCGGTCTTCCGGCAAATACACCAGCCCTTTTTTCAGCCGCTGTAAGGTCGTCAGGCCGCTGATGTCTTGTTGCTGCAAAAGCACCTGACCACGTCGGGCGTCGCGCAGGCCATACAGGGTTTCTGCCAGTTCGGTGCGCCCTGCCCCCACCACGCCTGCCAGCCCGACGATTTCCCCGGCGCGGGCGCTGAATGAAATATTAATAAAGCCCTCACCGGTCAGGTTTTGCACCTGCAAGACCGGTTCGCTGCCTGCCGGGTTGCGTCGTGTGCCGGGTAAATCCAGCCACAACTTTTGCTCTGCGGGCAGCGCGGTGTCCTGGGAATGCGGGGTGATAGCGCGGATCAGCGCATCGTTATCCAGTTCGGCGAGCCTGCCGCTGAGCGCAATTTTGCCATCACGCATCACACTGACCCGGTCGGCAATCGCACGTATTTCCGGCAGTTTGTGCGAGATGAATACCACCCCGACGCCCTGCCCGGTGAGATGACGGACTTGTGTAAACAGGCGGGCGGATTCCGCCGGTGTCAGCGAGGCGGTTGGTTCATCAAGGATCAGCAGCCGCGCATCGCGCATCAGCCCGCGCAGGATTTCCACCAGTTGCTGATCGGCCACTTCCAGGGTTCCGGCCAGGGCACCCAGCGGTAAATTGCACCCCAGATCAGCCAGCGTTTGCTGCAATTTTTTTTCGCCGGCCTGATGTGCAGGCAGGCGGAACAGGATGTTTTCGCGCACGGTCAGGCTGGGAAACAGCATCGGCTCCTGCGGTACCAGATAAATCCCCGCCTGATGCGCTTTTGCTGGTGACAGCGCCAGTAAAGGCTCGCCGCCGAGCAGTAACGTGCCACTGTCGGCTATTTCGACACCGGCAATGATTTTCATCAGTGTCGATTTACCCGCTCCATTGCCGCCAAGCAGCGCGTGGACTTCTCCGCATTGCAGGCTGAAATCGATGTCTTTCAGCACCGCCACGCCGGAAAAGCTTTTACTGACACCGCTGACCTGCAACAGCAGATCCATGGTTTGCAGGTCTGCTGATAACTGTTTGCTGCTCTGCATACACCGGCCTCTGGCTTGATACATTAATTGAACAAATGTATTTATCATTTAACATTGTTCATAAAACTAGACCGAGGTGGCAGGGAAAACTTTTGTGCTGATCACAGTTTGTTCAACTCATATACTCTGCGTTATGATTCAGGCAGTAATCATTTGAAATTTGCAAAACACATCACAGTTAACAACATTTTGTTAACGAACAATTGATCTACATTTTGATAAGTGTTCACTATGAATGAGAAGACAACGCTTTCCGATTTGACTAACCATCCGGAATTCAGCATGGGCGAAGAGGAACTGCTGGCGCGCACCGCGTGGTTCTATTACCACGACGGCCTGACCCAGAATGAAATTGGTGAACGGCTTGGTTTGACGCGGCTGAAAGTGTCACGCCTGCTGGAAAAAGGCCGGCAGTCAGGAGTGATCCGCGTACAAATTAACTCGCGTTTTGAGGGCTGTTTGACGCTGGAAAATACCCTGCTCGAACGCTTTGGTTTACAGCAGATCCGCGTGCTGCCACAACTGGCCGACGGCTCGCTGAGCACACGGCTGGGGGTCGGCGCAGCACACATGCTGATGACATTGCTCAGGCCGGAACAACTGCTGGCTGTGGGTTTTGGCGAAACGGCGATGAGTACGTTGCAACATCTGAGCGGATTCATCTCCTCACAACAAATCCGCATGGTCACGCTTTCCGGCGGCGTCGGGCCCTATATGACCGGGATTGGTCAGCTTGATGCAGCCTGCGGAGTGAGCATTATTCCGGCTCCGCTGCGGGCGTCATCAGCCAGCGTAGCGGCTATTTTCCGTCAGGAACGTAATGTACACGATGTCATGCTGGCCGCCTGCGCGGCAGATATTGCGGTCGTCGGCATTGGCTCGCTGAACCAGAAACAGGACGCGACTATTTTGCGTTCCGGTTATATCAGCGAAGGTGAGCAGTTGTTGTTTGGCCGCAAAGGCGCAGTCGGCGACATTCTCGGTTTCTTTATGCAGCGCAACGGCGAGCTGGCAGAAAACATGGCAATCCACGATGAACTGATTGCCGTCGCGCCGGACGAACTGGCCAGCATTCCGACCGTGTTAGGCGTCGCAGGTGGGGTCGAGAAAGCTGAAGCCATCGTCGCGGCGCTGAAAGGCAGACGAATTAATGCACTGGTAACTGAAGAGAGCACAGCAAGAGCCATGCTGGCGCTGCTCGACTGACCCGCAGGGTGTAAGGGGCGTGGCGGTCAGGTATACGGTGCCCGATAAACTGGCACGAGAGAACATTGTGATGACCTCTACCCTGAACTCTGACCACGATCGCAACTATCTGATGGCGCTGGATGCTGGTACCGGCAGTATCCGCGCGGTGATTTTCAATCTCGAAGGCGAGCAGATAGCCGCCGGACAGGCCGAATGGATCCATCTGGCGGTGCCGGATGTGCCCGGTTCAATGGAATTTGATCTGCAAAAAAACTGGCAACTGGCCTGTCAGTGTATTCGTCAGGCATTGCAGGAAGCACATCTCCCCGCTTCTGCGATCCGCGCAGTGGCGGCCTGTTCCATGCGCGAAGGGATCGTGCTGTACGACAAATCCGGCGAACCTGTCTGGGCCTGCGCCAACGTCGATGCCCGCGCCAGCCGTGAAGTTTCCGAATTAAAAGAGATCCACGATTTCGAATTTGAACGCGAAGTCTATGAATGCTCCGGTCAGACACTGGCCCTCAGCGCCATGCCGCGCCTGTTATGGCTGGCCCATCACCGCCCCGATATTTACCGTCAGGCTGCCACTATTACCATGATCAGCGACTGGCTGGCCTACATGCTCAGCGGCGAACTGGCGGTGGATCCGTCCAACGCCGGTACCACCGGCATGCTGGATTTAGCCACCCGCAACTGGCGACCTGAGTTGCTGGATATGGCAGGGCTGCGCGCCGATATACTTTCTCCGGTGGCTGAAACGGGTACACGCCTCGGTTATGTCACGGCCAGCGCGGCCGATGCCTGTGGACTGAAAGCCGGAACGCCGGTCGGCATGGGTGGCGGCGACGCGCAACTTGGCACGCTCGGCCTGGGTCTGGTGCGTCCCGGCCAGACCGCCGTCCTTGGCGGCACATTCTGGCAGCAAATCGTCAACCTGCCGGAAGCGGTCACCGACCCCGAAATGAATATCCGCGTCAATCCGCACGTCATCCCCGGTATGGCACAGGCCGAATCCATCAGTTTCTTTACCGGACTGACCATGCGCTGGTTCCGTGACGCATTCTGTACCGAAGAGAAAACCATGGCGCAGCGTCTTGGCGTGGATGCTTACAGCTTGCTGGAAGACATGGCCGCCCGCGTGCCTGTGGGGGCCTGGGGCGTCACGCCGGTATTCTCGGATGCGATGCATTTCAAGAACTGGTATCACGCCGCCCCGTCGTTCATCAATCTGTCCATCGACCCGGAAAAATGCAACAAACCGGTGCTGTTCCGCGCGTTAGAAGAAAACGCCGCCATCGTATCGGCGTGTAATCTGGATATGATCGCCCGATTTTCCGGTGTACGCGCCAGGTCGCTGGTGTTCTCCGGCGGCGGTTCGAAGGGCAAATTATGGTGTCAGATTTTAAGTGATGTGACGGGTGTTCCGGTCAATGTGCCGGTGGTCAAAGAAGCCACCGCGCTGGGCTGTGCGATTGCAGCGGGTGTCGCAGCAGGCGTGTATTCGTCGCTTGCAGACACCGGTGAAGCGCTGGTGCGCTGGGAACGGGAATATCAGCCGGATGTGGCGAACCACGCAAAATATCTGGTGCAGAAAGCCAACTGGCAGGAAGTGTATGCGGATCAACTGGGGCTGGTGGACCGGCAGCTAACGACGTCGATGTGGAAAGCGCCAGGACTGTGAGGATAATTCCGGACTGCCTCCTCCCCTGCGAAGGGGAGGAGTAATCCAAATCTGGCGTTATTTGATACTCGCCATCGGCGGATCCATCGCCACTTTGCCTTTCACTGCTTTGTTCTTCACTCTTCTCGACCACATTGCGGTCAGGATCGGCACCAGAATTGAGGTGACGATAACCGAGGTAGCAACCAGCGCGGTTGCAGCCGGGGCAATCGGTTTGAACTGCGGCACCATTTCAGCAATCAGGACCGGCGTTGCCACCGCGGCCCCCGCAGAACTGGAGGCAGCGAGACCAGCGGTACCATCGCCGCCTCCGATGAATTTGTCGGCGAGGATCAGCGGAATACCGGTGATGACGATAACCGACATCCCCAGCAACACACCTAACAGACCGGTTTGTGCGATGACGTTCAGGTTGATGGTGTTACCGAGTGCGAAGGCGAAGAACGGGATCAGGGTTTGTACCGCTTTGCTGAAGAATTCGCGCAGTTCCGGGTCGAGATTGCCCAGGCTGAAACCGACCAGGAACGGCAACACGGCGCCAACGAAGACGTGCGGTTCAAAAGACGCGATGCCTGCCGTGCCGAGGATCACCATAGTCATCAGCGGGCCGGATTCCAGAGACATCAGCACAAATGCGCCCGCTTCTTCTTTCGTGCCGTATTGCTGCATTACCGAGGCATACAGGCCGCCGTTGGTCATGTCCATTGCAGCCACCAGTGCCAGCACGGAAAGTCCGGCGAAGAAGCCGAATTCCACACCATTTTCCGGCATGAACCGTGATGCTATCGCCGCCACAATCCACGCCACCGCGATTTTGGTGACCACCAACGTGCCGGATTTACGCAACACCGTGCCGGTCGCGCTGAGTTTGATGGAGGCTCCCATGCAGAAGAACCACACCGCCAGAATAGGTACAGTGCCGGTCATCAGCCCGTTGGTGAAGGAACCAAAATATTTGCCCGAATCAGGCGCGAAGGTATGGCACAGCGCACCAATGAAGAGAGGCACCAACATCATCCCGCCGGGGATTTTTTCTATCGCTCGTTTAATGTGCATAATTTTCACCTGATTTAAAAGTCACGGACTACCTGATGCCGCTACGTTATCCATTTCTCAGGGTGATAAAAGTGATTCAACTCATAAATTGAAACGATGTTTCTATTTTTTAGATCGGTAGTTTTAATAATTTACTCCGTCAATATTTAATTTCGGAGAGAAATCACATTTTCGAATTATTTGTACGAAAATACTTAACACACAAAAACAAAAAAGCCCGCAACAGTTGCCTGTGCGGGCCGGGTATCACGCAAAAATGTCAGCTCAGCGATAAAGTGCCGAACGCCTGACGCCAGTCAGTATCAAACTTTTCAATCGCCGCTTCGACGGCAGGTGTATTGAGTAACTGTTCGGCCACATCCACCGGTAAGGTGATTGACTGACATCCCGCCAGCAGGCAATCCATCGCCTGACGTGGGGTTCGGAAACTGGCGGCCAGCACCTTCGATTGCGGCGCGTGCAGGCTGAGCAAGGTCTGCAACTCTTTGACCATCGCGATGCCGTCACCGCCCTGTGCATCCAGACGGTTCACATAAGGCGCAACGTATTCCGCCCCCGCCAGTGCCGCCAGTAATCCCTGACCTGCGCCATACACCGCCGTGCCCAGCGTCGGGATATTCATGCCCTTCAGCTTTTTAATGGCCGCCAGACCTTCACGGGTTACCGGCACTTTCACGACCAAACCGGACACCCGCTGCGTCAACAACAACGCTTCTGCAACCATTTGTTCGGCGTCGGCAGCAATCACCTGTGCGAACAATTTACCGTTACCCCCCAGCGCATCGCGCAAGGCAGGCAGCACTTCCCACAGCGATTTACCTTCTTTCGCCACGATGCTCGGATTCGTGGTGACCCCCTGCAACGGCAGGATGCGCGACAAACGTTTTACCGCAGTGACATCGGCAGTATCGAGATACAGCTCCATAACTTTCTCCCTGAAACTTGTGAGTGAATGCAAAGTTCAGAGAGTGTACGTCAGCAAGCAGAAGGTTTGTTGATCATCATCAAAATCACTTTCGAATGAAAGTTATTAAATTGCGAAAGAAGATTTTTAGCACCAGGGAGCGTCGAGATGATTTTCAATGTGCAGCGTTATTCCACACATGATGGCCCGGGGATCCGGACGGTGGTTTTTCTGAAAGGCTGTTCCCTGAGCTGTACCTGGTGCCAGAATCCGGAAAGTCGTTCGGCGGCGCCTGACGTGCTGTTCGATTCACGTTTATGCAGCGCAGGATGTCAGCACTGCGCAAAGACTTTTCCACATGCAGTCAGCATAGAACATGACCGCATCGGGATTCGGCATGAACAATTTCAGGCAGAAGATCGCTGTCTGATCGAACAGGTTTGCCCCTCCGGCGCACTGAGTGTGTGTGGAAATGACGCGGATATTGACGCCCTGATGCAGCAAATCCTGCGGGATAAACCTTTTTATACCCGTACCGGCGGCGGTGTGACGCTTTCCGGCGGCGAACCTTTCCTGCAGCCACAAATTGCGCTGACACTGCTGCAACGTTGCCGTCACGAAGGGCTGCACACCGCCGTGGAAAGTTGTCTGCATGTGCCGTGGAAATACATTGAGCCTTCGCTGGGGGCGCTGGATTTATTGCTGGCGGATCTCAAGCATGTGGCCGATGAACCTTTCCGCCGATTGACCGGCGGTTCCGCCAAAAGAGTGAAGGATAATTTCCGTCGTCTGGCTGCGGCCGGACAAAAGCTCATCGTCCGTGTGCCGTTAATTCCTGATTTTAATGCTGACCGGGCATCCATCCGCCAGATCGTTGATTTTGCGGCGGATGAAACCGGCTGCGAAGCCATTCACTTTTTGCCGTACCACACGCTGGGCATCAATAAGTATGTCCTGCTGGGGCAACCTTATCTGGCGCCACGCCAGCCGTTAAATGACCCTGACCTGCTGACGTTCGCTGAACAATACGCCGCAGAAAAAGGACTTTGTGCACAGTTAAGAGGATAAGAAAAATGACCCAACTGAATCTGAACACCCTTTCCGCCCGTATCCGGTCTCATAAAGAAGCCCTGATCCACATCGTCAAGCCACCGGTATGTACCGAGCGCGCACAGCATTACACGCAGGTTTATCAGCAACATGCTGACAAACCGCTGGCGGTACGCCGCGCGCTGGCGCTGGCTGAACATCTGAGCAAACGCACTATCTGGATCAAACATGACGAGCTGATCGTCGGTAATCAGGCCAGCGAAGTGCGCGCTGCACCGATTTTCCCGGAATACACCGTGGGCTGGATCGAAAGTGAAATTGACGCGCTTGCTGACCGGCCGGGCGCAGGTTTTGCCGTCAGCGAAGCCAACAAAAAAATCCTGCATGAACTCTGCCCGTGGTGGCGCGGGCAGACCGTGCAGGACCGCTGCTACGGTATGTTTACCGATGAGCAGAAAGCGTTGCTCGACAGCGGTATCGTAAAAGCCGAAGGCAATATGACTTCCGGCGATGCCCATCTGGCGGTGAATTTCCCGCTGCTGCTGGAACTGGGTCTGGACGGATTACGCAGTAAAGTGGGCGAGCGTCGCAGCCGCATTCGGCTGACTGACTGGGAAGATTTGCATAAAGAGCAATTGCTGAAAGCCATTGATATCACGCTGGCAGCGGTCAGCGACCACGTCGTGCGTTTCGCACAACTGGCACGGGAAATGGCCGCCACGGAAACCCGCGAGCAGCGCCGTAGCGAGTTACTGACCATCGCCGCCAACTGCGACGTCATTGCTCATCAGCCACCGCAAAACTTCTGGCAGGCGCTGCAACTGTGTTACTTCATTCAGCTTATTTTGCAGATTGAATCCAACGGCCACTCCGTGTCGTTTGGCCGCATGGATCAGTATTTGTATCCGTTTTATCGTCGTGACGTTGAGCTGGAACAAACGCTGGAGCGTGATCAGGCCATCGAACTGCTGCAAAGCTGCTGGCTGAAATTGCTGGAAGTGAACAAGATCCGCTCCGGTACGCATTCCAAAGCGTCGGCGGGCAGCCCGTTGTACCAGAACGTCACCATCGGCGGTCAGAATTTGCATAATGACGTGGCATCCGATGCGGTCAATCCGCTGTCATACGCCATTCTGGAATCCTGCGGACAATTGCGATCCACCCAGCCGAATCTGAGCGTGCGCTATCACGCCGGAATGAGCCGTGACTTCCTTGATGCCTGCGTACAGGTGATCCGCTGTGGTTTTGGCATGCCCGCCTTTAATAACGATGAAATTGTTATTCCAGAATTCATCAAACTGGGCGTCGAAAAACAGGATGCTTATGATTATGCCGCCATTGGCTGCATCGAAACGGCAGTCGGCGGCAAGTGGGGCTATCGTTGTACCGGCATGAGTTTCATCAACTTTGCCCGCGTGATGCTCGCCGCGCTTGAACAGGGGCACGACGCGAAAAGTCATACCCGCTTCCTGCCGCAGGAACGCGGTTTGTCGCAGGGGAATTTCGATAATTTCGATCAGGTCTTTGCGCAGTGGGATGAACAAATCCGTTATTACACCCGCAAATCCATCGAAATCGAATGCGTGGTCGATACGGTTCTGGAAGAGAATGCGCAGGATATTTTGTGTTCGGCGCTGGTCGATGACTGTATAGAACGCGGGAAAACCATCAAGCAAGGCGGTGCGAAATACGACTGGGTTTCAGGATTGCAAGTCGGGATCGCCAATCTGGGTAACAGCCTGGCGGCAGTGAAAAAGCTGGTATTCGATCAGGGCGTGATTGGCCAGCAGGAGCTGGCCAACGCGCTGGCTTCAGATTATGAGGGACTGGACGGCGAACGACTGCGTCAGCGGCTGATTAACGGCGCAGAGAAATACGGCAATGATCAAGACGAGGTCGATAATTTGCTGGTGCGTGCGTATCAGTGCTATATCGATGAACTGTCGAATTATCACAATACCCGCTTCGGACGCGGCCCGGTCGGTGGCACGTATTACGCGGGTACATCGTCTATTTCGGCCAACGTGCCGTTTGGTGCCGCAACTACCGCCACGCCGGATGGACGTAAAGCCTTTACGCCGCTGGCGGAAGGGGCCAGCCCGGCATCCGGTACCGATCATCTCGGGCCGACAGCGGTCTTTAATTCGCTGAGCAAATTACCGACAGAAGCGATTCTCGGCGGCGTACTGCTCAATCAGAAACTGAATCCGGCATCGCTGGAAAATGAAAGCGAACGCGAGACGTTAATGCTAATGCTGCGGACATTCTTTGAGGAACATCGCGGCTGGCATGTTCAGTACAATATTGTTTCCCGCGAGACATTACTTAAAGCGCGTGAGGAACCGCAGAACTATCGCGACCTGGTTGTCCGTGTCGCCGGTTACTCCGCATTCTTTACGGCCTTATCGCCTGAGGCTCAGGATGATATTATCGCCCGTACAGAACATTCACTTTAAAATTCGCATCTGAATTTAACTTTCAACGGGCGGCGCAGGCTGCCCGTATTTTGGGCGGTTATGAACGACAGACAACAAGTTATTCTGCAATGGGTAAACGATAAGCAGCGCATCAGCGTCAGTGAGTTGTCACAGATTTGTCAGGTGTCAGAAGTGACGATCCGCCACGATCTTACGCTACTGGAACAGCGACATTATCTGCGCCGTGCGCACGGTTTTGCCGTCGCTATCCAGACCGATGACGTGGATACCCGCATGATGTCGAATTTTGCCCAGAAGCAGAAACTGGCGAAGTTTGCGGCATCCCTGATCCAGGACGGCGAAACGGTATTTTTCGAAAGTGGCAGCAGCATCGCCTTGCTGGCGCAATATCTTGCCGATAAGAAGAACCTGACGGTGATTACCGTCAGCGGTTATGTCGCCTCTTTGCTGAAAAGTATGCCCTGTGACGTGGTTCTGCTCGGCGGGATGTATCAGAAAACCAGTCAGACGGTGGTCGGCCCGCTGACCAGAATGTGTCTGCAACAAATGAATTTCAGTAAAGCGTTCATGGGCATCGACGGCTTCACCGATACCACCGGCTTTACCGGCCGGGACATGTTACGTGCTGATGTGGTGAATGCGGTCGTGGCTAAAGGTGCGGAAAATATCGTGCTAACGGATTCATCGAAATTCGGTCAAATAAATCTTAACCCGTTGGGGCCGGTCAGTGCCTTCAGCCGGGTCATCACTGACGACAAATTATCCCCTGAATATCAGCAGCAACTTTCCGCTGCCGGGATTAAGGTCAGCCTGGTCGGCTGACCTATCCTTATCTGTGCCCCCCGATAATTCGGGTTTCAGGGGATTATTGGCCGTAGTAGGCATTCTTGCCATGTTTACGCAGGTAATGCTTATCCAGTAATTGCGGCTGCATATCCGGCAACTGCGGCGTTAACTGGCGGGAGAAAATGCCCATGTAGGCGACCTCTTCCAGCACGACGGCGTTATGCACGGCATTATCGGCATCTTTCCCCCAGGCGAACGGCCCGTGCGAATGCACCAGTACAGCCGGAATGTCTGCCGGCGACAGATGTCTTTCCGTGAAGGTTTTAACGATGACTTCACCGGTCTCCCATTCATAACGTCCGGCGATTTCCTCTTCGGTCATCAGCCGCGTGCAGGGAATGTTGCCGTAGAAATAATCCGCGTGGGTGGTGCCCCAGGCGGGAATATCCAAACCGGCCTGCGCCCAGATGGTTGCGTGGCGCGAATGCGTATGAACAATACCCCCTGCTTCCGGGAAATTCAGGTACAGTACCCGGTGGGTATCGGTATCGGAAGAAGGCTTTTTGCTGCCCTCGACGATTTTGCCGGTCTCCAGTTCCACCACCACCATGTCGTCCACGCCCATGTGGTCGTATTCCACTCCCGACGGTTTAATCACGACCAGCCCAAGTTTACGGTCAACGGCGCTGACATTTCCCCAGGTAAAGGTCACCAGATTATGGCGAGGCAGTGCCAGATTGGCCTCTAATACCTGCTCTTTCAGTTGCTTTAGCATCTTGGTTTCCTCTTATTACGAGGCTTTATTGTCTGGGTGACGGGTGTGTGCAGGTATGGGGGAAATCGCTAAAGAGTGCGTACAGATCTGCTGCAAACGTAAAAGTGCCCATTTGTTCCACAAACCGTTGAATGTTTGTCCAGCTTTTTAGTCTTTTGTGTGGTGAGAAAGAGCATCCTTGGTGAATTAAGATTATTCACCTAGTGAATGTATATCAATTTCACTATTTTTAATTAACGGATGCACAACTGCGTCTGGATAGGAGAAAAATTATGATGCTCGTGAATAAACGTGTTGCCAGTATTGCACTGGTTCTGACTCTGGCAATGTCTGTCAGCGCTTGTGGTAACTGGTCTAAGCGTGACCGTAACACCGCAATCGGTGCGGGTGCAGGTGCGCTGGGTGGTGCAGTTCTGACTGACGGCAGTACCTTAGGGACATTGGGTGGCGCTGCAGTGGGTGGTATCATCGGACATCAGGTCAGTAAGTAAAACAACCGGGAGATAAGTTCTATTTAACTGGCATCAAAAACGTAAGCGTTAAGCAACGAATAAAGCTAAAAATAGGATTGGGTTGTTTTTCAGGTCAACTTTATTGTCATCAGATGGATGACAAACAACGTGCTTTCGCGTTGTGATATCTCTAAAAGCTAAAGCAAGATGCTGCACCTTTGCGGATGCAGCATCTTATTATAAACGGTCAGTGATCGTTTACAGACAGGTCAGCCCCCCGCCAGTTTCACTTTCATGCCTTTCGCTTCCAGCAGTTGTTTAAGCAGATCGCGTTTGTCACCCTGGATCTCAATCACGCCGTCTTTCACCGCACCGCCACAACCGCATTTCTTTTTCAGTTCGGCAGCGAGTTTTTCCAGTTCAATATCATCAAGACTGACACCGGTGATCAGGCACACGCCCTTCCCTTTGCGCCCGCTGGTCTGGCGCTGAATACGCACAATGCCGTCACCTTTCGGACGCTCAGCCACGACTTTGGGCTCATCGATTCTGCCGCTGTCGGTCGAATACACTAAACGGCTGTTGCTGTCATTGCTCATGGTTTTTCCTTCTTAGCGCAGTGATGCCAGAATTTCACGCAGGGTCTGCGCCGGATCGGCAGATTGCGTGATCGGCCGGCCAATCACCATGTAATCCACGCCCGCCGCCAGCGCTTCCTGTGGCGTCATGATGCGACGCTGATCATCGGCTTGGCTACCAGCCGGGCGGATACCCGGCGTCACCAGTTTGAACGCCTGCCCGAGAGCAGATTTAAAACGGGTCGCTTCCTGCGCGGAACACACTACGCCATCGAGGCCGCAGTCGCGTGTCAGGCGCGCCAGACGTTCAGCATAATCAGCCGGAGAAAGTTCAATACCTAAATCCGCCAGGTCATTGTCTTCCAGGCTGGTCAGCACCGTGACGGCAATCAGTAAGGGGGCATCTTTTCCAAACGGTGCCAGCGCTTCCCGGGCCGCCGTCATCATGCGCGCACCGCCGCTGGCATGCACATTCACCATCCAGACACCCAAATCTGCCGCAGCAGCCACAGCGCGCGCAGTAGTGTTAGGGATGTCGTGGAATTTCAGATCCAGAAAGACGTCGAAACCGCGGGTCTGCAGATCTTTGACCATCTGCGGACCAAAATGAGTGAACATCTCTTTGCCAATTTTCAGACGGCAATCACGCGGATCGATTTTGTCAGCAAACGCCAGTGCGGAGGATTTATCGGCATAATCGAGAGCGACAACAATCGGTGAAGTATTTAAGTCTTTGTTGTTAGTGTTATTTTCGGACTTCATCTCGTCAGCCTCTTGTCAGTTTTTACGTCAGGAAGAAATAATATAATTTTTGCCGCCGATATTTTACATGGCAAACCACTGAATTCACAGCTACACCTAATGTGACAGTTTTATTAAATTTTTGTGATGCACTAGACGATGCAACAAGGCTGGCTTAGCTTGTTACTTTTACTCTAAGGAAAGGCAGAAAAATGAGTGAGATAACAACCCTGACCGTTAAAATTCCGGTTGAATTGAAAGAACTGATCAAAAACGCCGCTGCGGAAGCAGAACATTCATTAAGTGCAGAAGTTGCGGCACGCCTGGAAGAGAGTTTTAACCCTGCTGCGCCCAAAGGTAAAAAAGCCGCTAAAGCCACAGAACACGAAATTGATAATCAGCATCTTGCAGAAGAGACTGAACCCGCGCTGACCACCAAAGAAATCAAGAAATTGCGGACGTTGCTTAATGCCCGCAAGGCGAGCAGCAAGAAGAAGTAAGAGTCGATTTAAAATATCCTGCGGTTTCCCCTAAATAATTCACGTTGCAGTAAGGCGACAAACGCATCTGCAACCCGAAGTATGACGGGGAAACTTATTGGCCATCCAGACCCCGGATTGGCTTTATCGTCGCCCAGCCACGGCATGACGGGCAATGCCAGTAAAGTGAATGCGCGGTAAAGCCGCATTTGTGACAGCGATAGCGTGGCTTCGTCCGGATCTGTTCACCCACCATATCCCGCAGCAACACCAGGCTCTCTTTCGCACGCCCTTCTTCCGCATCCGCCAGATGGTAATCCATCAGGTGATGAAACACGCGCATGGTCGGATGGCGTTGCAACTGACGGTTGATATAGTTTTGCGCGGTCTCACGCCCTTCTTCATCCTGGATGATTTCGGCCAGCATCAGTTCTGCTGTGGCGCCGGTATTTTCATCCACACAACGCCTGAGAAACTCGGCCCATGCCAGCGTATCGTCAAGATTCTGGTAACACTCCTGCAGCATCGGCAACGCTTCGCTGACCAGCTCTTTATCCTGCTCCAGCACCCGCTGTAAGGCCTCTGTCGCTTTGCGGTAGTCGCCCTGCGCCAGTAAAATCCGCCCCTGCATAATGGAGACACGGGCACAGAGTTTGTCCGCTGCCGCAGCCTTTTTCAGCAAGCCGGTCGCCTTATCGAAATCTTCAGACACCATTGCCTGCAATGCCAGTTCACACCAGAAATGCGCAATTTCTTTACGGCGGTTTTCTTTGCCGAGCTTGACCAGACGTTCCGCCACATCAATGGCGTTCTGCCAGTCGCTGGTGGCCTGATGAATAATCAACAACTGTTCCAGCGCAAACAACTGGAAATCCTGCTCTTTCACCAGCTGGTTGAACATGTCTTCCGCACGATCATAGAAACCGGCAGCCATGTAATCACGACCCAGTTGCTGTACGGCGAGCAGGCGCTGTTCGAAAGTCAGCGAAGCACTTTCCATCAGCGACTGGTGGATACGGATCGCACGATCGACTTCACCACGGGAGCGGAACAGGTTGCCCAGAGTCAGGTGCGCTTCGACTGTACTGCTGTCCTCTTTTAACATTTCGAGGAACAGATCGACCGCTTTATCCTGCTGATTGGAAAGCAGGAAGTTAACCCCCGCGACGTATTCACGCGACAGGCGGTTAGCATTTTCCTGTTTGTCCTGCTGAGAACTTCTGCGCCCCATGTACCAGCCATAGGCGGCCGCAACGGGCAACAACAGAAACAGCAGTTCTAACATAGAGGGTTATTCCTTGCTGACATCGTAAGATGCTGCTGGCGGCGTAACGACAGCCGCGGGTTCAATTTGCTGCTCCAGGCGTTTTATTTTACGCTGGGCGCGCCCCAGTGACAGACGTACACGCAGGTAGAACAAACCACAGATTATCCAGCCAAGAATAAAACCGGTAGCGAACAGCACAGCAAGCAGTGTCGAAACACGATAGTCACCCTGTGCCAGCAAATAATTGAAGGTCACAGTCTGATCGTTATGGGCACCCAGAGTGATAGAAATCACAACGATGACCAGCAAAAATAAAAAAATCAGCAGATATTTCACATTCATTCCTGTAATGCCGGGTGTACCGGATGAATTATGCCAAAAACTCGCGTCCCGACCTAATAAGTTAGCATTTCCGAACAAAGCAGGGAAACATTGCGGAGGGTTTAAATGCCGTCTGTAGCAACTTCATTCGACTTTAGTGTGGTGTCGTGACCACCACGACAATTAAGGCTATGGAATGTATATGGGGATGAAAACCATGAATTAAAGGGTTCACCAGGAACCCTCTGGGATTTCAGACGGTAAGAAATCAAAAAACCGGGATTATTCACGCTCGCTGATTTCCTGGTTTTCTGCCGGTGGTGGCGTGAGCGGCCCGACATAGCGCTCCGTCAGCCAGCAGGCCAGCATTACCAGGATCCAGCTGATGCCCACAGATGCCATCAGGTCGCGTGGCCAGTGCATGCCGAGCATCAGTCTGCTGCCCATCACCACCACCGCCCACACCATCAGCACGGTGACCGTTTTATAGTGTTTACGCCGCCACAATAACCCGACACCGAGTAAAGCCCAGGTTGCGGCAAACATCGTGTGGCCAGAAGGGAATGCGTATCCCGTGTCGTTCTGCCAGCTTTTATTCAGCCAGTGCGGGATTTGCACGTTGTCGCCCAGCACCTCTTTCACCTGCCGGGCACGCGCTTTACTTTTCCGGGCATAAAATTCATCGACGTTCATCTGATGATCCGTCCCCAGCCATGCGACATACGGCCTGGGTTCGCGGACTTCGGCTTTGATAAAGTCTTTAACATACTGACCGGCCAGCACTGACAAGGTGATGATCACCACCAGCCCGATGGCTGGTTTAAGCCGAAATCGCAGGCACCACAGAAACCAGCCACAGAGGATCACAGTCGTCATGATTCCCCATGGTTCACTCACCGTTTCCGTGACCCAATAAAGCGGACGCAGCACGGCGGGATTACCACCCGGTGTCCACGTCCAGCCGCTTATCCACACCGCTGCGGGCATCAGTAACAAAAGAACAGCCCCGAGAGCGGTGCGCCTGGCGATATCAAACATAGTCGTCCCTTCAGTCATGCGTAAAAAGAGTTGGAGTGTATCAACGTTGTGATTGCTTAACATTCCTTTAGCGTGAGTTGTTGAAGAAGCGGTTATAATTCATAAGTTATGAACTAATCGTTCAAATATTCCCGCTAAAATGTGACCCAAACTGTGGCAAAATGATGCCCTGTCGTGATGGAAAGGCACCGATTCCCTATCCAGAGGCCGCATCAGAAAGTAGGATGCGCATCAACAAGTAAAATACTTACTGTAAATAAAGACTATTTGTGGTTTTTTTGGAGCATAAAATGCAGCTGAAACGGGTGGCAGAAGCCAATCTGCCAACACCTTGGGGCGATTTCCTGATGGTGGGTTTTGAAGAATTGGCCACCGGGCACGACCACCTGGCGTTAGTTTTTGGCGACATCACCGGTGAAACGCCGGTTCTTGCGCGCGTTCACTCCGAATGTCTGACCGGTGATGCCTTATTCAGCCTGCGCTGTGACTGCGGTTTCCAGCTCGAAGCCGCACTGAATCATATCGCCGAAGAAGGTCGTGGCATCCTGATGTATCACCGTCAGGAAGGCCGTAACATCGGTTTGCTGAATAAGATCCGCGCATATGCCTTACAAGACAAAGGTTACGACACCGTCGAAGCCAACCATCAGCTTGGGTTCGCCGCAGACGAACGCGACTTCACGCTGTGCGCCGACATGTTCAAATTGCTGGGTGTCGATTCCGTACGCCTGCTGACCAACAATCCGAAGAAAGTCGAAATTCTGACTGAAGCCGGTATTAACATTACAGAACGCGTCCCGCTGATCGTCGGCCGTAATCCGGAAAACGAACGCTACCTGTCGACCAAAGCCGCCAAAATGGGCCATCTGCTCGACAAGTAAGGATTTATAGTCCGATCCAAATATTAAGGGCACCTTAAGAAGGCGCCCTTTTTTATTGGCCGGAGAAGCGGTTTTACAGCATTTTGCGGATCACATAATGCAGAATGCCGCCGTTCTGGAAATAGGTCAGTTCGTTGCCGGTATCGATACGGCAATGTGCATCAATTGTTTCAGTATGACCATCAGCAAACGTGATATGCACTGCAACATCCTGCCCCGGCGTCAGGGTTTGTAACCCGCTGATGCTGATCTGTTCATCGCCCGTGAGTTTCAGCGTTTTGCGCGTCACACCCTGCGGGAACTCGAGCGGTAAAATCCCCATCCCGATCAGATTCGAGCGGTGAATACGTTCGAATGATTCTGCGATAACCACACGTACCCCAAGCAGACGTGGCCCTTTCGCCGCCCAGTCACGGCTTGAACCTGAACCGTATTCTTTACCGGCAATCACTGCGGTCGGCACACTTTCATGCTGATAGCGCATCGCCGCATCGTAAATCGCCAGTTGGTCCTGCGACGGAATATGACGCGTATATCCGCCCTCCACGCCCGGCACCATTTCATTTTTGATGCGAATATTGGCGAACGTCCCGCGCATCATCACTTCATGGTTACCGCGCCGCGAGCCGTAGGAGTTGAACGCTTTGGGCTCGACGCCGTGCTGGGTCAGATACAAACCAGCCGGACTTTCGGCCTTGATATTCCCGGCAGGTGAAATGTGGTCGGTGGTCACTGAATCCGCCAGAATCGCCAGAATTCGCGCATCTTTGATGTCTTCCAGCGCATCAGGTTCCGCCTTCATATCACTGAAGAACGGCGGGTGGCGGATATAGGTGGAGTCTTCCTGCCAGGTATAGGTCGGCGTGCCTTCGACCTGAATCGCCTGCCAGCTGGCATCGCCGTTAAACACCTCGGCGTACTCTTTATGGAACATCTCCGTGGTCACCTGCGCAACCGCATTAGCGATATCGTTAGCCGACGGCCAGATATCTCTCAGGTAAACCGGCTTGCCATCAGCACCTTCACCCAACGGATCCGTCGTCAGATCGACGTTCATATTACCCGCCAGCGCATAGGCCACCACCAGCGGTGGTGAGGCTAGCCAGTTGGTTTTAATCAGCGGATGAATACGCCCTTCGAAGTTACGGTTGCCGGAAAGCACGGCCCCGACGGTTAAATCACCGGCCTTGATCGCCGACTCAATCGGTTCCGGCAACGGCCCGGAGTTACCGATACAGGTCGTACAACCGTAGCCCACCAGATTAAAGCCCAGCTTCTCCAGATGCGGCATGAGACCGGCGGCATTAAGATAATCGGTCACCACTTTGGAACCTGGCGCCAGTGAGGTTTTCACCCACGGCTTACTGGTCAGACCTTTTTCGGCGGCATTCTTCGCCAGCAGACCAGCGGCCATCAGCACGCTTGGGTTTGACGTGTTGGTACAAGAGGTGATTGCCGCAATCACTACCGCGCCGGTGGTCAGCGCATAATGCTGCCCTTCCAGCGTGAAACTTTCTTTATCGCTGCGCCCCGGCTTGCCGTTACCCAACTCCAGTTCAGTCGCCGCTTTGAACGCTTTCGGCACATCAGGCAACGCAACGCGATCCTGAGGACGTTTCGGCCCCGCGAGGCTCGGCTCAACGTCTCCCATGTCCAGCGCAAGCGTACTGGTGAAGACCGGCTCGTCACCGGCGTTACGCCATAAACCCTGGGCCTGCGAATAGGCTTTTACCAGATCGATTTGTTCGTCGCTGCGGCCACTGAGCTTCATGTAACTCAGTGTCACATCATCCACCGGGAAGAAGCCGCAGGTCGCGCCGAATTCCGGCGACATATTAGCGATGGTTGCGCGGTCAGCCAGCGGCAAATCGGCAAGGCCATCACCATAGAACTCGACAAATTTTCCTACCACGCCGTGTTTGCGCAGCATCTGGGTGACCGTTAACACCAGGTCCGTCGCGGTAATGCCTTCGCGTAATTTACCGGTCAGTTTGAAACCCACAACGTCCGGGATCAGCATGGAAACCGGCTGTCCGAGCATTGCGGCTTCGGCTTCGATACCGCCGCAACCCCACCCCAGAATCCCCAGACCGTTAATCATCGTGGTATGTGAATCCGTTCCGACCAGCGTGTCGGGATAGGCCATCGTTTTGCCATCCTGCTCTTCGTACCAGACGGTTTGTCCAAGATATTCCAGGTTGACCTGATGACAAATACCCGTGCCAGGCGGCACTACGCGGAAACGATTGAAGGCTTTTTGCCCCCAGCGCAGGAACTGATAGCGCTCGTTGTTACGCTCCATTTCGAGACGAACGTTCTCACCAAACGCCTCATCATCACCGAATTCATCCACTGTGACGGAGTGGTCGATGACCAGATCAACAGGCGACAACGGGTTTACCTGTTCGACATTCCCGCCGAGGCGTTTTACCGCCTGGCGCATCGCGGCCAGATCCACCACGGCAGGTACACCCGTAAAATCCTGCATCAGTACGCGCGCCGGACGATAAGCAATTTCGCGGTCGGCATGACCGGTTTTCTGCCATTCGACCAGTTCCTGTAGATCGCTTTCTGTGACAGTGTCACCATCAACGTGGCGCAGTAAGTTTTCGAGTAAAACTTTGAGGGATTTTGGCAGGCGCTGAACATCACCCAATGTTTTGGCAGCGAGTGGCAGGCTGTAGTAGTAAAATTCTTTCTCCCGGACTGCCAGCTTATCCAGACTGTTCTTGCGAATAGACGACATAGCTTCTCCTTTAGCGCTCAGCGTGGCCATGAGTAATAACCCGCTGGCTTATAAGTGCATAGTTAAAGATAACACAAATTATCGTTAACATTTTTATAACAGCTCAAACTGATCATCAGGCAAAAAAAATCCCGCCGCTTCGGTGAGGATGCGGCGGGATCTCAGGGAGATAAAAATAGAGGATGACGACTTATTTTGTCGGCAGCTTAATGTCTTTGAACATTTCTTCAATGTCTTCGTTGGAGCGCAGGGAAATAGCGGTATCAACCACATCACGTGTCAGGTGCGGCGCAAAGCGCTGGATAAAATCGTACATATAGCTGCGCAGGAATGTACTGCGACGGAAACCGATTTTGGTGGTGCTGTAGGTGAAAATATCACTCGCATCCACGGTCACCAGATCCGGATCCTGAACCGGATCCACTGCCATGCTGGCGATGACACCGACGCCCAGCCCCAGGCGGACATAGGTTTTGATGACGTCAGCATCGGTGGCGGTGAATACAATGCGTGGCGTCAGACCGGCGCGGTTAAACGCGGTATCCAGTTCTGAACGGCCAGTGAAGCCGAAGGTATAGGTCACAATCGGATAAGCTGCCAGTTCCTCAATGGTGACTTTCTCTTTACCTGCCAGCGGATGATCAGGCTGAACCACCACGGCACGGTTCCAGTGGTAGCAAGGCAGCATGATCAGATCGTCATACAGATGGAGCGCTTCGGTGGCGATAGCAAAATCCGCATTGCCCTTTGAAACTGCTTCAGCAATCTGCGTCGGCGACCCCTGATGCATATGCAATGAAACGCGCGGATAACGCTCGATAAAGCCTTTAATCACATTCGGTAAGGCATAACGCGCCTGCGTATGCGTCGTCGCGACATACAGCGAACCTTTGTCCGGATAGGTATGCTCACCAGCAACAGCTTTGATCGCATCCACTTTAGACAATACTTCACGGGCAATACGGATGATTTCCTGCCCTGCCGGCGTGACCTGTGTCAGATGTTTACCGCTGCGGGAAAAAATCTGGATCCCGAGTTCATCTTCCAGCATCCGCACTTGTTTGCTGATCCCAGGCTGCGACGTGTACAGGCCTTCTGCCGTCGAACTGACGTTCAGATTGTGATTAACAACCTCTACGATGTAGCGCAGTTGCTGCAATTTCATATCTCATACCACCCTGGTTTCAAACCCTGTCGCCATCCCTGTTCATCCGTTGGCTGAACAGTCTGGAAATGATTTTTTATCGACTACCGGAAGTCTGTGAACGCACCGTTTTTATGCCCCAGACGCATTAACTTATTACTTAAGTGCATAAGAATAAATTTTATATAACAATTATATCCATTATTAGCGTCATGTATACCCGAAGAACATAACGATAATCGAGGACTGTCGCAGACTGATAATAAAAACACGCATAACTCCGCGATGATAGATCTTAATGCAATAAAAAAACCAGTCCGGAAGACTGGTTTTTTACAACTGCTTAACAGCTTAAGGTATGACGGCGATAATTATTTTTTGCCTTCGACCCACTTACCGTCGACAAAGAAAGCGGTCCAGCCAGTGGCTTTGCCGTCTTTTTCTGAAGATACATACTGCTGCTTGGTTTTACGGCTGAAACGCACCATTGATTTATTGCCTTCCGGATCGGCCACCGGCGCATCGGCCAGATAGCTGAGTTTTTCCGGCAAGCGGTCTTTGAAGCGCTTCAGTTCCTCCACCAGCGGCGCACGGGTTTCGCGCGATTTAGGGAACGTGTTGGCAGCCAGGAATACCCCTGCCGCACCGTCACGCAGCACGAAATAGGCGTCTGATTTCTCACACGGCAATTCCGGCAGCGGAACCGGATCTTCTTTCGGCGGCGCAACGTCACCGTTTCGCAAAATCTTACGGGTGTTTTTGCATTCGTCGTTGGTACAGCCCATGTACTTACCGAAACGTCCCATTTTCAGGTGCATTTCAGAGCCACATTTTTCGCACTCAACAATCGGGCCGTCATAACCCTTGATGCGGAACTCACCCTCTTCGATTTCATAGCCATCACATTCCGGGTTGTTACCACAAACATGCAATTTGCGCTGATTATCGATGAGATAGCTGTCCATCGCCGTGCCGCATTTGACGCAACGACGTTTCGCACGCAGCGCGTTGGCTTCGGCTTCATCACCTTCCAGAATGTTCAGCACTTCGGCATCAGCAATCAGGTTGATGGTGGTTTTGCAGCGCTCTTTCGGCGGCAAGGCGTAACCGGAACAACCGAGGAACACGCCAGTGCTGGCGGTACGGATCCCCATCGGACGTCCGCAGGTCGGGCATTCAATGCTGGTCAACACCATCTGATTCGGGCGCATACCGCCTTCTTCCGGGTCTTTCTCAGCAGTTTCCAGCTGCTTACTGAATTCAGTGAAGAATTCATCCAGAACGGCTTTCCATTCCGCCTTGTTGTTGGCGACCTGATCCAGCCCGTCTTCCATACGTGCGGTGAAATCGTAGTTCATCAATTCACGGAAGTTATCTTCCAGACGATCGGTAACGATTTCCCCCATTTTTTCTGCGTAGAAGCGACGGTTTTCAACGTGAACGTAACCCCTGTCCTGAATGGTCGAAATGATCGACGCATAGGTAGACGGACGGCCAATGCCTCGTTTTTCCAGTTCTTTAACCAGAGACGCTTCGCTGAAACGCGCAGGCGGCTTGGTGAAATGCTGGGTGGGCAGCAGTTGTTGCAGCTCCAGATCCGTACCCACTTCGATCGCCGGCAAGGTTCTGTCTTCGTCGCCTTTACGCAACGCCGGCATGACTTTGGTCCAGCCATCAAAACGCAGCGTACGACCTTTGGCGCGCAGAGAGTAATCACCGGCTTTAACCGTCAGCGTAGTGGAGTCGTACTGAGCCGGTGTCATCTGACAGGCCACAAACTGACGCCAGATTAGCTGATACAGACGTTGAGCATCCGCTTCCATATCTTTCAGTTGTTCTGAAATCACGGCCACGTCAGAAGGACGAATCGCTTCGTGCGCTTCCTGAGAATTCTCTTTATTGCTGTATTGCAGCGGCGCTTTCGGCAGGTATTTATCACCAAAATTCTCGCCAATATAGCCGCGCACCATTTCCACCGCGTCCTGACTCAGGTTAGTGGAGTCCGTACGCATATAGGTAATGTGACCGGCTTCGTAAAGACGCTGGGCCATCATCATGGTTTTCTTCACACCGAAGCTCAGACGCGTACTGGCCGCCTGTTGCAGTGTGGAAGTAATGAAAGGCGCACCCGGCTTGCTGCTGGTCGGTTTGTCTTCACGATCCACCACGGTGTAACGCGCTTTTTCAAGCAGCGAAACGGCCGCGTGAGTTTGTTCTTTATTGACCGGTTTGAACGGTTTTTCGAGATGATGCGTGACTTCCATTTGCAGCGCGGTTTCTTTCTTCGCCAGCAAATCCGCATGCAATTCCCAGTATTCTTCCGGCACGAACGCTTTGATTTCTTTCTCACGCTCGACGACCAGACGCACCGCAACGGACTGAACACGACCTGCGGATAAACCACGGGCAATTTTCTTCCACAGCAGCGGAGAAACCATGTAACCCACCACGCGATCCATGAAACGACGCGCCTGCTGAGCATTCACACGATCAATATTCAGTTCGCCCGGTTCTTTAAAGGCGTTTTGAATCGCGTTCTTGGTAATTTCGTTAAAAACGACACGGCTGAAACGTTTGTCATCACCACCAATCACTTCCCGCAAATGCCAGGCAATCGCCTCTCCTTCGCGGTCAAGGTCGGTTGCGAGATAGATGTGGTCAGCTTTTTCCGCTAACGCTTTTAACTCAGCAACAACTTTTTCTTTACCCGGAAGTATTTCGTATTGTGCTTCCCAACCGTGATACGGATCGACGCCCATGCGATTAACCAGCGCGGTTTTCTCATCCTTTTTTACTTTTTTCTTTGTTTTTTCTTCGGTTGAGTCGGCGGTCTTTTTAGCAGCGGATCCACTGGTCGGTAAATCACGGATATGACCAACGCTGGACTTAACAACGTAGTCATTTCCTAAATATTTATTAATCGTTTTGGCTTTTGCCGGGGACTCAACTATTACGAGAGCTTTGCCCATAATTACCTTTACCTGAATGATTCTTCATCATATGAAGAAGATTTTGTCTAGTTATGCCGCGGCACAATATCACGTCTTTTTTTATATTGCGGCAGTGAGTCAGAACGTCAACTGATTTCTTTAAAAGAAGGAGCGAACTGACTTCCAGAGGTTCAAAACACTGATTCTGCGAGGGATTAACCAGACAGGGCTCAGCAGAATGCGCCCATTTTTAAGTCAAATAATGACCAAGCGTAAACAAAACATTCCACCTGAAGCCACAAAATCCCACACTCTACCTGATAAAAATCGTCACGCAAACTAATTAACACGGAAAGGCCCTTTTCGCCAATACGCGCCCGTTTTTTATAGAGACGCTCAAATTATAACCAGAGCGATTAAGCAGATTACCCCCAGCAGATTTGCGGTTTTATCTGCGTCAGGATTACAATAACGTCAGCAATTATAGTGGGGAGTAAATATCATGCACGAAAATACATCGGCAATTAGTCGCGAAGCTTTACTGGTCGAAGCGAATAAGGTTATCCGTGAGCACGAAGATTACATGCATGGAATGCTGGCGACAGAGGTTGAGCAGAAAGGCAATGTGCTGGTTTTCCGCGGGGAGTTTTTCATGGATGAAGACGGTTTACCGACCAGAAAAACCACTGCGGTATTTAATATGTTTAAACACCTGGCTCATCTTTTTTCAGAAAAATACCATCTCGAAGATTGAGATAAAACAATCGCTAATAAAGGTATACACCACCGGTAAACGGCGGGGCTTAATCCGCAGGATTAAAAAGGGACATTCGTCCCTTTTTATTGTATGCCTTGCGAAAAAAATAGATTACAGCAGCGGTTTCTGACTGCGTTGTAACCAGCGCAGGAACAGGCGATCAGCACTCTCTGCCGCGCTGCCGGTGAAACGGTCCATCATGCGTTTACGACGGCTGTAACGCACCGCAATCACTTCATGATTTTTCATTTCTGCAATCAGTAAATCATCACTGGTACCAATAGCATCAATCAGGCCATTTTCACGCGCCTGGGTACCAAACCAGTGCTCACCGGTGGCTACCGCATCAATGTCCAGCGACGGCCGGTTCTGATGAACAAACTCTTTAAACAGCACATGCGTTTCATTCAGATCTTCACGGAACTTTTCACGACCTTCTTCGGTATTTTCACCCAGCAACGTCAGGGTACGTTTAAACTCGCCCGCCGTGTGCAACTCAATATCAATGTCATTTCGTTTGAGCAAACGGTTAAAGTTTGGGATCTGCGCCACCACGCCGATCGAACCGATGATGGCAAACGGCGCGGCGACAATCCTGTCCGCCACACAGGCCATCATGTAACCGCCACTGGCTGCGACTTTATCTACCGCAACCGTCAGACGAATATCACTCTGACGCAGACGCACCAGTTGTGATGCCGCCAGGCCGTAACCGTGCACCACACCGCCCGGGCTTTCGAGGCGCAACAACACTTCGTCTTCCGGGGTTGCAACGGCCAGCACCGCCGAGATTTCTTCCCGCAGTGAGGTGACTTCGTGGGCATCCATACTGCCTTTGAAATCGAGTACATACAGGCAAGGTTTGCTTTTCGAACTGCCGGTTTTGGCTTGCAGTTTTTTCTGTTTTGCTTCCGCTTTATCCTTTTTCTTCAGTTCCTTGCTGCGAATTTTAAGTTCGGCAGGGCTCATGCGCGCACTGCGCATTTCACGTTGCATTTCGCGATACTGTTCACCTAAATCGACCAGGTGTAACTCACCTTTGCCGTGAGATTTACGCTGACGGAGGCCGACAAACAACACGACCAGCGCCCCGATGGCGATCACAACGGTCACGACTTTGGCCAAAAATAGCCCATAAAGAGAAAGTAAATCCACACATACCGCCTTTTCAACGTGGTAATAAAACCGTGGTAAGAAAGATGTTAAACATTCTAAACAATCGCCGCACTGACGTCTTGTTCGAAGATGACATCATGACTCAGACGTAAAACAGAGTGCGTCTGTGTTCCAATTTTGTTACAAAAGAGCTGCCCGCTTTTCGGTTAATCATTGAAACTCATGCCCATTTGAGGCATATAAGCGGTGATTGCACCCGAAAAAGCTAAAATTTTCACCAAAATGCCGGACTCTGGTTGAGCGCAATATCTCCCGTTTCCGCCATTTTTGATATGAAGAGCGCCTGATGTGATGACGTCATTTACCGCCACATCGCCGCCCCCCTTAAGAGGACTGACCGTGCATTATCATCCTAAATCCGATTTGCTCAATAACCGTATCATTCTGGTCACTGGCGCCGGCGACGGCATCGGCCGTGAAGCCGCACTGACGTATGCCCGTTTCGGCGCGCAGGTGATTTTACTGGGCCGTACTGAGAGTAAACTGGCCAGTGTGCAGCAGGAAATTGCCGCACGTAATCTGCGACCGGCTTTCATTTATGCACTGGATTTACAGACCGCCAGTCAGCAGGACTGCCAGCGCGTCGCAGATCAAATCGCTGCATGGGTGCCGCATCTGGACGGCGTTTTGCACAACGCCGGATTGCTGACTGACATCACGCCAATGGCTGAGATTAAGTTGCAGGACTGGATGAACGTCATGCAGGTCAATGTGAACGCCACGTTTATGCTGACTCAGTCGTTACTGCCGCTGATGCTGAAATCTGCCAGTTCTTCGCTGGTGTTCACCACGTCCAGCGTCGGACGCGAAGGCCGCAGCGGCTGGGGTGCTTACGCCGTGTCAAAATTCGCCACCGAAGGTATGATGCAGGTGCTGGCCGAAGAACATAAGCATACCGGCCTGCGCGTCAACTGCATCAATCCTGGCGGCACACGCACCAGCATGCGCGCCTCCGCGTTCCCCGATGAAAACAAAGATAAACTCAAGACACCGGCTGATATTATGCCGCTGTATCTGTATCTGATGGGCGATGACAGCCGCCGTAAAACAGGTATCAGTTTTGATGCCCAGCCAGGGCGCAAAGCCGGTCCGGCAGAATAAATAATCACGGAGTCTCTGATGACTGAAGATCGCCATAAACAGCGCCAGCAAAAGCTGAAAGAACAGGTTGATGCGCGCATTGACGCCGCCAAAGAACAGCGCGGAATACTGATTGTATTTACCGGTAACGGTAAGGGCAAAACCACGGCGGCATTTGGCACGGTGACCCGCGCTGTCGGCCATGGCATGCGCGCGGCAGTGATCCAGTTTATTAAAGGTGAATGGCCTAACGGCGAGAAAAATCTGCTCGAGCCTCATGGCGTGGAATTTCAGGTGATGGCGACCGGTTTTACCTGGGAAACGCAGAATAAAGAAACGGATACCGAAGCCTGCCAGGCTGTCTGGCAGCACGGTAAACGGATGCTGGCTGATGCATCATTAGATCTCGTGGTGCTTGATGAACTGACGTATATGGTCAGTTTTGGCTATCTGGATTTGCAGGACGTGGTGGATGCGCTGAAAGCCCGTCCCGCGCACCAGACCGTGATTATCACCGGGCGCGGCTGCCATCGTGATCTGCTGGAAATGGCCGATACCGTCAGCGAACTCCGTCCGGTGAAACATGCGTTTGACGCCGGAATTATGGCGCAGCAGGGCATTGACTGGTAACGCCCTGCTTTAACTTTTAAAGCGCTATCTGACACTCTGCCAGCGTCGCCATTTCGTTATGGACAGCACAGGCAGCATCAATCAGCGGTAACGCCAGCGCCGCGCCGCTGCCCTCGCCCAGTCGTAAATTCAGATCGAAATACGGTTGCAGGCCCAGCGCTTCAAGCGCCAGCGTTGCGCCCTGCTCTGCTGAAATATGCGAAGGGATAAGATAGGGTTTCAGCGCAGGTGCTAACTGACACGCTGCCAGCGCCGACGCGTAAGAAAGGAAGCCATCCAGCACCAGCGGAATCCCCGCCGCCGCCGCGCCAATCATCGCACCCGCCATGGCTACCAGTTCGAATCCCCCGACTTTCGCCATCACATCCAGTGCATCTGACGGATCCGGCTGATTTACCGCAATGGCTTTTTCGACCACGCTGATTTTATGCGCCAGTCTGTCCGGCGGAAGATTCGCACCCAGCCCGACGGTTTGCGCTGGCGCAGCGCCGGTCAGCACCGCCACCATCGCCGCCGCCGGCGTGGTGTTTGCCATCCCGAGCTCACCGACAGCCAGCAGGGATAAACCGTTTTCAGCTTTCGCGATCACCCGTTCCGCACACCAGATCAGTAAAGATTCCGCCTGTTCGCGCGTCATCGCCGGGCCGGTGGCAATATTGCCGGTTCCCTGCGCAACTTTGTGATTCAGCGTGCCGGGAATATCCGGCCCAATGATTCCGCAGTCAATCAGCGTCACCTGCGCCCCGGCTACCCGAGCCAGCACAGAAACCCCGGCTTTGCCCTGCACGATGTTCACCGCCTGAATCGCCGTTACCTCCTGCGGGGAGGGTGTGACGCCTTCCTGCCACACGCCATGATCGGCCGCCATCACCAGCACTTCTTTGCTCGGAAAATGCAAAGGCTGATCACCCCGGATGGATGACAGCTGAATCGCCAGTTGTTCCAGGCGGCCAAGACTGCCTAAAGGTTTTACCAGACTGTCGAGCCGCGCAGCAGCCGTTTGTGCGGCCTGCGCATCGGGTTCAGCAATCTGACGGATAATATTGGCCAGAGAAGCCATCGGGTTGTCCTTACCAGTTTAAAAGTTAAATACCGCTGTCATTAAAACGCTGAATGACACAAGCGCCGGGGCTGAGATCAATTTCACACAGGCAGCCTTGCTTAAATGGAAAACGCCACATGTCAGCCGGTGCCAGTTTCAGCATCATCGCCAGCAGCAGGCTGAGTGAACCCTGATGTGCGACTATTGCCAGCCTGCTTTCCTGCGGACGCAAATGCAACTGCTGCAACGCCTGCCGGATACGCTGAGTGAAATCTGTAAATGACTCACCTTGCGGTACGTCGGCCTTTTGCCAGTCCTGACACCAGGCCTGATAGCCTTCTGCCTGCGAGGCTTCGAGTTCTTTGTGATGACGCATTTCCCACTCGCCAAACCCCATTTCCTGCAACAGCGGCTGAGTTTCCATTGCCAGTTCGCGCCCGTAAGCAATAATGCCCGCCGTATCGCGGCTGCGGCGCATATCCGTGTGAATCAGTGCATCAAGCGAAGTAGAAGCCAGCTGACGCGCCACATGCTGCGCCTGTCGCTCACCCTCGGCGGTCAGCGCAATGTCGCTGCTGCCGCAAAAAACGCCGTTAACGTTAGCCTGAGTTTGTCCGTGCCGTATCAGATACAGTTTCATAATTTTGTCCCTTGTCTCAGTGCCATAACAGGAAAAACAGAAAGACCAGTTCACTCAATTCGCATGCCGCGCCCAGCGTATCGCCGGTCTGGCCGCCAATGCGCGTGGCGACAAAACGCCGGAAACCGAGAACAAACAGCAACGTCACCAGTAATGCAAACAGGGAGAATAACCCGCCGATGAGCAGCACCAGCGTTGCCATCAACAGTAATGTGATACCAAAGCGCCCTTCGCTGATCTTACCAATAAACAAATTGCCCATTCCTGACTCGCGGGCATAAGCCTGACGGTACATCATCACCGCCATCATGCTCCGCCCGACAACCGGCGTGACGATAAGAAACGCCAGCACCGGCAATCCGTCGGCGTTCATCTGATAAACCAGTGCGGTTCGCAACAGAACAGCCACAATCAGCGCCAGCGCGCCGTTGGTGCCGATCCGGCTGTCGCGCATAATCTCGAGAATACGCTCCCGGCTGCGCACCGAAAATAAACCGTCGCAACTGTCGGCCAGCCCGTCGAGATGTAAACCGCCGGTCAGCATAATATGTGCAATGACAACGGCAATCGCCGCCGGAAGCACACCGATATGCGGCATTAAAATCTGCCACACCAGCGCGGTCAGTAAACCGATAACCAGCCCGACCAGCGGAAAACAGACAATGCCGCGTGCATACTCTTTCAGTTCAAAGCCATCGCACCAGCGATCCCTGACCGGGATGCGGGTGAGAAACTGCAATGTCGCGAGAAACAGCCGCCATAAAGCCATAATAAACACCCTGTTCTGAGTCGTTTTATTCCGATGTTTTCACCGGTACCGGAATGCCGGATACGATCAGGTAGACATCATCCGCCGCGGCAGCCAGTTGCTGATTCACCCGCCCCGCAATATCACGAAAACGCCGCGCCAGCAGGTTATCCGGCACAATGCCCATCCCCACTTCATTAGTGACAATAATCACTTCAGATTCAGGATGTTGCGCAGCTTCCATCAGTTTCGTGGTTTGCGCAAAAATATGCTGTTCTATTGCGTCAAAATCCATGTGTTCCGGCGGTGTTTCACCGGCCAGATCAAACAGAAGATTGGTAATCAACGTCGTGATGCACTCGATAATAATGGTCGGAAACTGCGCCTGATGCGCGAGTACGACATCCCCCAGATCACGATAGCTTTCAAACGTATGCCAGTGAGCCGGACGTTGTTGCTGGTGATAACGGATGCGATCCGCCATTTCGGCATCAGTAACGACCGAGGTGGCGATATACAGCACCTCGCCGCCACGTTTCTCTGCTATCTGCTCAGCAAAATGGCTTTTACCACTGCGGGCACCTCCGGTGATTAGCATCATAATCAGCTCCTTGCGTTGTATTACTGAAGAGTATTCATGAACAGGGTGGATGCAGAATAATGTTATGCCCTGAATTTTGAGCAAAAAAAAACCGCAGTCACTGACTGCGGTTTATGAGCATAGACGCAAGTGCCTCGCTTGTCAGCGATTAACCCCGTTTTGCCGGGCCGGTAGTGCGGCGCGTCGGTGCAACCTGAGTATGGCGCTTCACAGCACGACGGATCTGGTTGGCTTTTACGCGACGACGATCACGCTCAACCGGCAGTTTGCTGACAGTTTCTTCCGTCATGTCGACCAGTGTGCGCAGATAGTTGATGTCTGGCAGATCCAGCTCTTTATAGCCACCGCGAGGCAGGCCTTTAGGCAGATTCAGATCACCGTAACGCACGCGGATCAGACGGCTTACCTGTACGCCAACAGCTTCCCACAGACGACGAACTTCGCGGTTACGTCCTTCTGTCAGGGTCACGTTGTACCACTGGTTCAAACCTTCACCGCCCTGGAATTTGATCGAGCGGAACGCCGCAGGACCGTCTTCCAGCTGCACGCCACGGCTCAGTTGTTTAATTTTTTCATCATCAACCTGACCGAAAACACGTACGGCATATTCACGCTCAACTTCACGACTCGGGTGCATCAGGCGATTAGCCAGTTCACCGTCGGTGGTGAATAACAGCAGGCCTGACGTGTTAACGTCCAGACGACCTACGGCGATCCAGCGGGAACCGCGCATTTTTGGCAGACGGTCAAAGACGGTCGGACGGCCTTCCGGATCATTGCGTGTACACAACTCGCCTTCAGGCTTGTAGTACGCCAGTACGCGGCAAACGGTGTCCTGAGATTCCATCACTGACAGAACGTGTCCATCAAGACGAATTTTGGTACCGCCGGTGACTTCCACGCGGTCGCCCAGCGTAGAAATTTTACCGTCAACGCTGACGCGGCCAGCCTGGATCATCGCTTCAACTTCACGACGTGAACCATGACCTGCGCGGGCGAGGACTTTTTGCAGTTTTTCGCTTTGACCTTCGGTGCTGTCCAGTGCGTTCTTCGGCTTCTGGTATTTCACTTCTTCTTCGTCACCGTTTTCATCAAACAGTGCTTCAGCTTTAGGTTTGGTTCCGCGAGGTTTCAACGTACGTGGTTTTTCACCGCGTGCATGTTCCGGACGACCCGGTTTGCCGCTGCGTGCTTTTTCTATACGTGAATTGTCGATACGGGATTCAGAACGCGAATCGCTGCGGCCTGCGTCAGAACGTGGTTTGTCTGAACGTGGCTTGTCGCTGCGCGGTTTGTCGCTGCGTGGTTTGTCAGTACGTGGCTTTTCGCCGCGCTTTTCAGCCCGCGACGGTTCCGGACGGCTTTTTGCTGCGCCGGAATTCCTGCCACTTTTTGGCTTGTCACCAGATGGACGTGATGCTTTGGATTTGTCGCTGGTGTGCTTCTGGGAATTATACTTCTCGCTCATTGAGCAGCCTCATTTGTCGCCTTCACAGGCGTCGGGGGGAGCCGGCAGCATGACCTGATTTGTCATCTGCCCGCAAAAATTCAGTTATTGCGTATCATTACAATGACTTAGAAAAAAGTCAGCCTGCCATTATACACATTTATATGCAATTTGTATCCTGCAAAAAACGTTGCAGTCCGGTTATTTTTCAAACAAGCCTCAGAGGAACGGTGTCGGATCGCCCGCGCCTTCACGCACCACTTCGGGCGCAGCCTCTGTCAGATCAACCACCGTGGTAGGCTGCTGACCAATAGACCCGCCGTCAATCACCAGATCCACCACCTTGCCCAAATGATCTTTGATATCTTCCGGATCGGATTCTGCAAAGTCATTGCCCGGCAGCATCAGCGTGGTCGACATCAGCGGCTCGCCCAGCGCCTCCAGCAAGGCAATCGCAATCGGATTGGACGGCACGCGCAGGCCGATCGTTTTACGTTTCTCGCTCATCAGACGGCGCGGCACTTCTTTGGTCGCTTTCAGGATGAACGTGTAATTGCCCGGCGTGTTGTTTTTCATCAGGCGGAAAGCCGCGTTATCCACATAGGCGTAAGTCGACAGCTCAGACAAATCACGGCACACCAGGGTGAAGTTATGGTTGCTGTCCAGCTGACGAATCCGGCAAATACGCTCCATGGCGTTTTTCTCTTCCAGACGGCAACCCAGTGCATAACCGGAATCTGTCGGATACACGATAACCTGGCCTTTGCGCAGCAATTCTACGGCCTGATTAATCAGGCGGGGTTGCGGGTTTTCCGGATGAATATAAAAATATTGACTCATTTTTCCCTCTTAATTCTTCTTCTACGGTCGGGCTTCAGACCGGTTCAATTTCAGGCTGTTTCCCGGCGACCGGCCAGTGTTGCCATACCGGTTCTACGCCTGCGGGAAGCCAAAGTTTGCGCCCCAGCTCAATCCACGAACAAGGCTGATGGAAATCAGATCCCTGTGAGGCGAGCAACTGATAATCACGGGCGTAAGCCGCCAGTTGTGCACGCTCATTGGGTGCCTGCTGACATTGCGCGACTTCCATCGCGTCGCCACCCTGTTCAGCAAAGAACGCCAGTAAGCGTTTCAGCCATTTTGTGGACAGTTCATAACGTCCCGGATGGGCGACAACCGCCTGTCCGCCAGACTGATGAATTGCATCAATCGCTTGTTCTATTGTACACCACTGTGGCGGAACGTAGCCGGTCTTGCCCTTGGCGAGGTATTTTTTGAATACCTGCGCAATGTTGTCAGCCGCGCCGAATTCCACCAGATAACGGGCAAAATGTGCACGGGTGACGGCTCCGCCATCGGCCAGACGTAACGCACCTTCCCACGCGCCTTCGATGCGCGCTTTCGCCAGACGACGGCCCATTTCCTGCGCACGCTGCTGACGCAAATCGGCCTGCACTTTCAGTAATTCCACCATCGCCGGATGCCCCGGGTCGATACCCAGCCCGACAATATGGATCTCATGATTTTCCCACAGCGTAGAAATCTCGACACCGTTTACCAGTTGCAGTGGCAGCTGATTGTCAGCAATCGCCCGCGCCGCCCGCGCCAGCCCTTCCGTGCTGTCGTGATCGGTGATCGCCAGCACGCCGACACGCATTTCTACTGCACGCGCCACCAGCGCTTCCGGTGTTAAATAGCCGTCAGATGCCGTGGTATGGCTGTGGAGATCGTAAAGGGTAAATGCGTTGCGGGTTATCTGGTCGTCTGCTGAAGGCGAAGTGTTTGTTGGTAAAGTCATCGTCACGTGGGGAATTAACCTGTTTCTGAATGCAGCACATATCATAACGCGTTAGTGCGTTGCACGTTAGGGATGATTTCACCCGGCCGTTACGCACTGTTACAGTGCTATAACAACACTGTTTGCACAACGTCGCCGCACTAAAGGGGGAAATTGCGCTAAAAGAGGGTTGACTTTACATCTCTGAACTAGTTTACTAGTACGCAAGTTCACGGAATAACTCAGTAATGAACACCGTGACAAACCGATTCAGAAAGCTTACGTTTTAAAAACGATAGCTTCATAAACAAACAAGAGTGTCTGATGATGAAAACTTACATGATGGCGGTTCTCAGCTGGTGGCGTACTTCCCCTTGTCGGGCGGAGTAATCACGCATAGCTGTCATCAGACGCTGCAAGATTTCCGAAGCCCGCATAATGCGGGCTTTTTTGTGGCCGTCTAATTTGAAATCCGTTTAATACAAACGTTGAGAAAATTTCAGGAAGCAAAATGACTATTCAGAAACCACGTTTAGAATTGCTGACCGCAGAAGGATGTTACCGCGGCGACCCGACGGCCATTTTCCATCAATTGTGCGGCGCCCGTCCGGCGACCCTGCTGCTGGAGTCCTCCGAAGTGACCAGCAAAGAAAACCTGAAGAGCCTGTTGATTGTCGACAGCGCCCTGCGCATCACGGCGCTGGGTTCCCGGGTTTCGATTCAGGCACTCACGCCAAACGGCGCGTCATTACTCTCACTGATTGACGCCGCGTTACCGGCTGAAATGCGTAACGACGTGCGTCCGAATGGCCGCGAGCTGAGTTTCCCGTCCATCGACCAGATGCAGGATGAAGACGCCCGCCTGCGTTCGCGCTCCGTGTTTGATGCGTTACGCAGCATTCTGACCTCAGTTGAAGCGCCTGCCGATGAGCGCGAAGCGATGTTCCTCGGCGGTCTGTTTGCCTACGATCTGGTCGCCGGTTTTGAAGATTTACCGGCATTAGAGTCTGACCAGCGTTGCCCGGATTTCTGCTTCTATCTGGCAGAAACTCTGCTGGTACTCGACCATCAGAACCGTTCATGTCGTTTGCAGGCCAGCCTGTTTACGCCGTCGCCGGAAGAGAAACAGCGTCTGCAAGCCCGCCTTGAACAACTGCAGCACCAGTTACAGCTACCGCCGCACGCCATTCCGCACCAGAGCGTGCCGGAAATGCAACTGAGCGTAAATCAGAGCGATGAAGAGTTTGGTGCCGTGGTAGAGAAGATGAAAGTGGCGATCCGCGCCGGTGAAATTTTCCAGGTGGTGCCTTCACGTCGTTTCTCACTGCCGTGCCCTGCTCCGCTGGCCGCTTATGAAACGCTGAAAAACAACAACCCGAGCCCGTATATGTTCTTCATGCAGGATAACGATTTCACGTTGTTCGGCGCGTCGCCGGAAAGTGCGCTGAAATACGACGCGACAAACCGTCAGATTGAAATCTATCCGATTGCCGGTACACGCCCTCGTGGTCGCCGCGCTGACGGTTCACTGGATTTGGATCTCGACAGCCGCATCGAACTGGAAATGCGGACTGACCATAAAGAGCTGGCCGAACATCTGATGCTGGTGGATTTGGCGCGTAACGATCTGGCACGGATCTGCGAACCGGGCAGCCGTTACGTCGCCGACCTGACCAAAGTTGACCGTTATTCCTTCGTGATGCATCTGGTGTCCCGCGTGGTTGGCACGCTGCGTCATGACCTCGACGTACTGCACGCTTATCAGGCCGTGATGAACATGGGCACACTGACCGGCGCACCGAAAGTGCGCGCCATGCAGCTGATTTCTGCCTCCGAGCAAACCCGTCGCGGAAGCTACGGCGGCGCAGTGGGTTACTTCACCGCTCACGGTGATTTAGATACCTGCATCGTGATCCGCTCCGCCTATGTCGAAGACGGCATCGCCACCGTACAGGCTGGCGGCGGTGTGGTGCTCGATTCCGTTCCGCAAGCCGAAGCCGACGAAACCCGTAATAAAGCCCGTGCAGTGCTGCGTGCCATCGCCACCGCCCATAATGCGAAAGAGGTATTTTAAGATGGCCGATATCTTACTCATCGATAACGTCGATTCCTTTACATACAACCTCGTCGATCAGTTGCGCTCGAGCGGACATAACGTGGTGATTTATCGCAATCAGATCCCGGCTGACGTCATTATTGAAAAACTCAGCCAGCTGGAAAAACCGGTGCTGGTGCTTTCTCCGGGACCGGGTACGCCGTCCGAAGCCGGTTGCATGCCTGAGCTGCTCAAACGTCTGCGCGGTCAGTTGCCGATTATCGGTATCTGCCTCGGTCATCAGGCAATTGTGGAAACCTACGGCGGTTTCGTCGGCCAGGCCGGTGAAATCCTGCACGGCAAAGCCTCTTCTATTACGCATGACAACGAAGCGATGTTCGCCGGTATGAACAATCCGCTGCCGGTGGCGCGTTATCACTCGCTGGTCGGCAGCCAGATCCCTGAGGGACTGACCGTCAACGCCCGCTACGGCGATATGGTGATGGCAGTACGTCACGAAGAAGATCGCGTCTGTGGTTTCCAGTTCCATCCGGAATCCATTCTAACTTCACAGGGCGCCCGTCTGCTTGAGCAGACACTGGCCTGGGCTTTGGCGTAAGGAGAACTGTCATGCAAACGCAAACTATTCCCGGCATTCTCGACAATCTGTTCCGCGCTCAGACAATGACGCAGGAAGAAAGCCAGCAGCTATTTACCGCCATCGTGAATGGCGAACTGGAACCGGCGCAACTGGCCGGTGCATTAATCAGCATGAAAGTGCGCGGTGAGCAACCGGCTGAAATCGCCGGCGCCGCCAAAGCATTGCTGGCACACGCCGAGCCGTTCCCGCGTCCTGACTATCCGTTTGCGGACATTGTCGGCACCGGCGGCGACGGCACCAACAGCATCAATATTTCCACCGCCAGCGCCTTTGTAGCGGCAGCGTGTGGTGCACGGGTGGCTAAACACGGCAACCGCAGCGTGTCCAGCCGTTCGGGCTCATCGGATTTACTGGCTGCTTTTGGCATCCGTCTGGATATGCCTGCGGAAGAATCCCGGGCCGCGCTGGATGATCTGGGTGTGTGTTTCCTGTTCGCGCCGCAATACCACACCGGTTTCCGCCATGCGATGCCGGTGCGTAAATCGCTCAAAACCCGCACGCTGTTTAACGTGCTGGGGCCGCTGATCAACCCGGCACGTCCTCCGCTGGCACTGATTGGCGTGTACAGCCCCGAACTGGTGCAGCCGATTGCAGAAACATTGCGGGCACTGGGTTATGAGCGTGCTGCGGTGGTTCACGGCGGCGGCATGGATGAAGTGGCGATCCACGCGGCAACGCAGGTTGCGGAGCTGAAAGACGGTCAAATAACCACTTACGAACTGACGCCACAGGACTTCGGTATGGATAATTATCCGATAGAATCCCTGCTGGGTGGCGAGCCGGAAGAAAACCGTGACATTCTGGCACGCTTATTACAAGGTAAAGGAGATCCGGCCCATGAAGCCGCGGTGGCCGTTAATGTAGCGATGTTACTGCGTCTGTTCGGTCAGGAAGATTTAAAGCAAAATGCACAACAGGCTTTGGACGTCATGCGCAGCGGTGAACCCTACCAGCGCGTGGTGGCATTGGCAGCAAGAGGATAAGTGATGCAGCAGGAAACCGTGCTCCACAAAATTGTTCGCGATAAAGAAATTTGGGTCGCGGCACGTAAAGATCAGCAACCGCTGGCCAGCTTTCAGAACGACATAACTCAGAGCCAGCGCAGTTTCTACCATGCCCTGCAAGGGGCAAGAACGGCTTTTATTCTGGAGTGTAAACAAGCCTCTCCGTCGAAAGGGAAGATCCGCGAAAACTTCGATCCGGTAGAAATCGCCAGTGTTTATAAAGACCATGCTTCCGCCATTTCAGTATTAACCGACGAAAAATACTTCCAGGGCAGTTTTGATTTTCTGCCGCTGGTGAGCAAAACCGTCACACAGCCTGTGCTGTGCAAAGATTTTATTATCGACCCGTATCAGATCCATCTGGCCCGTTTCTATCAGGCTGATGCGATTTTGCTGATGCTGTCAGTGCTCGATGACGATCAGTACGTTCAGCTCGCCGCGGTTGCTCACAGCCTTAACATGGGGGTGCTGACGGAGGCCAGTAATGAAGAAGAACTGGATCGCGCCGTTAAACTGAAAGCCAAAGTCGTCGGTATCAATAACCGCGATTTGCGCGATTTGTCTATCGACCTGAACCGCACCCGTGAGCTGGCACCGCGCGTACCGCATGGCGTCACGGTCATCAGTGAATCAGGTATTAATACTTACGGACAAATCCGTGAACTGAGCCGCTTCGCCAATGGCTTCCTGATCGGCAGTGCGCTGATGTCGGAACAAGACCTGAGCAGTGCCGTTCGTCGCGTGCTGCTCGGTGAAAACAAGGTCTGTGGCCTGACCCGCGCTCAGGATGCCAAAGCCGCGCACGAAGCTGGTGCTATTTATGGCGGGCTGATTTTTGTTGAAGCCTCACCGCGTTTCGTGACACAGACGCAGGCGAAAGAAGTGCAGAACGGCGCACCGCTGAAGTATGTCGGCGTGTTCCGCGATGAAGAAATCACCACAGTGGCCCAGACGGCTCAGACATTAAACCTGACCGCCGTGCAGCTTCATGGCGACGAAGATCAGGTTTATATCGATGCCCTGCGCACAGCCTTGCCGCAAACGGTTCAGATCTGGAAAGCGCTGAGCGTCAAAGAAACATTGCCAGCGCGCGACCTGAATCACGTGGATCGTTACGTCCTGGACAACGGCAAAGGGGGCACGGGTCACCGGTTCGACTGGAGCAAACTGGCCGGTCAGGATTTGAGCAATACCTTGCTCGCCGGTGGACTGAGCGCAGATAACTGCGTCGAAGCCGCACAACTCGGTTGCGCAGGCCTGGATTTCAACTCAGGTGTTGAAAGCGAGCCGGGCATCAAAGATGCCGGGAAAATTAATGCCGTATTCCAGACATTGCGGGCGTATTAAGCCGCACGCAATGACGCAAAAATTGACAGACAGGACGCGATAACATGACTTTACTTAATCCCTACTTTGGCGAATTTGGCGGCCAGTATGTCCCGCAAATTCTGATGCCTGCGCTGGCTCAGCTGGAAGAAGCTTTTGTCAGCGCACAGCGCGACCCTGAGTTTCAGGCCGAATTCATTGATTTGCTGAAAAACTACGCAGGTCGCCCGACGGCGCTGACACTGTGCAAAAACCTCACCGCCGGTACTAAAACCAAGCTGTATCTTAAGCGTGAAGATTTGCTGCACGGCGGCGCACATAAGACTAACCAGGTGTTGGGTCAGGCATTGCTGGCAAAACGCATGGGCAAAACAGAAATCATTGCTGAAACCGGTGCCGGCCAGCACGGTGTGGCATCGGCTCTGGCCTGCGCCCTGCTCGGTCTGAAATGCCGCATTTATATGGGTGCCAAAGACATTGAGCGTCAGTCGCCAAACGTGTTCCGTATGCGCCTGATGGGTGCGGAAGTGATCCCGGTACACAGCGGTTCATCCACGCTGAAAGATGCCTGTAATGAGGCACTGCGTGACTGGTCAGGCAGCTATGAAACAGCACACTACATGCTGGGCACCGCAGCAGGCCCGCATCCGTATCCGACTATCGTGCGCGAATTCCAGCGCATGATCGGCGAAGAAACCAAATCCCAGATGCAGGAACGCGAAGGCTGTCTGCCGGATGCGGTGATTGCCTGCGTCGGTGGCGGTTCCAATGCCATTGGCATGTTTGCAGATTTCATCGACGACACCAGCGTGAAACTGATTGGGGTTGAACCGGGTGGTCTGGGTATCGAAACCGGACAACACGGCGCGCCGCTTAAACACGGTCACGTCGGCATTTATTTCGGCATGAAAGCGCCAATGATGCAGACGTCTGAGGGTCAGATTGAAGAATCCTACTCGATTTCAGCCGGTCTGGATTTCCCGTCCGTCGGCCCGCAACACGCCTTTCTCAACAGCATTGGCCGTGCAGAATATGTGTCGATTACCGATGATGAAGCGCTGGATGCCTTTAAAGAATTGTCCCGCCATGAAGGGATTATTCCGGCGCTGGAATCCTCTCATGCGCTGGCTTATGCGTTGAAACTGATCAAGGAAACGCCAGAGAAAGAACAAATCCTGGTCGTGAATTTGTCAGGTCGCGGCGACAAAGACATTTTCACCGTACACGACATCCTGACTGCCCGGGGAGAGATTTAATGGAACGTTATCAGCAATTATTCAAGCGTCTGGAAAGCAAAAAAGAAGGCGCATTTGTTCCTTTCGTCACGCTGGGCGATCCGGGCGTTGAGATGTCACTGTCAATCATCGATACGCTGATTGAAGCCGGTGCCGACGCACTGGAACTGGGTGTACCGTTCTCCGATCCTCTGGCCGATGGCCCGACCATTCAGAATGCAAACCTGCGTGCTTTTGCTGCGGGTGTGACGCCAACGCAATGCTTCAACATGCTGGCCCGTATTCGCGAAAAGCATCCGGATATTCCGATTGGCCTGCTGATGTATGCCAACCTGGTGTTCCACAATGGTATTGAAACCTTCTATCAGCGTTGCGCTGAAGTGGGCGTCGATTCGGTGCTGGTTGCCGATGTGCCGTTTGAAGAATCTGCGCCATTCCGTGCGGCCGCGTTACGCCACGGCATCGCTCCTATCTTCATCTGTCCGCCAAATGCCTCTGACGATTTGCTGCGTGAGATTTCGTCTCATGGCCGCGGATACACTTACTTGCTGTCACGTGCAGGCGTGACAGGCACTGAAAAACGCGCGCTGACGCCGCTGAATCACTTGGTTGATAAGTTACGTGAATACAATGCCGCGCCACCCTTGCAGGGCTTTGGTATTTCCGAACCGTCACAGGTGAAAGAAACGCTGGCCGCAGGCGCAGCCGGTGCTATTTCCGGTTCAGCGACGGTGCGTATCATCGAAAACAATCAGCATCAGCCTTCTGAAATGCTGGCTCAGCTTTCCCGCTTTGTCAGTGAAATGAAGGCCGCGACCCGCGCTTAACCCTCTCTCAGACAGAACCTCAGTCATACAGTGACTAAGGTTCTGTTTCTTTTAATTTCTTACTTTTTTTTACCCCGCTTAATTTGTATTACCCATTTCAATAATCCAAACTAAAATTACTCTGCAGATCAATGATACTGTATGAGAGAGATATCATCTGCTCAGCTAACATGTTGTTTCTTTTGGTTTTATAACAAATCATGGAGAGTTATTTTATGAAGCTATTCAAAACATTGTCCGCATTCTGCATGGCAGCGGTTGTGGTCCTGGCTGTTGCCGCTTGTGCGCCGACCAAAAAATCAGAAGGAACCGGTGGTTACATCGATGACACCGTCGTCACCACAAAAGTAAAATCTGCCCTGCTGGCAGATAAGAGCATTAAATCCACTGAGATCAGTGTCGAGACCTTTAAAGGCCGCGTACAGTTGAGTGGTTTTGTGACGTCAACAGCAGATGCAAACCGTGCAGTTGAAGTGACTCGCGGCGTAGCCGGTGTGCGTTCAATTGAGAATGATATGCGACTGAAATAATCAGGAATGTAGCAAACTGAAAATCTAAGAGGCGCCGAAGCGCCTCTTTTTTGGACCGTCTTTCCGGAAATCAGAAACGATAGCCGGCGCCAAACATAAAGACCCATGGGTCGATCCGGGTGTTGATGTTTTGCTGCTCACCACCAGCTTTGAATTTGACTTCCGTATCAATATCCATCCACCAGACAGACATGTTAATTAACCAGTTATCGTCCAGGTTGTAATCCAGACCAGCCTGCGTTGCCACACCCCAGGAATCTTTGACGCTTAAATCAGACAGCCCGGCATCACGCCCGGTCTGGTTGAAATCCGCGTCATAAAATGTGGTGTAGTTGATACCTACTCCGAGGTACGGACGCAATTTGTCCTGACGGTCACCAAAGTAATACTGCGCCATCAGAGACGGCGGTAATTGTTTCACTTCTGCGATAGTCCCGGTACTTTGCAGACCGACTTTGTGCTGGAACGGTGTGGCTGCCAGCAACTCCATCCCGATATTGTCAGTGAACATGTAACCGAGGGTTAATCCCATCTGCGTGTTGTTATTGATATTAAATGAACCCAGACCCAGCACGTTGTCCGAGCCTTCTGTCGGACGAACCGTGGCTGTCCCTACGCGAAAAATCACATCCCCTGCCTGATGTGCGCTCGAGACTGCCGGAAATGCCGCTGCTGCCACTAATGCCCAATATGCTGCTTTCATTGTCCCTTCCCTTTGTGTGGATTAGTTATAAACCGCGCGAATGATACCTACTCTTTGGTATGGTTTGATCAATGCGGGATCACATCTTTAAAACAAAAAGTAAGAAAATGCATCTTCCGCAAAGCGATCTAAATCTATAAAAACAAAGGAATTGATCTGCATCAAAAATGAGGAGATTTTGTTGTTTTGTTAACAGGTGATATTTCAGTTGCTAAAAAAAATGGTGCTGCGTAATTTGCATACTCATAGTTAGTTTTGGTTTGGTGCCGTAAGGAGTCGGTAACTTCCAAGATGGGCGAAATTAACAATCCTTGTATGACCTGTGGCGCATGCTGCGCTTATTTCCGCGTTTCATTTTATTGGGCTGAATCTGAAGAGGCTGGCGGCTGTGTTCCGCAGGCACTGACAGAGCAAGTCACCCCTTTTCTGAGTTGCATGCAAGGCACGAACAGTAAAACGCCGCGCTGTGTTGCCCTGGAGGGTGAAGTGGGACATGCGGTTTCCTGTTCTGTTTATCTCAACCGTCCGACACCGTGCCGCGAATTCGATCAGTCAGGGTTGAATGGCATCGGCAATGCTGCCTGCGATCGTGCCCGTGCGAAGTATGGCCTGCCCCCTCTGGATGTAAATTTACCGACGATTGATCTCAGCCACCTCAGTTGCGTTTAAGCAGAGATTGATCGACGGGTCTGACAGGAAATCAGCGCAAAACTATCGGCGGAGGGTATTTAAAGGGTACAATCCCCGCCTTATTGATTTTTGCTTTTTGCCAAGGAGCGTCCATGTCTATCACGGCCAGTACGTTGTACCGTGACAGTTATAATTTTATGCGTAATCAGATGAGTAGCGTTTTGGCGCTCTCGGTTCTGGCCGCATTAATCACCGTCATATTAAGCTGGGTTTTAAGTCCTTCATCTGAGCAGGTCGAGGCCATCGGGCAACTGATGAGTAACATGACCGGCATGAGCGTCGGCGATATGATGGGATATATTGAGCAGCAGATTACTCCGGAGCAGCAAAGCGCGATTTTCCGTTACAGCCTGGCCGCTCTGCTGTCAACGCTCGCCGGAAACGTTATTCTGGTCGGCGGCGTTCTGACGTTGATCCAACTGATTTCTCAGGGCGTTCGCGCCAGTATTACGCAAATTTTGAGTTCGTCATTGCCGGTGTTGCCACGTCTGGCCATTTTGCTGTTTATTTACAGCATCATGTTCCGTATCGGTCTGGCGCTGCTGTTTGTTCCGGCATTCCTGATTGCGATTGCCTGGTCAATGTCACTGGTTATTTCCTGTAAAGAGAATGCCGGCGTGTTCAAAGCAATGCGCCTGAGCACCCGCCTGGCCTTCAGCAATGTGCGTCTGGTCGCCCCGGCCGTGATGCTGTGGATTGTGGCGCAGGTGGTGCTGATGCTGTTTGTTGGCGTACTGAGTGCGCTGAATCCGATGATTGGTGCAGTGATCCTCGGCGCAGTGAGCAACCTGATCAGCGCCTTTATGCTGATTTATCTGTTCCGTCTTTACATGAAATTACATGCATAATATAGACATAACTTTTTCAGGGGCGCTCCGGCGCCCTTTTCTTTTGTCCGCGAAATGATTCCGGTATAGTCATCCCATACATAAAACATGGAATGAAGTATGAAGCAGCTCCTCGATTTTCTTCCCCTGATTGTCTTTTTTGTGGTTTATAAGCTTTACGATATTTTTGTCGCATCAGGCGCGTTAATTGCGGCCACCGCGTTAGCGTTAGTGATTACCTGGATTCTGTATCGCAAAATCGAGAAGATGACGTTAATCACCTTCGCGATGGTCGCTGTTTTCGGCACCCTGACACTGGTTTTCCACAATGACGAATTCATTAAATGGAAAGTGACAGTTATTTATATGCTGTTCTCCGGTGCATTACTGATCAGCCAGCTGGTTCTGAAAAAGCCGTTAATCCAGCGTATGTTGGGTAAAGAGCTGACATTGCCGGATCACGTATGGAATAAACTGAACGTCAGCTGGGCCATCTTTTTCCTGCTGTGCGGACTGGCCAATATCTATGTGGCCTTTTGGTTACCGCAGAATATCTGGGTTAACTTCAAGGTATTTGGCCTGACCGCACTGACGCTGGTATTCACCCTGTTGAGTGGCGTCTATATTTACCGGCATATGCCGGATGACGAAAAAAAATAAGCATTCTTCTGCACGGGCCTTTCTTTGAAAGGCCTTACTTTTTCAAATTGTTGAACTGTGTGAAGCCTATCGTATGAACGAAAAACATAGCTTACCCAATGGTGAAATGGTGTTGCGTACGCTGGCGATGCCAGCTGACACCAATGCGAATGGCGACATCTTTGGCGGATGGCTGATGTCGCAGATGGATATGGGCGGGGCGATTCAGGCGAAAGAAATCGCCAAAGGTCGCGTAGTGACCGTACGCGTTGACGGCATGACGTTTCTTAAACCCGTGGCTGTCGGGGATGTGGTGTGCTGCTACGCACGCTGTATTCGTACCGGTAACAGCTCGATCACCATCAACGTGGAAGTGTGGGTGAAGAAAGTCTCTTCTGAGCCCATCGGACAGCGTTACAGAGCCACTGAAGCGGTGTTTACGTATGTTGCTGTAGATGATGAAGGGAAATCGCGCCAGTTGCCTGACGGTCGCAGTAATTTCAGCGTCGATTCCGACGGTGTCTCTCAGGACTAAGCCGGTTCTGTATGATGGGAAGTAAAAGACTGGAAGTAAAAAGGTCGCCTTCATGGCTAATGCCGATCGTTTAAGGATCAGTTGACCGATCCGGTGGCTCGTGTAAAAAGGGTTCATGCTCATCATGGACCCTTTTTAAATGGAACTTTCACAAGCTCTCGGTATTATCAATCTTACTGCCCCCGATGAAGTTCAAAGCCTCGCTGACCTCCTGTCTCCGGACCTCATTCAGCAAGCTTTTTCTCTCACTGACACCGTCACCCTACGCAAGCGTAAACTCCCCCTCGAGTCCATGGTCTGGCTGGTTATCGGCATGGCCATATTCAACAATAAGCCTATGAGTCATATCGTTAATCTGATGGATATTGTTGACCGAACCGGACGCTCATTCACCGCACCCAGCTCCGTTATTGCCCGCAGAAAAACGTTAGGTGAAGATGCCATCCGGGTTCTGTTTGATATCACTCAGCAACACTGGCATGCAGAGGCAAAACATCCTCTCTGGCACGGACTGACACTCAATGCCGTCGATGGCGTAGTCTGGCATACGCAGGACACGCCTGAAAATGCAGAGGCCTTCGGTAAGGCTTCGAACCAGCACGGTGAACGCGGATATCCTCAGGTCCGCATGGTCTGCCTGATGGAACTGAGCAGCCACCTGTTGCGGGCCAGTGTGATGGACAGTTACGACGTGAACGAGATGCGCCTGGCGGCAAAGCTGGCAGCCAGCGCGCCGGATAACAGTATTACGCTGTTCGATAAGGGTTTTTACTCTTTAGGCCTGCTACATGACTGGCATAATGCGGGCGAAAATCGCCACTGGCTGACGCCGCTGAAAAAGAACACGCAGTACGAGGTGGTGTGTAAGCCCGGCAAACAGGACGAGCTGATACGGCTGAAAACGTCACCGCAGGCCAGAAAACAGTGGGAAGGACTGCCGGAAGAAATGACCGTGCGGCTTATCCGCCGGAAGGTCAATGGCGTTGAACGGCAGGTTCTGACGTCAATGACGGATGCGATGCGTTATCCGGCCGCCAGCGTGGCGGAGCTTTATAAGCATCGCTGGGAAATCGAGTTAGGATACCGGGAGACGAAGCAGTTTTTACTGGGGAACCGGTGGGCGCTGAGAAGCAAACTGCCGGAAATGGTGAGGCAGGAACTGTGGGGTATCCTGCTGAGTTATAACCTAATTCGTTACCAGATGATCAAGATGGCGTTCAGCCTGAAGGGAGATTATCTGCCTTATCAGCTGAGTTTTAGCGGTGCAGTGTCGGAGATATTACGGTTGTTAATCGGGCTGCCGTGGGCATCAGCGGGAGCCATCCCGGGTCATCTGAAGCATTTTTACAGCAACGCAGCGATGCTAAAACTGCCCTCGAGACGTGAGCGTGAATATGTCAGGGAAGTGAGAGAAAAAAGGTCGAAATATCCCTTAAAAAACAATGCCGGTCACCTTAAGTGACCGGCATTAGCCTTCATGGCGACCTTTTTTTGCGTGGAAATCACTGGTGATGACCTGTCCTGGCTTATTCGACAGCAGAACCGCCTTTAATCCTGAACACCAGGTTCACCACGAGATTGCTGGCAGCCTTCGGTTCATAGCGCCATTTGCTCATCGCCTGTTTCACTTCCCGCTCAAACATATTGCGCGGCTCAGCTGACAGAACACGTACGTTTTGCACACGACCATCGCTGTCCACATCAAACTGTACACGAACCCGCCCTTCGATACGTAAGGCCAGTGCTCGCGCCGGATAAGCAGGTTCGCCACGCTGCAGCGGCCGCGGACCGGTATTGCTCTGCGCATTGGTAGACGCCGGAGGCTGACTCACGGGTTTAGTGACCGGCTGGTTGCTGGTTACCGGGGCAGTTTGTACCGTTTGCGCCGGTTTTTCGACGGGACGTTCAACGGGTTTCACCTTCGGTTTAACGACCGGCTTTTTCACCGGTTTTGGCTTAGGTTTTGGGGGCTCCGGAATCACAACGGCTTCAGGCGGCGGCGGTGGCTCCGGCACGACTTCCGGTTCCGGCTCAGGTGCTGGCGGTGTCGGTTCAGGTTGTGGCGGCGGCGGAGGGGGTGCAAAGTCGGCCGGATTGACCATCGTTACACTCATCACCTTCTGATCCTGACTTGGCAATTTGATTGACTCGCCCACCGTCATATACAACACGCCCGCAATGACTGCGACATGTAAACTAACAGCAAGCAAAACCGGCACCGTCACCTTGCGGATAAATCTAAACTTTTTTAGCGGCATAATGATTCATTTTCCCCGTGAAGCCGCAAGTTTAAATGTAAATAGCAATCATATTCAACACCGAGATGACAACTATTCTCAAATAACCCTTGTTTTGATCCTACGCAAAGCGCTTTCCCCGGACTTCAGGTTTAGCTATGTTAATTCTGTAAAATAGTCAGGCAGCCTCTGGCTGCCAAAAAACGCTCACTAAAACCCCATTAAAGGTGACTCATGCTTTACGTTATTTATTCTGAAGATGTTTCCGACTCGCTGGAGAAACGTGCTGCTGCCCGCCCTGCTCACATCGAACGCCTGAAAAAATTGCATGAACAAGGCCGCGTACTGATTGCAGGTCCGACCCCGTCCATTGACAGCGAAGATCCGGGCGCCGCCGGCATGACCGGATCCGTGCTGATTGTCGAATTCGAAACACTGGAAGACGCCAGAGTGTGGGCAGATGCCGATCCGTACGTTAAAGCTGGCGTGTATAAAGCCGTGACTGTCAAACCGTTCAAACGCGTATTCTGATGTTTTATGGGCAGTTTTTCGGGCTGCCCGCTATTCCCTGTGCCTTCCCGCCTTCTCTTTAATCAACTTTACTTTTGCTTACGTCAGTTGATTGTCTAAATATCCGGTTACTCAAACAGTTACCTGCGCCTTTTTTCTTTAACAGTCGAGCGGAGAACCTGATATGCAATGTCCGGTATGCAAAGAAAGTCAGTTAGTGATGTCCGAACGTCAGGGCATTGAAATCGATTATTGTCCTGACTGTCGCGGAGTATGGCTGGATCGCGGTGAGCTGGATAAAATCATCGAGAAATCTGCCACATTACAGGCCGCAGAACGCCCTGCAACTGCACGCTATGAGGAACGTGACCGTCGAGACGATCACCGGCCGCAAGGCAATTATGACAACCGCGGCCATTACCCGTCCCAAAAGCCCTATAAAAAGAAGAGCTTCCTTTCAGAGCTTTTCGACTGATTTCACCCCTCACGCGCCATGACATCACACCTCATGGCGTGATTCCCCGAATGCCGTCACATTGCATTCATCGCTTCTGTGTTAGAATGCTTACCCCTACCCATGAGGTAAGCATTATGTCATTCTTCGACGGACTGAAGTTTCTAACCAGCACGACCACGAAGGTCACCTGCCCGGAATGCGGTTATGTTTCAGAACAGATGAGCTCGAAAGTGCGCAAAAACGCCACGCTGGTCTGCAAAAAATGTGGCGCGCTTTTTCAGCCTAAATCCCGTTAATCAGGAATTCCATTCGTAGTTCACGGCATACAATGAAAGGCGCTGGTGCTGCTGATGATGGATTTGACGAATACGGTAAATATGGCGGTAGCGTCTTGACTGCCCTTCCAGCCAGCGGCTTCTCCGGCGCTGGGTCTGGCGTAACATCCGCCACCGGCCGACTTCATTTCTACTGTGTTTCATTCACTTGTGTCCCGTAATGCCCGTGGCTGCTTCTTTAACGAAAGCGCTTCTTTTACAGAAAGTGTCTTGAGCGGAAAAACTGCGGGACATTATAGGCCGATGACGTTGTGATCCAAGTCTTGTTTTCCCCCTTCCTCCACGTTATCAGCTAACCTTGATGTCAGGGCGATGACTCTTTTATTAATCTGATACAGATTACAGAGGTAGCTGATTGATTAGCAGGATAAAGTTAGTTAAAAGGTTTCCCCTTTCACGTACACTCATGCCGATGGCTTGCGAACAGGACTTTTCGCCTTTATGACAACATTTTATACGGTAATCAGCGGTCTTCTGGTTTTCGGTTACTGGTTACTGATTGCCGGTGTCACCCTGCGCATTCTGATGAAGCGCCGGGCAGTTCCGTCCGCAATGGCATGGCTGCTGATCATCTACATCATTCCGCTGGTCGGTATTATTGCCTATCTGTCGTTTGGGGAACTGCACTTAGGCAAACGCCGTGCGGAACGGGCAAAAGCCATGTGGCCCTCCACCGCCCGCTGGCTCAATGATCTCAAAGACTGTAAGCGTATTTTTGCCACTGAGAACAGTGAAATTGCCGCCTCACTTTTCCAGCTTTGCGAGCGCCGTCAGGGCATTGCCGGTGTAAAAGGTAATCAGTTGCAACTGCTGACCACCAGCGATGACGTGCTGCACGCGATGATGCGTGATATCGGACTGGCACGCAGTAACATCGAAATGGTGTTTTATATCTGGCAACCGGGCGGTCTGGTTGATCAGGTCGCAGAATCCCTGATGGCGGCCTCTCGCCGTGGCATTCATTGCCGTCTGATGCTGGATTCCGCTGGCAGCGTGGCCTTTTTCCGCAGCCCTTACCCGGCCATGATGCGCAACGCGGGTATCGAAGTCGTTGAAGCGTTGCAGGTGAATCTGTTCCGTGTGTTCCTGCGCCGGATGGATCTGCGTCAGCACCGTAAAGTCGTACTGATCGACAACTATGTCGCCTATACCGGCAGCATGAATATGGTCGATCCGCGTTTCTTCAAACAGGATGCTGGCGTCGGTCAGTGGGTGGACTTGATGGCGCGCATGGAAGGCCCTGTCGCCACCACAATGGGTATCGTGTATTCCTGCGACTGGGAGATTGAAACCGGCAAACGGATTTTACCGCCGGAACCGGATCTCAACCAGATGCCGTTCGAGCAGGAAAGCGGCCATACCATTCAGGTGATCGCTTCCGGCCCTGGCTTCCCTGAAGATATGATTCATCAGGCTCTGCTGACCGCGACCTATTCTGCACGCGAACAACTGGTGATGACGACACCGTATCTCGTGCCAAGCGACGATCTGCTGCATGCCATTTGCACAGCGGCGCAGCGCGGAGTGGATGTCAGTATCATTCTGCCGATGAAGAACGATTCGATGATGGTGAACTGGGCAAGTAAGGCGTTCTTTGGCGAATTGCTGGAAGCCGGTGTCAAAATTTACCAGTTCGAAGACGGCCTGCTGCATACCAAAAGTATTCTGGTCGACGGCCAGCTCAGTCTGGTCGGCACGGTGAATCTGGATATGCGCAGTCTGTGGCTCAATTTTGAGATAACACTGGTCATTGATGACGCCGGATTTGGCGATGATTTGGGCCGCGTGCAGGAAGATTATATTGCCCGCTCGCATTTGCTGGATGTGGAAGCCTGGCTTAAACGTCCTTTCTGGCACCGCATCGTCGAACGATTGTTCTACTTTTTCAGTCCGCTGCTGTAAAAGCCACGTCGGGCATGATGTAATACACACAGTACCGGCCTGAACCAGCCTGAATACACTCATCTGTAAACGAGAATGATATGGACCTGAATAATCGCCTGACCGAAGACGAAACGCTTGAACAAGCCTACGACATCTTTCTGGAACTGGCCGGAGATAACCTTGATCCGGCAGACATCCTGATCTTCAATCTGCAATTTGAAGAACGTGGCGGCGCTGAATTATATGACCCGGCTGAAGACTGGGTTGAGCACGTGGATTTCGACTTAAATCCGGACTTCTTTGCTGAAGTGGTGATTGGCCTGGCTGACGCTGAAGACCAGCCTATCAATGATATTTTCGCCCGTGTTCTGCTGTGTCGCGAGAAAGATCACAAGCTCTGCCATATCCTCTGGAAAGAATAATCTTCTCCGTCGTCCTTCAGACCGGCTCTGTGTTGGCTGCTTTCATTCACCCCGGTCACTGACATAAGTCAGCTCCCGGGAATTCACTCAATTGCCGCCTTGATCCAATCTGAATGACTTAGCAGAACGATACATAAAGATAACGAAGACGAAAAAAACCTGCCATTGGCAGGTTTTTTTATGCTTTCCGTCTGAGAATATTTATCAGAGCGGATCGACTTTCAGACAAGATACCGCGTGGCGGAAGCTGCCTTCCAGCAACGGACGGGTTATCGCACATTCTGGTCCGGCGATCGGGCAGCGGGTACGGAACACGCAACCTGACGGCGGATTAATTGGCGAAGGTAACTCCCCTTCCAGCAACTGAATGACTTTGTTGCGCTCTTTGTCCGGATCAGGAACCGGCACCGCAGACATCAGGGCACGGGTATACGGATGCTGAGGATTGTTGTACACCTCATCATAAGTCCCCAGCTCGACGGCATGACCAAGATACATCACCAGAACACGGTCAGAGATGTGCTTTACCACCGCCAGATCGTGCGCGATGAAAATCAGCGACAAGCCCATTTCACGCTGCAACTGCTGAAGCAGGTTAACCACCTGCGCCTGGATGGACACATCCAGTGCAGAGACTGGCTCATCACAGATAATCAGTTTCGGTTCCAGGATGAGTGCGCGCGCGATGCCAATACGCTGACACTGACCACCGGAGAATTCGTGCGGGTAACGGTTAATCAGGTTAGGCAGCAGCCCGACCTTTAACATCATTGCCTTCACTTTTTCCTTCACCTCAAGACGAGGCATCTTCGGATTATAGGTTTTCAGCGGCTCGGCAATGATTTCACCGATGGTCATACGCGGGTTCAGGGACGCCAGCGGATCCTGGAAAATCATCTGGATATCACTGCGCGTGTGGCGCCACTCGCTGTCCGACATATTCAGCAGATCTTTGCCCAGCCATGCGACACGACCGTCAGTGGCTTTCACCAACCCGATCAGCGCACGGGCAAAGGTCGATTTACCACAACCGGATTCCCCCACTACGCCCAGCGTTTCCCCTTCATAAAGACGCAGGGTCACGCCGTCGACGGCTTTCAGGGTTTTCGAGGGCTGCCAGAACCATTGTTTACCGTCTTTGATGTCGAAATGGACTTTAAGATCAGCCACTTCGAGCAGAACTTTTTTCTCTGGCGCGTGGGTGTTCATTGCCGCACTGTTCATGATTGTGTTGTCTGTCATACCAGCTCCTCCAGCGGCTTATAGCATGCACGCAAACGGCCATCCCCGAAACGCTCCAGCGGCGGTGCCGAGGAGCAGATATCCATCGCATGCGGACAGCGCGGCTGGAACGGACAACCTTTTGGCAGGCGCAGCAAGTTTGGCGGGTTGCCCGGAATAGTCATCATCGCGCCACCTTCGGCATCAAGACGAGGAACCGCATTGAGCAGGCCGATGGAATAAGGATGACAAGGTTCATAAAACACATCGCGTGCACGGCCATATTCCATGGTTCGCCCGGCGTACATCACCAGCACTTTGTCGCAGATACCGGCCACCACGCCAAGGTCATGCGTAATCATAATGATTGCTGTGTTGAACTCTGATTTCAGTTCATTCAGTAATGTCATGATTTGCGCCTGAACGGTCACGTCCAGCGCCGTGGTCGGCTCATCGGCAATCAGCAATTTAGGGCGGCACAACAACGCCATTGCAATCATCACACGCTGGCGCATACCACCGGAGAATTCATGTGGGAACATTTTCATACGCTTGCGGGCTTCCGGCATTTTCACCGCGTCCAGCATGCGTACGGATTCTTCAAACGCTTCGCGCTTACTCATTTTTTTATGCAGGATCAGGACTTCCATCAACTGTTCACCCACGCGCATGTACGGGTTGAGAGAGGTCATCGGATCCTGGAAGATCATCGAAATCTGTTCTGCGCGCAGCTTATTGAGCTGTTGTTGTGGCAGATTGAGGATTTCGCGGCCATTAAATTTCGCCGAACCGCCGATGCGGCCATTACTGGCCAGTAATCCCATCAGAGCAAAGGCGGTTTGTGATTTGCCAGAACCGGATTCGCCCACAATGCCCAGCGTTTCGCCAGCACGCAGATCGAAATTCAGATCGTTCACTGCGGTAACGTCACCGTCCGGAGTCTCGAACGTGACGCGCAAATCCTGAACATCAAGTAAGATTGGCGGAACTTTGCCGTCAACCGCGGCGGGGGCTGCAAATGTGGAATGTTCAATGGTGCTCATGATTGCACTCCTTAACGATCTTTCGGGTCGAGGGCATCACGCAAGCCATCGCCGATAAAATTGAAACAAAACAGAGTTACAACCAGGAAGCCTGCCGGGAACAGCAGTAACCAAGGTGAAACTTCCATCGAGTTGGCGCCATCGCTTAACAACGCGCCCCAACTGCTCAGTGGTTCCTGTGTACCCAATCCCAGGAAGCTCAGGAAGGATTCAAACAAAATCATGCTCGGCACCAGCAGCGATGCGTAGACCACGACAACGCCCAGCACATTGGGAACAATGTGACGCAGGACAATATTGCGCGTGCTCACACCACTCACCAGCGCCGCTTCGATGAATTCTTTACGCTTGAGGCTGAGAGTCTGTCCACGCACGATACGCGCCATGTCCAGCCAGGACACCATCCCGATCGCCACGAATATCAGCAGGATGTTTTGCCCGAAGAAGGTCACCAGCAGAATAACGAAGAACATGAACGGGAAGGAGTTGAGAATTTCCAGCAGACGCATCATTGCGGAGTCAATTTTACCGCCCAGATAACCGGACAACGACCCGTAAAGCGTACCGAGAATAACGGCCACTAACGCTGCCGCTACACCGACCATCAGGGAAATACGTCCGCCGATCGCCACACGTACCAGCAAATCACGGCCTGAAGAGTCAGTGCCGAAATAGTGGTGAGAAGCAAAATCAGGTGCCGCTGACATCATATTCCAGTCGGTATCATCGTAGGAAAACTGGGATAACATCGGCGCAAACGCCACGAATAGCGCGATAAATGCCAGCACGATCAGGCTGGTGACCGCCGCACGGTTGTGCATAAAACGACGTCGTGCATCCTGCCACAGACTGCGGCCTTCAACTTCGAGTTTTTCGCTGAAGTTTTCCACGACGTCGCTATTTTTCTTACTTAACATCATTGACGTACTCCGGCATTAATAACGGATTTTCGGGTCGATGACGGCATAAAGCACGTCGACGATCGCATTGAATAATATGGTCAATGCGCCCACTAAAATGGTCAGGCTCAAGACCAGTGAGTAGTCACGGTTTAATGCACCGTTAACAAACAGCTGGCCAATGCCCGGCAATCCGAAAATGCTCTCGATGACCATCGAACCGGTGATGATCCCAACGAAGGCCGGTCCCATGTATGACAATACCGGCAGCAGTGCAGGTTTAAGCGCGTGGCGCAAAATGATGCGACGCAGCGGCAACCCTTTGGCGCGAGCTGTACGGATGAAGTTGGAATGCAGAATTTCGATCATTGAACCGCGGGTGATACGCGCAATACTGGCGATATAAGCCAGTGACAGTGCCACCATCGGCAGGATCATATATTTGGCACCACCGCCATTCCAGCCGCCGCCAGGCAACCATTTAAGCGTGATGGCAAATATCAGCACCAGTAACGGCGCAACCACGAAACTGGGTATGACCACCCCCGTCATCGCAACGCCCATCACCGTGTAATCCCATTTCGTGTTCTGGTTGAGTGCTGCGATAACGCCCGCACTGACTCCAAACACAATCGCCATGATAAATGCCGCCAGACCCAGTTTCGCTGAAACCGGGAAAGAAGCCGCAACCAGATCATTAACGGTGTAGTCCTTATATTTGAACGACGGGCCAAAATCGCCTTTCGCCAGTTGTTCTAAATAATGGAAATATTGCTTATACATTGGGTCATTGAGGTGATATTTCGCCTCAATGTTCGCCATCACTTCTGGCGGAAGATTACGCTCACCCGTAAAAGGGCTGCCAGGTGCAAGACGCATCATAAAAAACGAAATGGTGATCAGAATGAATAGCGTCGGAATCGCTTCCAGACAGCGGCGTAAAATAAACTTTAACATTGCCCGTACCTGTTTCTAAGCCTGTCACTACAGCTTGATAGTTTTGGCTTGGTCACGACGACTATCGGGTGATAGCCGCCGTGGTGGCTCTTTGCTTCAGCACCGAAAACCGGCACTAAAAACATTACCTTCATCAATAAAGAAGGAGCAAGGCAGCTCGGGGATGCCTTGCTCTGACACTGATTAATTAGTGTTTGATGATGTATAAGTCTTTAACGTAGACGTTGTCCTGTGGATCTTTACCGGTGTAACCACCAACGTATGGTTTCACCAGACGCGCGTTCACGTAGTAATAGACAGGCACAATCGCAGAATCTTTATCGAGCTGGGTTTCAGCTTTCTGATACAGCGCTGCGCGTTCTTCGTCAGTTTTCGCGGTCAGCGTGTCCGCGATGTCTTTATCAAACGCAGGGCTCTTATAGTGAGCCGTGTTGTTGCTGCTGTCAGACAGCATAGTGTTCAGGAAGGAAGAAGGTTCGTTGTAATCGGAGCACCAGCCAGCACGGGCGATATCGAAGTTGCCCTGATGACGGCTGTCCAGGAAGGTTTTCCACTCCTGGTTAACGAGTTTCACGTCAACACCCAGGTTTTTCTTCCAGATAGCGGCAGCGGCGATAGCCAGTTTTTTGTGCAGATCAGACGTGTTGTACAGCAGGTCGAAAGTAAGTGGTTTAGCTGGGGTATAACCCGCTTCAGCCAGCAGTTTTTTAGCCTGCTCGTTACGCTGTTCCTGAGTCTCTTTAAACCAGGCCGGAGGCGTCAGTTTTGCACCATCAGTGTAAGGAGGGGTATAGCCATAAGCTGGCAAATCGCCCTGCGCTTTTACTTTGTTCACGATGATGTCGCGATCCAGGCCCAGTTTCAGCGCTTCACGAACGCGTGAATCAGTGAATGGTGCTTTCTGGTTATTGATTTCGTAGTAATAAGTGCACAGGTACGGGTCAACGTGGACTTCGGTCGGGATTTCTTTTTTCAGTTTCTGGAACAGTTCGATCGGCATGTTGTTATAAGTCATGTCGATTTCGCCGCTACGGTAGCGGTTAACGTCAGTCACTTCAGAGGAGATTGGCAGGTAAGTGACCTGATTAATAACGGTTTTCGCGTTATCCCAGTAAGTCGGGCTACGCTCCAGAACAATGCGTTCGTTAACGGTCCAGGTTTTCAGTTTGTATGCACCGTTGCTCACGTAGTTTTCTGGTTGAGTCCATTTGTCGCCAAATTTCTCAACAACACTTTTGTTTACCGGCTTCATCGCGGTGTGAGACAGCATTTTGACGAAATAGGGAACAGGTTCGGTCAGAGTGACTTGCAGGGTATGGTCGTCAAGCGCTTTCACACCCAGAGTATCAGGGCTTTTCTTACCGCTGATGATGTCGTCAATGTTTTCGATATGACCGTATTGCAGATAGCTTTCATACGGAGACGCAGTTTTCGGATCCGCCAGACGCTGCCAGCTGTAGACAAAATCTTCGGCTGTTACAGGGTCGCCGTTAGACCATTTAGCTTCCGGGCGCAGGTGGAAGGTCCAGACTTTAAAATCTTTGTTTTCCCAACTGGTGGCTACACCAGGAATGACGCTGCCGTCTTTGCTATCGGTATTTACCAGACCTTCCAGCAAATCACGGATAACGTTAGATTCCGGCACGCCTTCGACTTTATGCGGGTCGAGAGACTGAACTTCAGAACCGTTGTTGCGCACCAGCTCTTGTTTGGCGGCCAGAGTCACGCCTGCTGGCACGTTGGCTGCGAATGCATTATTGATTGAAACAGATCCTACTGCAGCCAGAATGCAGGCAGCGAGCAGATTTTTTTTTGTGATGTTGGTCATTTTTATTCAACTCCAGTTTTTATTATGAACTTGCACGCCCGGGTGCAAGATAAACCCTTGCTGGGTCAATGGGTTTCAAAAGCAGGAACGAATTGCTCAAGAAAGGCCCCCATGTAGTTACCACCCGCAGATGGCTGTCCCCTATTACTGCATGTATTACTCAATAACGTTGGAAACGTCAGGCTGTTGTTCGCCATGTTGTTTCCGGGATCGTTAAGGATGATCCCACCCCATTTGATTTACCCCGTGCACAACAAAACAAGGTTCTGCGTCACACCAGGTAATCACATACTGTTATTCCTAACCTTAACAATATTATTTTCTTATTCGCCTCACGGCGATAGAAAGCCCTTCGCAGTTAAGCGCCTGAATTCAATTAATGAGAAGAAGAGATGAAGGTTTGTTTTGCTGAACCGGCAGACTCAACAAAAGACTATGTAATGTCGCCAGCACAATGCCCGGCTTTCTTTTCGCAGAAAGCGGATGAGGATAATTTTGTGGTACGCATTGCGACACGATACTCTCCAAAAACAAATAAAATGGCTTCAATCTTTCTGTCTCTAGCAAGATTCGTTCTCACTCAGAGCATCCCGCTTAACAAAATTCCATTTTTGAAGGCGATTTGAAAATTATCAGAAGCCTGATACAGGCGCCAATAAATTTTGCAAATTTGTTACGCAATTCTCTTTTACTGGTTACAAGCCCGATGAGCCACCCACAAGGAAACATTTGGAAACCTTGGTTAACTCATTGTTTATTGGCATTTTTACGATAATTTTTAGCGCAAAATTAACGTCACTGATTGCATAAGAACTCGCCTGACACAATCCGTTAACATTAAGATGTTTTCAAGGATAAACACCTGTTAACTGCGGTGTTAACACTAATAACATCTCGATACAGCATGCACAAGCCTTACAGAATGATGTGGATAAATTAGCGTCAAAACGGGCAGTAAAGATGCGTATTTAGCTAAAAATTCGCTAAGTTTATTAGAAGAAATGAAGACTTGGTTCGAAAAGAAGAATGAGACGTGGCTTTACGCCACATTTAGGTGCAAACGCGCTTAATTAAGTCATTAGCTGCACTATATTAATGCATCGCATTATAAGGAAAGGTAATAATTATCACGAAAACCCACCCGTGTTTCCGTGATAATTCAGTGACCAGCAGGTTAGAGCAGGCCAGGGAAAATAGCTTTAATCCCTGTCACAATAAATTCGATACCCAGAGACATCAGCAAAAGCCCCATGATACGCGTAATCACGTTAATCCCGGTTTGCCCCAGTAATCGCACCAGCAATGGTGCCGCTCTGAACAGTAACCAGCAACAAAATGCAAAGAAGATAATCGCAAGTGTCAGTCCCAGCAGATTCGGCCAACTGTGATAGCGTGAACTCCATACAATCGTTGAACTGATTGCGCCCGGTCCGGCCATCAGAGGTAGCGCAAGCGGAACCACCCCGACATTTTCACGTATCGCTGTTTCTGATTTTTCCTGCTTGTTCTGTTTGTCCTCGCCCAGTTTCCCGCTGATCATAGACATCGCAATGGTGACCACCAGGATCCCACCCGCAATTCGGAATGAATCAATCGATATACCAAACAGATGTAAAATGGCATCGCCCAGGAAAAGTGCAGTCGACAATATAATGGCAACCGACAGGTTTGCCGTCATATTGGTTTTATTACGCCCCGCTGCCGCCTGATAGCTTGTCATGCTGATGAAGACTGGCAAGATCCCCACAGGGTTGACCAGCGCAAACAGCCCGACGAAAAACTTGATATACCCTGAAAAATCTAATAAAGATTGGCTCACGCAGAACTCCGCATAACTATGCCAGTAGATGAAGGTTTTGATGGGCGCTAATGTACTGGAATCCCCGTAAAGGCGCCACGTCGTTTCATAGTTTTTATCACCAGATTTCCGAACAAAGGCAGTGAATACAACTTTTGTTAAAAAACAGATTTTTTATTGATAACTTTAGATACAAAACTGTATTATCCAAGGGAGAATTTGATAACCATTCTCAATATCAAGTTGCTGAAAGGTGTCAGCATCAGTATTTAGTGATCCAGATCAAATTGACGCTGCCTACAAATAGGTAATCTCAGTACATAGTCACTCAGCGTTACATGAAAGATAAAACGTCCAGTGATGAAGGTGATTTATTTAACGTCATCTGCTTTACCCGGTGCTTCACAACTGAAAGCTCTTTGAGCAAATAAAGAGACAAAGACAACACATTGAGAATCTTAGATTTAATTAGTTTCTCACGGTGACTGATAGCAGGTCTATACTAGTCTTTGGCGGATTATTTACTAAAAGAGTTTAACTTTATCAGGAGAGCATTATGGCTGTAACAAATGTCGCTGAACTAAACGCACTCGTTGCTCGGGTCAAGAAGGCACAGCGCGAATATGCCAACTTCAGTCAAGAACAAGTCGATAAGATTTTCGCTGCCGCCGCCCTGGCTGCTGCCGATTCTCGAATTCTGCTGGCAAAACTGGCTGTTGAAGAATCCGGAATGGGTATTGTTGAAGACAAAGTGATCAAAAACCACTTCGCTTCTGAATACATTTACAATGCTTACAAAGATGAAAAAACTTGTGGCATCCTGGGCCAGGATGACACCTTCGGTACCATCACTATCGCTGAGCCAATTGGTCTGATTTGCGGTATCGTCCCGACTACCAACCCAACTTCTACTGCAATTTTCAAGGCGCTTATCAGCCTGAAAACCCGTAACGGTATTATCTTCTCTCCACATCCACGTGCCAAGAATGCAACGAACAAAGCTGCGGATATCGTTCTGCAAGCGGCCATCGCTGCCGGCGCGCCAAAAGATATCATTGGCTGGATTGATGAACCAAGCGTAGAGCTTTCCAACCAACTGATGCACCACCCGGATCTGAACCTGATTCTGGCAACAGGTGGTCCGGGCATGGTTAAAGCAGCTTATAGCTCCGGTAAACCAGCAATCGGCGTGGGTGCAGGTAATACACCAGTCGTTGTTGATGAAACCGCAGATATCAAACGTGTTGTTGCTTCCGTCCTGATGTCTAAAACCTTCGATAACGGTGTCATCTGTGCCTCTGAGCAGTCCATCATCGTGGTTGATTCAGCTTATAATGCAGTCCGTGAACGTTTCGCTTCTCACGGCGGCTACATGCTGCAGGGTAAAGAACTCAAAGCCGTTTCAGATATCATTCTGAAAAATGGCGGCCTCAACGCCGCTATCGTAGGTCAGCCAGCAGTGAAAATTGCTGAAATGGCTGGCATTAAAGTGCCTGCGAATACTAAAGTGCTCATCGGTGAAGTCACCATTGTTGACGAATCTGAACCGTTTGCGCATGAAAAACTGTCCCCTACCCTCGCTATGTACCGCGCTAAGAATTTCGAAGACGCCGTCGCTAAAGCAGAGAAACTGGTAGAAATGGGCGGTATCGGCCATACCTCTTGCCTGTATACAGACCAGGACAACCAACCAGAACGTGTGAATTATTTTGGCAACAAAATGAAAACCGCACGTATTCTGATCAACACCCCGGCTTCACAGGGTGGTATCGGTGACCTGTACAACTTCAAACTTGCTCCGTCTCTGACGCTGGGTTGCGGTTCCTGGGGTGGTAACTCCATCTCTGAAAACGTCGGTCCTAAACACTTGATCAACAAGAAAACTGTAGCGAAGCGAGCAGAAAACATGTTGTGGCATAAACTTCCTAAATCTATCTACTTCCGTCGTGGCTCACTGCCAATCGCACTGGAAGAAGTGGCGACTGATGGAGCAAAACGCGCCTTCATCGTAACTGACCGCTTCCTGTTCAATAACGGCTATGCCGATCAGATCACCAGCGTTCTGAAAGGTCATGGTATTGAAACTGAAGTATTCTTCGAAGTTGAAGCTGACCCGACGCTGAGCATTGTTCGTAAAGGTGCTGAGCAGATGAACTCCTTCAAACCAGACGTTATCATCGCGCTGGGTGGTGGTTCACCAATGGATGCTGCGAAGATTATGTGGGTTCTGTATGAACACCCGAATACTCAGTTCGAAGATTTGGCGCTGCGTTTTATGGATATCCGTAAACGTATCTACAAATTCCCGAAAATGGGCGTAAAAGCGAAAATGATCGCCGTCACGACCACTTCCGGTACTGGTTCAGAAGTTACACCATTTGCCGTTGTTACTGACGATGCGACTGGCCAGAAATACCCACTGGCTGACTATGCTCTGACACCTGACATGGCTATCGTTGACGCCAATCTTGTCATGAACATGCCGAAATCACTGTGTGCCTTCGGTGGTCTGGATGCCGTCACTCACGCACTGGAAGCTTATGTTTCTGTACTGGCGAACGAATACTCCGACGGTCAGGCTCTGCAGGCACTGAAACTGCTGAAAGAAAACCTGCCAGCCAGCTACAAAGATGGCGCTAAAAACCCGGTTGCCCGTGAACGTGTTCACAATGCGGCGACTATCGCGGGTATCGCGTTTGCTAACGCCTTCCTTGGGGTTTGTCACTCAATGGCCCACAAACTGGGTTCAGAGTTCCACATTCCGCACGGTCTGGCTAACGCCATGCTGATTTCAAACGTTATCCGTTATAACGCCAACGATAACCCAACGAAACAGACGGCTTTCAGTCAGTATGACCGTCCGCAAGCGCGTCGTCGTTACGCAGAAATTGCAGACCATTTAGGTCTGGGCGCTCCTGGTGACCGTACTGCACAGAAAATCCAGAAACTGCTGACCTGGTTGGATGAAATCAAAGCTGAACTAGGTATCCCAACCTCTATTCGTGAAGCTGGCGTTCAGGAAGCTGACTTCCTGGCTAAAGTAGATAAACTGTCTGAAGATGCGTTTGATGACCAGTGTACCGGTGCTAACCCACGTTACCCGCTGATCGCCGAATTGAAACAGATTCTGATGGATACTTACTACGGCCGTGAATACAGTGAAGACGTAGCAGAAGAAGTTGCTGCTCCTGCGCCAAAAGCTGAAAAGAAAACCAGCAAAAAATAATCTGCTGAGATACTGATAGTAAAAAACCCGCTGAAAGGCGGGTTTTTTTATGGTCCGAATTCGCGATTTATCATTCAACTCTGGCTCATCGAACTTAGTCAGCGCTCATGACTTAGAGAGTCTTACTTTCATCCCTGCCATCAAACGCAGCCATCGCTTCTTTGTAATGCTTACGGCAGACCGAAACATAACTTTCATCACCGCCAATAACGACCTGTGCGCCATCATGTAAGGCGTTACCGTTCTCATCCAGTCTCAGGTTGCGGTTGGCTTTGCGACCACAATGGCAGATGGTTTTAAGCTCAACCAGTTTATCCGCCCAGGCCAGCAGATATTCACTGCCCTCAAAAAGCTCTCCGCGAAAATCCGTTCTCAGACCATAGCAAAGTACAGGCACATCCAGATCGTCCACAACGTCCGTCAGCTGCGATACCTGAGCTTTGGTGAGAAACTGGCACTCATCAATCAGAACGCAACTCAAACGCTGTGTGCGGTTCTCCTGAGCCACCAGATTGAAGAGTTCTGTCTCTGTGTTGTAAAGCTCTGCAGGAGACGACAAGCCGATTCGCGAACTGACTTTACCCTGACCATACCGGTTATCGAGTTCTGCTGTTAACACCAGCGTGCGCATACCACGTTCTTGATAATTATATGAAGATTGCAGCAACGAGGTGGACTTACCGGCATTCATCGCCGAGTAATAGAAATAAAGCTGAGCCATAAAGAAGTGATCCCATAAAGTAATGGATGGCATAAATTTTCGGCATGTATTGTATCACATGCCTGGCAGACTATAACAACCGGAGAGTGGCACTGATATCTGGCACGGGCGGGCATTCATTCCCGGTAAAGAAATCACAGAGGCTTACAATAAAAATTATACGACATGAGATAATTATGGCCTGCTGACACGGCAGAATACCCGCAATGAAAGCGCAGTTTATATGTCTGCATTGCAGAGTAAGAGTTTGTCTATACATTAAAAAAGACAATTGAAATGCTACCGGCAAAGAATCATTTTTCTGATCTTGTGCTTCATCTCTCAAGCCTTTCCATATCCTTACATTACATGACTTCACGGATCCTTTAATTTTGTGAACTCTCGCTGACTTAAAAAAACACTTACACAAAGCATCAACAATCCTCAACAGAGGATTGAAAATAGGGTTATCATCCCCAGATTAATAGCGCTAAGCGACCTGGCTATATTTCTCTGCGGATAAACATTATTTGCTTTAAATGCGTAAATTAAGGTCAAGCAAACAAATTCGCTATTGCAGAATACAGAAGAGCATTCTATTATTAGCCAAACGCCCCCCACCAATATAATTTGAGACTAGTATAATGAGCGAAGCATTAAAGATTCTGAACAACATCCGTACTCTGCGTGCGCAAGCAAGAGAATGCACTCTGGAAACTCTGGAAGAGATGCTGGAAAAATTAGAAGTTGTTGTGAACGAGCGTCGCGAAGAAGATTCTCAGGCAGCTGCTGAGATTGAAGAGCGCACCCGTAAACTGCAACAATACCGCGAAATGCTGATTGCGGACGGTATTGATCCTAATGAATTGCTGCAGACAATGGCTGCGACTAAAGCGACTGGTAAAGCAAAACGTGCAGCACGCCCGGCTAAATACAAATACGTTGATGAGAACGGCGAAAACAAAACCTGGACTGGCCAGGGTCGTACTCCAGCTGTAATCAAGAAAGCAATCGAAGAGCAAGGTAAATCACTGGACGATTTCCTGCTGTAATTGCCCTGATTAACGTTACTGTTAATGCTAAAAAGCCCATCAGAGTGATGGGCTTTTTGTTTTTATTGCGCTGTAACAGGCGTACCGTAAATACAAAACTGATAAAACAGATTGATACAACCTGTTCAATAAACATCTATAAGATTTAACTGATTCCATAAAAAAAGGCTGCGTCAGCAGCCTTTAGCAAGAAATACAAAATCAAACCTGATAAAAGTCGCGATACCAGTCCACAAAGCGCTGTACGCCTTGCTCTACAGGTGTCTCAGGCTTGAAGTCAATCGCCTTAGCCAGCGGTGATGTGTCTGCGCTGGTCTCGTGTACATCGCCTGGCTGCATTGGCAGCATATTCTTACCCGCAACCATTCCCAACGCCTTCTCCAGCGCACTGATATACGTCATCAGTTTCACGGGGTTGCTGTTGCCAATATTATAAACACTATAAGGTGCAGAACTGCTGGCAGGAGAGCCACCTTCTACAGTCCAGTCCGGATCAGATTGTGGAATAACATCCTGTAAACGAACAATGGCTTCGGCGATATCATCGATATAAGTAAAATCACGACGCATTTCGCCATGGTTATAAACATCGATATTCTGCCCGGCAAGTATTGCTTTGGTGAACTTAAACAATGCCATGTCCGGGCGTCCCCACGGGCCATATACGGTGAAGAAACGTAATCCGGTCGTAGGGATCTTATAAAGATGTGAATAAGTGTGAGCCATTAATTCATTAGCCTTTTTCGTTGCGGCATACAGCGAAACAGGATGATCCACAGAATCATCCGTTGAAAAAGGCTGTTTTTTGTTCAGGCCATAAACTGAACTGGAAGAGGCATAAAGCAAATGTCCGACTTTATTATGACGACATCCTTCCAGAACATTAACAAATCCTATGAGGTTGGCATCCGCATAAGCCAGAGGATTTTCGATTGAATATCGGACACCCGCCTGCGCGGCTAAATGGATAACCCGTTCAAAACGCTGTTCCGCAAACAATGCGGCCATACCCTCACGATCAGCTAAATCCAGCTTAATAAATTCAAAGCCGACTTTATTTTCCAGCTGAGCAAGGCGGGCAAGTTTCAGATTGACGTCATAGTAGTCATTCAGATTATCAATGCCGATAACGGAATGACCCGCAGCCAACAAACGTTGTGACACATAGAACCCAATAAAGCCCGCTGCGCCAGTGACCAGATATTTCATGAAAACTCCTTACAGAACCGGATTGATTGATGCGCCACGACCTATGCCGTAGTAAGTAAATCCGCGTTTCTCCAAACGTTCAGGATCGAATAAATTACGACCATCAAAGATAACCGGCTCTTTTAATGCTTTTTTGATCACATCAAAATCAGGGGCACGGAAATTCTGCCACTCCGTACAAATAATCAACGCATCAGCATTGTGCAATGCCGCTTCCTTGGTGCCCATCAATTCCAGATCATCACGGTGACCGTAGATCCGCTGCGTTTCATTCATCGCCTCAGGATCATAGGCTTTGATTTTCGCGCCTGCAGCCCAGAGTTGTTCCATTAATACGCGACTCGATGCTTCACGCATATCATCGGTATTAGGCTTAAATGACAGCCCCCACAGTGCAAAGGTTTTCCCTTTCAGGTCATCGCCAAAATGGCGCTGAATGAAAGCAGGCAATTTATATTTTTGCTGGTAATTGACCTGTTCTACCGCCTGCAACAATTTAGGCTGATAGCCAATATGCTCAGCAGTACGGATCAACGCCTGGACGTCTTTAGGGAAACACGAACCGCCGTAGCCGCAGCCAGGGTAGATAAAGTGGTAGCCAATGCGTGAATCAGAACCGATACCCTGGCGGACTTTCTCGATATCCGCACCGAGCATTTCTGCCAGATTAGACATTTCATTCATGAAACTGATTTTGGTCGCCAGCATACAGTTAGCGGCATATTTGGTCAGCTCTGCACTGCGGATATCCATCAGGATCATACGATCGTGATTACGATTGAAAGGTTCGTAAAGTTCACGGATCGGATCAATAGCATCCGGGTTATCAGTACCGATGACAATACGTTCAGGTCGCATACAGTCTGCGACTGCTGCACCTTCTTTGAGGAATTCAGGGTTTGATACCACATCAAAGTTGATATCTGCACCACGTTCTTTGAGTTTCTCGGTCATTACTGCACGGACCTTGTCCGCAGTACCGACCGGAACGGTGGATTTATCAATGACCACTTTGGGTTCGGTCATGTACTCAGCAATCGTACGCGCCACGGCAGTCACATATTTCAGATCAGCGGAACCGTCTTCATCCGGTGGCGTACCCACCGCGATAAATTGTACCGTTGCATGCGCTACACCGTCAGCCGCATTGGTACTGAAAAGCAAGCGCCCTGCTTCATAGTTGCTCTGAACCAGCGGCGTCAGGCCCGGTTCAAAAATTGGGATCTGCCCGTTTTTCAGGTTTTCTACTTTCTTTGCATCTACATCGATACACAAAACTTCATGCCCAACTTCAGCAAGAACCGCCGCCTGAACAAGTCCGACGTAACCGATACCAAAAACTGTTACTTTCATCAGCGAATTCCTATTTGTTATTTTAAACAATGTAAAATAGACAGCCAAATTTACCGGAACGGATTATACCAGTTTCAGCCGCAAGTGCGCCTGCAAAGGCATATTTTGCATTGAGATACATCTTAGAAGATTGAAATAAAGTGGGAAGACAAAAAAACGTGTGGGAAAAATGCTCAGGATTATTAATAAATTATTATCAATAGTAATAAATTTGCTCAATCAACAGACAGCATTAATCTCAGACGACCACCCGAACCCCAGACCTGACATTGCCAGGCATCACATTTCTGACTGATTTGATTGGAGTATGTTGCGCCAGTGGTGCCGAGCGGCACACCATTGCTGAGCTGAATCATATTGGTGCCGGTATTCACGTTGGCATGTAATCCCGCAGAAACCAGAATGAGATTCTTATACCCGGCATGATAATAACCAAGCAGCAACGGGAATTGTCCTTCGAGATTTGCCTGCTTGAATAAATGGTTGACCTGTTTAAGCAGCGTCGACATTTGTGGCAACCGCTGATGCTGATTACTTAAGTGCTCACGTAATAAGCTGTTAAAAATAGCACGCAACAATAACGCCGCCAGTACGCCATTTTCGTTGGCACGGGTCACGTCCAGACAATAGAAACCGAGATCTTTGGAGGAAAGCGCGGCGATATCCAGCACCAGTCCCGGACTTTCCGCTGATGTCAGTTGCCGGTAGTTGATGCGGCAATGCGCCAGCCTCTGCTGAACCGGTGGCTGTAATTCCTGCAACAAACGCTGTGCTTCATTAGGGTTGCGGCACAGCGCTTCCCAGTCCTGAACCAGCGAGCTTTCCTCCATCGCCTGTGATGAAAAAAGCTTCGGGTATAAAGACGAAAGCAGCGCTTCGCGTAACCGGTTGAGATCGCTGATCGGTTTGAGAAGAACATCTTCCACGCCGAGTCGCAGCATTGATGCAACGTCGGTCATTTTATCCGTGGCGGAGATCACCAGAACAGGGATTTTATTTCCCTGTAATCGCAGGTTTTCGACGAACTCCATACCGCCCATCTCAGGCATCGCCAAATCGCAGAGAATCAGGTCAGGCGGGTAATCTTCGACCAGAGACAAAGCCTCAAGGCCATTTTCGGCTTCCGTAAATGTCGCACCGAGGGAACTTACATAGCCAGCAAGTATGGATCGGAAGACGGCTTCGTCTTCAACGATGAGAATATGCTTGCTTGTAAGTGGCTTGTCCATCAGGGTCCCCCAGAATTTCTTATTCTAATAGTGGCTCATAAAGCCTGTTTTTGCTTGGCAGAATTGTCAGATTAGGCCAAACACATTTTAAGCCATTCAGAACTGTCTATTTTTAATCAGGGGTAGCAATTGCTCTCTCTGTTTTTCAACGGCAAGACGGCCTGCCTCGATCGCTTCTTCTGCCCGATGGAAGTCCAGCGTCGAAATTTGCGGGCAATAAGGCTGGATCAACACATCCGGCGGGTCGCCTGCCATGCGATTACGTTTGAGGCGGTTTTCCAGCACCTGAATGGACGTTGACATAATTTCCATCGCCGAGGGGCTGACGTTGGGTTTTCTGGCATTTGGACGGGTTAAACGCTGACGTATTCTGTCACGCCAGCTCACTTCTTTCTCAGTATCCAGTGCTTCGCCGGTCGGTTGTACCGTCAGCAAATCCTGCTGCATCAGATGCGCGTCGTGCTGGAGATCAACGGCGATAACGATATCAGCGCCAAGTGCGCGAGTCAGCGAAATGGGCACCGGATTCACCACCGCCCCATCAACCAGCCAGTAACCATTGTGCCAGACCGGTGCCAGCAGGCCGGGCATACTGCACGAGGCGCGGATAGCCTCATGCAAGTCCCCTTTTGTCAGCCACAATTCGCGACCGGTACTCAGATTGGTGGCGACTGCGCCAAACTTCTTCGAGCACTTTTCAAACTCATCAATGCGGATCAACTGCCCCACGGCATTGAACACACGCTCTCCACGCAGCAATCCTCCGCGCTTCCACGAAAAGTCCATCAGTCGCAGCACATCCCAGTAACTGAACGAGCGAACCCAGCTTTCTATTGCAGGCAATCTGTTACTGGCGTAGGCCGCGCCGACCAGTGCGCCAACTGAACAACCGGCGACGACATCAACGTCGATATCCATTTCCTTCAGGGCATTAATCACGCCAATGTGTGCCCACCCTTTCGCGGCTCCCGAGCCAAGGGCAAGACCAATGGTGACTTTTCTGCTCATCTGATGACCTTATATTGCGCATAGCATTAGAATCAGCGGGGAAGCGCGTTGTCACCCGGCGAGGTTGTTAGGTAACATATCGCTTTGGTGCATTCAATAGCGCAACCTGCGCTATTGAATGTGTAAGCCCTGCGAATCAGGAGTTTCCGTGTCAGAACTTTGCCCATGTTGCAGCCATCTTCCTTACGAAGAATGTTGCCAGCCATACATTTCTGAGACCCGCGTGGCGCCCACACCGTCCGCGCTGATGCGATCACGCTACACTGCTTACGTCCTGAAAAATGCGAGTTATCTGATCGCCACCTGGCATCCGGATTGTCAACCCGGGCGCTGGCGTGAAAGTTTACAGGAAGGCTTTACCAGTACGCACTGGCAAGGTTTACAGGTGATCGCTCAGTCAGAGGGACGCAATGCTGATGAAGGTTTCGTTGAGTTTGCTGCACGATTTACCGAAACCGGCGACGAACATATTCATCTGATCCATGAGCGTTCACGATTTCTTCGTTTGAACGAACGCTGGTACTATATCGACGGAATTAAACCGCAGACAGGACGCAATGACGCCTGCCCGTGCGGATCGGGTAAAAAATATAAGAAGTGCTGCGGTAAATAATTCAACCGTACTATTTTAAGTCTTGGACAGGATCCACAACCTCATGCCGCAACAGAACGTACAAACCAAGGTATTACGCACCATTTGCCCTGACGCAAAAGGTCTGATCGCCAAAATTACCAATATTTGCTACAAGCACGAACTTAATATCGTGCAAAACAACGAATTCGTCGATCACCGCACCGGACGCTTCTTTATGCGTACCGAGCTGGAAGGGATTTTCAACGACACCACGCTGCTGGCCGATCTTGACAGCGCGCTGCCTGCGGGTTCCGTGCGCGAACTCAACAGCACCGGACGCCGCCGCATTGTTATCCTGGTCACCAAAGAAGCCCATTGTCTGGGCGATCTGCTGATGAAAGCGGCTTACGGCGGTCTGGATGTCGAAATCGCTGCGGTGATCGGTAATCACGACACGCTGCAAACGCTGGTCGAGCGTTTTGATATTCCGTTCCATCTGGTCAGTCATGACGGCCTGACCCGCGAACAGCACGACAGCGCAATGATTGCGCAAATCGACCAGTATCAGCCTGATTATGTGGTGCTGGCTAAATACATGCGCGTGCTGACGCCGGGTTTTGTGCAGCATTATCCGCATCAGGTGATCAACATTCACCACTCATTCCTGCCGGCATTTATTGGCGCCCGCCCGTATCATCAGGCGTATGAGCGCGGCGTGAAACTGATTGGTGCCACCGCGCACTACGTGAATGACAACCTGGATGAAGGTCCGATCATCATGCAGGACGTGATTAACGTCGATCATACTTATACGGCGGAAGATATGATGCGCGCCGGTCGGGACGTTGAGAAAAACGTGCTCAGCCGTGCCTTATATCGCGTGCTGGCGCAGCGTGTCTTTGTTTACGGCAACCGCACTGTCATTCTGTAATCCGCCTTCTGACGGTGCTTTTCGCTCAGAGAAGCACCGTTAAGCGCAAAAAATCCGCAAACGAACTTTATTATCGCTTTCAGCGCTTTACACCTTCGAATCATTTGGTATTATGCGCCCCGTTCGCAGCTAACCGCTGCAGCGACAAAAATCATCCATGTAGCACATGATGGTTTTGGCCAAGAAGTATGTAGTAAATGCCACAAAAGTTGTGGTGGGGTTCCCGAGCGGCCAAAGGGAGCAGACTGTAAATCTGCCGTCATCGACTTCGAAGGTTCGAATCCTTCCCCCACCACCATCTTCTATGTGCAACCGCACCTTCCGAAAAATCCCAAACTAAATAAAAACTCAAATCGGGAAGGATGAAGAATCTTCGACACGAAGGTTCGAGCCGAGCGAAGCGAGACA
>NZ_JBEPKE010000010.1:0-120760 GCF_040544515.1 Rahnella sp. 2050 | reverse complement strand
TTCTTTTTCTCTTCCCGTCCGGGCGACTTGTCAGTCGTTGTTCCCGGTCAGTGGAGGCGCATTATAGGGAGTTCTCAGAAGGCCGCAACCCCTAAAATACAAATAATTTACCGACCGCTGAATCTTTCATCAAATGATGTTTAAAGCGACAATTCCTGGATACTTCTGAAGCCATATGCCTGTAAAACAGGCAGCAAACTTTGTGCCTCTGCAGTCATCGCCATGCAGTAGGCGACACACTCGATTTCCACATCGGCTTTTTTTTCAGGAATTGGCACATGAGAAGTTTCAATTAACCAATGCGCGCGCCTCGCAATCGCAGAACCCGAGTCGATCATACGCGTGCCGTCGGGTAAAACCTGTGACAGCTCTTGCGAAAGCAGCGGGAAATGCGTGCAACCTAATACCACGGTATCCGGCGGTTCCCGTAAACGCAGCCACGGGTGCAAGATTTTCTTCAATGCAGCCAGTGAAACCTCTTCGCCATGCAGCTTCGCTTCTGCCAGTTCCACTAGCTCTGCGGAACCCAGCATCAGAATCTGACAATCCGTCGCAAAGCGTGCGACCAGATCATGCGTATAAGGACGCTGAACTGTCGCACGGGTCGCCAGCAATCCGACCACACCATTACGCGTTAATTTAGCTGCAGGTTTGATTGCCGGGACAACCCCGACAACAGGACAACTAAATTTGGCGCGTAATGCGGGGAGAGAAACGGTGCTCGCAGTGTTGCAGGCGATGACAATAATAGAAAGGGGATGGCGTTTCGCAACAGCGGTGACAATCTCCACCACGCGCTCAACGATAAACTCTTCGGATTTCTCGCCGTAGGGGAAAGCCACATTATCGAAGGCATATATATAGTGCAGGTCCGGCAACATCTGCCGGACCTCATCATAAACCGACAACCCGCCGACGCCAGAATCGAAAACCAGCACCGTCGGGCGGTCAGGAACTTGTGTTGTATCAGAAGGTATAGCTTCCAGTAAGGTTGTACTCACGTCCTGGTGTTTCGTAGCCATAAACCGTCTCGTAATCTTTATCAAAGAGGTTGGCAATTCTACCACGAACCGTCAGATGTGACGTTACCGGATATGACACAGCAAGATCCCAAAGACTCACACCACCCAGGCGTACATTTTCATTGGTGTTGTAATTCTTATCGTATCGTTCACCCAAATACTGATAATTGAGCGACCAGTCAAAATCAGCCACAGTCCAGTCGAGCTGATATTTCGCCTGTTGTTTAGCACGGCGTAATAAAATCTCGTTGGTCTCAGCATTGCGGGGATCCAAATATTCCAATGTGACCTGATGCCTCAACGGACCCGTATCGAAAGACCCGGTCCATTCAACACCCTTAATTGTTGCCTTATCGATATTGTAATAACCGAATTGCTGATTGTCGTAACTGATCATCTGATCGATGTCATTACGATAAGCAGACAAACGCCAGTTCAATGGTCCGGTCAGGCCTTCCAGCCCACCTTCCCATTCTTTACTTTCTTCAGGCTTAAGATCGGCATTACCGCCAAAACTGCCGTATAACTGTCCCAGATTAGGCGCTTTAAACGCTGTTCCGTAAGACGCAATCAAACGGTAGCCGTCAATAAACTCCCAGGCAGCACTACTTTGCCAGGTGCCATGCGAACCAAACTGTGAATTATCGTCATTACGCACTGCGCCTTCAAAAGTAAAATCGCTCACTTTTTGCTGAGCTGTCGCGTACACCCCCGTGTTTCGTTGGGTATAGCCATCGGTAATATAGTTGGTGCCTGGCTGAGTACTGAGTTTCTGCCAGTCAGCGCCAGCGCTGAGGGTTCCCTGCCCTACCTGGAAAGTGTTTCCCCATTGCAGGTTGTATTGATCTGAATCGTCCAGCGTTGCAGAAGCGGAATAAGGACCGTATTTCGGGTCATAATTGTAGTCTTTAGTATTACTATAGCTTCCGCTGATTTGCGTCGAATAGATCCCTTGCTGGAAGCGCAACCCGGTATCGTAAGTCCGGCTGTACAACTGGCGTGTGTCAGGCAGCGCATCACTGTGTGCCGGATCTGCGTAACTGTATGTTCCGTCATAGGCCGTGCGGTTATCAAAACCGTATGCGCGGGCAAAACCGCTGAACTGGTCGTTGAACTGATGCTCAAGACCTGCCCAGAGCGTCTTACTCATGAAGCCATCACGATCGGGTTGACGCGGATCACCGTAATTATCCGGCAGATTCGCCACCACATCGGTACCTTTTGTATAGGTATAGTTCCCAGCTACCGTCAGAACAGTATTCTCACCGAGTTTCTGCTGCGTTGAGCCGTCATAAGCCTGATAGCCGTTTGAACCGATACCGGCTGTCAATGTCGTGCCTAATTTATCACGCGTGGTAATGATGTTAACCACACCCCCAATGGCATCGGAGCCATAAACTGCCGAGCGTGGGCCACGAATAAACTCAATACGCTGAACCAGAGAAATGGGAATCTGGCTGATATCCACCGCGCCGGAAATACCTGCCTGGTTAAGACGCACACCATCCATCAGCACCAATGTGTGGCTGGCATTCGTTCCGCGAACAAATAATGAGGTCTGCTGGCCCATTCCACCGTTCTGGGCAATATCCACGCCCGGTAAACGACGCAAAACATCAGCCACAGATTTTGACTGCCACCGGTCGATATCTGCGCGCGTGACGATATCCGTCGGCGCGAGTACTGAGGAAACGGGCTGTGGAAAACGGTTCGCGGTAACAACCAGATCATCGCCACTGTTTGTGGAAGTGCTGTCTTGCGCCCACCCTGAAAAAGCCGTGACAGATAATGCCGTCAGCAGCACATGCTTTTTAATTGTCATGAATCGAGCATCCAAACTTAATTGGCGGATGCCGCAGAGGATCACCGACGGTATTTCGCGACGACGATGATTAATGCGACGTAACATCGGCAGGTCTTCGGACTTAGGATTTGCAGGCTAATTAATTACGTCGTAATTAATTAAAAATACCCGCACCGGGCGATGACTTCCCATCTCCTCTTCTCTCTTGTCTTTATATAAGAGGGAAAGAGAAAGAAGAAACAGTGTCTGCATAATAAAGAATGCTATCGCCGTGATTTCCCCATACCGCTGCGCGCCAGTTCCGGATTCACACCGGATTCCCTTTTAACTCAGTCAATGAGGCCGAAGCGCAATCCTACGATCAACCCATTTGGAAATCCAGACATCCGTAACGTCAGGTATGTTTTACCGGAAGAAATGTAACAAAGGTGGACATAGGAGTGACTTTCCCTACAATCCCCCGCAAAGTTTGTTCATTTACTTCCTGTTAGACGAGATAACCGATGACGCCTGAAAACCTGCCCATTGAACACTATGACGACCAGTTGGCGGAAAAGACCGCACGTCTCACGGCGATGATGTCGCCTTATAATGCGCCGCAGCCTGACGTTTTCCGTTCTCCTGTCAGCCATTATCGTATGCGCGCCGAATTCCGTGTCTGGCACGATGAAGGCGACCTGTACCACATCATGTTTGATCAGCAGACCAAAGCCCGTGTGCGTGTGGATCAGTTCCCGACCGCCAGCGAACTGATTAACCGCCTGATGCCTAAGCTTATTGCGGCCATCAAACAAGATCCGGCATTGCGCCGCAAGATCTTCCAGATCGACTATCTGTCGACCCGCAGTGGCAAAATCATTGCCTCGCTGCTTTACCATCGTAAGCTTGATGACGAATGGCAGCAGGCTGCTACCGCGCTGCGTGACCAGTTGCGTGCTGATGGTTTTGATATCCAGCTGATTGGTCGTGCAGCCAAAACTAAAATCATGCTCGATCAGGATTATGTCGACGAAGTCCTTCCGGTGGCGGGCCGCGATATGATTTACCGTCAGGTGGAAAACAGTTTCACCCAGCCAAACGCTGAGATGAACATTCAGATGCTGGAATGGGCGCTGAAGGCCACGGAAAACTCGACCGGCGATTTGCTGGAACTTTACTGTGGTAACGGCAACTTCTCGCTGGCTCTGGCACGCAACTTTCGCCGCGTTCTGGCGACAGAAATCGCCAAACCTTCCGTCGCAGCCGCGCAATTCAACATTGCGGCGAACCATATTGATAACGTGCAGATTATCCGCATGGCGGCCGAAGATTTCACACAGGCGCTGAATGGCGTACGCGAATTCCGCCGTTTGCAGGATATTGATTTAAGCGGGTATGAATGCAACACCATTTTTGTCGACCCGCCGCGCAGCGGACTGGATGACGAAACAGTGAAGATGGTGGCAGGCTACGACCGTATTCTTTATATCTCCTGCAATCCGGAAACACTGTGCGCGAATCTGGAAACACTGAGCAAGACGCACCGCGTGACACGTCTGGCGTTGTTTGATCAGTTCCCGTATACGCACCATATGGAATCTGGCGTGCTGCTGGAAAAAATCTGACAGCGGATGAAAAAACAAAAACGGGCACCTTTTGAGTGCCCGTTTTTACTTCAGTCCGTTATCCGCAATACTACAGATAAACCCGCAGATATTCTGACAGACACAGGATCGCCATTGCCTGTCCGTAAGGCATCGAGGTCAGCGCGATTTCACGATAGAAATCGAGATCATTCCCCATCGCCGTTCCGAATGATGTTTGCGTCAGCTCCCCTGCCGGGTTGATGTGTTTGATCACCCCCTGAATGGCTTTCTCCGCCACCGGCGCATAAGACGCATCGATATAACGTTTACGCACGGCTTTCAGAATGCCATAGGCGAAACCGGCGGTCGCTGAGCTCTCAAGATAAGATTGCGGGTCATCAAGCAGCGTATGCCATAAACCGCTGTCATCCTGACATTTCGCCAGCGCACTGACCTGACTTTCCAGCACCTGCAATAAATAGCGACGGGTGGCGTTATTTTCCGGTAAATCCACCAGTTCGAGGAATTCCGGGATCGCGATGGTCAGCCAGCTGTTGCCACGCGCCCAGCGGGCCTGCGCAAAGTTATGATGTCCGTCGAACGTCCAGCCGTGGAACCACAGACCGGTCTCGCGATCCATCAGATACTGCACGTGCATCAGGAACTGATACGTCGCTTCTTCGACAAACTCCGGACGGTCCAGCAATTTGCCGATTTTCGCCAGCGGCAGCACGCTCATCATCAGTGTGTCGTCCCACATTTGCTGATGATTTTCGTTGTTATAAACGATGTGCTGCATCGCACCTTTATCAGTGCGCGGCATTTCATACATTACCCATTCCGCCCAGCGCTCCAGATAAGGGCGCCATGCCGCATTGCCGGTTTCCTCATAACGATAAGCCAGCGTCAGGAACGGGCTCATGGTATTGACGTTTTTGGTCGGCGTGCCTTCCGCCAGACGCGCGGTAAACCAGTCGTCGATCACCGCACGCATTTTTTCGTCACCAGTCTGCTGATAATACTGATAAATCCCGTAAAGTCCGATACCGTGCGTCCACTCCCAGCCTGCCCAGCCTTTGGTATCAATCACGCGGCCATCGTCCAACCGCAGCAGGAATTCACCGGTTTTATCTTCGATATTCACCAGATTGTTGGTCACGTTGTGGATCAGCGATTTCAGTTCCCCGCGAGAAATGAAATGTTCCGGCTGTCGCAGCAAGGCACTGTGTTTAACTTCAAAAACTTTCATGGCGTTCTCCTGTGAATTCAAAATTTATAAACGTCCCTGGACCGGCATTTCAGCGGTATTTTCACGGGTCAGCTTTTCGGGAGGCGGGTTATTGCGATGCAGATAACCGATGTTGTTATTGCCCCACAGAGATTCGTATTTCATTCCTGTCAGCATTTCGACCGTAGCCCGGTCTTCCGGCGTAATTTGCTCCGGTACGATACGGTTAGCATCACGCATTTTCTGCGTTTCGCGGGTCAGCACACCGTGCGTTTTCTGATTAAGACGGAAGAACAGGGAGATGGTGAAACCGATACTGAGCATCAGCAATGACCCGATCACCAGTACACCAAGAATGGTATGACCGACTGCCGGAACCTGCTGACTTTGCCCGGAAACGAACCCGGCAAGTTGCAAGATAATCCCTACCAGCATCACCGCACCGGCCTGTGATGCTTTGCGGGTCAGCGTCATCACGCCGGCGAAAATCCCTTCGCGGCGCTGACCGGTAATGGTTTCATCAACGTCAGCGATATAGGTGTAGATATTCCACGGCACGTAGTTGATCCCGCCACGGCCAAGACCGGCCAGCGCGGAAATCAGCAGCAGTAATGACATCGAATCATTCATACCGGTGTAATACAGCACGCCGTACGAGATAGCGGCCAGCCCGAACAGGGAAACAGCCAGACGATAAGATGGTGCAGGACCAAAGCGGATACACAGCGGGATCATGCCAATTACCGCCACGAATTGCAGGATGGCCATCATGCCCATCAGGTTGGAGGCAATTGCAGCACTTTGCATCAGCACGAACACGACGTAATAGGTGAAGACGGCATTAAACACGTCCTGCGCGATATACCCGCCAAGGTATAACCCCAGATGTTGACGGAAAATCTTGATGCGCAGCGTCGAGGATAATTCCACTTTCAGACGTTTCAGGCTTTGCGCCAGCGTCAGTTGCTGACGTTCGCGCTCAATTTTCTTCGTGGCTTCAGATTTGAGCTCTTCCGGTCTTTCCCAGGTAAAGAAATACACCAGTGTCAGAACGAATGCGCAAATTACCGCAAAGACCAGGCTCGAATAGAAGAAGGAAATGGCATTATCTTTGCCGAAATGCTGCAACAGAATCCCCGGCAGGAAGGCCGCCAGAATCGCTGACAACTGTGCCAGAGCGATACGGGCGCCGGAAAATTTAGTTTTCTGTTTGAAATCATCGGTCATTTCCGGCACCAGTGTTTCATACGGCACCAGAATCATGGTGTAGACGATATCGAACAGCAGATAGGTCAGCAGATAATAGACATATCCCATGTCTCCCACCCACATGAAGCTGTAGCTGAACACACAAGGAATACCGAGCAGGATGAAGAACTTGCGGCGGCCAAAACGCTTGCCGAGCCAGGTGTTGCCGAAATTATCAGTGAGATACCCCATCAGCGGGCTCAGCACCGCATCGGCTACGCGCGCGGTGGCAAAAATAAAGGTCGCTTCAATGGGCGAAAGACCGCAAAACGTGGTGTAAAAATAGAGTAGCCACGCCGCAGTCAGAGCTGTCGTACCCGCCCCGAGAAAATCGCCTGACCCGTAAGCGATGTAATTAAAGAATCCGATTTTACGTGTTTTCATTGCCGTGTTGCCTCTGTTAAATCACCTATAGGCGTAGGCTGAATGCGAACGAAAATACTTCGTCCGGCCATGATTCAAATTAACGAGGAGCAGGAATGAAAACCTTTTGGTTTTTGCCACTCAAACGGACTTTATGGCAAAGAAATGAAGAAGTGGGCGATCAATCTCTAAATATTGAACATAGGTTTGATATTAATGAAATGACAGTTCATTAAATGGACTGGATATAAAAAAAGGCAATCCGCAGATTGCCTCGTTGGCTTATGAGGAAGGACTACTGAGCGGAAGACTTACGTTTTTTCAGCTTCAGACCTATCCAGAAGATCAGTGCCACACAAATCAGCGACGGCAGGAAGTTTGAGCCCAGTTCAGGGTATTCTGCGCGCACGATGGTGCTGTACAGTAACAGACCCAGCAGGAAGCAGGCTGCGGCCAGAACCGGTAACCCTTTCGGCATTTCACCGCGGTGGTAACGAACGTGCAGGCAATACACCGCTAACACCAGAGAAATGATCGGGAAGATCGAAAACGTTACGACAGAACTGAATAACGCATCGAAAGTGCCATTAATTGACAGCCCGGCAATCAAAGCCAAAACCAGAGTGCCATTATCCTGGTTCGGTTGTTCGGTCATCTTCTTTACCTCGGGTCATATTAGTGAGGGGGGTCACAGCCGTCCGTTCCTGCTGACGGCGATACCAGTAATATGCGCCTTTGGAAATCATCCGCAGCTGCAACACCAGGCGTTCCTCCAGCTGGCGTCGCTGTGCAATATCCACATCCAGCGCTTCCGCCCCGGCGTTGAAAACGATGATCACCATGGCTTCAGCCTGCGCTTCAGTAAAACTGCGCGGCATATGGTTTTCGAGTTGCAGATAGTCGGCAAGTTCCGCAATAAAATGCTGAATTTCACGGGCGACGGCGGCACGAAATGCCGATGACGTACCGGAGCGTTCACGCAACAACAGGCGGAATGCGTTGGGATTGTTACCGATGAATTCCATAAACGTGGAGACGGATGTGCGGATCACGCTGCCCCCTTTCGCAATGCGCTGGCGTGCCTGACGCATCAGCTGACGCAGCATCAGACCACTTTCATCAACCATTGTCAGACCCAGTTCATCCACATCGCGAAAGTGCCGGTAAAAGGAGGTTGGCGCAATGCCTGCCTCGCGGGAAACCTCACGCAGACTCAGACTGGCAAAGCTACGCTCGGCACTAAGCTGGCTAAAAGCCGCCTCAATCAGTGAGCGGCGCGTGCGCTCTTTTTGTTGTGCTCTTACGCCCATAACCTTCATCCGGATAGTATTCTTCTTTTTGATTATTCGCCCGATATCGCTTCACTATACCAAAAATTTTAACGGCCGGAGCCAAAGATACAACAGCATAAAGTGGGTCAGAATGTTGCTGCATTACCATTAAATGACAACTGCATGTGGGGTAAATAGGTGTAATATGTTACTTTCTCGTTGTGATTTTGTATAAAAATAGGTTTCGAACCATGCCACAGCACTCACATTTTGATGCCATCATCATTGGCTCAGGCCCTGGCGGAGAAGGCGCCGCGATGGGACTGGTTAAACAAGGCGCCCGGGTTGCTGTCATCGAACGCTATAACAACGTCGGTGGCGGATGTACTCACTGGGGAACCATCCCTTCCAAAGCATTACGCCACGCCGTCAGCAGAATCATCGAATTTAACCAAAACCCGCTCTACAGTGATAACTCCCGCACTATGAGTTCGAGTTTCCCGGACATCCTGCGTCACGCCGATTCGGTTATTAATCAGCAAACACGTATGCGCCAGGGTTTCTATGAGAGAAACCAATGCCAGCTGTTTTCCGGAGATGCCAGTTTTGTGGATGCCAACACCATCAGCATCCGCTATGCCGATAACACACACGAACAAATTACCGCTGATAACATCGTGATTGCCTGCGGCTCCCGTCCTTACCGGCCAGCCAATGTCGATTTTGGCCATCCGCGGATTTACGACAGCGATCTCATTCTTGAACTGAGCCATGAGCCACGCCACGTGATTATCTACGGAGCGGGTGTAATCGGTTGCGAATATGCGTCGATCTTCCGTGGTCTGAACGTCAAAGTGGACTTAATCAACACCCGTGACCGCTTGCTGTCTTTCCTCGATCAGGAAATGTCAGACGCCCTGTCCTATCACTTCTGGAATAACGGTGTGGTTATCCGCCACAACGAAGAGTTCGAGATGATCGAAGGCGTGGAAGACGGTGTGATCATGCATCTTAAATCCGGTAAAAAAGTGAAAGCTGATGCACTGCTGTATGCCAACGGGCGCACAGGTAACACCGATAAACTGGGTCTGGAGAACATTGGTCTGGAAGCTGACAGCCGCGGGCTGCTGAAAGTGAACAGCATGTATCAGACTGCGCTGTCGCATATTTATGCGGTCGGTGACGTCATTGGCTATCCAAGCCTGGCATCAGCGGCTTACGATCAGGGACGTATCGCCGCGCAGGCCATGATTCAGGGCGAAGCGAAAGTCCACCTTATAGAAAACATTCCGACGGGTATTTACACCATTCCTGAAATCAGTTCCGTGGGTAAAACCGAACAGGAACTGACAGCGATGAAAGTGCCCTACGAAGTGGGCCGCGCACAGTTTAAACATCTGGCACGCGCACAAATTGCAGGCATGAACGTGGGTAGTCTGAAGCTCCTGTTCCACCGTGAGACCAAAGAAATTCTGGGAATTCACTGCTTTGGTGAACGCGCCGCCGAGATTATTCACATCGGTCAGGCCATCATGGAACAGAAAGGTGAAGGGAATACTATCGAGTATTTCGTTAATACCACCTTCAACTATCCGACCATGGCAGAGGCCTATCGCGTTGCGGCACTGAACGGCTTAAACCGCCTGTTTTAAGACTGCAGTTCGGTCCATGTAAGGCTGCATGTGCTCTTTGATGGCTTCCGCCAGCTGCTCGTAACGCCCGCGCAGTGGCGAACCGGGACGATATACCAGCGCGATGGTGCGTCGTGGTTCCGGTTTGTCACACATCAGATACGTCACGCCGTCACGGCTGCGCTCATTGGGCACAGCCAGTGATGGCAGCAAGGTAATCCCGCTTCCCGCTGCCACCATATTACGCAGCGTTTCCAGACTGGTTGCCCGGAAATGGGTATCTTCATCCGCACCTGCCTGGAAGCAGAAACCGAGCGCCTGATCACGCAGGCAGTGCCCGTCTTCCAGCATCAGCAGTTTTTCACCGGCCAGATCTGCCATCGCCACACGATCGCGAGATGCCCATGGATGATCGTCGTAGATCGCCAGCCTCATCGGCTCATCAAACAGCGGCACTTCAATAAACGCTTCGCTCTCTTTCACCAGCGCCAGAATGGCACAGTCGAGTTTTCCGCTGTCCAGTTGAGCCAGTAACTGATGGGTTTGCGCTTCGTGCAGATACATTTCCAGCTTCGGGAAGGTTTTGTGCAGCGAAGGAATAATCTGGGGCAGCAAATAAGGCCCGACGGTCGGGATCAGCCCGATATGCATCGGCCCGGACATCGCTTCACCCTGTTGGCTTGCCATCTCTTTCAGAACTTTCACTTCACGTAACACCGTGCGCGCCTGATCCACCAGCAACAAACCGGCTTGTGTAAACAACACTTTGCGGCTGGTTCTTTCAAGCAACATAACGCCAAGTTCATCTTCCAGTTTACGAATCTGACCGCTTAACGTCGGCTGACTGACATGGCATGAATCTGCTGCGCGGCGAAAGTGACGGAACTCCGCCAGCGCCACCAGATACTCTAGATCGCGAATGTTCATTTTTCCTCCAGTCCCTAAAAGGCAATGAGATAGCTGTTAACGATAGATAAGATAGCAATCAACGATTATATCTATCAACCATTATTGTGAATAATGCCTCCCAGCGAAACGGCAATGCCGAAAATATTTTGTATTTTATTGATTAATTAAGAGGTTATTCATGTTTGCAAGCCAGGAAGGGAAACACGTACCGCACGTTACTTTTCACACCCGACAGGGCGACCAGTGGGTAGATCTCAGCAGCGAGCAGCTGTTTAAAAATAAAACAGTGATTGTGTTTTCATTACCGGGAGCCTTCACCCCGACCTGCTCTTCAAGCCATCTTCCACGTTACAACGAACTGGCTCCGGTCTTTAAAAACCACGGCGTCGACAGCATTCTGTGCGTTTCCGTGAATGACACCTTCGTGATGAACGCCTGGAAAGCCGAACAAAACGCGTCCAACATCACTTTCATTCCGGACGGTAACGGTGAATTCACCAAAGGCATGGACATGCTGGTTGAGAAAGCGGATTTAGGCTTCGGCCCGCGTTCATGGCGTTATTCCATGCTGGTGCGCAATGGTGTAGTCGAGAAAATGTTCGTTGAGCCAAACAAACCGGGTGACCCGTTTGAAGTGTCTGATGCAGACACCATGCTCAAATATCTGGCACCAGAATTTAAAGTACAAGAATCCGTGTCCGTATTCACCAAACCGGGCTGTCCGTTCTGTGCGAAAGCCAAACAAATGTTGCAGGAACGCGGCATTCAGTACGAAGAAATTGTATTAGGTAAAGACGCGACCACCGTCAGTCTGCGCGCCGTGACAGGGCGGGCGACAGTGCCGCAAGTCTTTATCGGTGGACGCCACATTGGGGGAAGTGACGACCTGGAGGTTTACCTCCATTCAGAAACAGAAGCGTTGTGCGAAGTCGCACAATAAGCGTCGGGAAACCAAACAGTAAAATCAGGCGGACTTCGGTCCGCCTTTTTTATTTTACGCTAAACGCGCTTTCGCATCGGCAATCGCCTGCGCGACCTGCTGCGGAGAAACGCCACCTTTGGCGGCACGTTTGTCGAGACAGGATTGCAGTTCAAGGATCGCGTAAACGTCATCGCCAATCACATTGCTGAATTTCTGCAAATCAGCCAGCGGCAATTCTTCCAGCGCCTTCCCCTGATTAATCGCTTCGACCACCGCTTCACCCACAATATGGTGTGCTTCGCGGAACGGCACGCCTTTGGCAACCAGATAGTCTGCCAGTTCGGTGGAATTAGCGTAGCCTTGCTGTGCAGCTTCTTTCGCACGCGGGCGTTTCACCTGAATGCCGTCCAGCACCAGCGACGCCATATTCAGGCAATCCATCCAGGTGTCGAGCGCATCGAACAGTCCTTCTTTGTCTTCCTGCATGTCTTTGTTGTACGCCAGCGGCAGGCCCTTCATGGTCATCATCATGCCAGTCAGTGCGCCTTGTACGCGGCCACATTTGCCGCGGATCAGCTCCAGCGCATCCGGGTTTTTCTTCTGCGGCATCAGGGAGGAACCTGACGTTACGCGATCGGACAAATCAATAAACGCCGCTTCGCCGGTGTTAAAGAAGATCAGGTCTTCGGCAAAACGGGAAAGGTGAACCATACTGATGGCCGCGTTGGACAGCAGTTCAAGAACATGGTCACGGTCAGAAACGCTGTCGAGGCTGTTACGGGTCGCAGAAGCAAAACCTAACCAGCCCGCCAGCTGTTCGCGATCCATCGGATATGCCGTACCGGCCAGTGCGCCACAGCCCAGCGGGCTGACGTCCAGACGGGTCAGGGTATCTTTCAGACGGCTTTCGTCACGCGCCAGCATTTCAACATACGCCATGCACCAGTGCGCAAAGGTCACAGGCTGAGCGCGTTGCAGATGGGTGTAACCCGGCATCACCGCGTCCTGATTGGCTTCGGCGGTGGCGACCAGCGCCTGCTGTAAATGATGCAATGCATCGCCCAGTTCAACCACCTGCGCTTTACACCACAGTTTGATGTCGGTCGCGACCTGATCGTTACGGCTGCGGCCGGTATGCAGTTTCTTGCCAAGATTACCGACTTTGTCGATCAGTTTACCTTCGACCCAGCTATGAATATCTTCGGCGTCGCTGGCTAAAATAGCGCGGGGATTGGCACGGACTTCTTCCAGCAGCACGGTCAGCGCCTCTTCCAGCTGGATTTGCTCGTCAGCGGTTAATACGTTGACGGTCACCAGCGCTTTGGACCAGGCTACTGAGCCCACGATGTCCTGCTCTGCCAGCCGGTAATCGAAACGCAGTGAGTCATTGAGTTCTTTAAACCGCTGATCCGCTGCCTGAGTAAAACGTCCGCCCCAAAGTGCCATTTTCCTGCTCCTGAATTTTTTATGCAAAAGGGCGCACTATGCTGCGCCCTTGAAAAGGGTATACCGAATGCGCCGCCGGTGCGTTACGCCAGAATACGTGTGCCGATGGCGACGCCGTTAAACAGTGCCGGTAATTGTTCGGCATGACGCCAGCTGGCAATATCAACCGGACGTCCCAGAGAACGGGCGGCGTCCAGCGCAGCGTGAACTTTGACGATCATGCCATCGGTGATAATACCCTGCGCGATAAGCTGCTCGGCTTTCTCTGCGCTCATTTCCGGAATACGCTGACCTTTGCCGTCAAGAATGCCACTGACATCAGACAGCAGGATCAGATCCGCGCCCAGCGTGGCCGCCAGTGCAGTCGCAGCCTGATCAGCGTTAACGTTCATCAGCTCGCCGTTTGCGGTGATGCCGATAGAACTGACAATCGGCAGGTAGCCTGCGCCGTGCAGCGTGTTAATCAGCGCCGGGTTACCCGCTTCGGCTTTACCGACGAAGCCCAGTGATTCATCCAGCTGTGTAACGCTGACAGTACCGCCGTCTGCCAGAGACAGGCCAACGGCGTTGATATGATTTTTAACCGCCCACGCCAGCAGGGTTTTGTTAGCGCTGCCAGCAAGTGCGCCGGTGATAATGTCAATCTGATCAGCCGGAGTCACACGCAGACCGGCTTTTTTCACCACCGGCAGATTCAGCTTTTTCATCAGCTCGTCAACCAGGCAGCCGCCACCGTGAACAATAACCAGCGGGCGGTGATATTCCTGACGATAAGCCACTACCGCCATGAACAGGCGCTCGAGCGCTTCTTCATTGTCCAGCAACACACCACCTAATTTTATGACTAACGGATTCATAGCTGTTCGCGCCCCGACCGGTTGAGAATGTTAATTAATAACAATACATTTAATTTAATCTAACACCCCTGCGCGTCTGAATAAACGCTCAGGGGCGGTTGTTTTTTGTTTGCTGACAATCTGACGAAGTGTTAAAGCAGTGATTGTGTTTCCGGGAAGCCGAAACGGATATTCATGCACTGAACCGCCTGCGCGGACGCGCCTTTAAGCACATTATCCTCCGTCGCCACCACAATCAGATGTTCGCCTTTCACCGCAAAACCGATATCGCAAAACGGCAGGCCAACCACGTCTTTCAGCGCCGGAACGCCTTTGGTGTACAAACGCACCAGCGGTTTATCGTGATAAGCATTATGGAAGGCTTCCGCCACGTCCTGCTCCGTGACACCCGCGTTCAGACGGCAGGTGATGGTCGCCAGAATACCGCGCGGGAAGTTGCCCAGATGCGGTGTGAAAATCACCGGCACGCCAAGGTGCTCGGCAATTTCTGGCTGATGACGGTGGCTGAAAAGTTTGTATGGCTGAAGGCTGACTTCGCAGAAGCTGTTGCCGAGCGTGGCTTTACGGCCTGCACCACTAACACCGCTGGTGGCGTTGATCACCGGCCACTGGCTGTCATTGAGCAAACCATTTTCGATAAGGGGTTTAAGCGCCAGCTGCGAAGCGGTCGGGTAACAGCCCGGAACGGCGATCAGCTGTGCGTCTTTTAATTTGTCAGCCTGCCATTCGGCCAGGCCGTACACAGCTTGGTCGAGCAGGTCGAGATGCTGATGCTCAAAACCGTAGAATTCGGTATAAAACTCAGGTTTGCTGACGCGAAAAGCACCGGATAGATCAAACACCACGCAGCCCGCCGCCAGAAACTGTGGCGCTAAATCGTGGCTGACTTCATGCGCGGTCGCCAGAAATACCACATCGACACCTTTCGCGGCTTCCGCCACGTCAGTCAGTGGCGAAACAGGCAAATCGACGATGCCTTTTAATTGAGGATGCAAATCAGAAAGTAATTTTCCTGCATCTGCACTTTGCGCTGAAACCGTTAAACCGGTTATGTTCATATGTGGGTGGCGATTCAGGTAAGCAGCGAGTTCGGCTCCGGCATAACCTGTGGCACCAACAATCAGCGTATTTAACATAGGGCTTGTTCACCTTCTCAATTTTTGGGTAGGGGCCGGATGAATTTTTTTCCGGTTTCCTTACGCGCTGGCTTATTGTATTTTTATTCACAATTATTGCATGAATATGAATACTACCCTAACTAAAGGCTGTCAACAGTGAAGATGAAATTACCTCCTTTTATTGAGCTCTACCGGGCGTTAATCGCCACCCCTTCCATCAGCGCCACAGACGCTGCACTGGACCAGAGCAATGAGACGTTAATCAATCTACTGGCAGGCTGGTTCGGTGATTTAGGCTTCAAAGTCGAAGTGCAACCCGTGCCAGGAACACGCCATAAATTCAACATGTTAGCCAGTACCGGTGAAGGTGCAGGCGGGTTGCTGCTGGCGGGTCATACCGATACCGTTCCGTTCGATGACGGCCGCTGGACACGTGATCCTTTCACCCTGACCGAGCATGAAAATAAGCTCTATGGTTTAGGGACTGCCGATATGAAAGGTTTCTTCGCGTTCATCCTCGATTCATTGCGTGATGTCGATCTGACCAAACTGACTAAACCGCTGTATATTTTGGCGACCGCCGATGAAGAAACCACCATGGCCGGTGCCAGCTATTTCTCTAAAAATGCCAAAATTCGCCCTGACTGCGCGATCATCGGTGAACCCACGTCGCTCAAGCCGGTTCGTGCGCATAAGGGGCATCTGTCGAATGCAATCCGCATCACCGGTCAGTCCGGCCATTCCAGTGATCCGTCCCGCGGCGTGAACGCTATTGAACTGATGCACGAATCGATTACCCATTTAATGACGCTGCGCAATACGCTGAAAAGCCGTTACAACCACAGTGGTTTCGTGATCCCGTACCCGACCATGAACTTTGGTTATATCAACGGCGGCGACGCACCAAACCGTATTTGTGCCTGTTGTGAAATGCACATGGATATCCGCCCGCTGCCGGGTCTGACGCTGACCGACATTGATGGTCTGTTGAACGAGGCACTGGCCCCCGTCAGCGAACGCTGGCCGGGACGTATTGTGATTGAAGAACTGCATCCACCGATCCCGGGCTATGAATGTCCGCCGGATCACCCGCTGGTGCAGGTGGTCGAGAAATTACTGGGCGTGGAGACGGAAATCGTTAACTACTGCACCGAAGCGCCGTTTATTCAGGAACTGTGCCCGACGCTGGTGCTCGGACCAGGTTCTATCGATCAGGCGCATCAGCCAGATGAATATATTGATACTGCGTTCATTAAACCGACTCGTGAGCTGATTTCTCAGGTTGTTCATCATTTCTGTTATCACTGATACTGAATGAAGGATTGATGAAGAAACAATCAGGGCGCTCACGGGCGCCCTTTGATACTGTACAAAAGGTGGATTAGCCAAACTGATATCGCCGCTGTTGTAATTAAATTTCAGCGACATCGCCAAAAAGACCATTTTTCACGTGAGTGTTCAGGGGTTTTTGGGTTAAAACATGTGCTGCATTTAAAAAGTATGGCCAGGTTGGCAGGGTGAACGGGGCAAGAATGCCTGACGGGTGAAAGTTATTTACAGAATATAAAAATTAAACGAGAGAACGGGTCAGAGGTAATATGAACGAACAATATTCCGCAATGCGAAGTAATGTCAGTACTTTAGGTAAATTGCTGGGCGACACGATCAAAGATACGTTGGGAGAGCATATCCTGGATCGTGTTGAGAAAATCCGTAAGCTGTCGAAATCCTCCCGTGCCGGAAATGACGCGGATCGACAGGAGTTACTGTCAACGTTGCAAAACCTCTCAAACGATGAGCTGTTGCCTGTTGCCCGTGCTTTTAGCCAGTTTCTGAATTTAGCCAACGTGGCTGAACAATATCACAGCATTTCGCCGCACGGCGAAGCGGCCAGCAATCCTGAAGCGCTGGCGCAATTGTTCGATCGTCTGAAATCCAAAAACCTCTCTGAGCAGCAGTTACGGGATGCCGTTGACCAGCTTTCTATCGAACTGGTGCTGACCGCGCACCCGACAGAAATCGCCCGTCGCACGCTGATCCACAAACTGGTGGAAGTGAATAACTGCCTCAAGCAGCTCGACCATAACGATCTGGCCGATTACGAGCGCAAACAAATCATGCGCCGCCTGCGTCAGTTAATCGCGCAGTCATGGCATACCGATGAAATCCGCAAAAACCGCCCTTCTCCGGTGGATGAAGCCAAATGGGGTTTTGCGGTAGTCGAAAACAGCCTGTGGGAAGGCGTGCCGGCTTTTCTGCGCGAACTGAACGAACAGCTGGAAACCTCACTGGATTACAAAATGCCAGTGGAAGCCGTGCCGGTTCGCTTCACCTCCTGGATGGGTGGCGACCGCGACGGTAACCCGAACGTAACCGCCGATATCACCCGTCACGTGCTGTTGCTGAGCCGCTGGAAAGCGACTGATCTGTTCCTGCGTGATATCGCGGTGCTGGTGTCAGAACTGTCGATGACCGAATGCACACCGGAACTGCGTGAGCTGGCCGGCGGTGCGGACATCATCGAACCTTACCGCGAAATCATGAAACAGCTCCGTTCGCAGCTGACCAATACTCAGGTGTATCTGGAAGCCCGTCTGAAAGGCGAGCGTGTTGCACGTCCTCATGATTTGCTGGTGAAAAATGACCAACTGTGGGCGCCGCTTTACGCCTGCTACCAGTCATTGCAGGCCTGCAACATGGGCATTATTGCCAACGGCCAGTTGCTGGATACCCTGCGCCGCGTGCGCTGCTTCGGCGTGCCGCTGGTGCGTATCGACGTGCGTCAGGAAAGCACCCGCCACACCGACGCTATCGCAGAAATTACCCGTTATCTGGGTCTTGGCGATTACGAAAGCTGGTCAGAATCCGACAAACAGGCTTTCCTGATCCGCGAACTGAACTCAAAACGTCCGCTGGTGCCACGTCACTGGGAACCGAGCGCCAACACCAAAGAAGTGCTCGATACCTGTCAGGTGATTGCCGAAGCGCCGGAAGGCTCGATTGCAGCGTATGTCATCTCGATGGCGCGCACGCCGTCTGATGTGCTGGCCGTACACCTGCTGCTCAAAGAAGCCGGTTGTCCGTTCCCGATGCCCGTTGCGCCGCTGTTCGAAACGCTCGACGACCTGAACAATGCCGACGATGTCATGAAGCAATTGCTGAGCATCGACTGGTATCGCGGTTTCATTCAGGGCAAACAGATGGTGATGATTGGCTATTCCGACTCCGCAAAAGACGCGGGCGTGATGGCCGCATCGTGGGCGCAATATCGTGCGCAGGATGCTCTGATCAAAACCTGCGAGAAAGCCGGAATTGCCCTGACTCTGTTCCACGGACGTGGCGGTTCTATCGGCCGTGGCGGCGCACCGGCACAGGCAGCGTTATTGTCTCAGCCTCCGGGCAGCCTGAAAGGTGGCCTGCGCGTTACCGAACAAGGCGAGATGATCCGCTTCAAATTCGGTCTGCCGGAAGTCACCATCAGCAGTCTGGCGCTGTACACCTCTGCAATTCTGGAAGCCAACCTGTTGCCACCGCCTGAGCCGAAACAAGCCTGGGTGGATATCATGGAACAACTGTCTGACGTGTCCTGCAAAATGTACCGTGGCTACGTTCGCGAAAATAAAGACTTCGTGCCTTACTTCCGCGCCGCAACGCCGGAACAGGAACTGGCCAAACTGCCTCTGGGTTCACGCCCGGCGAAACGTAAAGCCAGTGGTGGCGTCGAAAGCCTTCGTGCCATCCCGTGGATTTTCGCCTGGACGCAAAACCGCCTGATGCTGCCAGCCTGGCTGGGTGCCGGTGCCGGTTTGCAGGCTGTGGTTGATGACGGAAAACGCGACGAGCTGGAAACCATGTGCCGCGACTGGCCGTTCTTCTCCACGCGTATCGGTATGCTGGAAATGGTGTTTGCGAAAGCTGACCTGTGGCTGGCGGAATACTACGATCATCGTCTGGTCGGGAAAGAATTGTGGCCGCTCGGTCAGCAGTTGCGCGATCAGCTGGCAAGCGACATCAAAGTCATTCTGGCGATTTCTAACGACGATCATCTGATGGAAGATTTGCCGTGGATTGCAGAATCCATCGCACTGCGAAACGTCTACACTGACCCGCTGAACGTCTTGCAGGCTGAATTGCTGCACCGTTCCCGCGAGCTGGAAAAAGACGGCAAGCAGGATGCCAACGTCGAACAGGCGCTGATGGTGACGATTGCCGGTGTGGCAGCGGGTATGCGTAATACCGGCTAGTTTTCGCTGACATCAGCCCAAGAAAAACCCGCGAATTCGCGGGTTTTTTGTATTCAGTATCGGGCAAAAAGATTAAGCGCGAACCGGCACGGCGATGTCTGGACGCACACCCAGCGTGTGGCAAATCGCGTAACTCATTTCTGCACGGTTCAGGGTGTAGAAATGGAAGTCCTTCACGCCTTCGCGGCTGAGGATTTTCACCATGTCCATCGCGATATTGGCACCGACCATTTTGCGGGTTTCGGCGTCGTCATCCAGCCCTTCAAACTGGCTGTTCATCCAGTGCGGTACACGCACATTGGTCATCGTCGCAAAGCGGGTCAGCTGTTTGAAGTTAGACACCGGCAGGATGCCAGGCACGATTTCCACGTCAATCCCCTGACCGGCGCAGCGGTCGCGGAAACGCAGGTAACTTTCCACATCAAAGAAGAACTGCGTGATGGCGCGGTTCGCACCGGCATCGATTTTACGTTTCAGGTTAATCAGATCTGACTGCGCGCTTTTGGCCTCAGGATGCACTTCCGGATAGGCCGCGACGGAAATATCAAAGTCGCCCACTTCTTTCAGCAGATGCACCAGATCGGTGGCGTACATTTCCGGCTTGCCGCCGCCTGCCGGCAAATCGCCACGCAGAGCCACAATGTGGCGGATGCCACTGTCCCAGTAATCCCGTGCGATCTGACGCAGTTCATCGCGGCTGGCATCGATACAGGTCAGGTGAGGTGCCGCTTCCAGACCGGTACGTTCTTTAATGCCTTTGATGATGCTGTGCGTACGATCACGCTCGCCGGAGTTCGCGCCGTAAGTCACAGAGACAAACTTAGGCTTGAGGCTGCTGAGACGATCAATAGAGCTCCACAACGTATCTTCCATCTCGCTGGTACGAGGCGGGAAAAATTCGAAAGAAACGTTAATCTGACCCTGTAATTCAGCCAGATTCTGGTTCAGCGCTTCGCGCTGGTTTGCGTGGAAAAAGCTCATAAACACTACCTCATGGATCACTGCGTTTTGATTATGGTTCGTTATAATGGACGTTTGGACGTCTAAACGTATAGATAGAAAATGACGGAAAGAGAACAAAGTGTCAACGTTAAAATGATGGCAGGGGATGATTAATCTTCACGCAAACTGAAAGAATTTCACGTTGCGAAAATGCGGCTGAGGGGAAGCTGAGGAAAGTTAGAGGTTTTTTACGCCTTCCCCTCATGAGAGGGGAAGGCGTAAGGAATTACAGAAGTTGCGTCAGACGATTAAGATCAGATTGCAACGCACCTGCGGTCACGTCACGCCCTGCACCCGGCCCGCGGATCACCAGCGGATTATCGCGATACCAGCGACTTTCGATAGCGAACACGTTATCGCACGGCAGTAATGCGGCCAGAGGATGGTCGTCACGCACCGCTTCAACACCCACACGGGCTTTGCCATTGGCATCGAAACGGGCCACGTAGCGCAGCACCAGGCCCATTTCACGGGCGGCTTCCAGACGTTGCAGCATTTGCTGGTTCAGCGCCTCACCGTCTTCAAAAAACTGATCTACGGAACCGTTCGCGCAACTTTCCGGCACCAGAGATTCCACGCGAACCTGCGTCGGTTCGATGTCATACCCCGCTTCGCGCGCCAGGATCACCAGCTTGCGCATGACGTCCTGACCGGATAAATCATCGCGCGGATCCGGCTCAGTCAGCCCCTGCTGCCAGGCTAAATCCACCAGTTCGGTGAACGGCAGCGTGCCGTCAAATTGCAGGAACAGCCAGGACAATGTTCCCGAGAAAATGCCGCTGATGGCCAGAATGCTGTCGCCGCTTTCGCGTAAATCACGCACCGTATGGTTAACCGGCAAACCAGCGCCGACAGTGGCGTTATACAACCAGTGGCTGCCGGTTTTTGAAAACGCGTCGCGGATCTGACGGTATTTATTCGTGTCCGACGCGCCTGCCTGTTTGTTGGCACTGATGACATGGAAACCGTAGCTGGCGAAATCCAGATACTGATCGGCCAGTTCAGCGCTGGCGGTGACATCCAGAACCACTAAATCGTCATAAGGATGCGCGCGCATCCACAGGAACAGCGATTCTTCGTCATGCGCCTGCGATTCATCATCAAAGAAGGCCAGCGCACGGCTGGCGTCCAGCCCTTCATAATTGAGCAGACTGCGCTTGCTGTCGACCACACCGGCCAGCACAAACTCGAAACCGCTGCGGGCAGAAATATTCTTTTGTTCACGGGCGAACAGTTCCAGCCAGCGTGAACCGATATTGCCTTTACCAAACAGCATCAGACCGATTTGCTTTTCAGCACGGAACAACGTTTTGTGCAGCCCCTGAATCAGGTGCGCGGTCGGGCCGATACGCAGTACAGCCACCAGACTGATACCGTCTTCGGCCTGCCAGATAAACTCCACTGGCTGATCTTTCATTTCCTGATAAAAACGGTGGCTGTGCAGCGGATTCTTGCACACGCCCGCCCCGACCAGCGCCACCAGCGCCAGCCCTTCACGCAGGGTCAGACGCGCCGGAAGGGCTGCCTCTTCGAGAACCTGCAACGCGCTACCCGCCACTTCAGAGGTGTAGCAAAGTTGCAGCAGATTACGGTCAGGATGAATGCCGGTACACAGCGGTTTGATCTGCGCACGTTTAAGCAGCAGCTCAACATCTTTTTGTGCCAGACCAAAATCGTGGCCGGAAGGAATGACCATTTCGATCAGACAAATATCATCATGGCTGGTGACAATTTTCGCGCCGGTACCGGAAGCCAGCACGCGTTCAATACGCGTTGAGCCCTGCTCCGGCTGGTAACTGCAACGCAGTTGCAAATCAATATCGCTGCCGGAAACCGGCTGAAGGGTACGGGTGTGCAGAACCGGTGCCGCCAGACGCGCAAGTTCACTGGCTTCATCGAGACGCAATAACGGCAGCAGGCAGGCATCTTTCACTTTGCGCGGGTCGGCGCTGTAGACACCGGCCACATCACTCCAGATGGTCACACGGCTGGCATTAGCCAGTGCGCCAATCTGGGTGGCGGAATAGTCACTGCCGTTACGGCCAAGCAGTACGGTTTCACCCGCGTCACTGCGGGCGATAAAGCCGGTCACCACCAGATATTGCTGAGGATGCTGCGCGAGAAGTTGTTGCAGCAGCGGATACGAACGGCCTTCATCAACCTGAGGTTGCGCAGCGCGTTCAGCCCGCAGGAATTCACGGGCATCCAGCCAGGCGGCCGGTAATTCCAGCTTACACAGCACTGCAGACATCAGGCGTGCAGACCAGACTTCGCCGTGCCCGACGACTTCAGCATAAATTGCATCGGTCATTTTGCCGTCAAGCAAAACAGCCAGACGTTCGAGATCATGAATAAAAGAAGCAATAAGCGGTTCGGCCATTTCCGGCGGCAACAGACCAGTTATCAAATCACTCTGATAACGGCGCAAAGCCTGCTGAACCTGATGCGCAGAAATTCTGTCTGTCTGGCTGAGCTTCAGCCAGCTGATCAGCTGGTTGGTTGTGCTGCCAGCCGCCGACACCACCATCATGTCACCCGGCTTCGCATACTCGGCCATAATGCCAGCGACACGCAGATAACACTTCACGTCGGCCAGACTGCTACCACCAAATTTGTGCAACTGACGACTTCCCGCCGGCGCTGCAACCGCTATTGCATTCATACTTACCTCGTTGCCACTGACTGGAATGCATTTTCCAGATCAGCAATCAAATCTTCGCTGTCTTCAAGACCTACAGAAATACGGAGCAAGCTGTCAGAAATCCCGGCGGCTTTGCGCGCTTCCGGCGCCATGCCAGCATGTGTCATGGTCGCGGTATGAGAAATCAGGCTTTCGACGCCTCCCAGTGATTCTGCGAGGGTAAATAACTTCAATTCTTTCAGGAAATGGCGCAACTGAGCTTCATCTCCGTTAAATTCAAAACTGATCATGGCACCAAAGCCACGTTGCTGGCGGCAGGCAATTTCATGTCCCTGGTTTTCCGGCAGCGACGGATGATACAGCTTTTTGACCTGCAATTGTTTTTGTAAATAAGCAACAATTGCCAGTGCATTTTCCTGTTGCTGTTTCACGCGAACCGTTAACGTGCGCAAACCGCGCAATAACAGATAGCTGTCAAAGGCCGCAGCGGTAACGCCAATGTTGTTCGCCCACCAGGCGAGTTCTGTCGCATGTTCTGCGGTCTTAGATATTACCGTACCGGCGACCACATCAGAATGCCCGTTCAGATATTTAGTACATGAATGGACGACTAAATCCGCACCAAGCTGCAATGGATTTTGCAACGCCGGACTCAGGAAGGTGTTGTCCACCACTGTCAGGGCACCGGCGGCGCGGGACGCGTCGCAAATCGCCTGAATATCCACCACACGCAGCAAAGGATTGCTCGGCGTTTCAATCAGCACCAGCTTCGGCTTTTCTTTCAGCGCATCGGCCAGCGCCTGTGGATCACCCTGATCCACAAACAGCACGCGATACGCGCCACGTTTGCTCAGGCTGTCGAACAAACGGTAACTGCCGCCGTAGCAGTCGTGCGGCGCAACCAGTAAATCGCCAGGTTTCAGAAAGACCGTACACACCAGATGAATGGCTGACATACCGCTGCTGGTCAGAACCGCACCGGCGCCGCCTTCCAGATCAGCCAGCGCACGCTGGACAACATCCCGTGACGGATTGCCGCGACGTGAATAGTCATGGGCTCTTGGCTGATTGAAATCTTCAAAGTTATAGGTACTGGAAAGGTAGATTGGCGGAACTACACAACCATATTGCTGATCATTGTTCAGGCCACTGCCCACGGCAATGGTGGCTTGCTTGTGCGTCATAATCGTTTCTTCCTGACGAATTGCGAAGGATGAGGATATAAAGAGTAACGTCCGGATTTATAGACGTCAATACATCTGGACATCTAAACTTCTTTGCGTATAGATTGAGCAACAGCGCAATACCCGCTAAAATTATGGCGTTAATGAAGATGTCAGGCAGATCTGTCGTGCCGGGAGACGTAAGCTCAAGGTAACAAAATGAACAGTGCCGCAGGGAAAAACGTGAAATGTCCCTGTTAAATTCCGACATTTACTTAGTGAGAACAGTGAAAATCGGGCATAATCACGCGGTTTTCAGAATTTTATTTTTTGATAAATTTAAGGTGTCCCATGGCTGAGTGGAACGGCGAATATGTCAGCCCTTACGCTGAACACGGTAAGAAAAGCGAACAAGTTAAGAAAATCACGGTATCCATTCCGCTGAAAGTCCTCAAAATTCTCACCGATGAACGCACCCGTCGCCAGGTAAACAACCTGCGTCACGCGACCAACAGTGAATTATTGTGTGAGGCTTTTCTGCACGCCTTCACCGGTCAGCCTTTGCCGAATGACGAAGACCTGCGTAAAGAACGCAGTGACGAAATACCGGAAGCGGCGAAGATCCTGATGCGTGAACTGGGTGTGGATCCTGATACCTGGGAATACTGATCGCAACATCGCAAAGATGTGCTGAAAGACCGTGCGGCTCCCGTCGCGCGTTTTTTCAGTATCTGCGCGAAGAAAGAGAGTGCGGGAACGGGCATTTTATCTGGCGGGACGTCAAACGACAGGTAACAAAAAAGGCGCCAAAGGCGCCTTTTTTTGCTCTCAAGCGAAGCTTATTTGCTGCCTGGAACGCTGAAACGCTTGTTGAAGCGGTCAACGCGGCCACCGGTAGCCACTTCACGTTGCTTACCAGTGTAGAACGGGTGGCATTCGCCACAAACGTCCAGGTTCAGATCGTGACCCACAGTTGAGTGAGTTTTGATAACGTTACCGCATGAGCAAGTTGCAGTAACTTCTACATATTTAGGGTGAATACCTTGTTTCATGGAAAACCTCTTCTTAAGGCCGCGTCGCTATCCAACCCTGTTCTGTCAGACACCACGCGTAGTGGATGATAGGCTTTGAGTACGAAATGCACCAAAGGCGGCGAATCATACAGAATCTCTGACAACCGCGCAATCATGTTCATGCATTTCGAAGGACACAGTGTACACTATCTCGTCATTTTTTTATAGTCTGGACCCCCAATGCCTGTTGCCCACGTTGCTTTACCCGTCCCGCTCGCCCGTACTTTCGACTATTTGTTGCCGCCTGATATGCAGGTTTCAAAGGGTTGCCGGGTCAGTGTGCCTTTCGGAAAACGCGACGCCATTGGCATCGTCACTCAGGTCAGCGACTTCAGCGAATTTGGCCTGGAGAAACTGAAACCGGTGCGGGAAGTCCTCGACAGTTCCAGCCTGTTTACCCCTGATCTGTGGCGCATCTTGTTTTGGGCCGCCGACTATTACCATTACCCGATCGGCGAGGTGCTGTTCCATGCGCTGCCGGTATTGTTACGTCAGGGGAAAGCCGCTGAGCTTACACCGCTGTGGCAATGGTTCGCCACCGAGGAGGGGCGCGCTACGCCGCTCGACAGTCTCAAACGTGCGCCAAAACAACAGCAGGCGATGGCAGCACTGATGCAAAAACCATTGTATCGTCATCAGGTTGCCGATCTTGATCTTACCGATACGGCCCTGCAGGCATTACGAGCCAAAGGGCTGACGGATTTACGCAGTATCGCGCCCGCCACGCACGACTGGCGCCAGGATTTCTCGGTGATCGGCGAACGTTTACGACTCAATACCGAGCAGGCCACCGCCGTCGGCGCGATCCGCAGTGAAGATCAGCAATTTTCCGCCTGGTTGCTGGCCGGTGTAACCGGCTCAGGTAAAACCGAAGTGTATCTGAGCGTGCTGGAAAACATTCTGGCGCAGGGTCGGCAGGCGCTGGTGATGGTGCCGGAAATCGGCCTGACGCCGCAAACCATCGCACGTTTTCGCGAACGTTTCAGTGCGCCGGTGGATGTTCTGCACTCCGGCCTGAACGACAGCGAACGCCTCGCCGTCTGGCTGCGGGCGCGCAATGGCGAAGCGGGCATCGTCATTGGCACCCGTTCATCGCTGTTTACGCCGTTTGCGCGCCTCGGCGTCATTATCATTGATGAAGAACACGACAGTTCTTATAAGCAGCAGGAAGGCTGGCGCTATCACGCCCGCGATCTGGCGGTGTACCGCGCTCACGCTGAAAATATCCCGATTATTATGGGCTCGGCAACCCCGGCGCTGGAAACGCTGCACAATGTTGAACTGGGGAAATATCGTCAGCTCAAACTGACCAAACGTGCCGGAAATGCCAAACTCGCCCGTCAGAATTTGCTGGATTTAAAAGGGTTGCAGCTGAAAGTCGGGCTGTCTCAACCGCTGATCCAGAAAATGCAGGAACATCTGAAAGCCGATAATCAGGTCATGCTGTTCCTCAACCGCCGCGGCTATGCGCCTGCCCTGCTTTGCCATGAGTGTGGCTGGATAGCCGAATGTCAGCGCTGTGACCACTATTACACTCTGCACCAGAATCAGCGTCAGTTACGCTGCCACCATTGTGACAGTCAGCGCGCCGTGCCGCATCAGTGTCCGCATTGCGGCTCAACACAACTGGTCTCGGTCGGCGTCGGTACAGAACAGCTGGAAAACGAACTGGCGCCGTTGTTCCCGGATACGCCAATCACGCGCATTGACCGCGATACCACCAGCCGGAAAGGTTCGCTGGAACAGCATCTGAATGAAGTCCATCGTGGCGGCGCACGTATTCTTATCGGCACACAAATGCTGGCAAAAGGGCACCACTTCCCTGACGTTACGCTGGTGTCATTGCTGGATGTCGACGGCGCGCTGTTCTCGGCAGATTTCCGTTCTGCCGAGCGCTTTGCCCAGCTTTATACGCAGGTTTCAGGCCGCGCCGGACGTGCAGGCAAACAGGGTGAAGTCGTATTGCAAACTCACCATCCCGAACATCCGCTGTTACAGGTGCTGTTGCAGCAGGGCTACGACGAGTTCGCCAGACAGACCCTGGCGGAGCGCAAAAGCGTCTTCCTTCCTCCTTATACCAGCCACATTATGATCCGCTCGGAAGACCACGATAATCAGCAATCTGCGCTGTTCCTTCAGCAGTTACGTAATCTGCTCGAATCCAGTCCGCTGAAAGATGATTCGCTGTGGATCCTGGGGCCGGTTCCTGCCTTACAAGCCAAACGCAGCGGACGTTTCCGCTGGCAGCTTTTATTGCAGCATCCTTCACGGCGCGTTTTGCAGCATCTGATCAAAAGCTCTCAGCCGCTGATTTCAAGTCTGCCGCAAGCCAAAAAAGTGAAATGGACACTGGATGTCGATCCGATTGACAGCTGATTCCAAAAGCGAATTTGCGTGAATAGTCAGGTTTTTTGCGTGATGCATCGAAAAAAGCATCTGGGTCACACTTTTAATGCAAATTAGGTAACAAATCCTACTCACATTCTGTTTAGAATGTGATGAGCTACACATCATGCGTAGCCAGGTGAGGAATGTTGATGTTGTTGTCTCAGTTTGATGCTGTTGCAAGGAGAGAGACGTTGGAGCACAAGAAAGAATTACCCGCCGCAACAATGAAAGATGTGGCTGAACAGGCAGGCGTTTCAACAGCAACCGTATCCCGTGCATTAATGAATCCGGAGAAAGTCTCCGCCGCGACTCGCCAGAAAGTTGATCAGGCCGTCATGGCCGTCGGTTATTCTCCTCATGCCCTGGCCCGCAACCTGAAGCGTAATGAATCACGCACTATTTTGGTGATCGTCCCCGACATCTGCGATCCGTTTTTCGCCGATCTGATCCAGGGGATCGAGCGCACGGCCGCCGAAAGCGGTTATCTGGTGTTGATCGGTGATTGTGCTCAGCAAAATCAGCAAGAGAAAACCTTTATCAATCTGATCATTACCAAGCAAATTGACGGTATGCTGCTGCTCGGCTCTGATTTACCTTTCGATGCCAGCAAAGAAGAACAACGCAATCTGCCGCCGATGGTGATGGCGAATGAATTTGCGCCGGAACTTGAACTGCCGACAGTCCACATTGATAACCTGACGGCCGCGTTCGAAGCTGTGCATTATCTTCTCAAGCTGGGGCATCAGCGTATTGCCTGCATCGCCGGGCCAAAGCATATGCCATTGTGCCAGTACCGTTCACAAGGTTATGTGCAGGCGCTGCGCCGCAACGGACTGAGCGTCGAGAGCAAGCTGACCATTCATGGCGATTTCAGCTATGAATCGGGGGCGCAAGCCGTCACCGAGTTGATGGCCCTGCCCGTGCCACCGACGGCGATTTTCTGCCACAACGATGTGATGGCGATTGGTGCCATGTTCCAGGCGAAAAAAATGGGTCTGCGCATTCCGCAGGATTTGTCGGTTGTCGGCTTCGATGACATCAAGGCCAGCCAGTATACCGATCCTCCGCTGACGACCGTTGCGCAGCCGAGATTCCAGCTTGGCCGTCAGGCCATGTTATTATTACTTGAGCAGTTACAGGGAAATCCGGTACAAAACGGTTCGCTGCTGCTTGATAGCGAGCTGGTGGTGCGGGAAAGCACTGCGGCCCCAAAAGCGTGAGTCCGATTTTATGCTGTTCAACAGTTTTAATTTCAGTAAATGTTCAGGGTTGAGTAACATGACGCACTTCTTCATTCATCACGACACAGCGAAACGATAGTGGCACAAAGAGACTATGTAAGCCGTGGGCGCTCAGGAGCGCGGCGGAAAAGTACCAGCCGGAGTAAAAAACGCAGTTCCACAACGATCTCCAAAACCATGGTGGTGTTAGCCGTTGCGGTACTGGTGGTGTTTGTCGGTGGCCTCTATTTTATTGCGCACAATAAACATGAAGAAGCGACAGTGTTGCCGACGCACGCTGTCCGTCCGGGTAATGGATTGCCACCTAAGCCAGAAGAACGCTGGCGCTACATTAAAGAACTGGAAAACCGCCAGATGGGCGTCACCACGCCGACAGAACCGACGGCGGGCGGACAGGTCGAATCCAAAACACAACTGACGCCTGAACAGCGCCAGCTTCTCGAACAGATGCAGGCCGATATGCGCCAGACACCAACACAGTTGTCTGAAGTGCCGTATAACGACCCGAATCAGGCCACGCAGGCACCGGCGCATACTCAGCGTCAGGTTCAGCAACAGCAGCCGACGTACGCGCAGCAGCAACCGGTAACTCAGCCGCGCCAGGTTCAGCCACAGCCAACGTATACGCCGCAAACGCAGCCGGTACGTGCGCCTCAGGCCCAGGTGCAAACGCAACCCGTTCAGCCAAAACCGAAGCCGCAAGTGAAAGAGCCGGTGAAAGAAGCACCGAAACCGCAACAGCCAGCCACCATTACCCAGGCTGAGCCGGAAAAACCGAAAGCACAGGAAAAAACCCAGCGCTTTGTGGTTCAGTGCGGTTCGTTCAAAGGATCTGAGCAGGCGGAATCCCAGCGCGCCAAGCTGGCATTCGAAGGTTTTGAAGGCCGGATCACCACCGGCGGTGGCTGGAGTCGCGTCGTCATCGGCCCGTACAACAGCCGTTCTGGTGCTGACAGCACACTATCGCGCCTCAAAGGCGCTGGCATCTCCGGTTGCATTCCCGTCGCAACCGGGGGTTGAAAACCCGTAATCCTTCCCCAATCTATACTTTCAATATGCCCCGTAAGTTTGTGAGACACGTTCAGTGTCCCGCAAACCTGCGGGGATCTTTTCCGTCTGCAACGAGGAACCGCTCGTGACAACAATTGTAAGTGTACGCCGCAACGGCAAGGTCGTTATCGGTGGTGATGGCCAGGCCACATTGGGAAATACCGTCATGAAGGGCAACGTCAAAAAAGTACGTCGCCTGTATAACGACAAAGTGATCGCGGGCTTTGCTGGCGGCACGGCTGATGCCTTCACGCTGTTTGAGCTGTTCGAACGCAAACTGGAAATGCACCAGGGTCATCTGGTGAAAGCCGCCGTTGAACTGGCAAAAGACTGGCGTACCGACCGCATGTTACGCCGTCTGGAAGCCCTTCTGGCCGTGGCCGATGAAAACGCCTCGCTTATCATCAGCGGTAACGGTGACGTTATCCAGCCTGAAAACGATCTGATTGCCATTGGTTCCGGTGGCCCGTATGCCCAGGCTGCTGCACGCGCGTTGCTGGAAAACTCCGAGCTTGAAGCGCGCGACATCGTCGAAAAATCGCTGAGCATCGCCGGTGACATCTGCATCTACACCAACCAATTCCACACTATCGAAGAATTGTCTTCTAAAGCGTAAGGATCGAAAATTATGTCTGAGATGACCCCGCGCGAGATCGTCAGCGAGTTAGACAGTTACATCATTGGCCAGGATAAAGCGAAACGCGCCGTGGCTATTGCTTTGCGTAACCGCTGGCGCCGGATGCAGCTTGATGAAGCGCTGCGCCACGAAGTCACCCCGAAAAATATTCTGATGATCGGTCCGACCGGTGTCGGTAAAACCGAAATTGCCCGCCGTCTGGCGAAGCTGGCTAACGCGCCGTTCATCAAAGTAGAAGCGACTAAATTCACGGAAGTCGGTTACGTCGGTAAAGAAGTGGATTCCATTATCCGCGACCTGACCGATTCCGCCGTAAAAATGGTGCGCCTGCAATCTATTGAGAAAAACCGTTATCGTGCTGAAGAACTGGCCGAAGAACGTATTCTGGATGTGCTGATCCCGCCAGCGAAAAACAACTGGGGACAACCTGACGAAGCGCAGGAACCTTCTGCTGCACGCCAGAACTTCCGCAAAAAACTGCGTGAAGGCCAGCTCGACGACAAAGAGATTGAAATCAGCCTGGCATCCGGCCCGATGGGCGTGGAAATCATGTCCCCTCCGGGTATGGAAGAAATGACCAATCAGTTGCAGTCGATGTTCCAGAGCATGGGTGCTCAGAAACAGAAACCGCGCAAACTGAAAATCAAAGAAGCGCTGAAGCTGCTGATCGAAGAAGAAGCCGCGAAACTGGTGAACCCGGAAGATCTGAAAGAACAGGCAATCGAGGCCGTTGAGCAACACGGCATCGTGTTTATCGATGAGATCGACAAAATCTGTAAACGTGGCGGCCAGAGTTCAGGCCCGGACGTCTCCCGCGAAGGTGTTCAGCGTGACCTGCTGCCTCTGGTGGAAGGCTGTACGGTGTCTACCAAGCACGGCATGGTGAAAACCGATCACATTCTGTTTATCGCTTCCGGCGCATTCCAGACGGCCAGCCCGTCAGACCTGATCCCTGAGTTGCAGGGTCGTCTGCCTATTCGTGTGGAACTGCAGGCGCTGTCGACTGAAGACTTCGAACGCATACTGACCGAGCCAAGTGCTTCGCTGACTCATCAGTACAAAGCATTGATGGCGACCGAAGGCGTAACCATTGATTTCACCGCTGACGGTATCCGCCGTATTGCGGAAGCCGCATGGCAGGTGAACGAAACCACCGAGAACATAGGTGCGCGTCGTCTGCATACCGTTCTGGAGCGTCTGATGGAAGATATCTCTTACGATGCCAGCGAAAGCAACGGTATCTCCATAAACATTGATGCAGATTATGTTAGAAGCCACCTTGACCAGCTGGTAGCTGATGAAGATCTGAGCCGTTTTATCTTATAATTTGCTCATACGTTCCGAAAGTGATCTTCAGGGAGGCGTTTGCCTCCCTGATTTTTTTAGATTTCGGACTGATTCTTCACCTGAGAAATCACCTATGAGCACAATCACGCCTTTCACTCCGACAACCCCCGCCCGCGCCTGGCTCGAAAGCCTGCGCCCGAAAACCTTGCCACTGGCGTTTGCTTCTATCGTTATGGGTTCTGCCATTGCCAGCCTGCAAGGCGTTTTCCATCCGCTCATTGCACTACTGGCGCTGCTGACTGCGGGCTGTTTGCAAATTTTGTCAAATCTGGCGAATGACTATGGCGATGCCGAGAAAGGCAGTGACACGCCGGAACGCGTCGGGCCCTTACGCGGCATGCAAAAGGGCCTGATTACCGCCGGGCAGATGAAGCGCGCGATTATCCTGACCATCGCGCTGACCCTTATCTGCGGTACTGCGCTTATTGCCGTGGCCTGTCATAAGCCTAGTGACGTGGTCGGGTTTCTGATCCTCGGCTTGCTGTCGATTGGCGCCGCCATTACCTATACCGTCGGTACGCGGCCTTATGGCTACATGGGGCTTGGCGATATTTCCGTGCTGATCTTCTTCGGCTGGATCAGTGTCGCAGGGACGTTTTATTTACAGGCAGGCTATTTCGACTGGATCGTAATGCTTCCGGCGACAGCGACAGGTTTGCTGTCCACCGCGGTACTCAATATCAATAATTTGCGCGATATCGAAACCGACAGCGCCAACGGCAAGAATACCCTGGCGGTTCGCCTCGGGCCGGTTAACGCACGACGCTATCACGCCATCATTCTGACCGCCGCCGTGCTGTGTCTGGTGATTTTCTCCGCCCTGCACCTGCCTCACTGGACCGGCTGGCTGTTTATTCTGGCGCTCCCAATGCTGGCAAAACATCTGATGCGGGTGATGAAATCGACAACATCCACTGAAGTCCGCCCGTTGCTGGAACATATGGTAAAAACCGCGTTGCTGACTAACGTCTTGTTTGCAGTGGGTCTGTTGCTCAATTGAGTAAAGTTGGCCTGATGTGCGTTTATCAGGTCACTTTTCACATTTAACAATTGATGATTTTGCCAACATCCGCCGGAAAGGGATATACTGAACACTCATGCAGCAACCAGATGAAATCCTATGAAATACGATACTTCCGAACTTTGCGACATCTACCATGAAGAAGTGAATGTCGTTGAACCCTTGTTCTCCAACTTTGGCGGCCGTACTTCATTTGGCGGGCAAATCACCACCGTGAAATGCTTCGAAGATAATGGCTTGCTTTATGACCTGCTGGAAGAAAATGGCCGTGGCCGTGTATTAGTGATCGATGGTGGCGGTTCTGTTCGTCGCGCACTGCTGGATGCCGGACTGGCACGCCTTGCATTGCAAAACGAATGGGAAGGCATCGTGATTTACGGTGCAGTCCGTCAGGTTGATGATCTCGAAGAGCTGGATCTGGGTATCCAGGCGATGGCGGCTATCCCGGCTGGCGCAGGCAGTGAAGGGATTGGCGAAAGCGACATTCGTGTCAATTTCGGCGGCGTCACCTTCTTCTCCGGCGACCATCTTTATGCCGATAATACCGGTATCGTGCTGTCCGAAGACCCGCTCGATATTGAGTGATTTCCTTCTGAGCACAACAAAAAAGGACGCCAAGGCGTCCTTTTTTATTTGGAATATGAAGTAATTAAACTTCTTCCATTTTTCCCAACAATGCACGCAGACGATCCTGCCATACGTGTTGTTCTTCTTTCAGCTGCGCATTTTCACGCACCAGAGACTCATGGTTGCCGCTGGCTTGCTGAACTTCCTGAGACAGGGTGTTGTTCTGCTCTTTCAGTTCTTCGATTTCCATCTGCAACAGAGTAATGGTATCAATCGCTTGCTGAACTTTAGCTTCTAATTTCTCAAATACTTCAAATGACATTTTTCGGTCCCCTTATGTTCGCAAGGCGCACATCTTATGTTCTGCCGCATCGTCCGGACACGGCTCAAAAATTCCTGCACTCCGTCGATTTTTATAACGAATTCATCAGAGAATTGCGCAAAACCAGCGTGTGTCTTAACGGGTGATTGTATGTAGCCAGCTTTGTTCTGTCTACCCGCAACCCCTTTATCCACGCAGTCTGTTGCAATTTAACAGCGCCGGGTATCAGGAAATGCTTAAAAAGCAGCGTCACACACCAGAAATACCGTTTAATGCCGAATAACCTTAGCCGCTGCGCGGGAAGGCACGCTGATGTTCGTTTGTCACAAATGGCGGCTGAAAATGTTAAATCATGGACTTTTTGCGCTGCATCAAGTTCCAGCAATACGCGAAATCGCTCATTTTTATGACACGACACACAAAATTTGATTTCGCTATTTCTCGTTTATGCTCGTTAACGATAAATTCACATTACGTTCTCATTTAATGATGAACGCCAAAATCCGATTACGTTCACAAACGACATAACAGAAAAATTATAACTAACCATTAACATCATCCTTAGCAGGATCAAACTATGAGCCAAACCATGAGTTCCACATTAAAAGGTCAGTGCATCGCTGAGTTTCTGGGTACCGGGCTTATCATTTTCTTTGGTGCGGGCTGTGTCGCAGCAATGAAACTTGCCGGGGCAACCTTTGGTCAGTGGGAAATCAGTATTATCTGGGGTCTGGGTGTGGCAATGGCCATCTACCTGACTGCCGCCATCTCCGGCGCACACCTGAATCCGGCGGTGACCGTCGCACTTTGTTTGTTTGCAAACTTTGAAGGACGCAAAGTTCTGCCTTACATCATTGCGCAAGTCGCGGGAGCTTTCTGCGCCGCCGCACTGGTCTACGGCCTTTACTACAACCTGTTCTTCGATTTTGAGCAAAGCCACAACATGGTGCGCGGCAGCGTCGAAAGTCTGGATCTGGCCGGTATTTTCTCTACCTATCCAAACCCGCACATCAGCGTATTGCAGGCGTTTCTGGTAGAAACGGTGATTACGGCCATTCTGATGGCGCTGATCCTCGGCCTGACCGATGACGGCAACGGCATTCCACGTGGTCCGCTGGCGCCATTGCTGATCGGTATCCTGATCGCGGTTATCGGTGCCTCCATGGGGCCACTGACCGGATTCGCCCTGAACCCGGCACGTGACTTTGGTCCGAAAGTCTTCGCCTACTTCGCTGGCTGGGGCAAGGTTGCCTTCACCGGCGCGCGCGATATTCCTTATTTCCTGGTGCCGATTTTTGGCCCGCTGCTCGGTGCTTCTCTGGGTGCCATCGCGTATAAAGCGCTGATCGGCCGCCATTTGCCAAATCAGATTAATGAGCCGGCAGAAGAAAAAGCACCTCAGCCATCCAAACAGCGTAAGGCCTGATCGGCTAAACTGTTCCACAGCTTACTCATTCGCAGGATGAATATTATGTCAGCAGATACGACTCACGAAAAAAAATACATTGTTGCACTCGACCAGGGTACAACCAGTTCACGCGCGGTAGTGCTGGATCACGATGCCAATATCGTCAGCGTGTCACAACGCGAATTCACCCAGATCTACCCTAAGTCAGGCTGGGTTGAGCACGACCCGATGGAAATCTGGTCATCGCAAAGCTCGGTGCTGGTGGAAGTACTGGCGAAAGCCGACATTAACTCCGATCAGATTGCCGGTATCGGTATCACCAACCAGCGCGAAACCACCATCGTGTGGGAAAAAGAAACTGGCAAGCCAATCTATAACGCGATTGTCTGGCAATGTCGCCGAACTGCTGACATCTGCGAAAAACTGAAAAAAGACGGTCTGGAAGAATACATTCGCCATAACACCGGCCTGGTTATCGACCCTTACTTCTCCGGCACCAAACTGAAGTGGATCCTCGACAACGTTGAAGGTTCTCGCGAACGCGCTAAACGCGGCGAACTGCTGTTCGGCACCGTCGACACCTGGTTGGTCTGGAAAATGACGCAGGGACGTGTTCACGTGACGGATTACACCAACGCTTCGCGTACCATGCTGTTCAACATCCATGATCTGCAATGGGATGAGCGCATGCTGGAAGTGCTGGATATTCCGCGTGAAATGCTGCCGGAAGTTCGCTCTTCTTCTGAGATTTACGGCCAGACCAACATTGGTGGTAAAGGCGGTACGCGTATTCCTATCGCTGGCATCGCAGGTGACCAGCAGGCGGCGCTCTATGGTCAGCTGTGTGTACAACCTGGTATGGCGAAAAACACCTACGGCACTGGTTGCTTCCTGCTGATGAATACCGGTACTGAAGCGGTCGCCTCTAAAAATGGCCTGCTGACCACCATCGCCTGCGGCCCGCGCGGCGAAGTGAACTACGCGCTGGAAGGGGCCGTGTTTGTCGGCGGTGCGTCCATTCAGTGGCTGCGTGACGAACTGAAACTGATCAGCGACGCAACTGACTCCGAATATTTCGCCATGAAAGTGAAAGACACGAACGGCGTTTACGTAGTGCCCGCCTTTACCGGCCTCGGCGCCCCTTACTGGGATCCGTATGCCCGCGGCGCAATCTTCGGTCTGAGCCGTGGTGCGAACAGCAACCACATCATCCGCGCGACGCTGGAATCTATCGCTTACCAGACCCGCGACGTACTGGATGCCATGCAGGCAGACTCGGGCGCTCGTCTGCAGGCACTGCGTGTGGACGGCGGTGCGGTGGCCAACAACTTCCTGATGCAATTCCAGTCAGACATTCTTGGCACCCGCGTTGAGCGCCCTGAGGTGCTGGAAGTCACCGCGCTGGGTTCTGCTTTCCTGGCAGGTCTGGCCGTCGGCTTCTGGAACGACCTGGAAGAAGTGCGCAGCAAAGCGACCATCGAACGTGAATTCCGCCCAAGCATTGAAACGACGGAACGTAATGTCCGCTATAAAGGCTGGCAAAAAGCGGTGGCACGCGTTCGTTCGTGGGAAGATCACGACGAGTAATCGCCAGATATTATCGCCAACACCCCTTTCTGAAACTCCCCATCCGGGGAGTTTTTTTATGCACCTTTCCCGTTGTGCTAAAATCTGCGCCACAGATGAGCCTCGCCTCACCGACCTCTTTTTTTCTTTCTACAGGCTTTCCAATGAAACGTGAATTAGCAATCGAGTTCTCCCGCGTGACCGAAGCTGCCGCGCTCGCCGGTTACAAATGGCTGGGTCGTGGCGATAAAAACCTTGCCGATAACGCTGCCGTTCAGTCCATGCGCATCATGCTCAATAAAGTCGATATCGACGGTACTATCGTGATTGGCGAAGGGGAAATTGATGAAGCGCCGATGCTGTATATCGGTGAAAAAGTCGGTACCGGCAACGGCGACGCGGTGGATATCGCGGTCGATCCCATTGAAGGTACACGCATGACCGCCATGGGCCAGTCCAATGCACTGGCTGTGCTGGCAGTTGGCGACAAAGGTTCGTTCCTCAATGCACCCGACATGTACATGGAAAAGATCGCCGTCGGGCCGGGCGCAAAAGGCGCAATTAATCTCGAACTGACGCTGGCAGAGAATCTGGCCAATATTGCTAAAGCGCTGGATAAACCGCTGACCGAACTGACCGTCGCTGTTCTGGCAAAACCCCGTCACGACGACGCCATCCGCGAAATGCTGGCGTCAGGCGTGCGTGTGTTCGCATTCCCGGACGGCGATGTGGCGGCGACAATCCTGACCTGCATGCCGGAAAGTGAAGTGGATGTGCTGTATGGCATCGGCGGTGCGCCGGAAGGCGTGATTTCCGCTGCGGTGATCCGTGCGCTGGATGGCGATATGCAGGGCCGTTTGCTGGCGCGTCATGATGTGAAAGGCGATACACCGGAAAACCGTCGTATCGGCGAAGAAGAGCTGGCGCGCTGTAAAGCGATGGGGATCGAGGCCGGTAAAGTGCTGCTGCTGGATGATATGGCGCGTAACGATAACGTGATTTTCTCCGCGACCGGTATTACCAAAGGCGACCTGCTGGAAGGCATCAGCCGTCAGGGAAACATGGCGACCACCGAGACGCTGCTGATCCGCGGAAAATCCCGCACCATCCGCCGTATCCGCTCGACCCATTACCTCGACCGAAAAGACGCTGCGCTGCACGAATTTATTATCTGATCAACTTCCTTCCGGTCATCAAAAAGCAGGGCCATCAGCGCCCTGCTTTTGCACCATCAGGCAGTATGTCCTTCATGCTGGCTACGGTTCGACATCGGCCACCAGCACAGTAAAATCAGCAATGCCATCGTAAACATCAGTAACCCGAGGCTGAACTGACCGGTTTGCGGCAACATCGCCGACATCCATGCTACCAGCCCTGACCCCATATTCTGCAATCCGCCAACCAGCGCACCGGCCGCGCCCGCCAGATACGGGAAAGGCTCCATTGCACCGGTGGTCGCCAGCGGGAACAACATGCCAGCGCCAAAGAAAAACAGCGAAGCCGGCACCACCAGCGTCCAGATATTCATGATACCCAGCCAGCCAGGGATCCACATCGCCAGACCGGCCAGCAGACAACTGATGACCGAATGCCACATCAGTTGCTGGAAACTTTTCTCCGCCCGCCCGGCATACCAGGCACCAAAGAAGGCAGCAGGGATCGGCAGGATAAACAGTACGCTGACCATCACACCGCTCAGCCCGAGGACACCGCCCATCAGCACACCGCAACTGGCTTCAAACACCGCCACACCGGCCAGTGCACCGACCAGCATCACCAGATAGCGGCTGAAATTGGCGTCGGCCAGCAATAAACGCAGGCTGCCCAGCATGTTGCGCGGCGGATGGTCGGCAGTGAATTCCGGACGAGTTTCCGGCAACCAGCGGTACATCGAAAACGCCACACCGGCGCACAGAATCAGCAGGAAACCAAAACTGGCCCGCCAGCCTAACCACGCTGACAGTGCGCCACCAATCACCGGCGCCAGCAGCGGGCTGATCAGAATGCCCATGTTCAGCAGGCTGTTGGCATGGCGCAACGCGCCGCCACTGTAGAGATCACGCGGCATGGTTCTCGCCATTACGCCCGCCACACCGGTGCCCAACCCCTGAATGGCTGCAAAGGCGATCAGCATATTCAGGCTCGTTGACATCATCGCGCCCGCCGCACCAATCAGGAAAATCATCAGGCCGGTGAGGATCACCGGTTTACGGCCAATATTATCGGAAAGCGGGCCGTAAACCAGTTGCGAGCCGCCGTATGTCAGCAGATAGGCTGCCATCACCCGCTGTACCGCGCCCGGTTTCACGGCCAGACTGGTGGCCATGTCCGCGATATTCGGCACATAAATGGTTTGTGCCATTTGCCCGACAGCCACCAGCAAAATGAGCATGATAAGCAGGTGGATATTTTCCAGATTTTTCATTTTTCAGTTCATTATCAAATAAGATTGGAAAAGTGCAGAACAAATAACCAGTAAATTCAGCCAGACTACAGCGGCGCATAAGTTAACAAATTAATATGAATAAGCGAGTGTTGTAGGAAACTCTTCTCAACCTGTACTGGCAGCAGCGGGAACCACATGTGTAACGCAGGGTGTACGAAAATCGATATTGGCTAACGGGTGATGAACAGGCTGATAACATTTAACCGATACGGGATTCGGAAAATTTGAAATAAAATCAGGACATAATTTTGCAATTCATATTTCTCACTACATGAAGAAATCAGAAACCACGGGAGTTTTTTATGGCTGATTGGGTGACAGGAAAAGTCAAAAAAGTTGAGCACTGGACAGACAATTTGTTCAGCATCACGGTCAATGCGCCCATCGATCCTTTTACCGCTGGCCAGTTCGCCAAACTTTCGCTGGATATTGACGGCGAGCGGGTGCAGCGCGCGTATTCCTATGTAAACCCACCCTCCAGCGGCGAACTGGAGTTTTATCTGGTGAATGTGCCGGAAGGAAAACTCAGCCCGCGGCTTCACGTGATGCAGCCCGGTGACGAAATCAACATCACCAAAGAAGCCGCCGGATTTTTCGTGGTTGAAGAAGTGCCTGAATGCGCGACCCTGTGGATGCTGGCAACCGGTACCGCTATCGGGCCGTATCTGTCTATTTTGCAGGAAGGTATCGGACTGGAGCGGTTCAAGAATATTGTTCTGGTTCACGCGGCACGCTTTGCAGCAGATCTCAGCTATCTGCCATTAATGCAGCAACTGCAACGCCGTTATGAGGGCAAACTCCATATCCAGACCGTGGTCAGTCGCGAGGAGATTTCCGGTTCGCTGACCGGTCGCGTGCCTGCGCTGATTGAAAGTGGTGCACTGGAAGCGGCTGTCGGCCTTAAGATGCTGGCAGAGGACAGCCACGTGATGTTGTGCGGCAATCCGCAGATGGTTCGCGATACCCAGCAAGTACTGAAAGACACGCGGGGTATGCGCAAACATCTCAAACGTAAGCCTGGCCATATGACCAGCGAGCATTACTGGTAAGTCTGTTACCGCGAAACTAGCGGAATTTAACGTCGTCCGGTTCCGGGCCAAAGCGATTTGCGCCCGGTGTGCCGGTAAAACCGCCGCAGTCGATCAGCAACATGATGAAAATCACTGATGGCGCGAGCCGGCCCAGAACCCAGCTCCACGTCTGCGGCATCGCCGCTGCCCAGTTACCCGCCACCAGCATCCACGCCAGCACAAACAGCAGCGCCCACCAGGCCGATTTATTGCGGTCATGCAATCTTTTCACCAACACTGCGGCAGTCGGCCACAGTAAAACCACCAGCGCGAATCCGGCGGACTGATAGGTAATCCATTCCTGTGCGGCAAAAAAGAAATCAACCACCATCAGAATCAACCAGCTAACCATCCAGAGCCAGAAATCGCGGCGGCCCAGGCGGCCGTTAAAAGAAAACAGTGCATGCTGTAACGTCATTGGCAGTCCGTTCCGTAAAGTACAAGAGGAGTAAAATATTAAAACAGGCGGAGTGTAACTCACGGGCAGCGATGACGAGAATCTTTACGCACTCCTTTTGACATTACCCCCCGTTCCCCGCTTTAATCGGACTGTTGAAACAAAATAAGAAACGCCCTATGACTGTTGCTCAATCCTTATTACGACTGGCGCTGCCCGCGCTGCTTATGCTCGCTTGCCAGAATAGTGCACTCGCCGATCCGCCGGTCGATCACTCTGGCGCAGAGGAGATGCCAAAAGCCCCTTACCTGCTTGCTGGCGCACCCACCTTTGAAACGACGCTGATCAATTTTCGCGCCAAATACAATGAAGCCAATCCGACCCAGCAGATTGGCGAGTTCCGGTCGATCAGTGATAAATCTCCAAACAGTTCCCTGACCCGCGCTGCCAGCAAGATTAATGAAAACCTGTATGCCTCGACCGCACTGGAAAAAGGCACCGGTAAAATCAAAACGCTGCAAATCACCTATCTGCCGATTCAGGGGGCTGAAGAAAAGGCCGCACGCACGCTGGCGATAAGCTATATGGCTAACCTGATGCGTCAGTTCGACGCCACATTATCCACCGAGCAAAGCGTGGCAAGAGTCGCTTCTCTGATCGAAAAAGGAAAAGGTCAGCAGTTTTATAAGCAGGAGGTAGGCGCGGTGCGTTTTGTCATTTCAGACAATGGCGAAAAAGGACTGACATTCGCCGTTGAGCCGGTCAAGCTGGCGCTTGCTGAGCCGTGAGATGACGGTTTTTAATGACAAAAAGCAAAGCCTTTATGACCAATGATCTCTATACTGTTGCACAGGTAATCTGCTTATTTGGCAGAAATTTTAATCGACACTCGCGTCCCCTTTTGGAGGAAAAAACATGCGACATCCATTAGTGATGGGTAACTGGAAGCTTAACGGCAGCACCCACATGGTTAACGAACTGATTGCTGCTCTGCGTACTGAACTGAGCACAGTTGTAGGTTGTGGCGTTGCAATTGCTCCACCAGAAGTTTACCTGTCACAGGCTAAACACGCTCTGGCTGGCAGCCGTATTACGCTGGGTGCTCAGAACGTTGATGCTAACCTGTCTGGCGCATTCACCGGTGAAATCTCTGCCGACATGCTGAAAGACATCGGTGCGCAATACATCATCATCGGTCACTCAGAACGCCGTACTTACCACAAAGAAAGTGATGAGTTCATCGCGAAAAAATTCGGCGTGCTGAAAGAAGCGGGCCTGACTCCTGTTCTGTGCATCGGTGAAACCGAAGCAGAAAACGAAGCAGGCAAAACTGAAGCCGTTTGCGCTAAACAACTGGACGCGGTTCTGAGCACTCTGGGTGCGAAAGCATTCGAAGGCGCAGTCATCGCTTACGAACCTGTTTGGGCGATCGGTACCGGCAAATCTGCCACCCCGGCTCAGGCTCAGGCTGTTCACAAATTCATCCGTGACCACATCGCGAAACAAGATGCTGCGGTTGCTGAACAAGTTATCATCCAGTACGGCGGTTCTGTTAACGCTGCAAATGCTGCTGAACTGTTCACCCAGCCAGACATCGATGGCGCACTGGTTGGCGGCGCATCACTGAAAGCAGACGCTTTCGCTGTGATCGTGAAAGCCGCTGCTGAAGCTAAACAAGCGTAAGCCTGTTTCTTCTGCGCATAAAAAAAACCCCGGCATGCCGGGTTTTTTTTATTGCCTGTAACATGGCGATTAACGCCTCGAGATTTGGTCGAAAATTCCGTCTGTCGCAAAATGGTCTTTCTGCGCCTCAGCCCAGGTACCTGCAACCTGATCAATGGTGAACAGTTTCAGTTTCGGGAATTCAGCCGCGAATTTCTTCTCCACTTCCGGATCACGCGGACGGTAATAATTTTCTGCCGCGATAGTCTGGCCTTCCGGCGAGTACAGGTATTTCAGGTAAGCATCCGCCACTGTACGGGTATCACGCTTATCCACGACTTTATCAACCACAGAAACCGTTGGCTCCGCCAGAATCGATTCGCTTGGCGTGACGATTTCGAACTTATCTTTGCCGACTTCTTTTGTTGCCAGCAACGCTTCGTTTTCCCAGGCAATCAGCACATCACCGATACCACGTTCAACGAAAGTATTCGTTGCGCCACGTGCACCGGAGTCCAGCACTTCGACGTTTTTATACAATGCTTTCACGAAATCCTGAGCCTTCGCTTTGTCATTGTTGTTGTGATGCAACGCGTAACCCCAGGCTGCCAGATAGTTCCAGCGTGCGCCGCCAGACGTTTTAGGGTTCGGCGTAATCACCGATACACCCGGTTTGATCAAATCATTCCAGTCATGAATTTGTTTCGGGTTGCCTTTGCGCACCAGGAACACAATGGTGGACGTGTAAGGCGCAGAGTTGTCCGGCAGGCGGGTGATCCAGTTTTTATCGATACGGCCGCGTTCTGCAATAGCATCAACGTCATAAGCCAGCGCCAGTGTTACCACATCCGCTTCAATGCCATTAATTACTGACGTAGCCTGTTTGCCTGAGCCACCATGCGACTGGCGTACGGTGACGGTATCACCGGTTTTGCCCTGCCAGTATTTACTGAATGCCTTGTTATATTGTTCATAGAATTCGCGGGTTGGATCGTATGACACGTTCAGAATCTGAATATCTTTGGCAATTGCTCCGGTTGCCACCAACAGCAATCCCAAACCTGCAGCCCATTTACGCATCGTACTCTCCCGAAATAGTTTCTATGGATTTCATTTATTTGTTCGTTAAAGAGAGCGTGCCAGATAAAAACGAAACACATAAAGAATAAAAGGTTTTTTTCTATTACTTTATGGAATAAACAAAAAGAGTGGCGAAAAAAAACCTCCCGCAAAGGAGGTTCTTTTAAACACGCAATAAGCTGAATCAGAAAAGTTTTTTCGCCGTGTCGTACCAGTCTTCTTTAAATTTGCTTTTCTTGTTCTCTGGCGCGATACAAATCGAGATGAGTTCGTGAACCATTTTCTCGTTTTCAACACCCACGCAGAAACCGCCCTGAGAATAGTCACGATCTTCTTCCAGCAACAGGTCAACAGCATACGCACCCATGCGGGAAGCCAGGATACGGTCATAAGCGACAGGTGCGCCGCCACGCTGAATATGACCTAATACCGTGCCACGCGTTTCACGACAGGTTTCTTTCTCGATGTATTTAGCCAGTTCTTCAATGTCATCTAACTTCTCGGTGATGGCAACGATGGCATGTTTTTTGCCTTTCGCGATACCGGCTTTGATTTCAGCAACCAGATCATCACGTTTGAATTCAACTTCAGGGATAGCGATAAATTCGCAACCCCCGGCAATCGCTGCTGCTAAGGTCAAATCACCGCAATAACGGCCCATCACCTCAACAATAGAGATACGCTGGTGTGAAGAGGAGGTATCACGTAAACGGTCAATGGCTTCAACCACTGTGCCCAGCGCCGTGAAGAAACCGATAGTGTAGTCAGTGCCCGCAACGTCGTTATCGATTGTGCCTGGCAGGCCGATGCAACGGATGCCACCTTCTTTGGTCAGCAGGTCTGCACCGGCATATGAACCGTCACCGCCGATAACCACAAGGCCATCGATACCACGGTCTTTCATATTCTGCAGCGCAACTTTACGCATTTCTGGATCACGGAATTCCGGGAAACGTGCTGAACCCAGGAAAGTACCGCCACGGTTGATCATATCGGAGACGCTGTAGCGATCCAGTTTGCGCATGCGGTTTTCATACATGCCGAGGTAGCCATCTTCAATACCGTAGACTTCCAAATCTGCAGATAAAGCGGCGCGGACAACGCCACGGATCGCAGCATTCATGCCTGGGGCATCGCCACCACTTGTCAGTACACCAATTTTTTTGATCATGACTACCTCTGAACTTGTAGATGCAATTTCTTAAGAATCTTGAGCCAGCCTGTTGGGCGAATTTTTTTTATGCAGCCAAAAGGGCTTATTAGCGTTTGAGCCTATAGTATAACAAAACACCGGTGCTGAATTGATTCAAGTCAGCAAGAATACGCATACACCGCTCGGTACATCGCAATTTACTGATTCATACGGCTTTTACAAGATATTTCCAGTTCGTTACGATCACATTTCCACCTTGTTAATTTCCTGTTCTGCAAATCCAACCCAAATTGAGGACAAAAAAAACCCCACCTTTCGATGGGGGAAGACAGGGATGGTGTCTATGGCAAGGAAAAACAGGGATCTTACTCGGTCGTGCTGGTACTACTCGTCTTCTGGGCAGAAGAGGGCTGTAATCCAGATAACTGCATTTGCATCTGTTTCATGCGCTGCTCATGTTTCTGGTTCAATACATCTTTTTGCTCAGGGGTCAGCAGATTAAACATCTGGTTGCGGATGCGGGCCATTTCGACCTGACGATCCACCTGCTCCTGAGCCATTAATTCAGCTTGTGCTCGCACGGCGGCCTGATCAAACTTTTCGGCGGTAACCAGCCTGTGCATCGTTTCTATCTGTTCTACATTTACATGGGGTAGATCTTTACGAGCCTGGTGCATCAGGTCACGCATTTGCTGGCGCTGTTGCTCAGTAAGATTTACACCATCAAACATGGTGTTGCGTTCCTGAGGCTTATCCAACATCGTGCTATCATGTTCTGCTGGCATCGCCGACACTGGTTTCGCACCATCTGCTAAAACGACACCTGAACTCAGCGTCAGAAGCGTGGCCAAACCGAATGAAGCTGCCTTAAACATCACATACTCCTAAAGTCTTTATCGCTTCATCGCGAATCATTGAAAAGCAGTCTAAACCTGCTGCTGCAAACAAGCGTCAGTGCTTGTAAAAGTACGTAAAGTCATGGAATAGCGGCAATTGATGACGTATTTTGCGTCTAGAGGTAAATACAATGAATAAAATTTTGTTAGTTGATGACGACCGTGAACTGACTTCACTTTTGAAAGAATTGCTCGAAATGGAAGGCTTTAATGTTGTAGTGGCTTACGACGGTGAGCAGGCATTAGAGAAAATCGATAATACCATCGATCTTCTGTTACTTGACGTGATGATGCCGAAGAAAAACGGCATTGAAACCCTTAAAGAATTACGCCAGCGCCATCAGACGCCAGTGATTATGTTAACTGCTCGTGGCAGTGAATTAGACCGTGTCCTCGGCCTCGAACTGGGTGCCGATGACTATCTGCCAAAACCGTTTAACGACCGTGAGCTTGTGGCACGTATCCGGGCCATGTTGCGGCGTTCTAACTGGAGCGAACAGCAGCAAACCAATGAGAACAACGGTTCACCGACGCTTGAAGTCGATGGCTTACAACTGAACCCCGGCCGTCAGGAAGCCAGCTTTAACGGTGAAGCGCTGGATTTAACCGGCACTGAATTCACCCTGTTGTACTTACTGGCAAAACATCTCGGACAGGTCGTTTCCCGCGAACATCTGAGTCAGGAAGTGCTGGGTAAACGTCTGACGCCGTTTGACCGTGCTATTGATATGCACATCTCCAATTTACGCCGTAAATTACCCGATCGTCAGGACGGACATCCATGGTTTAAAACCCTGCGTGGACGCGGTTATCTGATGGTTTCTGCTTCATGATAAACAGTCTTACGGCACGTATTTTTGCCATTTTCTGGTTCACATTAGCCTTAGTGCTGATGCTGGTATTAATGGTGCCGAAACTCGATTCACGCCAGATTACGCCGTTGCTTGATAACGAGCAGCGGCAAGGCCTGATGATTGAACAACACGTTGAAGCTGAACTGGCGACCGATCCTGCCAATGACCTGATGTGGTGGCGCCGGTTGTTCCGTGCCATCGACAAATGGGCACCGCCGGGTCAACGCTTGTTGCTGGTGACCAGCGAAGGGCGCGTTATTGGCGCTCAGCGCAATGAAATGCAGATCGTACGTAACTTTATCGGCCAGTCGGATAACTCAGATCGTCCAAAGAAGAAAAAATATGGTCGCGTCGAAATGGTGGGGCCTTTCTCCGTTCGTGATGGCGAAGACAACTACCAGCTTTACCTGATGCGCCCCGCCAGCAGTTCTCAGTCTGATTTTATCAACCTGATGTTCGACCGTCCGCTATTGCTGCTAATCGTCACCATGCTGATCAGCGCCCCGCTGTTGCTCTGGCTGGCGTGGAGCCTGGCAAAACCTGCACGTAAGCTGAAAAACGCCGCAGACGACGTTGCACGCGGCAATCTCAAGCAGCATCCGGAACTCGAAGCCGGACCGCAGGAATTCCTTGCGACAGGTGCCAGTTTCAACCAGATGGTCAGCGCACTCGAACGAATGGTAACAGCACAGCAACGGCTGATTTCGGATATCTCACACGAGCTACGTACCCCACTGACGCGCCTGCAACTGGCCACCGCGTTGATGAGACGTCGTCATGGTGAGGGTAAAGAGCTGCAACGTATCGAAAATGAGGCTCAGCGCCTTGATGGCATGATCAATGACCTGCTGGTGTTATCACGCAGCCAGCATAAAAATGAATTATCGCGCGAAACCCTGAAGGCCAGCGAATTGTGGGCGGGTGTGATTGATGATGCACAGTTTGAAGCCGAACAGATGGGTAAAAACCTTGAGGTCACGTCGCCACCTGGCCCATGGAAACTGATCGGTAATGCTGCGGCTCTCGACAGTGCGCTGGAAAACATCATCCGTAACGCCCTGCGTTATTCGCATCATCACATTGTCCTGAACTTCGCCCACGACAGTGAAGGGATCACTATCACCGTTGATGACGATGGCCCTGGTGTGAGTGAAGAAGATCGTGAACAGATTTTCCGTCCGTTCTACCGCACTGATGAAGCGCGTGATCGGGAATCCGGCGGCACCGGCCTTGGGCTGGCGATCGTGGATACCGCGGTTCAGCAGCACAGAGGCAAGGTAAAAGCCGAAGACAGCCCGCTGGGCGGCCTTCGTTTGATTATCTGGCTGCCGCTGCACCAGCGTTAAGATTCTGCTATTCTGCGTCCCTCTATCAGGGGGACGCATGCTTAACATTGTTTTATTTGAACCAGAAATCCCGCCCAACACCGGCAACATTATCCGCCTGTGTGCCAACACCGGATGTCAGCTTCACCTCATCGAACCTTTGGGCTTTGGATGGGACGATAAACGTCTGCGCCGTGCCGGGCTCGATTACCATGAATTCGCCCATATAAAGCATCACGCTAATTATGACGCTTTCCTCAGCAGCGAAAATCCACAACGTCTTTTTGCCCTGACAACCAAAGGCACGCCAGCGCATAGCGCCGTGAGCTATCAGGATAATGATTTCCTGCTGTTTGGCCCTGAAACTCGCGGCTTACCGGCGTCTATTCTGGATAATCTGCCCGCACAGCAGAAAATTCGCATTCCTATGCGCGCAGAAAGTCGCAGCATGAACTTGTCGAATGCTGTTTCTGTGGTGGTTTATGAAGCCTGGCGTCAACTGGGATATCCGGGCGCATTGCTGAAAGAATAGCGGAATGGAAGTGAAGAAGATGGCATGCAAATTCATGCCATCTGAAAGCCCGTCAGATACCGTCGCCGAATTCAAAACCCTGCGCAATACCGTTGAAATGCTGATCCATATCCATGGAAGGACGCTCGCTTTCCGGACGCCCGACAATTCGCGCCGGAACGCCTGCAGCCGTGGTGTGCGGAGGAACTGATTGCAACACGACTGAGCCCGCACCGATTTTCGCACCAGCACCCACTTCAATATTGCCGAGGATTTTCGCACCGGCACCAATCATGACGCCTTCACGGATTTTAGGGTGGCGGTCACCGCAGGTTTTTCCTGTACCACCAAGCGTCACAGATTGCAGAATCGATACGTCATTCTCAACCACGGCCGTTTCACCGATGACAATCCCGGTGGCGTGGTCAAACATGATGCCGCAGCCAATACGCGCCGCCGGGTGAATATCTACGCCGAATGACACTGAAATCTGATTTTGGAAATAAATCGCCAGCGCTTTACGATCCTGCTTCCACAGCCAGTTACCGATACGGTATGCCTGCAGCGCGTGGAATCCTTTCAGATAGAGTAACGGGGTGGAATATTTGTCGACTGCCGCATCACGCTGATGCACAGCCAGAATGTCACGGGCAGCAGAGAGGATCATTTGTTCGTCGTTGCGATAGGCTTCTTCGACAACTTCACGGATCGCCATCGCAGGCATAATCGGATTGCCCAACTTGTTGGCCAGAATGTAGCTCAACGCGCCGCCCAGCGTTTCATGTTTTAGCAACGTCGCATGGAAAAAACTGGCCAGCATCGGTTCACACTCAGCCAGCGCTCTCGCCTCTGATTTAATGTTATTCCAGACCAGTTCTAATTCTTCTAGCGACATCACTTTTCCTTACGACTTTGCAAGTTCGGGTAATAAAAAGCCGCCCTGTCGGGAATACCAACAAGGTGGCTATTCTGCAGATGCCTTTCAGTGGCTGTGTTTTTCATCCTTGCTCGCACGGGCAAGCAAACTGATCGCCGCTTCACGCGCATCTTTACCGCAGTACAAGACCTGGTAAATCTGTTCAGTGATTGGCATTTCAACGTTATTACGCTGCGCCAGAGCCCGTACTTCTTTCGTATTGCGATAGCCTTCAACAACCTGACCGATGGTGTCCTGAGCAGTCTGAACATCCTTGCCTTGCCCCAGCATAATGCCAAAGCGACGGTTACGGGACTGGTTATCTGTGCAGGTTAACACCAAATCACCCAAGCCTGCCATGCCCATAAATGTGGCCGGATCAGCGCCTAAAGCGGAACCCAGGCGGGTCATTTCAGCCAGACCACGGGTAATCAGCGCGGTTCTTGCATTAGCCCCAAAGCCGATACCATCGGACATTCCGGCACCAATCGCGATAACGTTTTTGATCGCACCGCCCAACTGAACCCCGATAAAATCGGGATTGCTGTAAACACGGAAGCTTTTGCCACAGTGCAGCAATTGCTGCAGATCTTCGGCAAAACTGGCATCAGTGGCGGCCAGTGAGATTGCCGTTGGCATACCTGCCGCCAGTTCTTTGGCGAATGTCGGCCCGGAAACCACCGCTAACGGAATGGCATCACCGAGTTCTTCGCGTGCGACATCCTGCAACAGACGGCCGGTTTCTGCTTCCAGCCCTTTCGTCGCCCATACCACACGCGCATCAGGGCGCAAATGGGGTTTCAGCTGACGCAAAACGTCACCAAATACATGGCTGGGTACCACAACCAGCACATTACGGCTGGCCGCTAACGCGACAGACAGATTGGTTTCGAGCAACAGATTATCGGGGAACGGAACATCAGGAAGGAATTCCTGATTACAACGGGCACGTTGTAATGCGTTGATGTGGTCGGGATTATGTCCCCACAGCACAACGGGATGGCCATTTCTGGCAAGAGTAATCGCTAAAGCGGTGCCGTACGAGCCGGCACCGATCACTGTCATTGACGCATTGACGGTTTTCATCAGGCATCCTGATGCGGTTCAGCACCTTCGCCTTCAGCTTGCTGTTGCAGATAGTTCATGAACAGAGCGTCAAAGTTAACAGGTGCAAGGTTCAGTTGCGGGAAGGTACCGCGGGAAACCAGGCTGGTGATGCACTCACGGGCATACGGGAACAGAATGTTCGGGCAATATGCACCCAGGCAGTGCGCCATCTGGTTGCCATCAATACCGGAGATAGTGAAGATACCACCCTGCTGAACTTCGCACAGGAACGCAGTTTCGTCGCCCAGTGAAGAAGTTACCGTCACACGCAAGACGACTTCATATACGCCTTCAGCCAGCTGGCTGGAAGCGGTATCAAGATCCAGTTTAACTTCTGGCTGCCAGTCTTGCTGGAAAACCTGAGGCGCATTTGGCGCTTCAAAAGAGATGTCTTTGGTGTAGATACGTTGGATCTGGAAAGCCATCTCGGTGTTATTTTGTTCTGACATGTGAGTAGTACCCTCGGGTTAATAGTCCTTTTAAACACTTAATGAAAAACAGCCGCCGCCTTTATTAACCCAGCATTGGGTCAAGGCCACCGCGTGCATCAAGTGCATGTAAATCATCACAACCGCCGACATGCTGCCCGTCGATAAAGATCTGAGGAACGGTTGAACGACCGCTGCGGGCGATCATTTTTTCACGTTTATCTGCATCGCCGTCGATAGCGATTTCATCGAATGAAGCTCCTTTGCTATTAAGCAGAGCTTTCGCACGATGGCAATAAGGGCAGGTTGCCTTGGTGTAGATTTCAATTTTTGCCATGGGTTCCACCTCAGAGTCGTAAAATTGAGTGCCGTAGCAGTTGGCTTAATGTCTTATTTACCGCGCACTAAAGGCAGGTTTTCACTGCTCCAGCCGCTGATACCTTCTTTGAGTGTAAACACACGCTCAAAACCAGCAGCAATAAGGCCTTCAGCCGCAGTGCGGGAAGTTTGTCCTGTGGCACAAACCACGATAACAGGCTGTGCTTTATGTTTGGTCAGCTCACCCAGGTTGTTGTTCTTGATGTCAGCAGACAACACATTCTGTGATTCAGCGATGTGGCCTTTGCGGAATTCTTCACGCGCGCGAACATCGACAACGATGGCATCTTCTTTGTTAATCAGGCGGGTTGCTTCGCCACGGGTGATCTCTTTCACTTTAGAAAAACGTGTTTTAAAGGTGGTCACAATTACTGCAATCAGTAACGCAACCCACGCCAGGCTGAGAACCGGATGCGCACTGATGAATGGCATAATATCTTGCATGGGGTGTAGCAACTCCCGTCAGTTGGGGGAAAATTCAAGGCTTCAGAGTATACCTGCGCGTCGGAGCAAATACAGCCAGTAAGCGCGGGTGAATGCCACAATCTGCGGCACATCCTGGAAAATTAACACGGCTTTATGCCGAAAGTTAACCCTCACCCCGCCTCATCTTTGATCTCCTCGGGCTATTCACACACGGCGCTGGGGTAAAATCAGCCCGCCTGAGTGCATTTAGCCGCGCCTGTTCATGCCGTTGCAACTGGCGAGCCTATTGAGCATTTCATCTTTTAAACTGAGGTCAATTGACATGTCGAGCAACAAAAAACCGATGGTTCTGGTGATTCTGGATGGCTACGGGCATCGTGAAGAACAACAAGATAACGCAATTCTGAATGCCAAAACCCCCGTCATGGATAATCTGTGGGCCACTCACCCGCATACCCTTATCGCCGCATCCGGGCTGGACGTCGGTCTGCCTGATGGTCAGATGGGAAACTCCGAAGTAGGCCATGTCAATTTAGGTGCCGGCCGCATCGTGTATCAGGATCTCACCCGTCTGGACAAAGAAATTAAAGAAGGCGACTTCTTTAATAATAGCGTACTGACTGGCGCTGTTGATCGCGCAATCGCCGCAGGCAAAGCGGTTCACATTATGGGACTGTTGTCTGCGGGCGGCGTTCACAGCCACGAAGACCACATCATGGCGATGGTCGAACTGGCGCAACGCCGTGGCGCGAAAGCCATTTATCTGCATGCCTTCCTGGATGGTCGCGATACACCACCACGCAGCGCTGAAGCGGCGCTGAAACGCTTCTCAGAGAAATTCGCACAAATCGGTACGGGTCGTATTGCGTCAATCGTGGGCCGTTATTACGCCATGGATCGCGATAACCGCTGGGATCGCGTGCAACTGGCCTATGATTTGATGTCACAGGCAAAAGGCGCATTTACTGCCGATAATGCGCTGGCTGGTCTGCAGGCCGCTTATGCCCGTGATGAAAATGATGAATTCGTGAAGCCAACCGTATTGCAGGCAGCTGGTGAAGAATCCGCGGCCATCAATGACGGCGATGCACTGGTCTTCATGAACTTCCGCGCAGACCGGGCCCGCGAAATCACCCGCGCCTTTATCAGTCCGGATTTCGATGGTTTTGCCCGCGAAAAAGTCATCAACTTCGGCGATTTCATCATGCTGACCGAATATGCTGCAGACATCAACGCAGCCTGCGCCTATCCACCGGCATCACTGAAAAACACGCTGGGTGAATGGCTGATGGCGCACGGCAAAACGCAGTTGCGTATTTCCGAAACTGAGAAATATGCCCATGTCACCTTCTTCTTTAACGGGGGCATGGAAGATTCGTTTGAAGGCGAAGACCGTATTCTGGTGAAATCACCAAACGTGGCGACTTATGACCTGCAACCGGAAATGAGCTCTGCTGAACTGACGGAAAAGCTGCTCGGCGCAATCAGCAGTGGTAAGTACGACACCATCATTTGTAACTATCCGAATGGCGACATGGTCGGTCATACCGGCGTTTACGACGCAGCAGTGAGTGCCGTTGAAGCACTCGATAAATGTGTTGCTCAGGTTGTGGACGCAGTGAAAGCCGTGGGTGGTCAGTTGCTGATTACCGCCGACCACGGTAATGCAGAACAAATGCGTGACCCGGCGACCGGTCAGGCACACACTGCACACACCAGCCTGCCGGTTCCGCTGATTTATATCGGCGGAAATGCACAAGCGGTTGAAGGCGGTAAATTATCTGATATCGCGCCAACTATGCTTTCACTGATGGGCATGGAAATTCCGCCGGAAATGAGCGGCAAGCCGCTGTTTATCGCGCGTTAATTTCTGTTAAAAACCGTCAAAAAAGGCGTACTGACACCCGTTGGTACGCCTTTTTTGTTTGTGCATCAGCGGGTTGATTAGTGTTACGATACGAAAAGGGACAGCCATATTGTCTATCATCCACGGTCGACAAGCGGAAAAAAGTTTGAGCAAATTCAATCATTTCAGCCTGATGAGAACCCGCCTTTCCGCTCAGGACAAGGCCGTATCTGCCTTCCCATCTCCAGCCTTACTACTTTGCGTTTCCCTGCTGTCTCTTTCTGTGAGTGTGCATGCTGACGACAATAAAGATCAGCTCAAAACCATTCAGCAAAACATCGCGGAAAAAGAGAAAAGCGTAAAACAGCAGAAACAGCAACGCGGCACGTTATTGCAGCAATTGCAGGCGCAGGAAAAAACCATCGCCTCAGCCAGCAGTCAGTTACGCAGCACTCAGTCAACCCTCGCCACGTTGGGAAAAGACATTTCCGGGCTGAATGCGTCCATTGATAAATTGCAAAAACAGCAAAAGACGCAGGAAGCTATTCTGGCAAAGCAGCTCGATGCCGCATTCCGGATCGGGCAGCATAAAGGCCTGCAATTACTGCTGAGCAGCGAAGAGAGCGCACGCAGCGAGAGGATCCTGGCTTATTTTGGTTATCTGAATGAAGCGCGACAGAAAACCATTGAGGACCTGAAACAGACCCGAGCCACGCTGGCTGAACAGCGTGTTTCTTTGCAATCGAAACAAACCCAGCAAAAAAGCCTGCTGAGTGAACAACAAACCCAGCAGCAGAAACTCGAACAGGCTCGTGCCGCCCGTAAGCAAACGCTCACGGCACTGGAGTCTTCATTGCAAAAAGATGAGCAGAGCCTGACCGAACTGCGCGCTAACGAATCCAGCCTGCAAAACAAAATTGCCGCTGCCGAACGTGCTGCCAAAGCACGCGCAGAAAAAGAAGCCCGCGAAGCTGCGGCAGTCAGAGCGAAAGAACAGCAGGCGAAGAAATCCGGTTCCACCTACAAACCGACCCAAAGCGAGCAATCTCTGATGGCCCGTACCGGCGGTCTGGGCAGACCATCAGGTCAAAATATGTGGCCTGTTAATGGTTCGTTGATACATCGCTTCGGCGAACAGCTGCAGGGTGAACTACGCTGGAAAGGGATTGTTATCTCAGCAAGAGAAGGCAGTGATGTCCGGGCGATTGCTGACGGACGCGTCATTCTGGCGGACTGGTTACAGGGATACGGTTTGGTTGTGGTTATCGATCACGGCAAAGGCGATATGAGTCTGTACGGTTACAACCAGGATGCACTGGTCAGCGTAGGCGACCAGGTCAGAACGGGCCAGGCCATTGCTAAAGTTGGGAACAGCGGCGGACAAGGCCAGCCATCGCTGTATTTTGAAATTCGTCGTCAGGGCCAGGCCGTTAATCCACAGCCGTGGTTGGGAAGATAGCATTGCGATATAACAAGTCCGTTTTAGCTGCCCTTTGTGGTACTGCGTTTTTTGCTTGTCAGGTTCAGGCAGCGAAATTATCCATCCTGATCGATGACTTTGGTTATCGCCAGCATGAGGAAAACCAGGTACTTCAGATGCCAAAAGCGGTATCGGTCGCGATTTTTCCCAACGCACCCGATTCGCAGATGATGATGAACAAGGCTCACCAGCAGGGGCGTGAAATTCTGATCCATCTGCCGATGGCGCCACTTAGTAAGCAACCGCTGGAAAAAGACACGCTGACACCCTCCATGAGCGCCGCAGAAGTGAAACGTATTGTCGATCAGGCGATCAGCAATATCCCTTACGCGATTGGCATCAATAACCATATGGGTAGTGCTATGACCTCCAGCCTGACCGGGATGGAAAATGTCATGCAGGCAATGAATGCCCACAACCTGTTTTTCCTCGACAGCATGACCATTGGTAACACTCAGTCAGTCAAAGCGGCTCAGGGCACCCGGGTGAAAGTCATTAAGCGCAATGTCTTTTTAGATGATGTGCAGAATGAAGCGGAAATCCGCCGTCAGTTTGAACGCGCAATTCAGCTCGCACGCAAGAATGGATATGCCATCGCGATAGGACACCCGCATCCGACGACAGTGAAAGTGCTGCAGCAAATGTTGCCGAATCTACCTTCCGATATCGTTCTGGTCAGGCCAAGTGATCTGCTGAACGAACCCCAGCGCAGCATACCCGCCGGTAAGGTCACGATTGCGCTCGTAAAATCATCACGTAAAGGCATCAGCGTCTGCCACCTCAGGCAACCTCTCCCGCAGATTTATGCCGACAGCATGTTTAAAATTCTCGGGGAAAGCCTGAAATCTTCACCCGCTGCGGCATTTGTTGAACGGCAGTATTCTGTGATAACAACTTTTACTAAAAAGTAGAAATCGCACTCATTGGCGGTTTCCTGATTATATTGGTGGTACGCATATATTTGGCATCACCAACTAACTTATTGATATCAATTGATTTCATAGCCAAACTAAAAAGTAGAGCTTCTGGGTTTTGCCTCATATAATGGGCGCTGTATATTTTTTTGACCGGACTGAGCAAGGGCGCTAACCGATGGGACAAGATCGATCTAAAATTCTGCTACTGGATAGTGGCAAGGAATGGGGAGGCGGGACTAACAGCATGTTAGAACTGCTGAAAAGAATCGATCGTGAAAAATTTGAAATCAGCTGCTGCTTTTACAACGATTACGCCCGGGACAACGGCGAAACTATCAGTCAGATTTTAAACTCACTGAATGTACCGGTATTTTTTATTCCGCAGGTTAAGCAACCTGCCTGGGCGAAAATAGCTAAAGAAGTATTAAGAACGCTGTTTTTCTTTAGCAGTAATTTGCGTCAGAAAGCCATTTACTCTATCGACAAAATCTGGCGTATTAATCCCAATATCCGCAAAATTCACTCCCTGCTTGAACTCGGTCAGTTTGACATTCTCTATATGAATAATCAGCCCAGCTCTAACGTCGAAGGCTATTATTCTACTGCCGGTTTACCCACAGAAATCGTACAGCATTGTCGCATTGAACCGGTGCTCAACCGGGAGGTTGTGCGCATCGTTAACCGGTTCTGCCACAGCATTATCTCTGTTTCTCAAGGCGTTCAGGAACAACTGCTCAAACGTGGTGTACGCAAAGAGTTATGTTTTACCGTTTTTAATGGCATTGATATCCATCAGCCATTGCCCGAAGGCACAAAAATCCGGGAAGAATTAGCAGCCGACAACGACACGTTCATCTTTGGCAGTATAGGTTCTCTGATTAACCGCAAAGCTCATCACTTCACATTACTGGCACTAGACAAATTTAATCGCGCATTTCCGGAAGCCAAATGGAAAATGGTGTTTGTGGGTGAAGGCCCGAATTTACGCCGTCTCATTCAGCAAACTTCGGCTCTGAATATGATGGATAAAGTGGTATTTACAGGCTTCCAGAGCAATGCGCTGGAATATCTGTCCGCGTTTGATGCCTTTATATTAGGCTCAAAAAGTGAAGGGCTTCCGCGGGTCGTGTTGGAATCCATGCTGCTGAAAACGCCGGTGATTGGTTCGAATGTCACCGGTACAGCCGAACTGATTAAAAATGCAGAAACCGGCATGTTATTTGAGTATGGCGATATTGATATGCTCTTTAATCATATGAAAACACTGTATCTCAATGCCCATCTGAGAAATGAAATTGCAGAGCAGGCAAATCTGACTGTTCGCGAAAAATTTGCAATTGAAAAATATGTCTCAGGCGTTGAAACCGTTTTAAGCAGTGTGAAAAAGAAACAAGGCTGAATATGTTCAAATTTCTAAATCCAAAATATCGTCACATTCTTTCACGCCATAATTTGCCGTATGACGGGACCGTCATGGCAGGAAAACCAAAGAACAGCGTGACGTCTGTGGTGATCCCTTCCGCGGGGGCTGACTATATTGAAGAAGCTTGTCTGTGTGCAGAGTTTGCCGATAAATTTGCGACCGCATTACAGGAAATCGTGATTGTTACCGATCAGGCTGCCAGCCAGTTTCGCCCGTTACCGGAGAAAGTCCGGATCGTCACGCTTCACCCTGAAACCAAATCCGGTGATTATCGTTATAAACAAATTTATCTCAGCCGCCTGATCAAACTGATGGCGCCTTTGCAGGCCAGAACTGACGGTATTTTGATGATCGATTCCGATCTTAATTTGCTTAAAATGCCGGAAATTCAGTTACATGAAAATCATATTTATTCAAGTTTCCGTCAGGGCAAGATGATTGCCAAACTGGACGGTTGTGATCCTGAGATCATCCCGGCGTATTACAAAAACAGCGTGCGTCCTTATATTGTCGATCACGTGAACGGCGCTTTTTTAGCCGCCACGCGTAAAACCTGGGAGCGTTTGTGCCCGCTGTGGATTATGTTTTTCATCGATACATGGAACATTCTGCCAGACAACCAGCCCCCGACAGATCAACTGCCTCTGGCGGCCATGCTGGATACGCTGGACATCAAAAGCGTCAATCTGGGCGACTGGATGAACTGGCCGGTATCGAAAAAAATTGGCGGCACACCGTCGGTTATCCCTAAAGAAGTGATCGGCGCTCATGGCGGCTTCCCGCTGACAGAATGGCAAAAGTATCTGGCTTCACCGGATAATGAACTGTTATTCAAAGGTCAGGATTACACCCGTAAAGTGCGTTATCTGACGGATGACGAGAAACAAATGGCCGGTCCTGCGGCGTAAAGACTGCGCCCGCTATCAGCAAAAGCCCGCTATTTTCAGCGGGCTTTTGCATTTTCAGAGCGCCAGATTACCAGTTAAGTATCACTTTGCCGGAATGCCCGGAGCGCATCGCATCAAACCCTTTCTGGAATTCATCAATCGGAAAATGGTGCGTAATCAGAGGTGTAAGATCTAATCCTGACTGGATCAGGGCGGCCATTTTGTACCAGGTTTCGAACATTTCCCTTCCGTAAATCCCTTTAATAAACAGTCCTTTGAAAATCACCTGATTCCAGTCGATTGCCATCTCGGTCGATGGAATGCCCAGCATCGCAATCCGGCCGCCATGATTCATGGCGTTAAGCATGCTGCGAAATGCCGCAGGTGCACCTGACATTTCCAGCCCGACGTCAAACCCTTCCGTCATGCCCAGCTCATCCATCACATTCTGCAAGCTTTGCTGGCTGACATTCACCGCCCGCGTCACACCCATTTTGCGCGCGAGTTCCAGACGGTATTCGTTCATATCCGTGATCACCACATGGCGGGCACCAACATGTTTGCAGATGGCTGCCGCCATGATGCCAATCGGCCCGGCACCGCTGATCAGAACATCCTCGCCGACCAGATCAAACGACAATGCGGTATGCACAGCATTACCAAAGGGATCAAAAATGGCAGCCAGATCATCAGAAATATTGTCTGGGATTTTAAACGCATTAAAAGCAGGTAATACCAGATACTCAGCAAAAGCGCCCGGACGGTTTACCCCCACGCCCTGTGCGTTGCGGCACAAATGCGTACGTCCTCCCCGGCAATTACGGCAGTGTCCGCAGGTAATATGCCCCTCGCCCGACACCCGGTCACCGATACTGAAACCTTTAACTTCCTGCCCGATGCCCACCACTTCGCCGACATATTCGTGTCCGACCACCATTGGTACGGGAATGGTTTTTTGTGACCATTCGTCCCAGTTGTAGATGTGCACATCGGTTCCGCAAATGGCGGTTTTACGGATTTTGATCAGCAAATCGTTGTGCCCTAATTCCGGCACGGCCACATCCGTCATCCAGATGCCTTCTTCACGTTTGAGTTTTGCTAAAGCTTTCATCGACATTCCTCAGGCGATCACGCCAAGTTTTTTGCCAATACGGGTGAAGGCTTCAACGGCCTTTTCGATTTGTTCCGTGCTGTGCGCTGCTGACATTTGAGTACGGATGCGCGCCTGCCCCTGAGGCACCACCGGGTAAAAGAAGCCGGTGACGTAAATCCCTTCCTGCTGCAAAAGCGACGCAAACTCCTGAGCCAGACGAGCCTCGCCAAGCATCACCGGGATAATGGCGTGATCAGCCCCCGCCAGCGTGAAACCCGCGGCGGTCATTTTCTCGCGGAACAATTTTGAATTGCTGAGCAAACGCTCACGCAGTTCGCTGCCTTCTTCGAGCATGGAAAGCACTTTCAGGGAGGCAGAAACAATCGACGGTGCCAGGGAATTAGAGAAGAGATAGGGCCGCGAACGCTGACGCAACCAGTCGATCACTTCCTGACGCGCAGCGGTATAACCGCCGGAAGCCCCGCCCAGCGCTTTGCCAAGCGTGCCAGTGATGATGTCCACGCGCCCCATCACATCGCAATATTCGTGCGTTCCCCGCCCTTCGGCACCGACAAAACCTACCGCATGGGAATCATCGACCATCACCAGCGCGTCGAACCGTTCGGCCAGGTCGCACACGCCCTTCAGGTTGGCTATCACGCCATCCATTGAAAATACGCCGTCAGTTGCCACCAGAATATGACGGGCACCCTCATCTTTTGCCTGCTGCAAACGGGTTTCCAGTTCAGACATATCGTTGTTGGCATACCGATAGCGTTTCGCTTTGCATAAGCGAACACCATCGATTATTGAGGCATGATTCAGCGCATCCGAAATGATGGCGTCTTCTTCACCCAGCAGTGTTTCAAATAACCCACCGTTGGCATCAAAGCAGGAGGAATAGAGGATCGCATCGTCCATACCGAGAAAGTCAGCCAGACGATGTTCAAGTTCTTTGTGCGTATCTTGTGTGCCGCAGATAAAGCGGACCGAAGCCATGCCGAAACCGTGGCTGTCGAGACCGGCTTTTGCAGCACGGATCAGTTCGGGATGATTCGCCAGGCCAAGGTAGTTGTTGGCGCAAAAATTGATGACCGGACGGCCGCCAGCGACGGAGACTTCAGCCTGCTGGGGCGTGGTGAGAATGCGTTCTTCTTTAAACAGCCCTTCAACCCGGGCCTGCTCCAGCTGATCTTCCAGCTGGCGATAAAACGAAACAGACATACAGTATTCTCCTGAAATGACTCATTCACGGAATACCTTACTAATCTGCATATAAAATAACGATGGAAGTGCTCACAATATCTTTGTTTTGCAGCATAGTTCACGCCTTACGCTCTGAAACATAAGAATCCCTGTTATCGGACACCTTCCCAATGTGAGCTTCATAATGAAGTGTTATGATATTACCCAATATACAGGCTGTGCATGGTGCGCAGTTCTTCAAATGATTAAAGGTGAATCCCATGATAATCGTCACTGGCGGCGCTGGTTTTATCGGCAGCAATATTATTAAATCGCTCAATGATATGGGATACCGCGATATTCTGGTGGTGGATAATCTGAAAGATGGCACCAAGTTCGTCAATCTGGTGGATCTGGATATTGCGGATTATTGCGACAAAGAAGATTTTATCGCCAGTATCGTGGCTGGCGACGATCTGGGTGATATCGACGCCATTTTCCACGAAGGCGCATGCTCTTCCACTACCGAGTGGGACGGCAAGTACATGATGGATAACAACTATCAGTACTCTAAAGATGTCCTGCATTATTGTTTAGATCGCAGCATTCCCTTCCTTTATGCGTCTTCCGCAGCCACTTATGGTAGCCAGAGCACCAGCTTTGTTGAAGAGCGTAAATACGAGCAACCGCTGAACGTCTATGGTTACTCTAAGTTCCTGTTTGACCAGTATGTTCGCGAAATTCTGCCGCACGCTGAATCTCAAATTTGTGGTTTCCGTTATTTCAACGTTTACGGACCGCGTGAAGGCCATAAAGGCAGCATGGCGAGCGTAGCGTTCCATCTGAATAATCAGATCAAGGCCGGGGAGAACCCAAAACTGTTCTCGGGCAGCGAAGGCTTCAAACGCGATTTTATCTACGTGGGTGATGTGGCAGCCGTGAACCTGTGGTTCTGGCAAAACGGTGTTTCGGGCATTTTTAACTGCGGTACCGGACGTTCGGAATCCTTCCAGGCTGTGGCAGATGCTGTCGTGGCATACCACAAGTCGGGCGATATCGAATACATTCCATTCCCGGAAAAACTCAAAGGCCGTTACCAGTCCTTCACACAGGCCGACATGACAGCCCTGCGTAACGCCGGTTACGACAAACCGTTCAAAACGGTTGCCGAAGGTGTTACGGAATACATGAGCTGGCTTAACCGCACAGTTTAAGCCCTGCACATTGAGGAATGGATTAACGGTATGAAAATACTGGTAATTGGGCCGTCATGGGTCGGTGACATGATGATGTCACAAAGTCTTTATCGCACCCTGAAAGCTGCGCACCCCGACGCTCAGATTGACGTGATGGCACCTGCATGGTGCCGTCCTTTACTTGATCGCATGCCGGAAGTACATCAGGCGCTGGCCATGCCGCTGGGCCACGGTGCGCTGGAATTGGGCGAACGTCGTCGTCTGGGTATTTCATTGCGCAATGAGAAATATCAGCGTGCATTCGTTCTGCCTAACTCGTTTAAATCGGCGCTGGTTCCTTTCTTTGCCCGTATTCCGCAACGCACCGGCTGGCGTGGCGAAATGCGCTATGGTCTGCTCAATGATTTGCGGGTGCTGGATAAACCCGCTTTTCCACTGATGGTTCAGCGTTATGCTGCTCTGGGCTACGATGCCCGGCAAATCAAAACTGCCGCTGATCTTCCACAACCCATTCTCTGGCCTAAATTAGAGGTCGGCGACGCTGAAGTCACCGCGGTTAAAACCTCATTCTCTGTGGATAACACCCGGCCGCTGATTGGTTTCTGCCCTGGCGCAGAGTTTGGTCCGGCAAAGCGCTGGCCTCATTATCACTACGCGGTGTTGGCTGAAAAACTGATCAGCGAAGGCTATCAGGTGGTGCTCTTTGGCTCTGCAAAAGATAACGCAGCAGGTGAACAAATCCGCCTGGCACTGACAGAAAACGCGCAACCTTTCTGTCTCAATCTGGCGGGGAAAACCTCATTGGATCAGGCGGTGGTGATGATTGCCGCCTGTCATGCGGTCGTCAGTAATGATTCAGGCCTGATGCACGTTGCCGCCGCGCTGGATAAACCGCTGATAGCACTTTACGGGCCCAGCAGCCCGGACTTCACACCGCCCCTCAGCCATCAGGCAAAAGTTATACGTCTGATCACTGGCTATCATAAAGTCCGTAAAGGCGATGCTGAAGAAGGCTATCACCAAAGTTTAATTGATATTCAACCCGGACAAGTTTATCAGGAACTCACCCAGTTGCTGAGCGCAAGGAAGGAGCTTTAATGCGGGTTCTCATTGTCAAAACGTCGTCCATGGGCGACGTTCTGCATACCCTTCCGGCGTTGACGGATGCTATGCAGGCCATTGCCGGGATCCGCTTTGACTGGGTCGTGGAAGAAGGATTTAGCCAGATCCCCGGCTGGCATCCTGCCGTTGATCGCGTGATACCTGTCGCCATCCGCCGCTGGCGTAAAAACTGGTTCGGCTCTGAAACCCGTCAGCAACGCTGCGACTTCAAACGCGAAGTTCAGTCTCAAACCTATGATGCGATCATTGATGCTCAGGGTCTGATTAAAAGCGCGGCACTGATCACCCGTGTCGCCAAAGGTGAAAAACACGGTCAGGATTGTAAAAGTGCCCGTGAACCATTCGCCAGCTGGTTCTACAATCAGCGTCATGAAATCGATAAAAAGCAGCACGCGGTAGAGCGTACCCGGGAATTGTTTGCGAAAAGCCTGGGCTATGAAAAGCCATCAGGCCAGGGAGATTATGCTATTGCGGCACGTTTCCTCTCCCATCTTCCTGCCGACGCGGGCCGGTATCTGGTGTTTCTTCATGCCACCACCCGCGCCGATAAACATTGGCCGGAAGAACACTGGCGTGAGCTGATCAGCATGTTCGGCGGGCAAGATATCCGCATCAAACTTCCGTGGGGGGCAGACCATGAACATCAGCGCGCATTGCGTCTGGCGGAAGGTTTCCCTTATGTCGAGGTGTTGCCCAAGTTGAGTCTGGAAAAAGTTGCTGAGGTTTTAGCCGGTGCGAAAGCGGTCATTTCTGTTGATACGGGGCTGAGCCATCTGACTGCCGCGCTGGATCGTCCAAATATCACGCTTTACGGACCGACCGATCCGGGATTGATTGGCGGGTATGGAAAGAATCAGTTTATCCTCAAAGCCGAGAACAATTCACTGGAAAACTTACCAGCCAAAACCGTCTTTGAGCGTCTGAGTGATCTGACCGCTGCGAAAGAGGAAATGAACCGACCATGAGCTACGTGATTATTTTCATCTTGCTGTGGCCGTTCAAAATGCTGATGAAGCCTTTTCATCAGGGCAAAGGGCGAAATCTGGTCATACAAACCGCCAAAATTGGTGATTTCGTCAATATCACGCCTTTACTGAAGCATTTAAAAAAATCAGATGTCTTGATCAGTAAAACGGTTTTGCCTTTGGCTGCACACGATTCGACGATCAATTCTATTTATCTCATTGAAGATTACAAAAAATCTTTAGTCAGTAAAATTGGTCTCGCCTTTCGCCTGCTCAACCGCTACGACAATATTTATCTGCTGCAACCTAACAGCGTTAACGGTTTCTATGCCGCCTTCTGTAATGCGAAGCATAAAGCCTTTCTGATCGCTTATACCCGCAAGTGGTATCACGGAATTTTTTATCAGACGGCCGACGTTGTTCGTTTGCATCAGAAAACCGATTTTACGCTGGAAAGTTATCTTAAGCTGGCAGACCCCAGCCTCAGTGCAGAAAGCTATACTAAACATGCCACCCTTCCCTTGTGGATACCTGAAAAAACCTTGCCGGAGCTGGCGGCAAGCAAGCAGGTCAAAATTGGTATCAGCATTTCGGCAGGCAATAAAGCTAAAACAATTCCGACAGCGGTATGGATTAAAATCCTTAATACCCTGGCTGGCCTTCCTTGTCAGTTTTATGTTTTTGGCCCGGAGAATGAGCAGAAATACCTTGATCAGTTGCTGGAAAAACTCAGTGCTCGCGAAAACATCATTAACCTGATCGGTAAGCTAAAATTGCATGAAGTCCCACATGCCATTTCTCAGATGGATATGTATATCGCCTCAGATTCTGGAAACGTGTATATCGCAGATGCGGTGAATATCCCAGTGGTATGTTTAGCGGGTCCTTGTGACTTAACCGAGCAGCATCCAACCTATGCGCCACTCATCCTGACGCCTGAAGATAAAAAACTCGCGCCTGAATCTTTTATTTTCTCAGCACCTTATCAATTCCGGCACAGTGCTGAAGAACTTTTTTCACTCAGTGATGCTCAACTGGAGAAAATACGTTCATTTGTTATAAGCAAAACAAGTCAGGTACAACACTATGTCTGACCATGAATATATGAGCTATCTCGAGCATAAAGAAGAGCTCGTGAATAATTTAGGGGATTCATCACTCCCTGTGGTCCATATCGCATTCGGAATAAATAATGCCTATGCCCGTGGTATGGGGGTCACTGTCTTTTCTGTTCTGAAAAACAATCCTGACTTAGCTTTTCATATTCATATATTTGGCAGTGCGCTCGATGAAATATCAAAATCCCGGCTGCTTGAGCTGGCGGCAAATCATCCGCTGGCCATCACCTGTTACGTTTTTAAAGAATCTGCGTTCACTGCTTTACCGCTGATGGGGCGCTATCCTCAGGCTATTTATTATCGGTTATTCACTCCCTACATCCTTTCTGGCGTCACATCAAAATTACTCTACCTTGACGCGGACACATTATGTTTAGGCAGTTATAAAGAACTGAGCGAGATGGATATCAGCCCTTATACGCTGGCAGCCGTCAATGATACGCAACGGGCAAGAAATAAACTTTGTTCACAGTTAAGTCTGACAAAGGGAAATTATTTCAACTCAGGATTCTTATACATCAATATCCCTCAATGGCTTGAGAAAAATACAACTGAGCGGATCATCCGGACACTTAGCCTTCAGGAAAGTGAATTTAAATTCCCTGACCAGGACGCACTTAATATTGTCCTGGAACAGGAAGTTCTGCTGCTTCCTAAAAGATATAATTTTGTGTGTGACATCATTTTAAATAAAGTGGGAAAGAGAGTTGATATCCCGAAAGATACCATCCTGATTCATTATACGGGTAAATGTAAACCCTGGCACCTTTGGGGAATGGGAGAACTGGCCGATATTTATGATCAATATTATGCGCAATCCCCATGGCACGCAGTCCCACATGACGTGCCGGTTTCCTATAAAGAGATGAAACGCTATGCCCAGGCACTCTGGCATAAGGGTCGCTACCTGACCAGCTTGCGCTGGATGACCAAATATATGAATAATAAGATTTTCAGGAAAAGCTCTTTATGAAAAGTAATCTGATGGCACAGATAAAAAAATCGTCTTTTGACGATAAACTTGCATCTTTACTATTCTTATTGATTACCATTTCCATTTCTTTCTTTATGTACTCTGGTGAAATAACCCGGAATTTCTTTTATATCGCAACGTATATTGCTGTCCTGTATTTCATCTACGTCACCCTGCGTGTTGATAAGAAAATTAAATTCTACCCGGTTGCCTGCACAATTCTACTTCTGGGTATCAGCAAGTTGCTTTGGGTTATGCTCACCGTAAACCATCAATATCCGCTCATTGCCTATCATTACCAAATTAGCGGTAAGAGACTCATATTAGCTTCATTTATTCTGTATGCCATTGAACATAACATTCACAAATGGAAAATCCCTGCACTGACAGTGCGCACGGGGATAGCTATTATGACGATTCTTTTTATCGTTATATCCGTCATACGAATCATTGTTTATTTAAAGACAGGCGAAAGAATGAAAATAAATTCTGACGCTCCGACTTCCGGCGCCTATACATTTACTATTTTTTCTTTGCTGGTGATGTACAGTCTTAAATATCATGCGTTAAAGCATTACAGGCTCATTTGTCTGATTGTGATGACGCTAACTTTTGCGGTTCTCGCTGCCACAGAAACCCGCTCTGCAATAATACTCTTTATACTTATTAGTGCAGGCAGCATTATTTACGATTTCACCAAAAGCTCGCATACGTCTAAAATCATCTACGGTTTTGCCATTGCGGTCTTAATTATTGCCGCAGTGACTTCTGGTCATCCTTATTACAATAAAGTCCTCACCCGCTTCGATAATCTCCAAAACGAGGTTACCTCTTACAATGACGGGGAGCGTAATACTTCAGTCGGTGCGCGTTTCTCAATGTGGCGAGCCGGAGTGGATGCTTTCAAACATCACCCGTTTGGTCAGTCCGCCGACAGCCGCAATGCACTTGCCACCACGTTCATCGATGAGCATGAAGGCGGAAACCCGGAAGCGTTACGCAATCTTCAGTTCCATTTGCACAATGATATTATCGATACAATGTCATTACAGGGAATTTTAGGCGCATTGATTATGGTACTTTTCTTCGCCGTATTATTGCTCTATCCCTTCAGGCTGGTGCCCAAAGGTTACGAATTTTTATTACTGTCGGTCCCGGTAATTTACTTCAGCATGGGTGATACCCAGTTTTACAATCGCGAATCACCGTATTTTATTGTGCTGGTATTTGCCTACCTGATGATGCTCAGGATGAGGCCACATCCCGCGATAGAAAAACAATGATTTTTTCCGGGCTGTGAAACTTACACCGGCCCGGTTGATTGCCCTCCTTATCAGTGGAAATTGTGTGATATGCCCCTTACAACGACATCCGACAACATTAAGCTCAGCGCGATTATCCCTCTGTATAACGCAGGGGAAATGTTCCGAAACTTTATGGATTCGCTCGTCGCCCAGACGCTGACAAACTTCGAGATCATTATCGTCAATGATGGTTCGACAGACGGTTCCGAGTGCGTTGCGCAAGAATATGCTGAGAAATACCCGCATATTCGCGTCATTCATCAGGCTAACGGCGGCGTATCGCGTGCGCGTAATGCTGGCCTGGATATCGCCAAAGGTCAGTACGTCACTTTTCCGGATGCCGATGACATACTCTATCCGAACATGTACCAAACGCTGATTGAACTGTGTGAACAGGATGATCTGGATGTCGCACAATGCAATGGTGAACGTTATTTTGTCGGCTCAGAAAAAGTTAAACCCATCATCCCCACCGATCGTTTAACGTCGACTGCCGTGCTGGATGGCCCGCACTGGCTTAAAATGGCGCTGGCAACAAACCGTTATTTGCACGTAGTGTGGTTAGGTGTCTATCGTCTGGAACTTATTAAAAAGCATCATCTGTATTTTGAACCCGGCCTGCATCATCAGGATATTCCCTGGACAACCGAATTCATGTTCAACGCACGCCGCGTGAAATACACCCAAGAGGTGCTTTATCGCTATTACATTCATGGTCAGTCAATCAGTAATCAAAAAAGAACCGGAATGAAAAACGTTGAATATCAACGGCATTACCTGAAAATTGCCAAAATGCTTGATGAATTAAATGAGCGATATAAAGGCCAGGTAAAAATCTATGCAGAGTTTCCGAGACAGGTCACCCGGGAAGCCCTGACGGTTTGTCATTCTGTTCGCCGCGAGCCTGTTCAGGCCGCTCAGAAAGCCATGATCGACGATATTTACACCTCCGGCACACGCAGGATAATGCTGCGTAACGCACGCGGACCGAAACAATGGTGGCAACTGTTACTGTGGCTGTATCGTCTCCATAACCTGCGTAAAAAACTCGGTTAAGTTGTTTCAGAAAGAGACGATTCCTTTATTCGTTTAAGTGGAATCTAACTATTTCATAAATGAAGTTATTTATCTTTCTATATCAGGAAGATAAATAACTTCACAGCATACGATTCTTCACCTAAAATCAACTCACTATATTCTACTATCAGATAATAGAATGCCTAATTCAGAAGCCAAATACGCAGCGTTCAGACCCCAAAGAATTCTTCTGGTGAAACTCCGTCATCATGGAGATATGGTGCTGACCACGCCGGTGATAAACAGGCTACGCGAGCATTACCCCGATGCTGAAATTGATGTGCTTCTGTATAAAGAAACTCGCCCTATTCTCAGTGAACATCCAGCGCTATCTCATATCCATGTCATTGACAGAACATGGAAAAAACAAGGTGTCCGCTATCAGTTACAACAGGAATATCAGTTACTCAAAGCTGTCCGCGACCGACATTATGATCTGGTGATTAATCTTGCCGATCAATGGCGCAGTGCTTTGATTTCCCGATTTAGTGGCGCGAAAGTTCGTTTAGGATTCGACTATAAAAAACGACGTTCTGCTTTCTGGCGGGCAGGTCATACGCAGTTAGTGACGACCGAAAATCACAGCATTTTGCATACTGTCGAACAGAATATGTCGATTTTGTCACCGCTTGGTATTTCCACCGATAACGCTCTGACATCAATGCATTATTCAGAAAGTGACAAGTCATTTTGTCAGCAATTACTTCTGAAAAATCAGGTGTCCGGCGAATATATTGTGATTCAGCCAACCTCCCGCTGGACGTTCAAATGCTGGGATGATGACAAATTCGCCAATGTGATTGATGGACTTGCTGAAACCGGCCTGACGATCGTGATGACCTCCGGCCCGGATAAGAAAGAGCTGGATATGGTGAGCAAAATCCAGGATCTCACGCACAATCCGCAGGTGATCTCTGTCGCCGGTCAGTTATCACTGACCCAACTGGCTGCAATGATTGACGGTGCAAAACTCTTTATTGGGGTGGATTCTGCGCCGATGCATATGGCCGCAGCGCTTAATACGCCTTGCGTCGCCTTATTCGGCCCGACGAAAATGCAGCACTGGCGTCCATGGGGCAAAAATAATACCACTCTCTGGGCGGGGGACTACGCGCCGCTACCCGCACCCGATTCGATCGATACGAAAACTCAACAACGTTATCTGCATGCAATCCCTGTCAGTGATGTGATTGATGCAGCCAGGAGTTATCTGCATGACTAATGCCGCCAGTGGGAAAAACATCCGTTTAGCGATTGTCAGACAAAAATATCGCCCGGATGGCGGCGCGGAACGTTTTATTTCCCGCGCCCTGGAGGCACTGGATGACCAAAATATTGATCTGAATATTATTACCCGCCAGTGGGAAGGCAAGCCAAATCCGCAATGGAAAATTCACCTGTGTAATCCGGCAAAGTATGGCCGTGTTTCACGTGAGAAGGGTTTTGCCGCTGCTGCGCAACAATGTTGGAAACAGGAACATTTCGACATAGTGCAAAGCCACGAACGTATTCCGGGTTGCGACATTTTCCGGGCCGGCGATGGTGCACATCGTGTCTGGCTGGAACAACGGGCGCGTGTCATTTCCCCTCTTCAGCGTTTTCTTACAAAAATCAGCCCCTACCACCGCTATGTCCTGCAAGCCGAAGAAGAGATGTTCCACTCCCCGGCATTGAAAAAAATCATCTGCAATTCTGAGATGGTAAAACGGGATATCATCCGCTGTTACGGAGTTGATGAGAGCCGTTTTGAAGTGATCTATAACGCCATTGATTCCCAAAAATTCGTACCGGCGACAGATGCACAGCGCCTTGCTGCGCGTGAAATGCTTTCAATTCCTGCGCAGGCCGTGGCACTGATTTACGTAGGTTCAGGTTTTGAACGCAAAGGGCTGAAGCCTGCCATTGAAGCGATCGCTTGTGGCGATCGCTACCTCATTGTCGTCGGACAAGATAAAGACCAGAAAAAATATGCGTCGCTGGCTCAGCAATCAGGGTGCGCCGACCGGGTCCGCTTTGTCGGGGTACAAAACAATGTACTCCCTTATTACCATGCGGCTGATGGCATGATTCTGCCGACATTATACGACCCGTTCCCGAACGTGATTCTTGAAGCCATGGCCTGCGGATTGCCCGTTATCACCAGCGAAACCTGTGGTGGCGCAGAGTTTATTCTGCAGGGGCGCGAAGGCTTCGTTTGCGATGCCCTGGATGTGATAAGACTTAGCGAATACGTCAATAAAATTCCTTCCCGTCAGGAAAATGACCAGATGGGAAATGCGGCAAGAGACCGGATTTTACCTTACAGCCCTAAAAACCTTTCAAAACAGTTGGTTACACTTTATCACTCGTTACTGGTCTGAGGACGCAGGCGCTGACATGATGAGTCGATCACACTTATCTGATAACATGTGCCCATCTATCCGCCGGGACTATTTTCGCTCTATGAAATTGACTTTCCCTTATGCAACGCCTGATAAAAGATGAATATTTTTTATAATATAATCATATATTTAATTCAGCCATTGATTTGGATCCGTTTACTTTTGCGCAGCCGCAAGTCGCCCGCCTATCGTAAACGCTGGGCTGAACGTTATGGCTTCTGCAAAGGAAAGGTTGTCTCCGGCGGCATTATGCTGCATTCCGTTTCCGTTGGAGAAACGCTGGCAGCGATCCCTTTAGTCCGCGCATTACGCCACCGTTATCCTTCTCTGCCAATTACCGTCACCACCATGACACCGACAGGCTCAGAGCGTGTTCAGTCCGCTTTTGGCAAGGGTGTGCACCACGTCTATCTGCCTTATGATCTGGCCGGATCCGTAAATCGTTTCCTGGATGAGGTTAACCCCAAGCTGGTAATCATTATGGAAACCGAGCTTTGGCCGAACCTTATCAGTGCATTGCATCGTCGCAAAATTCCACTGGTTATCGCCAATGCCCGTCTTTCTGCCCGCTCAGCGAAGGGATACCAGAAGCTAGGCAAATTCATCCGTACCATTTTGCAACGCATTACACTGATCGCCGCACAGAATCAGGAAGATGGTGAACGCTTCTTATCTTTAGGACTCAAACGCAACCAGCTTGCGGTGACCGGTAGCCTGAAGTTCGATATCTCGGTCACCCCCGAGCTCGCGGCAAAAGCCATTGCACTGCGCAGCCAGTGGGCATCACGCCGTCAGGTGTGGATCGCTACCAGTACGCATGAAGGCGAAGAAACTTTACTGCTGGAGGCGCACAAAGAGCTGCTGAAAGCGCATCCGAACTTGCTGCTTATTCTGGTGCCGCGCCATCCTGAACGTTTCCCGGTAGCTTGTGAGCTGACGCGCAAAGCTGGCCTCTCTTTCATTCAGCGCAGCTCAGGGGAAGTTCCTTCTTCGGCCACTCAGGTCGTGATCGGCGATACGATGGGCGAATTAATGTTGCTGTATGGCATTGCTGACCTGGCGTTTGTCGGTGGCAGTCTGGTCGATCGCGGAGGCCATAATCCCCTGGAAGCGGCAGCCCACGCAATTCCGGTGCTGATGGGACCCCATACCTTCAATTTCAAAGACATCTGCGCCAAGCTGGCTCAGGACGACGGTCTGATCACGGTCACTGATACTGCATCGCTGGTGAAAGAAATTTCTACACTGTTGACCGATGAAGACTACCGTTTGTATTACGGTCGCCATGCCGTTGAAGTTCTGCATCAAAATCAGGGGGCGTTACAGCGCCTGCTGCATTTACTGGAGCCTTATCTGCCCATCCGGAGTCATTAATGGCTGATAAAAAACGTTTATCCGTCGTGCTGATTGCCCGTAATGAGGCGGATTTATTGCCGGAATGCCTTAAGTCAGTAGACTGGGCAGATGAAATAATTCTGCTCGATTCCGGCAGCAACGATGCGACGCAGGATGTTGCCCGCCACTTCGGCGCTAAAGTATTCCAGAACACAGAGTGGCCGGGTTTTGGCAAACAGCGCCAGCTGGCGCAAAGTCATGCCACCGGTGACTACATTTTGATGATCGATGCCGACGAGCGTGTCACCCCTGAATTACGCCAGTCGATTGAAACCGTGCTGAATTGCCCGCAGGAAAATACCGTTTATAGCCTCGGACGCAGTAATCTGTTCCTCGGAAAATTCATGCGCCACAGCGGCTGGTATCCTGATCGGGTCAACCGCCTGTACCCTGCTACATTCTGCTACAACGACGATCTGGTGCATGAATCACTGAACACAGGCAATGCGACTGTCGTTGCTTTGCAAGGTGACCTGCTGCATCTCACCTGTCGCGACCTTTTCGCCTTCCAGCGTAAACAACTCAGCTATGCGCAGGCATGGGCAGAGCAACGCCATCAGCAAGGCCGCCGTTGCAGTTTTTCCTCAATTCTTTCGCATACGCTGGGCGCATTCGTCAAAACCTGGATCCTGCGGGCCGGTTTTATGGATGGAAAGCAGGGGTTGATCCTGGCAGGCGTCAATGCACAATATACGTTCAATAAATATGCCGCCCTGTGGGCACTCAGCCACCAACTGCAAAAGTGAGCCGTCATGAGCACTAAGGCAATTTATCCCGGTACGTTCGACCCGATGACCAACGGGCATCTCGATATCGTCACCCGTGCGGCGCTGATGTTCGACCAGGTCATTCTTGCGATTGCGGCCAGCCCGAGCAAAAAACCGATGTTTTCGCTGGATGAACGCGTGGCACTGGCGACCCAGGTCACATCCCATCTGGATAATGTTGAAGTCATTGGTTTCAGCGATTTGATGGCGAATTTCGCCAAAAATCAGGGCGCAAACGTGCTGGTACGGGGATTACGTGCGGTGTCTGATTTTGAATATGAGATGCAACTGGCGAACATGAACCGACATTTGCTGCCAACGCTGGAAAGCGTGTTCATGATGCCCTCAAAAGAATGGTCGTTTATTTCTTCTTCGCTGGTCAAAGAAGTCGCCCGCCACGGTGGGGATATCACGCCTTTCCTGCCGCAAATCATTACTCAGGCACTGATGGAAAAAATCAGCGCCTGAATCATGCGTTAGCGCTGACAGCGCGGGCAGAAAAACGTGGTGCGCTGAGCGTGTTTCTTACTCTCAATGGGCGTACCACATGCGCGGCAAGGCTCGCCCGTTCTGCCGTATACCTGCAGTTCTTGTGCAAAATATCCTGGCTTCCCATCTGACTGTAGAAAGTCTTTCAGCGTCGTCCCGCCCTGTTCAATAGAGCACAGCAATACCGCTTTGATGGTTCTCACCAGTAATTCCGTCTCATCACGTTTGAGCGAATGTGCAGGTCTGTCAGGTGAAATACCGGCAACAAAAAGGGATTCGCTGGCATAGATATTCCCGACGCCGACCACCAGTTTGTTATCCATCAGCCAGGGTTTGATTGGCGATTTCTTCGTACGGGATTTCTCAAACAGATAATCTGCGTTGAAATCCTCGCTCAGCGGTTCCGGCCCCAGATGGGCTAAGACATTACTGGCCGCCAGATCAGAAGACCATAACCAGGCACCAAAACGTCGCGGATCGGTATAACGCAGCACATGGCCGGTATCCATCACCAGATCAACGTGGTCATGCTTACCTGCTTCAGTTTCTTCCGGCAATACCCGCAAACTGCCGGACATGCCCAGATGAATGATAATCCATCCGGTTTGCAGCTCAACCAGCAGATATTTCGCCCGACGCTGCACACTCAGAACCGGCTGATCGCTTAACGCTAAGATCTCCGCCGAGACAGGCCAGCGCAGGCGCGGATTACGCACAATGGCATGCAGTATCGTGTGACCTTTCAGATAGGGTTCAATCCCTCTGCGGCTGGTTTCAACCTCAGGTAATTCCGGCATAATTTCCCCTTGAGCAAAATCGTGTTCAAAGTGTGTCGCAGACACCGACATCAGGCAAATAAAAGTCGCACTAAATGGAAATCACGAAATTCAGGCAATAAAAAACCCGGCCGGAGCCGGGTTTTAGCAATCCACTAAAATTATTTAATTTTAGCTTCTTTATAGATCACGTGTTGACGGACAACTGGATCGAATTTCTTCAGTTCCAATTTTTCCGGCTTAGTACGCTTGTTCTTCGTGGTGGTATAGAAGTGACCAGTACCAGCAGAAGAAACCAGCTTGATCTTCTCGCGAACACCTTTAGCCATGATGCAGTTCCTTAATACTTCTCACCGCGGGCACGCAGATCGGCCAAGACCGTCTCAATACCCTTCTTATCAATAACACGCATACCTTTAGCAGATACACGCAGAGTTACAAAGCGCTTCTCAGCCTCAACCCAAAAACGGTGGGAGTGCAGGTTCGGCAGAAAACGGCGTTTGGTCGCGTTCATTGCGTGGGAACGGTTGTTACCGCTCACCGGGCGCTTGCCAGTAACTTGGCAGACTCGGGACATGTCTATTCTCCAAAAATCAAATCAGCTCGAGCTTCGTATAGGGTATGGCCGCCTCGTCAGGCTTTTAGAGCCCATCTCAGCAAACTCCACTGAGAACCGACTCACTGTCGTCGGGTAAAAAACCAATTCATCAGGTCAGAAACCTGCTGAGATAGGCTCTTAACGCCAAACCCAAGATTCTCAAAGGTGGCGTAGTATACGCTCTGTAGCGTAAGTGCTCAAGTCCCGAACAGCTAAAGATCCCTAAGGATCTTCAAAAAACGAAGTTAAATCCAGCCGCGTTCGGCAAAAGATACCGTTTCTCCGTGGCCTACAACCAAATGGTCGAGGACACGAATTTCCAGCAACTGGCACGCTCGAATAATCTGTTCAGTTACTTTTCTGTCCATCAGACTGGGCTCAGCCCGACCGGATGGGTGATTATGCGCCAGAATTAGGGCTGCCGCATTAACCTTCATCGCACCACGAACAATTTCGCGGGGATACACTTCTACGTGCCCAATAGTACCAGCAAACATCTCCTCATGGCGAATAACGCGATGCTGGTTGTCGAGAAAAAGTACCAGGAACACCTCTCTTTCCCGAAAAACGAGTAAATTCTGCAAATATTCACGGATAACTTTGGGGCTGAGCATCGCATTTTCGGCACTCAGGTGGCGCAGATAAGCGCGGCGGGATAATTCGGACACCGCCACAAGTTGCGAAAACTTGGCAACCCCCATTCCTTTCGTGCGCGCCATGGCGTCAAAATCCGCCATCAGTAACTGATGCAATGAACCGAACTCTTCCAGCAGATTCTTTGCCAGGTCCATCACATGCAATCCCCGGCATCCTGTACGCAGGTAAATCGCCAGCAATTCCTGATCCGTCAGCTCTTTTGCCCCTTGCTGCAATAATTTTTCGCGCGGTGGCATCACTCCCGGCCACTGGTTTTGCTGTTTCGTCATCCTGACTCCTTTTTTGCGGCGATTGTGTCACAGCATTCTCCCTGTCATAACGTCCGGTATGTCAGCTTGCGAGATGTTACGCAGAATTTTTATTCCTCAACTTTCGACGCATCGCCAATAGCTGTCATCATTCCCCGTTATGCTAAAATGTCGCTTCTTTCAGCTTTCAACCAATCGGACAATGATGATGACGGGACTTTCCGGCAAACATATTGTGCTCGGTATCAGCGGTGGTATCGCTGCCTATAAAGCACCAGAACTGGTACGTCGCTTACGTGAAAGAGGCGCTGAAGTTCGCGTCGTCATGACAGAAGCGGCGAAATCTTTCGTGACTCCGCTGAGCCTGCAGGCTGTTTCTGGCTATCCGGTTTCTGACGACCTGCTTGATCCGGCGGCCGAAGCGGCAATGGGACATATCGAGTTAGGGAAATGGGCAGATTTAGTCATTATCGCGCCTGCCACAGCGGATTTGCTGGCTCGCATGAATGCTGGCATGGCAAATGATCTGTTGACGACGGTGTGTCTGGCGACAGCGGCACCGGTCGCGGTACTTCCTGCGATGAACCAGCAAATGTATCGTGCGGCCATCACGCAAGAAAACCTGCAAAGCCTGGCAGCACGGGGCACATTGTTGTGGGGGCCGGACAGCGGCAGTCAGGCCTGCGGCGATGTTGGCCCGGGACGTATGCTGGACCCGCTGGTGATTGTGGATATGGCCAATGCGCATTTCTCTTCGCGCAAGGATCTGGCGCATCTGAATATTATGGTGACCGCAGGCCCCACCCGTGAGCCGCTGGATCCTGTCCGCTTCATCAGTAATCACAGTTCCGGCAAAATGGGTTTTGCCATTGCCAAAGCCGCCGCTGAACGTGGTGCCAAAGTAACGCTGATCGCCGGGCCGGTGACGCAACCGACGCCTGCCCGTGTTCATCGTATTGATGTGGAAAGTGCGCTGGAAATGGAGCAAGCCGTCCAGCTTTCGGCAACTTCTCAGCATATTTTTATTTCCTGCGCTGCCGTGGCGGATTATCGCGCAGAACGTATTGCTGATGAGAAGATCAAAAAGCAAGGCGATGAAATCACTGTAAAAATGATTAAAAACCCTGACATCGTCGCTGGCGTCGCGGCCATGACAGAAAACCGGCCTTACGTCGTGGGGTTTGCCGCTGAAACCCAGAATGTGGAAGAATACGCGCGGCAAAAAAGGATCCGTAAGAATCTGGATCTGATCTGCGCCAACGATGTTTCACTTGCCGGGCAAGGTTTCAACAGCGATTCCAATGCCTTGCATCTTTTTTGGCAGGACGGGGATAAAATCTTACCACTCAGCGATAAGTCCCTGCTTGGCCAACGTTTATTAGAAGAGATTGTCAGCCGTTATGATGAAAAAAATCGACATTAAAATTCTCGACCCGCGCATCGGTTCGACTTTCCCTTTACCGGCTTACGCGACACCGGGGTCTGCGGGTCTGGATTTACGCGCCTGTCTGGATGCTTCTGTAGAACTGAAACCGGGCGAAACCACACTGCTGCCAACAGGTCTGGCTATCCATATTGGTGATGCTAATCTGGCGGCGGTGATTTTGCCACGTTCCGGTCTGGGTCATAAACACGGCGTTGTACTGGGCAATCTGGTTGGCCTTATCGATTCAGATTATCAGGGCCAACTTATGGTGTCCGTCTGGAACCGTGGTCAGACAACATTTGTTATCGAACCGGGCGAGCGCATTGCTCAGATGGTGTTTGTGCCTGTCGTTCAGGCAGAATTCAATCTGGTGGAAGATTTTGACGCCAGTGAACGCGGCGAAGGGGGCTTTGGCCACTCAGGTCGCCAATAAGAACCTGTTCAGCACCGCTGATTTTGACGCGATATTGAACAGATCCTTATCACTATCAGACCGTAACAACGCGAAGGGAACGAAATAAGCCGCAGGATCACAGCGATTCATGCGGCAGTTGTGCGGTTTCTCCATGATTTTAGCCGTTTTTTAGCAAGGGTCTATTCAGACATGGCAGAGAAAGAAACGACAAAAAGGAACAGGCGCGAAGAGATTTTGCAGGCATTAGCGCAAATGCTTCAGTCCAGCGACGGCAGCCAGCGGATCACGACTGCAAAGCTCGCCGCCAGCGTGGGGGTTTCAGAAGCAGCTCTTTATCGTCATTTTCCCAGTAAAACGCGGATGTTTGACAGCTTAATTGAGTTTATCGAAGACAGTCTGATCACCCGTATCAATCTCATCCTGCAGGATGAAAAGGATACGCTAAACAGAATACGTCTGATTTTGCTGCTGATTTTAGGGTTTGCCGAGCGTAATCCGGGATTGACCCGTATTATGACCGGCCATGCCCTGATGTTTGAACAGGACCGTTTGCAGGGCCGCATCAACCAACTTTTCGAGCGGATTGAAGCGCAACTGCGTCAGGTACTGCGGGAAAAGAAAATGCGTGAAGGCAGCGGATTCATCAGCGATGAAACTCTACTCGCCAGCCAGTTACTGGCATTTTGCGAAGGGATGCTGTCACGTTTTGTACGCTCTGAATTCAAGTACAAACCGACTCAGGACTTCGATACCCGCTGGCCACTTATCTCTGCTCAGCTGCAATAAACGCGCAGGGACAAACGTCAAATCTAAAAAGGGCCGAAAGGCCCTTTTTTCATATTATGGCTGAATCATTTTCCCATTTTCATCCAGCATCGCGGTCAGTAACGCTGTGCCGTCATCACCTACCCGAAATGCACCATAACGTGCACGGGCGAAACGTTCACCTTGTCCTTCCTGGAAAAAATACGCATTAGTTCCCACCATCAGCGTTCCGGCATTCATATGATAGTTAACCCGTAATTCATTGGGCTTCAGCAGGTCACCACTATCAAACCGCGCCTGAGTGACCTGCCGGTGCTCATTAACTGCCACAATAATTTTGCCACTAACAGGAAAACAAGGCGTCTGTGGAAGAGAATTACAACCCTGACGTTGCTGGTATAACTCCTCTTGCAAAGATCGCGTGATGGCATAATTGAGAGCCATGTAATCCCCCTGCATCAAAGAACGCGGATCAACCGGCGCAAGCTGCAATATCATTACCGCGCCCTGTTTAAGCACCTGCTCTTTTTGCCAGATACCCGCATTCACTGCGATCAGTGCCAGCAGTATCACTACTCCTGACAGCCATTTCCTCAGATTACGGGTTTGCATAAGCTTCCTCCTTACGCACGGGGATCAGTTTTTTGGCTGCAAAGGCCAGCGCCAGCAACACCACGCCTGTGACAAACATCAGAAGGGATTTCTGTAATAAGCTGACGCCGAGGAAGTAATACCAGTCGATAACATACAGCGCGAGGAAACAGCCGCTCGCGGCTAAAACCCCCTGATTTCCCTGATAACGCGCCATCAGTAATAGCCACAGCCCCAGGCCAATTCCCGGCGCATAAAAGGCTGCGACGCCACACACAACCGCCGCCACCAGATACAGCATTGCTGATGGCGTCTTTTTCACAACAGTCTGATACAAACACACCAGTACTAAACCTGCGGCAATGCCTGCGCCAGTTCCTCCCGAAAGAGGAAAATACCCCGCTGGCCGCCAGAAAACATCGAAGAGAAGCGAGGTGTTAATGGCGGAAAAACACTGCAATATCAGGCCGGAAGGAATACCCCAGAGGAGGGGGAAAACAGCCTCAGCCCATGATGTGGCTTTTAAGTTAATTTGTTCTCTGATAATCCACAGCCAGAAAATCACAATGACAGTAACCAGCGCTGAAACCGCCCAAAAACGGGTGACCGGCGGTAAATACATCCCTGTCAGCAAATTGCCGGAAAGGATCAGCAAAAATGTCAGCGCCGTTATCGCCATAAAGCGGAAAGTACGATCGCGCATTGCCAGCGCCATCAACGCAAGCACCGGTAATGAACAGAGCGAGCCCACCAGGAAGGACATTTCCCAGTCAGGTTCAAAGAGAAGATAGAAACCAAAACAGAGGCCGCAGGTCGCGGCTATCGCCCATGCCAGCCCGATATGATGCTTACTCACGCCCTGCATGCGCAAAAGCCCACCCGCGACAATTGCAAGGAGCAGAGAAGGGATAATCACCGTGGCTGCATTGGGGTCATTGAGCAGGTCGACAACATACAGCACCAGAATCAGCAGAAATAAAATAATCATCGCGGCGACCCAGCCACCGATACCCAGTGTCAGTCGCAGGTACCAGGGAAGATGAGAGGAGTGATCGTATTGCTGAATCTCTTCAATTTGCACCTGACTAAGCAAATCATTTCGGCGTAGTTGTTCCGTCAGCACTGCCATTTCCGTGGAAGAAACCTCGACCGGCTGGCTCTCATAGAGTTTACGCCGCCAGTAGAGCATCAGGGCGCCACATCCCGCCAGCCATAAAGCCATCAGGGAGCCCAGCATAAACAGGCCGCCAATATCGTAAGAACTGTCGAACATCTGCACGATCAGCACACATCCCACTGCCGCTGCGCTGGCGGTTCCCAGAGTCAGCATGCAGAGATCAGGATAGCGATAACGATAAAAGAAGTAACTCACCACTAAGACTGCCAGCCATAAGGCGGTGACAAAGGGGTGAGGGGTATCGTATCCCCAACCGGATATATTTTCGGCAACAATGCAAGTCAGCACTAACAGCAGGAAACCAGCCATCACCCGGGAAAACCAGCGGCTGGCAAGCCAGGAGTGGGGATTGTGCTTAATGACCCGCATGGCCAGAACTTCGCGAATGATCATGCACAACGTCTGCGCAATCAGATAGCTGTAGAGCGCAGTTGTGGGGAAATAGTCGAGACCGTCGAATACGGCGCTGTCCATCAGGGACATAGACACCGTGGCGTAATAGAGCTGAAACGTCAGATTGGCAAGTAACCAGGAGCAGAACCACAGACTGTTCTGTCGGGCGATTAAGGCTAAAGGCAGGAAAACAAACAGCCAGGCCCTGAACAGCTCCCAACTGTCGGCACCCGTCTGATAAATCTGGCCATAAAGGGCAAACAGAGCACCAAAGCCGAGACCCGCAGCCAGCAAGGCACTGCGTGCAATCCCGTCATACCAGCGCCACCAGACGACGACGGCAAGCGCAACGATCAGTAACTCGGCCAGCGCAAATTTTGCCATCTTTGGCATATCTGCCCAGTTCCAGGCTACAAAGAATACGGCACCGGCCACCAGTGATAACAGACCCAGCAGGGAGAGTAAGGGAACCAGAAATTTCTGCCATTCGGGATAACCCGGCCGGACGCCACAAAAGTCATAAATACGCTGACATGCGGCCGGCGTCAGGCTACCGCTTTTGACCAGACGCTCCGTCTGGCGACAGAAAAACTCTGCCGCCCGCGAAGGCATCCATTCTTTGCTGCCGGCTTCAGTTTGTGTCATGACATCCCTGCCTTTGAGGTTTTACCCGATATTAAACACCATACTCCTGCCGGTAAGCCCGCACAGCAGCCAGATGGTCAGCCATTTCCGCCTTTTCTTCCAGATACTCAATCAGGTCGGCCAGCGTAATAATTGAAATCACTTTGCAATGATAGTCGCGCTCAACCTCCTGAATAGCGGAGATATCTGCGCGTCCACGTTCCTGACGGTCCAGAGAAATCAATACGCCAGCCAGAGTGGCTTTGTTCGCGTTGATGATTTCCATCGATTCACGGATGGCAGTACCGGCGGTGATCACATCATCGACCAGCATGACACGCCCCTGCAAAGGGCTGCCGACCAGCAAGCCGCCTTCACCATGGTCTTTGGCTTCTTTGCGGTTAAAGCAGTATGGCACATCGCGCTCATGATGCTCAGCCAGTGCAACCGCGGTGGTCGTCGCGATTGGAATACCTTTGTAAGCCGGGCCAAACACTAAATCGAAATCAATTTTGGAATCCACCAATGCTTCGGCATAAAAACGTCCCAGTAACGCCAGATCACGGCCAGTATTAAATAGACCAGCATTGAAGAAGTAAGGGCTGATGCGCCCGGACTTCAGGGTAAATTCACCGAATTTCAAAACCTGTTTGTTCAGTGCGAACTCAATAAACTGGCGCTGATAGGCTTTCATTGATGGTCTCCTCTATAACGTCTTATTTCTTATTGTCAGCCCGCAGGCCATAAAAAAGGCGACTTCTCAGTCGCCTTAAAAAATTATTCCGCCAGCGCCGCTTTCTGCGCCTGGAAGATAGTGTCGATGCCCCCTCTGGCGAGAGCAAGTAAACCGAGTAACTCTTCGTGGCTGAATGGCTCACCTTCTGCGGTGCCCTGCACCTCAATCATGCGGCCATCTTCCATCATCACCACGTTCATGTCGGTTTCTGCCGCTGAGTCTTCGACATACTCGAGATCACACAGCGCTTCGCCTTTCACGATGCCTACGGAAACCGCTGCAACCATGCCTTTCATCGGATTAGCTTTCAGTTTACCTGCAGCTACCAGCGCATTCAGTGCATCCGCCAGAGCAACGCAAGCACCAGAAATGGACGCAGTGCGCGTGCCGCCGTCCGCCTGCAACACATCACAGTCGAGCGTAATGGTGAATTCACCCAGCTTTTTCAGATCCACCGCAGCACGCAGGGAACGGGCAATCAGACGCTGAATTTCCAGAGTACGACCGCCTTGCTTGCCTTTTGCGGCTTCACGCGCATTACGCGTATGGGTAGAACGCGGCAACATGCCGTACTCCGCGGTGATCCAACCTTGTCCCTGACCTTTCAGAAAACGCGGAACACCTTCCTCCACCGTCGCGGTACATAGCACTTTAGTATCACCAAACTCCACCAGCACGGAACCTTCAGCGTGTTTAGTGTAATGGCGGGTCAGTGTTACGGGGCGCACTTGTTGTGCATTTCGGCCTGCTGGACGCATGGATACTTCTCCGGGTCACGAATCATGTTTGGCTGCGCATTATACCCAAAAACATTCAGGTTGCATCAAGGCGGCAAGTGAATGAACTCCGCGAGCTTACTCACGTAAGCGACCGGAATGAGTAAACGACGCCAACGCAGAGGCAGCCTGAAGGGTGACGGGGATACGGACTTCAGGAGGTTATACCTATCATGACTGGCATGGCACGGCTATAATCGCTGCATCTTTACATTAACAGGTACGCATACATGATCAGAAGTATGACCGCTTATGCCCGACGCGAAATTAAGGGTGACTGGGGCAGCGCAGCGTGGGAACTCCGCTCGGTAAACCAACGTTATCTCGAAACCTACATCCGTCTGCCCGAGCAATTCCGCAGCCTGGAGCCGGTTGTCCGTGAGCGCATTCGCGCCCGGCTTACCCGCGGTAAAGTCGAATGTAATCTGCGTTTTGATCTCGATCCGGGCGCACAAAGCACGTTGCAGCTCAATGAAAAACTGGCGAAACAGCTGGTTGAAGCCGCGCAATGGGTGAAAATGCAAAGTGATGAAGGCGAAATTAATCCGCTGGAAGTCCTGCGCTGGCCGGGCGTGATGCTGGCTGAAGAACAGGATCTGGATGCCATCAGCACCGAGTTGCTGCTGGCGCTGGAAACAGCACTGGACGATTTCATCAGCGCACGCGAAAGCGAAGGTGCCGCACTGAAAACGATGATCGAACAGCGTCTCGACGGTGTGAGTGCAGAAGTGGTAAAAGTCCGCGCCCAGATGCCAAATATTCTGCAATGGCAGCGCGAGCGCCTGGTCAGCAAACTGGAAGATGCGCAGGTTCAGCTGGAAAATACCCGTCTGGAGCAGGAACTGGTTCTAATGGCGCAGCGTGTCGATGTAGCTGAAGAGCTGGACCGACTTGAAGCGCACGTCAAAGAAACACATAAAATCATGAAGAAAGAAGAAGCCGTGGGCCGTCGTCTTGATTTTATGATGCAGGAATTTAACCGCGAATCGAACACACTGGCATCTAAATCTATCAATGCTGATGTCACGACGTCAGCCATCGAGCTGAAAGTGTTGATCGAACAAATGCGCGAGCAAATTCAGAACATCGAGTAAATCCTCTCCCCCCCGCATAATAAAAAACGCCTCCGGTCATAAAATCCGAGGCGTTTTTTTATGCGTCAGCGAAGAAAGAAATTAGTCTTCCCAGCGTTTCAACAATACACAGGCATTAACGCCACCGAAGCCGAAACCGTTTGATAAGGCATAGGTGATGTCATGTTTCTGCGCAGTATTACCGACGATGTTCAGACCGGCAGCCGCTTCGTCTTTGTTTTCCAGATTCAGCGTCGGAGGAACGATTTGGTCACGTACGGCAAGAATGGTGAAGATCGTCTCCAGCCCACCAGCCGCGCCCAACAAGTGTCCGGTCGCAGATTTGGTAGACGTAACAGCCAGTTTGCCGTCAGTGCCAAACAGGGTTTTAATCGCATTGATTTCACCCAGATCACCCACCGGCGTAGACGTGGCATGAGCATTCAGATGTTGCACGTCTGATGGCTGAATACCCGCCTGACGCAGGGCGATTTTCATCGCGCGGCCCGCACCGTTGCCATCTTCCGCACCGGACGTCATGTGGTAGGCGTCACCGCTGGTGCCGTAACCGACAATCTCAGCCAGAATTTTGGCGCCACGTGCCTTCGCATGTTCCAGCTCTTCGATCACCAGCATGCCTGCGCCTTCGCCCATGATGAAACCATCACGCGCGCTGTCAAACGGACGGGAGGCTTTTTCCGGATGATCTTCATGACCGGTAGACATGGCCTTCGCTGCAGCAAAACCGCCCAGGCTCACGGTATCAATCGCCGCTTCTGCGCCGCCACAAAGCGCAACATCGGCTTCGTCATTGCGAATCAAACGCACTGCATCACCAATCGCCTGAACACCTGCCGCGCAAGCCGTTACCGGTGCGCCAATCGGGCCTTTGAACTGATGTTTAATCGAAACCTGGCCAGACGCCAGATTCACCAGGAATGAAGGTATAGTGAAAGGCGACAAACGCTTAGCGCCACGGCTGTCATTGGTGCGCACGGCATGGGCAATAGCCGGGAAGCCGCCGATACCAGAACCGATGATTGTTGCGGTACGTTCCTGCTGTTCCTGCGTTTCTGCTTTCCAGCCGGCATCAGCAATAGCCATATCCGCAGCAGCCATCGCAAACAGAATGAAACGGTCCATTTTTTTCTGGTCTTTCGGTACCACGAACATATCCGGATCGAATCCTGACTCAGGGTCCTGTTCTTTAGTTTGTACCTGACCACCAATTTTCACAGTCAACGTTTCAACAATCTCTTCCGGCAAAACTCGGATACCAGACTGACCGGCCAGCAGACGCTTCCAGATAGTTTCGATATCACAGCCCAGAGGACTCACAGCCCCCATGCCGGTAATAACCACTCGACGATGAGTCATAAAACATTCCTCTCTGTCTGTATAAGACGTAAGTTTCTGCAGGCGATTACATGAACCGGCCAGAAACGGGTTTCTGGATAATAAAGCCTGACAGTATGTGACGAATTACGTTTTTGTAAACCCGTAACCCAAAATTTTATTGTGCCTACTTTGCGAGGCTACGCAACACCAGGCTGGTGATTGCCTGAACGCGTTCTTCCAGTTGTTCAGGTGTTTTTTGTTCCAGCAATAACGGATGCGAGAAGGGGGTTGTCACCGTGGTGATCGCCATACAAACCTCATCCAGCGGCGTTTTACGCTCAAATTCACCGGATTCCCGGCCGTCGGCAACCACTTTCTCAACAATGCTGTATATCATAGCACGATGATTTAATGTGGATTTCCATCGCTGAGCTGAGGCTATCGCGGCCAGATCATGTAATTTCCTGTCCAGGAAAAAGAGATCCAGACTACGTGTCAGCAGCGTTTTAAAAATAGATCTCAGGCGCAGAGTCGCACTTTGGTCACTTTGCGCAATCACCATGAGCGCTTCATCTATCTGCCCCACCCGCTGCGAGCAAATGGCTTCGCCAATAGCTTGTTTAGACTCAAAAAACTTATAAATATAAGCACTTGAAACGCCAATCGACTTGGCAAGATCCGCCACCGACGTTTTGGCATAGCCATAAAGACGAAAGTGCTCGAATGCCGCATCTATAATTTGTTCACGCCGTTCGTGCTCGGCAGGTCCACGCTGTGTTAACGCAACCGGAATATCGGGCTTCATACACTCCTCCGGGCAGATTAAACAATTAAGCCGTGCGTCAATGAGTGACGATTTTAATTAATCGTAACCTATAAGCGAAGAAAATTCACCTCTGATAAAAAACGGCGTCATGGATAAATGGAAAAGCACCGTCAAAACAAACGAGTAATCACCAATTTTCTAATCTAAAATAATGCAACATTTTCTCTTACCCTTTAGTAATGGCTGACACGAGAGAAATCAGCATTAGATAAAGTAATGTTAAAAGCCATGTAAAAGAAAAACTCAGTCGCCAGCTAATGGGAAACTCATTACTCTACGCGGCTACCGTTTCCTCACTGACTGATTTGTCTGGCGCACATCCATGTTACTCACCGTTCTTTATATTATTGGGATCACCGCAGAAGCCATGACCGGTGCTCTGGCTGCCGGACGTCGGAAAATGGACTCCTTTGGCGTCATTATTATTGCTGCAGCGACGGCCATTGGCGGCGGTTCTGTTCGCGACATGCTTTTAGGGCATTACCCATTGGGATGGGTTAAGCATCCGGAGTACATCGTGATTGTGGCTGTGGCCGCGCTAATGACCACCTGGCTGGCTCCTTTAATGCAACATCTGCGAAAGCTCTTTTTAGTGCTTGATGCCGTGGGGCTGGTGGTGTTTTCCATTATCGGGACACAAGTGGCCCTCGATATGGGACATGGCGCTATCATTGCTTCGGTTTGTGCGGTCATTACCGGTGTTTTTGGCGGCGTGCTGCGGGACATGATGTGTAATCAGATCCCGCTGGTCTTTCAGAAAGAAATTTATGCCGGCGTGTCATTTGCCTCAGCCTGGGTTTACATCGGGCTACAATATTTCTCACTGCCCCACAATCTGGTGGTTATTATCACGTTACTGATCGGCTTTACCGCGCGTCTTATTGCGCTGCGTTTTCGCCTTGGATTGCCTGTGTTTAATTACCCGCATTCGGACCACTAATGCGTCCTTCCTGTAGCCCGTTAGCGGAATGCAGGCAATTGCGCCTGCCTCAGAGCTTCGGTCAAAATCTCGACGTCCGGATGATGAATAAAATCAAAAACCTGAGCGGCCCGCTTTCTCCCGATCCCCTCAGTCATTTCCCAGTCGCGAGACGTCAGCTGTTTCAACCTGTTCCAGCTTTGCTGGCGTTCTGCAAATCCCAAGGCAAAAGAAGGAAATCCTATTGCTGACAGCCAGCGCCGGAAGCTCCTTTCGCGTGCAAGATGAATTTGCGCCATCAGTTTTTGCGCCTGTTTAACACCGATACCCGGAACCGCAGCCAGCTCTTTCTCGTTAAAGCTTAACCAACTGATCAGAGAATCCGCCGGGGAAGCATCCAGTAACTTTTGCCATGTGGCCCCGCCGAACCCCGCCATATCTAACGCTTCCGGCCCGCTAAGCCAGATCAGACGTGAGAGAAACTGCTGCATACAGCCCGGTTCAGGCGTAAAGCAGGAAAGTGCGTTATAGCGCGTTGGTTCAGGCAAAGGCATTTCCGTACGCTTACTTACCCGCCATGTCACTTCATCAAGGCGCGGGATCCCCTGTCCGGCCAGCGCGACAGCGACCTGATCGCCAGGAAGAACATCCCATTGTCTGAACCGGCTAACCGATCCCACACTCACCTTACTGACTAACTTATCGTCCAGCCTCAGGGGCTTCAGGTTGAGGATAACGGTCACTTTCCCGCTTCGTCCTGTGGTGGTGGTGATACCCGTGACATCGGTGAGCTCTCTGGCGGGCGGATATTTCCAGGCAACCGCCCAGACTGCGGGTTTATTTTGCCAGTATTTCCCGGCAGGCTCTTCTTGCTGACGAACAACCACACCATCCGTCGCAAAAGGCAGAGGCTGGTGAAACCAGTCTTCACGCCACTTTTCCACATCTTCGACAGCGCTCACCGCATGCGTGAACTGAGCCACAACCGGAAAACCGAACTGGCTCAGCTTCTCCAGGTGGTCAGCCATAAGCGTGGGTCCATCCGGCCATGACCAGATAAAAATACCCGTCTGCTTCAGCAGGTCAGAAGCAGAAGCAGAAGCACGCATCATTGCACCCGCAACTTTTGATCTTGCATTCATCCCGCCATCAGCACTTTGTTGATGACCGGTCATCAACAGATAAAGCTCGCCCTGTAATATCAACTCAGGGCTCATGTCCGGGATATGCAGCGGGATCGCCGGAATTGACGCGGCTTTTACCGTCCAGTTTTGTCCTTTCTCACCATCGCCACGACTTACCAGTGCGGCCAGCTGCCCATAACGGTAAATCAGCGACACCGCCACGCCATCGATTTTGGGCTGCACCCACAGATTCTTTCGCCCTTGCATCCAGTTTGCGACAGCATGTTTATCTTTCATTTTATGCAGGCCGGTATGAGCCACCGGATGCGTAAATTCAGCATCATCACTCGCTGGCACTGTTAGTTCAGGCACCGGCTGGCTGGCACACTGTAGCCAGAGACGTTGTTTCTGACGCAAATGATCATAGACCGAATCTTCTATCGGGCTGCTGCCAGACTGATGGTAGGCTGCATCCCACTGGGTCAGCTGAGCGGTGAGATGGTGGGTTTCCTGTGTCAGGCGTTCTGATGGCCAGACAGGGCAGTCTGGCGACGGCATATTCTTACCGTAAGCAGAGAAAGCAAAAGGGAACAGGCAGATGAGAAAAATAAACTGGCGCATTGGCACCTCCTTGTGAAGGCAAGTAAACGCCGGTGTAATTTTTCCTGCCAGTGGCATAACCCCTTCTTGCGAGATACCTTCCTGGTTATTTCATCTGTTGCTGCAACGAAGGAAAAATTTGGAATGCGGCACGTAAATCTGTCAGGAAAGGCTATTTTCTCTGGCAAAGTTGCGATGAAATACGTCTGGGCGCTGCACCGAATGCAGCGAGCGTGTATACTGTGCGAGAGATCACTCTTCGCATACTTCCTATCAACCCATTCAGTTGAAACGTCATCATGGTTCAAGGCACGCTATATATTGTCTCCGCCCCTAGTGGAGCAGGCAAATCAAGTCTGATTCAGGCTTTACTTAAAACACAACCGCTCTACGACACACAGGTTTCTATTTCTCATACGACCCGAGCTATACGTCCGGGCGAGAAAGATGGCGAGCATTACTTCTTTGTCGACAAAGAAGCGTTTCGCGAGATGATTGAACGTGATGCCTTTTTAGAACACGCAGAAGTTTTTGGTAACTATTACGGGACTTCGCGTGAAACCATTGAGCAGGTTTTAGCGTCGGGTGTGGATGTTTTTCTGGATATCGACTGGCAAGGCGCGCAGCAAATTCGGAAAAAAATGCCGCAGGCACGCAGTATTTTTGTCTTACCGCCATCGAAAGATGAGCTAGACCGTCGCCTGCGTGGCCGCGGGCAAGACAGCGAAGCCGTTATCGCAAAACGTATGGCACAAGCCGTAGCTGAAATGACACACTTTGCCGAATACGACTATTTAATTGTGAATGATGATTTTGATCTGGCTTTATCGGATTTAAAAACCATTATTCGCGCTGAACGTCTGCGTCTGAGCCGTCAGCGGCTCCGTCATGACGGATTAATCACCAAACTATTGGCAGACTGAAGTCACTTTCAGTATTATGCCCAGTCTTTCGTCACCCTGTGGAGTAGCACATATATGGCACGCGTAACTGTTCAAGACGCTGTTGAAAAAATTGGTAACCGTTTTGACCTGGTGTTGGTGGCTGCTCGTCGCGCACGCCAGCTGCAATCTGGTGGTAAAGATCCACTGGTCGCTGAAGAAAACGATAAAGTCACTGTAATTGCCCTGCGCGAAATCGAAGAAGGCCTGATCACCAATCAGATCCTCGACGTTCGTGACCGTCAGGAGCAACAGGAGCAGGAAGCCGCAGAGATTCAGGCAGTGACTGCCATCGCTGAAGGCCGTCGTTAATTAACGAAACGGATCTCACTTGTATATCTTTGAAAGCCTGAATCAACTGATTCAAAAATACCTGCCGGAGGAGCAAATTAAGCGCCTCGTGCAGGCTTACCTCGTGGCGCGGGACGCGCACGAGGGGCAAACACGTTCCAGCGGTGAGCCGTATATTACTCACCCGGTGGCCGTGGCATGTATTTTGGCTGAAATGAGGCTCGATCATGAGACTCTGATGGCGGCGTTATTACACGACGTTATCGAAGACACGCCTGCAACTTACCAGGACATGGAACAACTGTTTGGCAAAAGCGTTGCTGAGCTGGTTGAAGGCGTTTCAAAGTTAGACAAGCTGAAATTCCGTGATAAGAAAGAAGCGCAGGCGGAAAACTTCCGCAAAATGGTCATGGCGATGGTGCAAGATATCCGCGTCATTTTGATCAAACTCGCTGACCGTACTCATAACATGCGCACGCTGGGCTCTTTACGCCCGGACAAACGTCGCCGCATTGCCCGTGAAACGCTGGAAATTTACAGCCCGCTGGCACACCGTTTGGGTATTCATCACCTGAAAACCGAGCTCGAAGAGCTGGGCTTCGAAGCCCTTTATCCAAACCGTTATCGCGTCATCAAAGAAGTGGTGAAAGCTGCGCGTGGTAACCGTAAAGAGATGATCCAGAAAATCCTCTCTGAGATTGAAGGCCGTTTAACCGAAGCCGGCATTCAGTGCCGTGTCAGTGGTCGCGAAAAACACCTGTATTCTATCTATTGCAAAATGCACCTGAAGGAACAGCGTTTCCATTCTATTATGGATATCTACGCCTTCCGGGTGATCGTTAAAGAACTCGATACCTGTTATCGCGTGTTAGGACAGGCACATAGCCTGTACAAACCGCGTCCGGGTCGGGTTAAAGATTACATCGCCATCCCAAAAGCCAACGGCTATCAATCTTTGCATACATCACTAATCGGTCCGCATGGTGTGCCGGTTGAAGTACAGATCCGTACGGAAGATATGGATCAGATGGCGGAGATGGGGGTTGCGGCTCACTGGGCTTATAAAGAGAACAGTGAAACCAGTACCACCGCACAGATCCGTGCTCAGCGTTGGTTACAGAGTCTGCTTGAGCTGCAACAAAGTGCAGGCAACTCCTTTGAATTTATTGAGAGCGTGAAATCGGATCTGTTCCCGGACGAGATTTACGTCTTTACGCCGGAAGGTCGTATCGTCGAATTGCCTGCGGGCGCGACACCGGTCGACTTTGCTTATGCTGTGCATACCGATATCGGCCATGCCTGCGTTGGCGCGCGCGTTGACCGCCAGCCGTATCCGCTCTCGCAGCCGCTGACCAGCGGACAAACTATCGAAATCATTACCGCACCGGGCGCCCGCCCGAATGCAGCCTGGCTGAACTTTGTCGTCAGCTCACGTGCACGCGCCAAAATTCGCCAGATGCTGAAGAACCTGAAACGTGATGATTCGGTTTCACTTGGCCGTCGCCTGCTGAATCATGCGCTGGGTGCCGGTAAAAAACTGTCAGACATTCCGCCGGAAAACATCAAAAACGAGCTGGATCGTATGAAGCTCGCCGCGATGGATGACCTGCTGGCGGAAATCGGTCTCGGCAATGCCATGAGCGTTGTGGTTGCCAAAAACCTGATGGGTGACCAGTCTTCAATGGCATCGTCAGGTACCCGTAATCTGCCGATTAAAGGCGCAGATGGCGTGCTGATCACCTTCGCGAAATGTTGCCGTCCGATTCCGGGTGACCCGATTATTGCCCACGTCAGTCCGGGCAAAGGGCTGGTGATCCATCATGAATCCTGCCGTAATATTCGCGGTTATCAGAAAGAACCTGAGAAATTCATGGCCGTTGACTGGGATAACCACCAGGAAACTGATCAGGAATTTATCGCTGAAATCAAAGTTGATATGTTCAACCATCAGGGCGCACTGGCGAACCTGACCGCTGCAATTAATGCCGCGCAGTCGAACATTCAGAATCTGAGCACCGAAGAAAAAGACGGTCGCGTCTACAGCGCTTTTATCCGCCTGACGACCCGCGATCGCGTTCATCTGGCGAATATCATGCGTAAAATCCGTATCATGCCGGACGTCATCAAAGTTACCCGCAACCGAAACTGATTGTTATGACCCCAGAACGTTATGCCCGCATCCGCGAAATGCTTGCGGCCCGACAGCCAGACCTGACGGTCTGTATGGAACAGGTGCATAAACCACATAACGTTTCTGCCGTCATCCGTACGGCAGACGCCGTCGGCGTTCACGAAATCCACGCTGTCTGGCCTACAACCCGAATGAAGACACTGGTCTCTTCGGCGGCAGGCAGCAACAGCTGGGTTCAGGTCAAAACACACAAAACCATTCAGGATGCCGTCGCCAAAATGAAGGCGAAGGGCATGCAAATCCTGGCAACCAACTTGTCAGAGAAAGCCGTCGACTTCCGCGCGATTGATTACACCCGCCCGACCTGCATATTGCTGGGTCAGGAGAAAACCGGTATCACACCTGAAGCGTTAGCGCTGGCTGACAGCGATATCATCATTCCGATGATCGGTATGGTGCAATCTCTGAACGTCTCCGTTGCCTCGGCGCTTATCCTGTACGAAGCACAGCGCCAGCGCGAAAACGCCGGTATGTATCGCCGCGACAGCAGTCTGCTGAGCGAGAAGGAACAGCAGCGACTGCTGTTTGAAGGCGGCTATCCCGTTCTGTCCAATGTGGCGAAGCGAAAGAAGCTTCCCCGCCCTTTCATTGACGATCACGGGCAAATCATTGCCGATGATGAATGGTGGTCGGCGATGCAAATGACGGTCAAAAAAAGATGAAAGGCCGCCTGCTCGACGCCATCCCGCTGACGTCGCTTTCCGGCGTCGGAGCCAGTCAGGCAGACAAGCTCGCCAAACTCGGCCTTGAAACTATTCAGGATTTACTGCTTCATCTTCCTTTACGCTATGAAGATCGTACCCGCCTTTACACCATCAATGATTTACAGCCCGGCATTTTCGCCACCATAGAAGGCGAAGTGTTGCGTAGTGATATCAGTTTTGGCCGCCGCAGAATGCTGACCTGTCAGATAAGTGACGGCACTGGCATGGCGACGTTGCGCTTCTTCAACTTTAACGCCGCGATGAAAAACAGCCTGGCAACAGGTCGCCGTGTTACCGCTTATGGTGAAATCAAACGCGGCACGATCGGTGCTGAAATCATTCATCCGGAATACCGCATTCAGGGTGAAAACAGCGAAGTCGTTCTGCAGGAATCACTGACGCCGGTTTATCCGACAACGGAAGGTATCCGCCAGGCGACCTTGCGTAAACTGACGGATCAGGCACTTGAACTGCTCGACACCGTACCTGTCGCCGAACTGTTGCCAGAGGAACTGAGTCGTTCGCTGATCCCGCTTCCTCAGGCGCTGCATTTGCTGCACCGCCCGCCGCCAGATATCCAGCTTGCAGACCTTGAAAAAGGTCATCATCCGGCTCAACGCCGCCTGATTATGGAAGAACTTCTGGCACATAATCTCAGTATGCTGGCTGTCCGCGCCGGTACGCAGAGTTATAAAGCTCTGCCGTTGCATCATGACGACCGCCTGAAAAATCAGTTCCTCGCGTCGCTTCCTTTCAGCCCGACCGGTGCGCAAGCACGGGTTGTGGCAGAAATTGAACAGGACCTGGCAAAAAGTTATCCCATGATGCGTCTGGTGCAGGGCGACGTGGGATCAGGTAAAACGCTGGTAGCCGCCCTCGCCGCACTTTGCGCTATTGCTCAGGGCCAACAGGTCGGATTAATGGCGCCGACAGAATTGCTGGCCGAACAGCATGCCAATAATTTCCGTCAGTGGTTTGAGCCACTGGGTATTCAGGTCGGCTGGCTGGCGGGCAAACAAAAGGGTAAAGCCCGGCAGGCACAGCAGGATGCGATCGCCAGCGGACAGGTGTCGATGGTGGTGGGAACGCACGCTATCTTCCAGGAACAGGTTTTGTTCTCGTCACTGTCGCTGGTCATTATCGATGAACAGCACCGTTTCGGTGTGCATCAGCGTCTGGCGTTGTGGGAAAAAGGTCTGCAACAGGGCTTCCATCCACATCAGTTGATCATGACCGCCACGCCGATCCCACGCACACTGGCAATGACGGCTTACGCTGATCTTGATACCTCTGTGATCGACGAACTCCCGCCAGGCCGCACGCCGGTGACTACTGTCGCCATTCCGGACACCCGCCGCAGTGACATTATCAGCCGTGTCAAAAGTGCCTGCGAGCAGGAAAATCGTCAGGCTTATTGGGTGTGTACGCTGATTGAAGAATCGGAAATGCTGGAAGCGCAGGCCGCTGAAGCCACATGGGAAGGCCTGAAGGAGGCACTCCCGGCGCTGAATATTGGACTGGTTCACGGTCGTATGAAAGCCCAGGAAAAGCAGGCCGTTATGCAGGCATTCAAACAGGGTGAAGTGCAGCTTCTGGTGGCAACGACTGTCATTGAAGTCGGCGTTGACGTACCGAATGCCAGCCTGATGATTATCGAAAACCCGGAGCGTTTAGGGCTGGCGCAGTTGCACCAGTTACGTGGGCGCGTTGGACGTGGTGCCGTTGCTTCTCACTGTGTACTGCTCTACAAAACGCCGCTCAGCAAAACAGCGCAGAAACGTTTGCAGGTTTTACGCGACAGCAACGATGGCTTTGTTATCGCACAGCAGGATTTGGAAATCCGCGGGCCGGGTGAACTACTGGGCACGCGCCAGACCGGCAGCGCTGAATTTAAAGTCGCTGATTTATTACGTGATCAGGCGATGATCCCGGATGTACAGCGCATTGCGCGTTATCTGCAGCAACAATTCCCTGATCATGCCAAAGCTCTGATTGAGCGCTGGCTGCCAGAAAGAGTCCGTTACACCAACGCCTGATCTCTCTTTTCGCTCATTCACTTCATCAAAACATTATTAAAAAGGATGTTTTTTTTCCAACATATTCTCTTCTCTTTTCCCTAATGTGCCCCCAAAACCACTCTCCGCACTGGTTATTTGATAACCTTCACAGAGTGGGGAAAAGCCGGTAACCGGTTTCACCTCCCGTCACTACACTGATGATAATTAAGGCAACCCTGTCTGATGTCCTCAACATAAGGCCAAATCATCATGAGTATCAGCCAATCCCTCTTCACTTTTATAGAACAGAAAATCAGCCCCTTCGCCGCACGATTATCCTCACAGCGACATGTCATGGCAGTGCGTGATGGCTTCATCTCAGCAATGCCCTTTATGATTGTTGGTTCGTTTTTACTGGTTTTTGTTCACCCGCCATTTTCGCCCGAATCTTCATGGGGCTTCGCCAGAAGCTGGCTGGCGCTCTCGGCAAAATATGAAGTGCAGATCCTGACGCCGTTCAATATGACGATGGGCATTATGTCCATCTACATCTCGGCATCGATTGCCTACAATCTGGCAAGAAGTTACAAGCTAGACCCGTTCATGACCGCAATGCTGGCGCTGATGTCTTTCCTGCTGGTCGCCGCACCGCAGATTGATGAAAAGATGTCGACGACGGCGCTGGGCGGCGTGGGGATCTTTACGGCTATTCTGGTGGCGATTTATGTCACCGAACTGACGCGGTTATTGAAAAAATACAATATCGGTATCCGTTTACCCGAACAGGTACCTTCAAACATTAAGCATTCGTTTGATTTACTGATCCCGATTGTGGCCGTGGTGATTACACTTTTCCCGCTGAGCTTACTGGTCCAGTCAGGGTTTGATATGTTGCTGCCACAGGCGATTATGGCGCTGTTCGAACCCCTGATTTCTGCCGCAGACTCACTGCCTGCTGTACTTCTCGCCGTGCTGATTTGCCACCTGTTGTGGTTCGCCGGCATTCATGGCTCGGCCATTGTATCTGGCATGTTGCAGGCTTTTTGGTTAACCAATCTCGGCCTGAATCAGACAGATCTCGCTGCCGGTTTACCCATGACGCACATCATGACCGAGGCATTCTGGAATTTCCTGATCGTGATTGGCGGGTCCGGCGCGACAATGGGACTGGTGCTGCTGTTTTGTCGCAGTAAGTCAGCGCATCTGCGCACCATGGGGAAACTCAGTCTGGTGCCAAGCTGTTTCAATATCAATGAGCCGGTGATTTTTGGCACACCTATCGTCATGAATCCGGTATTTTTCATCCCCTTCCTGCTGGCACCGATGGTCAATGCCGTTATCGCCTATCTGGCCGTATCGACGGATCTGCTCCCGCATATGATTTCACTGGTCCCCTGGACATCGCCGGCACCGATCGGGGCGGCCTGGGCGATGGGCTGGGATTTCAAAGTGTCGGTTCTGGTTATCCTGCTGATGGCACTGTCGATGGTAATTTATTATCCATTCTTCAAAGTCTACGAGAAGCAGTTACTGACGCAGGAAAAAGCCGCTGAGGCCGAACAGGTGTTCACTGAGAAGGCGGACGCGGCACAATAAACCCGACGGGAAGGAATAGTCAGGCACAGAAGCGATGTTTCTGTGCCTGTTTTTTTAGCTGATAGCCGGGAATACAGGCAGCATCAGATAGAGTTTAATCACAATCGCATTGGCGATATCGATGAAGAATGCGCCCACCATCGGCACCACCAGAAACGCCAGATGCGAAGGGCCAAACTGGTTGGTGATCGCCTGCATATTGGCAATGGCCGTCGGGGTGGCACCCAGCCCGAAACCACAGTGTCCTGCCGCCAATACCGCCGCATCGTAGTTTTTCCCCATCACGCGATAAGTCACGAAAATCGCGTAAAGCGCCATCGCGAGGGCTTGAACGATAAGAATCGCCATCATCGGCAAGGCGAGTGCCGCCATCTCCCACAACTTAAGGCTCATCAATGCCATGGCAAGGAACAGTGACAAACTGACGTTACCCAGCACGGATACCGCACGGTCGAAGACACGATAAAAACCGAGCCATGCCAGCATATTACTCAGGATCACACCAACGAAGAGCACGCAGACAAAGGTTGGGATTTCAAATGCCGAGCCTTGCAACAGACTGGCGGTATATGTCCCTGCCATCAGGCAAATCGCGATCAGGGCAATGGTTTCAACCATCACCAGTGGTGTAATCATCCTGCCAATCGACGGTTTCTCAAATGCGCTCGGATCGACCATATCCTCGGGGTTTCCGTTGGGGGTGGAAGAATGGCTGACCAGATAGCGCGCTACCGGCCCCCCAATAATACCGCCGAGCACCAGACCAAAAGTTGCGCAAGCCATCGCGACTTCCGTCGCATTTTCAAAGCCATAACGCTCGATAAACAGCTTGCTCCATGCCGCGCCGGTGCCGTGGCCACCTGAAAGGGTAATCGACCCCGCCAGCAACCCCATCAGCGGATCCAGCCCGAGCATTTTCGCCATTCCGATACCGATGGCATTTTGCAAAAGCAGTAAGCCCACGACGACAAACACCAGCAGAAACAGCGATTTACCGCCTGCCCGCAGACTTGCCAGATTGGCGTTAAGACCGATCGTGGCAAAAAATGCCAGCATCAGTGGCTCTTTTAAAGACATGTCGAAACCGACTTCCCAGCCGAATATCTGGTTGGCGATCAGTAACAATAAAGCGACCAGCAAACCACCGGCAACGGGTTCAGGAATGGTGTATTTTTTGAGGAATTTGACCGACTGGACGCATTTCCGTCCTAAAAGGAGCACCAACGTGGCGGCAACCAAGGTGCCGTAGGTGTCGAGTTGAATCATTGACGAACTCCATTTTAAAATAAATCCAATAAAATTATCGAGTTATAAAAACTTCACTGACATGTTTTTTCCCAGAAGCTGAATTAGAAGTCATTCAAGCTGCGTCAGGCAAGAAAAACAGGCCATAAATCCCGTCCAATCCAAAACCAGTCGAGGAATATTGCCATTAGCAAACGATTGCTTTTGTCGTTAATTTCAATAAAAATGCCCGCTTTGCCGCTTATTGGAATGCCACAGCATGAGTTCGCAAACCGCAGAACAAGAAACACAGCAACCCGATCTTTCCCGCCAGCAAAAAAGTGAACTGATTTACCGGCTCGAGGACCGCCCGCCATTACCTCAAACGTTATTCGCCGCCTGTCAGCATTTGCTGGCGATGTTTGTTGCGGTAATCACACCAGCACTACTGATTTGCCAGGCGCTGGGTTTGCCTGCGCAGGACACGCAGCACATCATCAGCATGTCGCTGTTCGCCTCCGGCCTGGCTTCTATTTTGCAGATTAAAACCTGGGGACCGGTCGGCTCGGGTTTACTCTCGATTCAGGGCACCAGCTTTAACTTTGTTGCGCCGCTGATCATGGGCGGAATGGCGCTGAAAAATGGCGGTGCGGATGTGTCGACCATGATGGCGGCGCTGTTCGGCACCCTGATGCTGGCTTCCTGCACTGAAATCATTCTTTCCCGTTTCCTGCATCTCGCACGCCGCATCATTACGCCGCTGGTTTCCGGCATCGTGGTGATGATTATCGGGCTGTCGCTGATTCAGGTCGGTCTGACGTCTATCGGCGGCGGTTATGCGGCCATGAGCGATCACACATTCGGGGCACCGAAAAATCTGCTGCTGGCTGCCGTCGTGCTGGTAGTGATTGTTCTGCTGAACCGTCAACGTAACCCTTACCTGCGTGTCGCCTCTCTGGTTATCGCCATGGCGGTGGGTTATCTGGTGGCCTGGATGACGGGCATGTTGCCAACCGTTGCGCCAGCCGCGCAAAGCAACTGGATAACATTACCAACGCCGCTGTATTACGGACTGGGTTTTGACTGGAATTTGCTGATCCCGCTGATGCTGATTTTCATGGTGACATCGCTGGAAACCATCGGTGATATTACCGCAACCTCGGACGTTTCTGAGCAACCGGTCAGCGGCCCGCTGTACATGAAGCGCATCAAAGGCGGCGTTCTGGCCAATGGCCTGAACTCGATGCTTTCTGCTGTATTTAACACCTTCCCGAATTCCTGCTTCGGGCAGAACAACGGCGTCATTCAACTGACCGGCGTTGCCAGCCGCTATGTCGGTTTTGTGGTCGCGCTGATGCTGATCATCCTCGGGCTGTTCCCGGCTGTTGCGGGATTTGTGCAGCATATTCCTGAACCGGTACTGGGCGGCGCGACCATCGTGATGTTCGGTACCATTGCCGCTTCGGGTGTGCGCATTGTTTCCCGCGAGCGTCTGAATCGCCGCGCGATTATGATCATGGCGCTTTCTCTCGCCGTCGGTATGGGTGTTTCTCAGCAGCCGCTGATCCTGCAATTCGCACCGGACTGGCTGAAAACCCTTCTCTCTTCTGGCATTGCAGCGGGCGGCATTACTGCGATTGTTCTGAATCTGGTTTTCCCTCACGAGAAGTAAAAGCAGGATGTAATCCGCGTGCAACAGCGGCAGAGGGTCTGGAACCTCTGCCGCTTTTTATTGCCTCCATTTGGCTAACCTGTTGAGAAAATTCGCTGTTTGCGGCATAAACAAAGAATCTTTTTCCATTTTCCCGTTACAGGGCTCCAGACGATGAGATTTATCGGTAAAATTTTGCTGACGTTCGCCTTACTTCTGGTGCTGGCGATCGTGCTGGTGTACGTCCTATTACAAACCCGCTGGGCTGCTGGCTGGGTCAGCCGCTGGGTCAGCAATAACAGCGAGTACCGTCTCTCCGTGGAGAAACTCGACCATAACTGGTCGTCGCCGGGTCGGGTGACGTTAACCAATGTCATCTTCGGGCAGAAGAATCAGCCGGAAGTGCTGAATGCCGGTGAAGTTGATCTGGATTTAAGCTGGCGTCAGATCACCGAGCCACGCTTTTTCGATCGCGTCGTGCTGGTCAGCGGACGCCTCAATGTCAGTCCTTCGTCAATGAATTTGCCATTGCAGGCCAATACCCTGCAACTGAGTAAAATGGCGCTCACCGGCAATACCGCTGGCTTAGACATTCAGGGTCAGCAGATTAACGCCGGTATTTCGCCGTGGCAGCCAAAACCCAATCAGCTTTTAGGCGATAAAGCTGACTTCCAGCTGAGCGCCGCCAGCCTGACGGTCAACGGACTGCCGGCCGAAAATGTGCTGATTCAGGGCAACATCAATAATAAGAATCTGACGCTGAGTAATTTTGGCGGCGATCTGGCTCGCGGTCAGTTAACGGGTAAAGCGACGCAGGCCGCCGATGGCAGCTGGAACATAGAAAACCTGCGGCTGAGCAATGTGCGTCTGCAAACATCCAAACCGCTTTCTGCTTTCTTCGACGACTTCCAGACCCTGCCAAAAGTGACTATTCAGCGACTTGATCTGATCGACGCGCGTTTGCAGGGAACAGACTGGGCATTCAGCGACGTTGATTTGTCCGTGCAGGATCTGACGCTCGAAAAAGGCGACTGGCAAAGTGATGACGGCGAAATCACCCTGAATGCGACGGATATGATTGATGGAAACCTGCATATTCAGGATCCGATCATCAGCCTCGACCTTTCGCCGCAGGGCATTGCGATCAAACAAGCTACGGCGCGCTGGGAGCGCAGTTTATTGCGCACGACCGGCAACTGGCTGCGCGCCAACAAACGCCTTCAGCTTGATGAAGTGTCTGTTGCGGGGCTGGAATACACCTTGCCGGAAAACTGGAAACAACTCTGGAATCAGGCACTGCCGGATTCGCTGTCTGAAGTCTTTATCAGCCGGTTCATTGCTAACCGGAACCTGATTATTGATATCAATCCGCAGTTCCCCTTCCAGCTGACGGCACTTGATGGCCTCGGCAACAATCTGTTGCTGGCGCGTAATCATCAGTGGGGGATCTGGAGCGGTAAGCTGAATCTGAATGCAAGTGAAGCCACATTTAACCGCAATGACGTGCGCCGTCCTTCCATCACCCTGGAGGCGAACGACCGTCAGGTGAATATTTCTGAGCTGAGCGCCTTTACCAAAGAAGGATTGCTGGAAGCCAGTGCGACGGTTGATCAGCAGCCGCAGCGCCATTTCTCTGTGAAGATGACCGCCCGCTCAGTACCGGCGAATCAGCTGGAAAACTGGGGATGGCCACATGTGGCGCTGGAAGGTAACGCTAATATGCAGCTGAATCTGCAAGGACAGATGCCGGCAAACGTGGATTACAAACCCACGCTCAGCGGGACATTGCAGATAAACGGCAGCCAGACAATTGACCAGAGAATGGTAAACGGGTTGGTTTCCGGTACGCCAGCATCTGCTACTCCTTAATCCAGGCATCACCAAAAATGCAAAAGGCACCGCAATGGCGGTGCCTTTTATTTTGGGTAGAAACCAATCAGTTAATTTCAGGCTCCAGCGGTGCGCCGGGCGCGGCGGGCAATACCAGATAGGTGCCTTCAAACACCGCGCCGTCTGTCTCATCGCCGTATAAATTCACTTCGAGTTGCACGCGTGCTTTCCGCCCGCGAGCCAGACGGTCGAGATCACCGCGGACAGAGCCCAGGTCGGCAACGGCACGCGGCCTGCCGGTCACCGGCATGCTGTAACGGATATGCGCATCCGCCAGCACAATGGTGCCGCCCAGATGGCGCTCACGCAGCAGCAGCCAGATCAGCCCCCAGCCGGTCAGCGTTGCCAGCGAAAACAAACTGCCAGCGAACAATGTATGGTGCGGATTCTGGTTGCCCGTTTCCGGCATCGTGGTGACAAATCGCTGGCCGGTGTACTGACTGATACGCACGCCCATTTTTTCACTGAGCGGGATGTGGTCATACCAGGCCTGCTGAAGCTGACCGCACCAGTCAGGGCGATGCAGAATATCATCCAGCGTTTCGATGGGTTTTATCATCAGGAAGTGGCGAACCGGGGTTGTTTGCGGCGTGGTGATTTCGCCCTGATTCACAAAACCCAGTTTGGCAAAGAAATCCACGGCATCTTCGCGGGCGCTACAGACCACTCGTTTCACCCCTTCCTGACGCGCCACAGACTCCAGGGTCATCGCGACCAGCGTTCCCAGCCCTTTGTCTTGTACATTTGGATCAACCGCCAGAAAGCGGATAGAGGCTTCATTATCGGCATTGATGTATAAACGGCCAACCGCCACCGGTTCGCCCTCCTCATCAACTACCATCTGGTGATGTGCGATGGAATCGTAGGCATCACGCTCTGAACCCTCCGGCTGATGCAACGGTTTACGCAGCATTTCCCAACGGAATCGGTAATAGGCGGCCAGTTCTTTTTCGGTCGTCGGTACTCTCAGATGATACATAGATGCTTTCTCTCCGGCGTTATGCCTTATGGATCAGACTTGTAGCCAGAAGGTCACCGGCCCGTCGTTCACCAGTGCCACTTTCATATCCGCTGCAAAGCGTCCGGTTTCGGTAGCAATGCCCTTTTCCCGGCACTGCCCGCAAAAATACTGATATAACCGCTCCGCTTCCTGTGGCTCAGCCCCGCGCGAGAACCCAGGACGCATGCCTTTTTGTGTGTCCGCCGCCAGCGTGAACTGCGACACCACCAGCAGGCTGCCACCGGCCTGCTGCACGTTCAGATTCATCTTGTCATTTTCGTCACCGAAGATTCGGTACCCGATCACCCGTTCACAAAGGCGTTTGGCTTTTTGTTCGTCATCGCCCTGTTCAACGCCCAGTAAAACCAGTAACCCCGGTCCTATCTGGCCACAGATTTCGCCATCGATCGTAACGCTGGCATTCAATACCCGCTGAATTAACGCAATCATACAAATCCTTCGGACTGATTATTCTTCTGCCCTATGTTGAGCAGACTGCAATTTTCTTAGAGAACGGTACTCGCCCAGCGTGACGGTAATTTCCGCCCCAAGAAGAACGATACACCAGCTGACATAGACCCAGAGAAATAAAATGGGGATCACCGCCAGTACACCGTAAATCAACTGATATGACGGGAAAAGCTGAATGTATAAGGTGAAGATTTTTTTACTCAACTCGAATAATACGCCGGAGACCAGTGCGCCGATCAGGGCATCTTTTGCCGGCACTCTGACCGTTGGTACTACCTGATAGAGCAGCCAGAATGTCACCCAGGAGATCAGCAAGGGCAGAATGCGCAGCGCGTGGTCGATCACCGAATGCACACCGCTGATGTTCAGCCAGTTCAGGGAGAGCAGATATGAGCTGACAGCCACGCTGGCCACCAGCAGAATTGGCCCGAGCGTTAACACCATCCAGTACACAGCGAAAGAAAACACAATCGGACGCGTGGTTTTGCTGTCCCAGATTTTGTTCAGCACGCTGTCTACCGAGGCTATCAGAAGTAGCGCGGTGACGATTAATCCACAGGTGCCTACGGCCGTCATTTTGCTGGAGTTGGCAACAAACTGTTCCAGATAACGCTGGATTGTATTCCCGGTCGCTGGCATGAAGTTGGAAAAAATGAATGTTTTCAGCTGCATGCTGATTTCTGAAAAAACGGGGAATAATGCAAAAAGTGAAAATACCACGGCGATCAGCGGCACGAGCGATAGCAAAGAGACATAGGCCAGATGGCCCGCCAGAAGCGTCAGGCCATCTTTATCCGAACGCTTTAAAAGCAGGCGCGTAAATTTCCACAACGATTTTAGGTAGTGGCTCAGTGCCCTTTTCTGCATCCTTACATCCTTCAGGAAAAGTATTTCGGTACCGTCTGGTTATCTTCTACCCATACAGCCTCAATGCCAGCATTCCGGGCGGCTTCGATATTTTCAGCAACATCATCAAAGAACACGGCCTGATCGGCGGTGAATCCTTCTTTCTCCAGAACATGCCGGAAAATTTCGGGCTCCGGTTTGCGCATACCCAAATTTTGCGAGAGGTACATCGCGTCGGTATTGGCTTCGATTTCAGGATAATGATGAGGCCAGAAATCCAGATGTAAGCGGTTGGTATTAGAAAGCACGACGACACGATGACCTTCTTCGCGCAGTTTCTGAAACAGGGCAATGACCTCAGGACGCAGACCAACAAACACCGCATGCCAGCCCGCACTGAATTGTTCAAAGCTTAGTGCGATACCCATTTCATGACATAAATCGGCAGCAAACTGTTCGTCGCTGATTTCACCACGCTCGTGTTTCTGGAACACCTCGCCCATTGAAAACCGCTCGGTCAGCGTCGCCAGCGGGGTGCCACTCAGATGGCTCCACACCCCCAGCACTCGTTTGAAATCAATATCAATAATGACGTTTCCCATATCAAAAATGTACAGCATTGCACGCTCCTGATTTCAAAGATGACAGTTAACTTTAGCGGTAAAACGTACAAGTGAACAGGGGCAACGCGACGGGGCGTAACGAACGGAGGAGAAAAAAACATAAAAAAAACAGGGTACCCGAAGGCACCCTGTTTCTGTGTAACGGCAAACGTTAAAGAAGATTAACCTTCTTTAGGACCACGCATTGCACGTTTACGATCGTTCTCGGTCAGGTGACGTTTACGGATACGCACAGACAGAGGAGTCACTTCGACCAGTTCGTCATCATCGATGAATTCCAGAGCTTGCTCCAGAGACATTTTGATAGCAGGAACCAGAGTCGTTGCTTCGTCAGTACCGGACGCACGCATGTTAGTCAGTTTCTTACCGGTCAGGCAGTTCACGGTCAGGTCGTTAGAACGTGAGTGAATACCGATAATCTGGCCTTCATACACTTCTGCGCCGTGACCCAGGAACAATTTACCGCGGTCTTGCAAGCTGAACAGTGCGAACGCAACCGCTTTACCCTGACCGTTGGAGATCAGCACGCCGTTCTGACGCTGGCCGATTTCGCCCGGACGAACGTCATCGTAGTGGCTGAACGTGGAGTACAGCAGACCGGTACCGGAAGTCATGGTCATGAATTCGGTACGGAAGCCGATCAGGCCACGTGCTGGGATCAGGTAATCAAGACGGATACGACCTTTGCCGTCTGGGATCATGTCTTTGACATCGCCTTTACGCTCACCCATGGCCTGCATAACAGAACCCTGGTGTTGCTCTTCGATATCCAGTGTCACGTTCTCGAATGGCTCTTGCATGCGGCCATCGATTTTACGGTTGATTACTTTAGGACGGGAAACCGCCAGCTCGAAACCTTCACGACGCATATTTTCGATCAGAACCGACAGGTGAAGTTCACCACGGCCTGAAACACGGAATGCATCAGCATCTTCAGTTTCTTCAACACGCAATGCAACGTTGTGCACCAGCTCTTTGTTCAGACGGTCAAGGATCTGACGTGAAGTCACATACTTACCTTCTTTACCACAGAACGGAGAGGTGTTTACGTTGAAGTACATGGTTACTGTTGGTTCATCAACGCTCAGCGCAGGCAGAGCTTCAACATTCGCCGGATCACAGATTGTGTCGGAAATGTTCAGTTCGCCCAGGCCGGTGATTGCGATGATGTCGCCCGCTTCAGCAACGGTGGCTTCGATACGCTCAAGACCCATGTGGGTCAGAACTTTACCGACTTTACCGTTGCGGGTTTTGCCTTCGCTGTCGATGACAGTGATTTGCTGGTTAGGCTTAACGGTACCGCGTTTGATGCGGCCGATGCCGATGACGCCAACATAGTTGTTGTAGTCCAGCTGAGAGATTTGCATCTGGAACGGTGCTTCCATCTCAACTTGTGGCGGAGATACGTGGTCAACGATCGCCTGGTACAGCGGGGTCATGTCTTCGGCCATATCGTTATGGTCGTTACCCGCGATACCCATCAATGCTGATGCATAGATGATTGGGAAATCGAGTTGTTCGTCGGTTGCGTCCAGGTTTACAAACAGGTCGAAGACCTGATCGACAACCCAGTCAGGACGCGCGCCAGGGCGGTCAACCTTGTTGATTACCACGATCGGTTTCAGACCATTAGCGAAGGCTTTTTTGGTCACGAAACGGGTTTGCGGCATTGGGCCATCCATTGCATCCACAACCAGCAGCACCGAGTCGACCATTGACATCACACGCTCTACCTCACCGCCGAAGTCGGCGTGTCCTGGGGTATCCACGATGTTGATGCGGTAGTCTTTCCAATTAATGGCGGTGTTTTTTGCGAGGATGGTAATCCCACGCTCTTTCTCCAAATCGTTGGAGTCCATTACGCGTTCAGTGGCTTCTACACGCTCTCCGAAAGTACCGGATTGTTGCAGCAGCTTGTCGACCAGGGTGGTTTTACCATGGTCAACGTGGGCAATAATGGCGATGTTACGCAAATTTTCGATCACAGCTTTGCCTCAGGCATTAGAAATAGCGCGCTATTGTACACGTATTAAGCGAGGTTCTAAACAAGATCACAAGGATCTTGTTGAAACAACTTATGGATGGCTACTTTGTGATCCCTTTCACGGTGCAAAAAGACCACTGAACCATTATGACGCACCATTATAGTGCTTTCACTCTCACAGTTAGCACCATTTTAGTGCGAGAATTCCGTTATGGTGCATACTTGTCGAGTGCAAAAGCCCTGTAAAATGGCGTTGTTTGCATTTTCTCAAAGTTGGCACAGTTTTCGCTAATAGTTTTTAGAGTAAAAGTTTTTTAGGGTAAAAAATTTTTTACAGGGTGAAGAGCCTGACCAGACAAATAATAGCGCTGTTCAGTCTACACGCCAGTTCCAGTAAGGCTGTTATTTCCAACTAAAGACCAAAAATGGTTATTCGTTCCACGACGATAATGAGAAATTCGGGAGAACTAGTATGTCCGCTGAACACGTTTTGACGATGCTGAATGAGCATGAAGTGAAATTCGTAGATTTACGCTTCACTGATACCAAAGGCAAAGAACAGCACGTCACCATTCCTGCGCACCAGGTTAGCGCTGACTTCTTCGAAGAAGGCAAAATGTTTGACGGCTCTTCAATCGGTGGCTGGAAAGGCATTAACGAATCTGACATGGTCTTGATGCCAGATGCGAGCACTGCTGTTCTTGACCCATTCTACGAAGAAACTACCCTGATCATTCGTTGCGACATCCTTGAGCCAACCACGCTGCAAGGTTATGACCGCGACCCACGTTCTACCGCAAAACGTGCAGAAGATTTCCTGCGCTCTTCCGGTATCGCGGACACCGTTCTGTTCGGGCCAGAGCCAGAATTCTTCCTGTTTGATGATGTGCGCTTCGGCAGCAGCATCTCCGGTTCTCACGTCGCTATCGATGATATCGAAGGCGCATGGAACTCGAGCACCAAATACGAAGGCGGCAACAAAGGCCACCGTCCTGCAGTAAAAGGCGGTTACTTCCCGGTTCCTCCGGTCGACTCCTCCCAGGATCTGCGTTCTACCATGTGTCTGACCATGGAAGAAATGGGTCTGGTTGTTGAAGCTCACCACCACGAAGTGGCAACCGCTGGTCAGAACGAAGTGGCAACCCGCTTCAACACCCTGACTAAAAAAGCTGACGAAATCCAAATCTACAAATACGTGGTTCACAACGTGGCTCACGCATTTGGCAAAACTGCGACCTTCATGCCAAAACCAATGTTTGGCGATAACGGTTCAGGTATGCACTGCCACATGTCTCTGTCCAAGAACGGTAACAACCTGTTCGCTGGCGACAAATACGGCGGCCTGTCTGAAATGGCACTGTTCTACATCGGCGGTATCATTAAGCACGCTAAAGCAATCAACGCCTACGCTAACCCGACCACCAACTCCTACAAGCGTCTGGTCCCGGGCTACGAAGCGCCAGTAATGCTGGCTTACTCTGCGCGTAACCGTTCTGCATCCATCCGTATTCCACACGTATCAACGCCTAAAGCGATGCGTATCGAAGCACGTTTCCCTGATCCAGCGGCTAACCCATACCTGGCGTTTGCTGCACTGATGATGGCTGGCCTGGACGGTATCATCAACAAGATCCACCCTGGCGATGCGATGGACAAAAACCTGTATGACCTGCCACCGGAAGAAGAAGCAGAAATTCCAAAAGTTGCAGGTTCACTGGAAGAAGCCCTGAACGCACTGAACGAAGACCGCGAGTTCCTGACCCGTGGTGGCGTGTTCACTGACGACGCTATCGATGCTTATATCGGTCTGCGTAAAGAAGAAATGGACCGCGTGCGCATGACTCCGCATCCGGTTGAGTTCGAACTGTACTACAGCGTTTAATTTTTCGATTAAACCGGACTCAGCGCTCGTCTTCGGGCTGGCGCTGAGGGTAATACCCGACTGAAGGCCTGTGTTCACAAACCCTTCAGCGTCAAAATTAAGTAAGACGATTTATATTTGTTGCCGTGGAAACTTTCAGCCCATCTCCGGATGGGCTTTTTTCTCCACACTCTTTCCTGCTCAACCCCTCTGACCCGTGATTTCACCGGGTAGCGAGATAAAATGCACCAATCAGGTGCGGGAGACTGCGGTATGGCAACTGGCAAACTGCCCGATGCTGGGCAGATCCTGAATTCCTTAATCAACAGCGTTCTGCTGTTAGACGACGAATTGGCTGTGCATTATGCCAATCCGGCAGCTCAGCAGTTACTGGCGCAAAGTTCCCGAAAGCTTTTTGGCACCCCTTTGCCAGAACTGGTGGGATATTTTTCGCTGAACATCGAATTAATGCGTGAAAGTCTGACAGCCGGACAAGGCTTTACAGACAGTGAAGTGACGCTGGTCGTAGACGGCCGCGCGCATGTGTTGTCGCTGACCGCACAGATGCTGCCAGAAGGTTTCATTCTGGTGGAACTGGCGCCGATGGATAATCAGCGCCGCCTGAGCCAGGAACAATTACAGCACGCTCAACAGGTTGCTGCGCGTGATTTGATCCGCGGTCTGGCACATGAAATCAAGAATCCGCTCGGCGGGTTGCGTGGCGCAGCACAATTATTATCCAGAGCGCTGCCCGATCCGGCCTTGCTGGAATATACGAAAGTCATTATTGAGCAGGCTGACCGTCTGCGTAATCTGGTCGACAGATTGCTGGGCCCGCAACGTCCGAGCCAGCATGTGACACAAAGTATTCACCAGGTTGCGGAACGGGTTTGCCAACTGGTCTCGATGGAGAAGCCGGATAACGTTCAGCTGGTGCGGGACTATGATCCGAGCCTGCCTGAACTGGCGCACGACCCCGATCAGATAGAACAGATTTTGTTAAACATCACCCGCAACGCATTACAGGCGCTGGGGGAGGAAGGCGGCACAATTACATTACGCACGCGTACTGCTTTCCAGATTACGTTACACGGCGTGCGTTATCGTCTGGTGGCCCGTATCGATATTGAAGATGATGGCCCCGGCGTACCGGCGCATTTGCAGGACACCCTTTTTTACCCCATGGTCAGTGGCCGCGAAGGGGGCACCGGTTTGGGCCTGTCCATCGCGCGCAGTTTGATTGATCAGCATTCGGGTAAAGTTGAATTTAACAGTTGGCCAGGACATACCGAATTCTCGGTATTCCTGCCTATTCGCCAGTGAGGTTCTTATGCAACGAGGGATAGTCTGGATCGTCGATGACGATAGCTCCATCCGCTGGGTACTTGAACGTGCGCTCACTGGAGCCGGTTTAACGTGCACCACGTTTGACAGCGGCAATGAAGTGCTTGATGCCATTGCGACTCAAACCCCTGACGTTTTGTTATCAGATATCCGTATGCCCGGGATGGACGGTTTAGCGCTGTTAAAGCAGATTAAACAACGTCACCCGATGCTTCCGGTCATCATAATGACAGCACACTCCGATCTGGATGCTGCAGTCAGCGCCTATCAGCAAGGTGCGTTTGATTATCTGCCAAAACCGTTCGACATTGATGAAGCCGTGGCACTGGTTGAACGAGCCATCAGTCATTATCAGGAACAACAGCAACCGGCACGCAGCCAGCCTGCGAGTGGCCCGACCGCAGACATTATCGGTGAAGCGCCCGCTATGCAGGACGTATTTCGCATCATCGGCCGTTTGTCCCGTTCTTCAATCAGCGTGCTGATTAATGGGGAATCCGGTACCGGTAAAGAGCTGGTCGCTCACGCCTTACACCGCCACAGCCCGCGCGCCAAAGCGCCCTTTATCGCGCTGAATATGGCTGCTATCCCGAAAGACCTGATTGAGTCCGAATTATTCGGCCACGAGAAAGGGGCGTTTACCGGCGCCAACACCGTCCGTCAGGGACGTTTTGAACAAGCCGATAACGGCACGCTGTTCCTCGATGAAATCGGGGATATGCCGCTTGATGTGCAAACCCGTCTGCTTCGCGTGCTGGCAGATGGCCAGTTCTATCGTGTTGGCGGTTATGCGCCGGTGAAAGTGGACGTGCGTATTATCGCTGCGACTCACCAGAATCTGGAGCTACGGGTTCAGGAAGGGAAATTCCGCGAGGATTTATTCCACCGCCTGAACGTTATCCGCGTCCATCTGCCGCCGCTGCGTGAACGTCGTGAAGACATCCCGCGTCTGGCGCGTTACTTCCTGCAAGTCGCGGCTAAAGAGCTGGGTGTGGAAGCAAAAAACCTGCATCCGGAAACAGAAACGGCACTGACGCGATTGCCATGGCAGGGCAATGTGCGCCAGCTGGAAAACACCTGCCGCTGGCTCACCGTCATGGCGGCGGGTCAGGAAGTGCTGATTCAGGATTTACCCAGCGAACTGTTTGAGACCTCGGCCCCTGAAACCGGTGGTCAGAGTCTGCCAGACAGTTGGGCGACATTGCTGGCACAATGGGCAGACCGTGCGCTGCGTTCCGGTCATCAAAACCTGCTGTCAGAAGCGCAACCTGAAATGGAACGTACATTACTGACCACGGCGCTGCGCCATACACAGGGACATAAACAGGAAGCGGCACGGTTGCTGGGCTGGGGGCGAAATACCCTGACCCGCAAACTGAAAGAACTGGGCATGGAATAAAAGTCCTCGCACCAGACAGCAAAACAGCCGCTTATGCGGCTGTTTTTATTTGCAGAGCAGACTGTCAGATAACGCGGGAGAATTGTTGCTGGCGCACCTGACGTCGCAGATAAATATCAAAGCACATACAGATATTACGGATCAGCAAACGCCCGCGCGGTGTCACCTGAATATGTGTGCCACTCACCTCAACCAGCCCGTCTTCAGCCAGCGGCTGCAGCAGTGCCAGATCATCAGCAAAATAATCGGTAAAACGAATATCGTAACGCTGTTCGATATCAGCAAAATTCAACTCAAAATGGCAGATCAGAGATTTAATGACATCACGACGAAGGCAGTCATCATTCGTCATTTCCAGACCCCGCCATAAGGCATGTCCCTGCTCTTCCACATGAGCGTAATAGGTTTTGATATCTTTTTCGTTCTGCGCGTAGGTATCGCCGAGCATGCTGATGGCCGAAACGCCCATTCCCAGCAAATCACTGTCGCCCTGTGTGGTGTAGCCCTGGAAATTGCGGTGCAATTTGCCTTCGCGCTGGGCAATCGCCAGTTCGTCTTCAGGGCGAGCAAAGTGATCCATCCCGATAAAGCGATAGCCGAAACCGGTCAGTGAAGCGATGGTTTCCTGCAAAATTTTCAATTTCTCTTCCGCGCCAGGCAAATCAGCATCTTTGATTTTGCGCTGAGCGGCGAACAATTTTGGCATGTGCGCATAATTGAACACACTCAGACGATCAGGGTTGAGCTCTGCCACACGCTGCAGCGTGTAAGCAAAACTTTCTGCCGTCTGTTTCGGCAGACCGTAAATCAGATCGATATTAGTCGAGTTGAAACCCAGCGCCCGGGCGCGTGCAATGAGGGCAAAGATGAAATCTTCATCCTGCTCACGGTTAACCAGAAGCTGCACTTCTTTGTTGAAATCCTGGACCCCCATACTCAGGCGGTTAAAGCCTTCGCTGCGCAGATGGTCAAGCACATCAAGCTCAATTTCACGTGGATCTACCTCCAGTGACATTTCTGCGTCGGGCAGGATATCAAAGTGTGCCCGCAGAAGGCCCATCAGACGGCTTATCTGCGCTTTATCGAGGTAAGTCGGAGTACCACCGCCCCAATGCAGCTGACTGACCTGACGACCTTTAAAGAGCGGTGCACGGTGACTGATCTCTTTTTCAAGCACGTTGAGATATTCTTCGGCTTTATGCTGCTGGCGGGTCACCAGTTTATTGCAGCCGCAGAAGTAGCAGAGCTTATGGCAGAAAGGAATGTGCACGTACAATGAGAGCGAGCGTGCCGGATAACGGGCAGCCGCATTTTCGAAAGCGGTATTATCGTAGCGTTCACTGAACTCAAGTGCTGTTGGATAGGATGTGTATCGCGGACCCGAATAATTGTATTTCTGGATCAGCGCTAAATCCCAGACGGTAGTCTGTTCTGACATGGGGTACTCACTCCTTCCGGCGTCGGATGCGACCGGTTCGCTTTACAGGCAGGCTTTGAGCCTGCCGTGCAAAGGTCGCTCTGCGCAGACGTGCTTTGGTTTTCGATAACCGGCGTAGTTTACCGAATAACCAAAGCAGATAACATGCAAAGAGTAAGGCTATTGCCGGGATGACCCAGCGCATAGCTTAGAAACCTTCTTTTGGATTTCCGCGCTTGAGCAACTGCATCATGTCTTCGTTTTTCTCTTCTTCTTCGTCATCTTCATCTTCGCCGAGTTCGATGCCGAGGATTTCCATCAGAACGTCGATGCGATCAAGTGTCTGATCAACATAAGCCTGATCTTCTGCGCTTAATGCTTTGCCATCGTCGATGAGATCCAACAAAGAATCCAGACGCTCATCATTTTCGAGTAACGTCAGTTCTTCTTCCGGTGTCATCTTAGGTTTTGCATCTTGCTTCGGCTGTGCGGCTTTTTTAGCTTTCGCTGCATTGTTCGTAACGGTCTCAACGATCAAAGGCACGGCTTTTTTGCTACCGATACGCGGATCGGCTTTTTTCGTGCCCGCGCCGCTTTGGTTCTGGGCCGCATCCGGATTGGCGCGTGAGCCTGCTTTATGGCCACGGCGCTTGTTGTCACGCTTGCGTTCGCGCGCTTCGATATCAAGCTCGACACGACTTTTCTTCTTCGTTTTAGCTGTCGCGGTATTGGCGCGCGGTGCTTTCGCTGGCTGTTTCATGGCATCTGCTCTTAGGTGTGTACATTTAGTATAGATTTGCGCCGGAATCTAGCAGAAAGCGGGCAAAGAAAAAAGGCAGCAAGGTAACCTTGCTGCCTTTTTCTTTCCTTCCTCAGAAGGATATTCATCAAATACTTTCCCTGTATAGCATCAACGTCCCGGTTTTTCCTTTGCCTTTCAGAGCCTCCGGCTCCGTTCATCCTTAAATCGCGATGCATTTCCCGTGATCCGTGAATGCAATTTTCGTCCCTGTTTCCGTTCTCGCCTTCACCGCGTAAGAAATACTTTACCCGACTGGCACAAAGGCTCAAGATACCCGCCAGCCGTCTTGTCGATTTCATAACGACATCAATTTTATCTTATTGAAATTGAATAACATTAAAAAATTCGGCGACAAAACAAGCGAAATAACCCGCATCATGAATAGCAAATGTCTTACATCATGAAGGCAATTTCCCCCGCCTTCATCTCTGTGGTCCCTTCGCCTCATCATTCGGATTTTAAAAACACGAACGCATCTCGGCTGTGTTGCAGTTATAATCGCCAGCCAGATACTCATGCCTCACGGAGACGCACGCTTTGACCAGCCAAACTTACAACTATCATATGACCCATTTCGTCATGAGCGCCCCGGATATCCGGCATTTGCCATCTGACGCAGGCATTGAAGTCGCATTTGCTGGTCGTTCAAACGCCGGCAAATCCAGTGCGCTGAATACCCTGACACAGCAGAAAAGCCTCGCACGTACCAGTAAAACGCCTGGCCGTACTCAGCTCATCAACCTGTTCGAAGTGAAGCCGGGCATCCGCCTGGTCGACTTGCCGGGTTATGGCTACGCGGAAGTACCGGAAGAAATGAAGCGTAAATGGCAGCGCGCGCTGGGCGAATATCTGCAAATGCGTAACTCCCTCAAAGGTCTGGTTGTGTTGATGGATATCCGCCATCCGCTTAAAGATCTCGATCAACAAATGATTCAGTGGGCAGTTGATGTGGGTACGCCGGTCATGTTGCTGCTGACTAAAGCCGACAAACTGGCTTCAGGCGCACGTCAGGCGCAGATAAAAATGGTCCGTGAAGCGGTGAAAGAATTCATGGGTGATATTCAGGTAGAGGCATTTTCCTCACCGAAGAAAATGGGCGTGGATAAACTGAGTGACAAACTGAACACCTGGTTCAGCGAAATCCCGCCGGAAGTGCAGGAAGAAGAGCTTTCTAACGAAGGCGAATAGTAGCGCCCCGGGAACGGGGAAATGTAAGTAAAGAACAGAAAGGGGTGACCGCAAGGTTGCCCTTTTTTATGGGTATAACGCTATGAAAAATCCAATAAAAAACGCCCCAGACATAAATGCCTGGGGCGGCTAAAATATTCAGCCAAATCCGATTACGTGAAGTAAAAGGTCTGAAAGATAGAACATCTTACCTCTGTACCCTACGAGAGAAACTTTACCCTATTTTCTGACGGGGAAAAAGAACTTTTTGTAGTTTACTTACACAAAAATCGCGGATTATGCGATCACTCTCATGGTATGAGCACATAATCCTGTAGCTTAATTACAAAAAAAGCTTAATAACTATTCACTTAGTGAGCCTGATCCCAGTTTTCGCCAGTGCCCACATCTACTTTCAGTGGAACGGCCAGCGTCATGCTTGCTTCCATAAGATTACGGATTTTTTCGCTTGCCACTTCCACATCATCTTTATGCACTTCAAACACCAGTTCATCGTGTACTTGCATGATAATGCGAGCACGCGGCGCATCCGGTTGTTTCAGCCAGTCAGCGACGCTTATCATCGCACGCTTGATAATATCCGCAGCCGTTCCTTGCATCGGGGCGTTGATCGCTGCACGCTCCGCACCTTTACGGCGCATGGCGTTACTGGACTTAATGTCTGGCAGATACAGACGGCGACCATCCAGCGTTTCAACGTAACCCTGCTCAGACGCCTGAGTGCGGGTGCGTTCCATGTATTCCAGCACGCCCGGATAGCGCTCAAAGTACAAATCCATATAACGCTGGGATTCTTTGCGCGGAATATTTAGCTGGCGCGACAGACCAAAGGCGCTCATGCCATAAATCAGGCCGAAGTTAATCGCTTTCGCACTGCGGCGTTGCTCACCGGATACTTTCTCCAGCGGCGTACCGAAGACTTCTGCGGCAGTCGCGCGGTGGATATCTTTCCCCTCGGCGAACGCTTTCAGCAAACCTTCATCCTTAGATAAATGCGCCATGATACGCAGTTCAATCTGCGAGTAGTCGGCAGCGAGAATAATGTAGTCTTTCGGCGCGATAAACGCCTGACGGATGCGGCGACCTTCGTCATTACGCACCGGAATATTTTGCAGGTTTGGATCACTGGAAGATAGACGCCCGGTGGCAGTCACTGCCTGATGATAAGACGTGTGCACACGTCCGGACTGCGGATTGATCATCAATGGCAGTTTATCGGTATAGGTCGATTTCAGTTTTGCCAGACCACGATATTCAAGAATGACTTTTGGCAGCGGGTAATCCAGAGCCAGCTCAGCCAGAACTTCTTCATTAGTCGATGGCGCGCCACCCGGCGTTTTCTTCAGAATCGGTAATTTCTGTTTTTCATACAGAATGGCCTGCAATTGTTTGGTCGAAGACAGGTTGAAAGGTTCTTCTGCCAGTTCATGTGCCTTGTTTTCCAGCTCATTCAGACGGATAGCCAGTTCTTTTGAGTGGGCGGCGAGGATATTCTGATCAATCAGAACGCCAGTGCGCTCGATATGAGACAGCACAGGTACCAGCGGCATTTCGATATCCGTGAAAACAGTCTTCAGGGATTCGCTTTCCGCAATCCGAGGCCACAGTGCCTGATGCAATTGCAATGTTACATCAGCATCTTCCGCCGCATAAGGCGCCGCTTGCTCCAGCGCGATTTGGTTGAAGGTCAGTTGGTTCTTGCCTTTACCTGCGATCTCTTCAAAACTGACGGTCTTATGGCCGAGATAGCGATCGGCCAGGCTGTCCATATCATGGCGGCCAGATACGCTGTCGAGCACATAGGACTCGAGCATGGTATCAAAGGCAATGCCTTTTAATTCGATGTCATAACGCAGTAACACGCCGCGGTCGAATTTCAGGTTCTGACCCACTTTCAGCTGCTTTTCATCTTCGAGTATCGGCTTGAGCTGTTTCAATACTTCATCACGATCCAACTGTACCGGCGCATCCAGATAATCATGAGCAACCGGTAAATAGGCTGCTTTACCTGCTTCTGTAGCAAAAGATAAGCCAATCAGATTGGCGGTCAGCGTATCCAGACCATCCGTTTCTGTATCGAATGCAAACACCTCAGAGCCTTTCAGATAACCGATCCATTCATCCAGCGTCGCCTGATCCAAAATGGTGACGTAACCGTCCTGAGAAAGCTGGTTAGGTTCGATCACTGCTGCTGAAGTTGTGTCTTCAGCCTGTGCGCTTTTCTTCGCTGCTGCCGGCGCTTTACCTGCTGATTTTTTACCGCTCAGCCAGGTACCGGATTCAACATCAGCCAGCCAGCGTTTGAATTCATAGCGACCAAAAAGCTTGTGCAGTTCATCAGCATCAGGTTCAGAAACCGTCAGCTCTGCACAGGTTAAATCCAGCTTCACGTCAGTTTTAATGGTCGCCAGCTGGTAAGAGAGATAGGCGACGTCTTTATTATCAGCGAGTTTGGCGGCCATGGTTTTGGCGCCGCGGAAACTGAGTGTCGATACTTTATCAAGATCGGCATACAACGCATCAAGACCACCAATGCCTTGTAACAAGGCTTGTGCGGTTTTCTCCCCCACGCCCGGCACGCCTGGAATATTGTCCGAGGAGTCACCCATCAGGGCGAGGAAATCGATGATCAGCGAAGGCGGAACACCGTACTTCTCGACAACTTCATCTGGCCCCAGAATCGCGTTGTTCATCGTATTAATTAATGTCACGCCCGGTGTCACGAGCTGCGCCATATCTTTATCACCGGTGCTGATCAGAACAGCATGACCCGCCAGTTCAGCTTCGAGTGCCAGCGTACCGATTACGTCGTCCGCTTCTACACCAGAGACCACCAGCAAAGGCAACCCCATTGCTTTGACCATTTGGTGAAGAGGCTCAATTTGAGAGCGCAGGTCATCCGGCATCGGAGGACGGTGAGATTTATACTGTTCGAAAAGTTCGTCACGGAAGGTTTTGCCTTTCGCGTCAAAAACCACAGCGACATGGCTTGGTGTGTATTGCAGCAATAAACTGCGCAACATGTTAAGCACACCGTACATCGCACCGGTCGGTTCACCCGCAGAGTTGGTCAGCGGAGGAAACGCATGATAGGCGCGATAAAGGTAAGACGAACCGTCTACCAGGATTAAGGGGTTTTCTGCTATCTGGGCCATAACTCTTCTTTATTCGTGATCAGACATGCTCTAAGGATGCCATAGCCAGCGGGAAAGACGAACCTTGAGAGGGAAATTCATTGCGAAGTTGCGAGGGATCTCGAAGGATCATCCTGTGGATAACTTTGTGAATAGTTTTTATAGTAAATTATTATCTGATCATATCCGGAAAATACTCCAGAATTTTAACTACTGGTTTCATCAGGTTATCGGTTTTTTTATGAAATAGTCGTGTAATAGAAGCTTAATAGCTATTGTGGATAGTAATATTTACAGGAAACATTCCGGGCATAAATTATTTATATTTCATAGGGTACTCATTTTGGTTGTTATTTTTTTCAGAAAATATAACGCCAGCCCGAAAGCTGGCGCCGAGATCAGGAATTCTTATTTTTTGGTCGCTAAGAAATTGATCACATCAGAATATTGTTTGACATACATATCCATTGAGCTGGTATCAAGTCCGTCATTTTTAACCATGTATTTCCCATTCACAAATACAGAAGGGACGCCTTGCAGACCCAAATCAGCAGCGGCTTTTTCCTGCTGAACAACCAGTGATTTCACGACGAAGCTGTTAAGTGCGGCATCATAATCTTCGCCCTTAACACCCGCCTGAATAAAGACTTTACGGATATCATCAGCATTTTGTACCGACTGCTGTTTCTGCACAGCATCAAACATCAGCGGGCTGACTTTTTCTTCAACACCCAGAGCAATAGCCACAGCCCATGCCTGAGTTAGTTGCTTACCTAACGGCCCCAGGAACTCAACGTGGTATTTAGTGTATTTCACATCTTTTGGCAGGTTCTTACGGATGCTGTCAGAGACATGCCAGACTTGTTCAAACTGGTAGCAGTGCGGGCAATAAAATGAGAAAAACTCGAGTACCTGTGGCTCATTAGCTACGGTTTTATCTAAAGTAACGTATTGCGCGCCATCAGAAAATTGCGCTGCAGATACACTGAAGGCCATAACCATACCAACCAGTGCCAGGAATATCTTTTTCATATAAAGCCTATCTCCATTTAATTAAACTTGAACGTTAATCGTGACTCAATACATTGGCATCAGCCGTAAAGGAGGTGCCTGTAATTTCTTAATTTGCTCAGTGAAAGCCGCTATCTGACCACGCCAAAAATCTTCGTCCTGCATCCAGGGGAAGCTCTTAGGAAATGCAGGATCGTCCCAGCGACGGGCGACCCAGGCCAGATAATAAACCATGCGCATAGCACGCAGCGGCTCCATCAAAGACAGTTCACTGGTATCTAAATCAGCAAACTCTCCATAAGCTTCCAGCAAGATATCTAACTGAAGCCTTTGCTCACTTTGGTCGCCATGTAACAACATCCAGAGATCCTGGATTGCCGGACCATTACGGGCATCATCCATATCCACAAACAGCGGGCCATCTCGCCAGAGAATATTCCCCGGATGGCAATCCCCATGTAAGCGCAAAGGCTGCCAGTCGGTATGCCAGAATTCCCGGGTCGTCGTGATCAGTTTATCTGTCGCAGTTAAAAAAGGCTCTCGCAGGCTTTTGGGGATCAGAGGACACTGCGCCAGGACATCACGTGGTCGGGAAAGGTATTCATCGAGGCCAATTGTCGGGCGTGCGGTGAAGAGACTTTCACTGCCAACCTGATGGATACGCCCGAGGAATCGCCCCACCCATTCCAGCTGATCGAGATTATCTATTTCATACTGACGGCCACCGACGCTTGGAAACACGGTGAACATATAACCCTGGTAGTGATGAAGTGTATCTTTATTAATAGAAAGAGGGGCAACAGCAGGGATTTCAGCATCAGCCATATCACGAGAAAACTGGTGCTCTTCGTGGATTTGTTCTTCACTCCAGCGCTCCGGCCGGTAGAACTTCACTACATAACGTTTTCTGTCTTCTCCCAGAAACTGGTAGACACGATTCTCATAGCTGTTTAAGGCAGTGAGGCCGGACTCAGCAATCAGACCGATACTATCTAACGCATCAAGGATAAGATCCGGCGACAATGCCTGAAAATTAAAAGCAGAATTGTTCATAACTTCATTCGGGTTAGCCGCACAGAAAAGTGACAATGGGAAATAGTATCATCTATTTTTGGCGGTTCGCATGAAGTTCACATAAGTTTACATCAATCTTTAATCACGCCACGGGCACGTAAAAGTGCAGTTTTAAAGTCATCCTCATAATCTTTCTTTAAACCTGGGATTTCAGTCGTGCTGTCAGTTCCGCGCATTTTCAGGTGATAAATCAACATGTCATCACTCAGTTCTCCCAAAGGTCCCTGATAACCACATTCTGTCGCCAGCTTCTGAATAAACTCCATCAGGTTAAGATCGCAATCTTCTTTCCATGCAGGATGCAGCAGTTCGATCAACTCATTTACGCGATGTTCTTTCATGATATTCCCTTTCAACGTAGTTGCAGACCCTAAAAATAACAGGGTTATTTCTTCAGGGAAAGGACAAGCTGACCGGGTAACAGTTAAACCTGCCTGACCGCAAGGTAAGGCGTTACAATGAACGGAATATAGACATTTTTACAGGTAAATATTATGGGGCAGGATAACATTACCGGCGTGATTTTAGCGGGTGGTCGTTCGAGCAGGATGGGTGAAGACAAAGGGCTGGTCGAAATTAATGGTAAACCCTTATTTGAACATATTGCCGAAAGATTACGCCCACAAGTCGGAGATATTCTCATCAGCTGTAACCGAAACACGAAACGATATGGCCGAAATTTCCAGACGGTCCCTGACATTACACAGGATTTTCAGGGCCCCCTTGCAGGAATGCTTGCCGCATTATCTGCCAGTAAAACCGAGTGGGTACTGTTCGTTCCCTGTGACGTACCAGCCTTTCCGTTAAATCTTACCGAAGCCTTTTTAGCCAAAGCGGCCGGGCAACGGGCAGTTTTTGCCTGTGACCCTGAACGCGGGCATCCGACACTTTGTCTGCTGAACCGTAATCTGATTCCAGTACTGGAAACCTATCTCGCAAATGGCGACAGGAAATTAATGATTTTCTTTCATCAGATTGACGCAAAAGCAGTATTGTTCAACGAATCCACAGCGTTTTCCAATCTCAACACGCCTGAAGATGTGTCACATTGGAAAGCTAATCACCACGATATTTTAATATGATAACTCAACAAATTCCCTTGCTTGGGATCGTCGCTCACAGCGGAACAGGAAAAACAACATTGCTGAAGCAGCTTATCCCCTATTTGCGTCAACGTGGTATACGAACCGGTCTGATAAAGCATACACATCATGATGTGGATGTTGATACTCCAGGGAAAGATAGCTTTGAGCTACGTAAAGCGGGTGCGGACCAGACTATGGTTGCCAGCAGCAGCCGATGGGCATTAATGACAGAAATGCCCGAGCAGGATCATCTAAACCTAGACTATCTTGCGACGCGTTTTGACCGCAATAAACTGGATATGATCTTCGTTGAAGGGTTCAAGCATGAAGAGATCGACAAAATTGTGCTGCACAGGGAAGGAACAGGGGGAATATTGGAACAGTTAATTGATATTCATGCTGTTGCTGTGGCTAGTGATTGTCTATCAGAGACTATTTCAACGACAATTAGCGTCTTGAATATAAATAAGATAGAAGACGTTGGAGAATTTGTTATCAGGTGGCTGGAAAATCAGCAAAAACAGTAGTTTTCGATCTTCTGCCATTACCCAAATTTCCCATAGCAAAAAGCCCCGTACTTTCGTACGGGGCTTTCCACTTATTTGATGCCTGGCAGTTCCCTACTCTCGCATGGGGAGACCCCACACTACCAT
>NZ_JBEPKE010000009.1:0-156259 GCF_040544515.1 Rahnella sp. 2050 | reverse complement strand
GAAAGAACCGGTGGAGCGGTAGTTCAGTTGGTTAGAATACCTGCCTGTCACGCAGGGGGTCGCGGGTTCGAGCCCCGTCCGTTCCGCCAATTATTAAAAATTATGCCTGCTAAATTAGCAGGCATAATAGTAAGCGTAATTTAGGGGCGTAGCTCAGTTGGTAGAGCACCGGTCTCCAAAACCGGGTGTCGCGAGTTCGAGTCTCTCCGCCCCTGCCATATTTAAACCCTTCGCGAAAGCGAGGGGTTTTTTTTCGTCTCAATTTCCTGAAACTCCTCTCTATTTTTTTAACCTCTTCCCCTTAGCCCCACTATTCTGGGGATTATTTGCACCAATGGGCTCAAAATCTTCGCTTTTGCCAGTTGTTTTTTGTCATGTTTTGGCTGAATACATGCACGAATTGATTGTTCTCCCCGTATGTGACCTCGCTCATGCTCCCATTTTCCCTATGTACTAAACCTAATCATCGTCTTATGACGACTATCAGACCCTGACAGCATTCTTTTATCCTTTTTCCGACAAAACTGTCGTAGCGGCTGAATGCGTATGTCGGGTAAACGTCCTGGCCGTACCCTACGAGTCATAACAAAAAGTAGCTCAGACTACACGCGAGGAAAGAAACATGTACAAACGCTTATTTGTGGCAGCAGCAGTAGCAACAGCATTTTGTGGCGCAGTTCAGGCGGCTCCGCTGGTTGTTGGTTTTTCGCAGATCGGCTCTGAGTCTGGGTGGCGTTCTGCGGAAACCAAAGTCTCTAAATCAGAAGCGGAAAAACGTGGTATTACACTGAAAATATCTGATGCTCAGCAAAAACAAGAGAACCAAATCAAAGCAATACGTTCATTCATCGCACAGGGTGTTGATGCCATTTTCATCGCTCCTGTTGTTGCTACTGGCTGGGCTCCGGTTCTGACCGAAGCTAAAGAAGCTAAGATCCCTGTGTTCCTGTTAGACCGTACGATCGAAGTCAGTGATCCGTCTCTTTACACTGCTGCAGTCGCTTCTGACAGCGTGTATGAGGGCAAAGTGGCGGGTGACTGGCTGGTGAAGGACGCTGCTGGCAAACCATGTAATGTTGTCGAATTGCAGGGTACGGTCGGTGCCAGTGTGGCGTTAAATCGTAAACAAGGTTTTGCAGATGCGTTGAAAGCTGCACCAAACGTCAAAATTATCCGCTCACAGTCCGGCGATTTCACCCGCAGTAAAGGCAAAGAAGTAATGGAAAGCTTCATCAAGGCTGAGCAAAACGGTAAGAACATTTGTGCTGTTTACGCCCATAACGACGATATGGCGATCGGTGCAATTCAGGCTATCAAAGAAGCTGGCCTGAAACCGGGTTCGCAGATCAAAATCGTCTCTATCGACGGTGTTCCTGATATCTACAAAGCTATGCTGGCGGGTGAAGCGAATGCTTCTGTTGAGCTGACACCAAACATGGCTGGCCCGGCATTTGATGCGCTGATTGCGATGAAAAAGGATGGTACGCAACCGAAGAAATTCATTCAGACTCAATCCGCGTTGATCCTGCCGGACATGGCTCAGAAAGAGTATGACATGAAGAAAAACATGGGTTACTGAGCCGGTTTACCGGCTTGTCTCACGGGCAAGCCGGTAACAATTATTCCCTTTTCGCTTATAGCGAATGCAGCAGGAGTAGTGACGTGACGGATAATCCTGGTTCAGAAACGCTGCTTGAAGTACGCGGTTTATCAGTTGAATTCCCCGGCGTAAAAGCGCTGGAAAATGTCGACTTTACCCTCGAACGCGGTGAAATTGTTGCCCTTTTGGGTGAGAACGGCGCCGGTAAGTCCACAATGATTAAGGCCCTCACCGGTGTCTATAAACGTTCTGCTGGCCAGGTCTTTCTTAACGGAAAACCGATCGAGCCAATCAGTACTGCTGATGCCCAGTCGCTGGGGATTGGTACGGTATATCAGGAAGTAAATCTCCTGCCAAATATCTCTGTTGCTGCCAACTTGTTCATCGGGCGCGAGCCAACCCGTTTCGGTCTGGTCAATCAGCGCAAGATGGAACAACAGGCCGACGCCCTTCTGGAAGGCTATGGGCTGCATCTGGATGTCAGCCAGCCACTCTCAACCTACTCCATTGCGATTCAGCAAATCGTGGCAATTGCCCGCGCTGTTGACCTGTCTGCACAGGTTTTAATTCTTGATGAACCCACCGCCAGCCTTGATGCCAAAGAAGTCAGTATGTTGCTCGATATTCTGGTTCAACTGCGTAATAAAGGGGTGGGGATGATTTTCGTCACCCATTTCCTCGATCAGGTTTATCGGATCAGCGACCGGATTACCGTTTTGCGAAACGGTAAGCGTGTGGGGTCTGAACGAACGGTGGATTTACCGCGTATCGATCTCGTGCCGATGATGCTGGGACACAGTTTTGATGAAAACCTGCTCAAACGCACCGAACATAGAAATGTAACGGGCGAGCCATTAGTGGATTTCAAAGGCTATGGGCGTCGAGGTGTGGTCGAACATTTTGACCTGAAAGTACGTCGGGGTGAAATCGTCGGACTGGCGGGTTTACTGGGATCAGGACGGACGGAAACCGCTCAGCTGATTTTTGGCATTAAAGGGCATGACAGCGGCAATGCACGTGTCGATGGCAAAGAAGTCGCCATCAGCACGCCCAGAAAAGCGGCTAAACTGGGATTTGGTTACTGCCCGGAAGATCGTAAAACCGATGGCATTATCGGCGCGGCTACAGTGCGTGAAAATATCATCCTTGCCTTACAGGCGCAGCGCGGCTGGTTGCGTCCTTTACCCATGAAAGAGCAGCATCAGATCGCCGAAAAATTTATCAAACTCCTTGGCATCCGTACACCGGGCACTGAGCAGGAAATTCAGTATCTTTCCGGTGGTAACCAGCAAAAAGTATTGCTGTCCCGCTGGCTTGCAACCAATCCTCGTTTCCTCATTCTCGATGAACCTACCCGTGGGATTGACGTCGGTGCCCATGCAGAAATCATCCGTCTGATTGAAAAACTTTGTGACGAAGGCCTGGCGTTACTGGTTATTTCCTCTGAGCTGGAAGAACTGGCGGGTTATGCCGATCGTATTGTTGTCTTACGAGACCGTCGTCATATTGCCGAAATTGAGCAGGCTGATATCTCCGTGCCAGCCATTATGAAAGCCATTGCGGCGCAATGAGGGGAGATAGTGATGAATAACAGGAGCCTGCCAATGACGGGAAAACCGCGCAAAGTAAGATGGGTATTTCCAAAAGGCGCCACGCAAATCGGTGCTTTCGTCGCAATATTAATCATAGACAGCCTGGTCGCCCCGGGCTTTTTCTCTATCCATATTCAGGATGGCCGCTTGTTTGGCAGCCTGGTGGATATTTTCAACCGTGGTGCCCCTGTCGCTTTGCTGGCTCTCGGGATGACGCTGGTTATCGCGACCGGCGGCATCGACCTTTCCGTCGGTGCGGTCATGGCGATTGCCGGTGCAACAGCCGCGACCATGACGGTGCAAGGATATCCGCTGATGATCGTGCTGCTGGCCTCGGTCGGGGTGGGGGCAATATGCGGTTTGTGGAATGGCTTTTTGGTCGCTGTTCTGCAAATTCAGCCGATTGTTGCCACGCTGATGCTGATGGTCGCCGGACGTGGCATCGCACAGCTGATTACGGAAGGGCAAATCGTCACGTTTGAACACAATGGTCTATCGCAGTTTGGCAGTGGTTCTTTGTTCTATCTGCCAATGCCGGTGATCATTGCCGTCGCCATGCTGGTTCTTGTCTGGGCGCTGACGCGGAAAACAGCGCTTGGCCTGTTCATCGAATCAGTCGGCATCAATATCCGTTCTGCTTATAACGCCGGCGTAAATGCCCGTTTAGTGCTGATCTCCACTTACGTCATTTGTGGGATTTGCGCGGCCGTTGCGGGCGTTATCATAACGGCTGATATTCGCGGAGCGGACGCCAATAATGCCGGACTATGGCTGGAACTTGATGCCATTCTTGCCGTCGTCATCGGCGGCGGCTCGTTACTGGGTGGACGTTTTAACCTGCTTCTTTCGGTTGTCGGTGCACTGATCATTCAGGGAATGAATACCGGCATTCTGCTCTCCGGCTTCAAACCGGAATTCAACCTGGTGCTGAAAGCTCTGGTGGTGCTCGCTGTACTGGTAGTTCAGTCTCCCCGCGTCTCTTTCAGTAATCTGTTCCGGAGGAAAGGATAATGCTCAAAAGAAATCTGCCCCTGCTGATTACGATCGTGGTTTTCCTGGCCGGATACGCCTATTGCTTCACTCAGTTCCCCGGTTTTGCATCCACACGCGTGTTTTTTGATTTGCTGACGGATAACGCGTTTCTCGGCATCGTGGCCGTCGGGATGACATTTGTCATCTTATCCGGCGGCATCGATCTGTCAGTGGGTTCTGTTATCGCTTTCACCGGTGTTTTGCTGGCGAAACTCATCGGTGCTTATGGCATCGCGCCTGGCTATGCCTTTGTCATCGTGCTGTTGATGGGCACCACGTTTGGTGCGCTGATGGGATGGATCATTGATACGTTGAAACTGCCTGCTTTCATCATCACGCTGGCGGGCATGTTTTTTGTGCGCGGTATGAGTTTTATTGTTTCGGAAGAATCGTTGCCGATTAACCATCCGGTTTATGAATTCCTCGCCAATTATGCCTGGAAAATGCCCGGTGGTGGTCGTTTCACATTGCTGGCTCTGGTTATGCTGCTGGTGGTGCTTGGCGGGATTATTCTGGCTCACCGTACGCGATTCGGTAACAACGTCTATGCCGTTGGCGGCAGCAATGTGTCGGCTGCGCTGATGGGGGTGCCGGTAAGGCGTACCACGATTTATATCTACATGCTGTCCAGTACGCTGGCGGTCTTATCGGGCATCATTTTCTCGCTCTACACTTCTGCGGGTTATGCACTCGCGGCGAGTGGTGTAGAACTGGATGCTATCGCCTCTGTTGTGATTGGCGGGACGTTACTGAGTGGCGGCGTAGGCACGGTTTTAGGCAGCTTGTTTGGTGTGCTTATTCAGGGGCTGATCCAAACCTACATCACTTTCGATGGTACGCTTAGTTCGTGGTGGACCAAAATCGTGATGGGCGTTTTGTTGTTTATCTTCATCGGATTGCAAAAAGGGATGGGCAGCTTCTGGACAGCCAGAAGAGCGCGCCATCCGCGACCAGAACCGTCCTGAAACAGGACGGTATCAGAAATTAGTGATCAGCGGTGTTTTGAGTAACTGACGGATCAACACTTGCTGGTCGCTGGTTTGCAGCCAGACGGCGTAAAGCGGGCGGATCACCGGCGGAACATCTTCATGTGCGGCCAGTTGCGGATATTCTTTGGCCCAGTGCGCAGGCAGGAACGCACAACCGCCGGTATTTTCCAGCAACTGACGCGTCAGATGTGCAGAGGTTGTGGTTAACACCGGTTCCTGATCGCTGTTTTGCAGTTTTTCCTGCTGAGGAAAATCAGCGCCCCATTCCAGCTTCACATACGGTGATTGTTCGCTTCTGACCGTTTTCTGCGATGAGAATAGTCGTAACGAGAAATTACCTAGTAACTGACTTGAGAGCTCGTCCATCTTTGGTGGCTCGGTGGTGATCAGCAAATCCAGTTGTCTTTCATGCAATTGTTTGACCAGCGACTGACGCAGTGCAATGCGCGCCTCAAGCCTAAGCGTGCCACGCTGGGTGTAAAGAGACTGCAGCCACGGGGTCAGATAGGCTTCCCAGAGCGACGCCGTCGCACCAATCGACAATTCTGTGTGCTGTAACGAGCGTACAACCTCTTTTTTCGCCATTTGCCACGTTGACATAAGATTCTCTGCATAAGGCAGCAGACGTTCTCCTGCGGGCGTTAAGCGGATGTTATTGCGATGCCGTGTGAATAAATTGGCGCCAAGTTGGGTTTCCAGTTGCCGGATACGAAAGCTGACAGCGGATTGAGTCAGGTAAAGGGATTCCGCCGCCCGACCAAAGTGGCGAGTTCTACTGACCTCCAAAAAGGTTTTCAGTAATTCCGTGTCCAAAACTATCTCCAATATTTTTTGTCGTTAAGATTTAAATGTTTTGTTTTACACAATGTCAAGCCTAACTAATACTCCGCGCCATAACAGCACGACCATGAGAGAATTAGGAGCGTGTCAGATGGCGGAAAGCTTCACCACGACAAGTCGTTTTTTTGATAATAAACATTACCCTCGCGGGTTCTCCCGGCATGGCGATTTCACCATTAAAGAAGCGCAAATGCTAGAACGTTACGGCTTTGCTTTTAACGAGCTGGATCTGGGAAAACGTGAGCCCGTTACCGACGAAGAAAAACTGTTCCTGGAGGTTTGCCGTGGTACGCGCGAACCGGTAACGGATGCAGAAAAAGTGTGGAACAAATACATTGTCCGCACTCGTCGTCCGAAGAAATTCCACACGTTGTCTGGCGGTAAACCGCAGGCTGACGCTGTAGAAGACTACACGGAAAGCGATGACTAATGAAACGGGGCGATGCCCCGTTTTTTTATGCCAGGCTCTTATGTAGAGTTAACAATAGCCTATCCATGCTGCGATAGCTCAGTGCTTCAGCAATATGTCTTCGTTCAATCGATTCCTCGCCACCCAAATCAGCCAATGTTCTCGCGACTTTCAGAATGCGATGCCAGGCTCTGACCGATAATCCCAGTTTGTGCAGGACTTCTTCCAGAAATTCAGCATCTGCTTTGGTTAACACACAGTACGTCTCCACTTCGCTACTGCTCAGATGCGCGTTGACTTTTCCCGCGCGTTTTAACTGAATTTCTCTGGCGGTCAGTACCCGTTCCCGTACTTGTACACTATTTTCCCTGAGCACAGGCGTATGGTTTTGCTGGCTCAAAATGCCGGGCGGCAGGAGCGGGACTTCAATCGACAGATCGAATCTGTCGAGAAATGGCCCGGAAAGCCGGCTCAGGTAGCGTAAAACCTGCTGTGGCGGTGTGCGGTTATGAATGCCCTGATAGTGTCCGGTCGGGCTGGGATTCATCGCTGCAATCAGTTGCGCTCTTGCCGGATAGCGGACTTTCGCCCGTGCACGGGAAATGGTGATTTCGCCGGATTCCATTGGCTGGCGCAGAGCATCAAGAACCTGGCGCTGAAATTCTGGCAGTTCGTCGAGAAACAATACGCCGTTATGTGCCAGTGATATTTCTCCCGGTCTGGGTAACGACCCGCCTCCCACCAGCGCGCTCATGGATGTGCTGTGATGCGGTGCACGAAAGGGGCGGATGCGTGAAAACTCGCCGTCATCTTCGGGGTTATACACCAGGCTGGCAATGGCGGCCGTTTCCAGCTTTTCCTCGTTACTCATGGGCGGCAGTAAACCGGGCAACCGGCTAGCCAGCATGGTTTTTCCGGTGCCAGGAGGCCCAATCAACAATAAATTATGCCCTCCCGCTGCCGCCACTTCGAGCGCGCGCTTTGATTGCTCCTGTCCGATGATATCGGCAATGTCAGGTTGATACTCGGGCGGAGGCGCCGTCGCCGGAAATTCAATCGGTGGCAAATTGTCCTCGCCCTGAAGGAATGCGCAGACCTGCAATAAGTGCCCGGCCACCTGCGCTACACCGGGATCAAGAAGCGTCATTTCCGTCTGATTACTTTGCGGCAGGATCAACACCCGGCCTTCTTTTTGCGCCTCAAGTGCCGCCGGAATCGCGCCATTTACGCTGCGCAGCGCACCGGAAAGGCCCAGCTCACCCAGAAACTCGTACTCCTCAAGCTTATCGCCCTGAAGCTGCTCTGAGGCCACCAGAATCGCCAGCGCGATGGACAAATCATACCGGCCGCCTTCTTTGGGTAAATCAGCGGGTGCAAGATTGACGGTGATGCGTTTGGCCGGAAAGGTAAACCCGCAGTTGATGATGGCGCTGCGAACCCGATCTCTGGCTTCCTTGACGGTGGTTTCCGGTAAACCGACCAGTGTCAGGGCCGGTAATCCGTTGCTGATATGGACCTCAATCGAGACACCGGGTGCCTGAACCCCCAGCGATGCGCGGGTATATACCACGGCTAATGACATGCTTTTTCCTTTGCTATGAGCTCTGCTGACGGCAGCATGCCTGAGCTGGAAACGCTTTCGGGAAGAAGTTTGCTGCAATGCGTAATGCGATGGGAAAATAATCTGCAAGTCACCGACTTAACATGAAGGGATGCGAACTGCTTCGCAACGACAGCAATACTCCTTAACAGTTTAAGGTTTCTGGAAACAAATTAGCGGACTAATTAAGTTGCCGCAAATACCGGCAGGGGTGTTTAATCTTGCTGTATTTAACAATAAATAAACAAATACAGAACACTGATTAACATCTCTCTGCCTGACCAGGGATTTTCCGCAATGCCCTGGTGAGTGCACTACCTGCAGCTATTCCGAAATAGGGACTCACCCATGTTTGGTTGGACTTCTCGGCAGCGTAACGTTGCCATCGCCAGCTTTCTGAGCTGGACTCTCGACGCTTTCGATTTCTTCATTTTGGTCTTCCTGCTCAGCGATATCGCATCGGCATTTCAGGTAGATATCAAACAGGTCACGCTGGCAATACTGCTGACGCTGGCCGTGCGACCGATTGGGGCGTTGCTGTTCGGGCGTGCGGCGGAAAAGTACGGGCGCAAGCCGGTGCTGATGGTCAATATCGCGCTATTTTCTTTCTTCGAGCTGTGTACTGCGGCGGCACCTTCCCTGACCGTTTTCCTGATCCTTCGCGTGATTTACGGCATTGCGATGGGCGGTGTCTGGGGCGTAGCTTCTTCTCTGGCGATGGAAACCATACCTGACCGTTCCCGTGGCGTGATGTCGGGGATTTTTCAGGCGGGTTATCCGTTTGGTTATCTGCTGGCGGCGGTGGTATATGGTTTGCTGTTTAATGTGGTCGGCTGGCGCGGCATGTTTGTGATTGGTGCTGTGCCGGTTTTCCTGCTGCCTTTCATCTGGTTCAAAGTACAGGAATCGCCGGTCTGGCTGGCGGCGCGGGAACGCAACGAAAGCACGGCACTGATGCCGGTGCTGAAGAAAAACTGGAAGCTATGTATTTATCTGGTTGTGCTGATGGCGGGTTTTAATTTCTTCAGCCACGGTACGCAAGATCTCTATCCGACGTTCCTGAAAGTTCAGCACGGTTTTGACGCACATACCGTCAGTTTAATCGCCATAAGCTACAACATTGCGTCAATTATCGGTGGGATCTTCTTTGGTTCGCTGTCTGAGAAAATTGGTCGTAAGAAAGCGATTATTATCGCCGCGTTGCTTTCACTGCCGGTCATTCCATTATGGGCTTTCTCCGGCGGTTCATGGATGCTGGGGCTGGGCGCGTTCCTGATGCAGTTTATGGTGCAGGGCGCATGGGGCGTCGTGCCGACTTATCTGACCGAACTGGTGCCTGCTAACACGCGCGCGGTTCTGCCGGGGTTTGTTTACCAGCTCGGTAATCTGATTGCTTCGGTTAATGCGACGCTTCAGGCTTACATTGCCGAAAGCCACGGACACAACTACGGACTGGCGATGGCAATTGTGGCCGGTACTGTCGCCATTCTGATTTCTGTTCTGGTGGCATTTGGCCGGGATACCCGTGGAAAAGCGATTGCTGGAGCAATAAATAATCAAACGGCAAATCATCACGCTAAGTTTTGATTTTTCAGATGATTTTTCATGGTTTCTGCAACGGACTGCAAATAATAACGCAAGAAAAATGTTGTCATTAATCATCTTACTGTGATAACTCTGTAGGCAATCGTTCGCAATATGAATTTTAGAAACCTAAAAATGAAAGCCCTTCTCCTCGTAGTTAGCCTAGTCGTGATTAGCGTGGTGGTGATTATTATCCCACCGTGCGGGGCTGCACTTGGACGAAGAAAGGCTTATTAAACAAGCCTGAACCTGAAAAGAAACCCCGCACCGAAAGGTCCGGGGTTTTTTTTTGGGTCAGGAATTTCAGAGAACAGAGAAGCGGGGTCGGAAAATGAGCAACAGCATAATATTCTGCACTTGTCGCAAAAAGGCAGGAGAATAAAGATGAACGGAGCACAATGGGTAGTACAAGCGTTGCGTGCGCAGGGTGTAAATACAGTATTTGGTTATCCTGGCGGGGCAATCATGCCGGTATACGATGCATTGTATGACGGCGGCGTGGAACACCTGTTGTGCCGGCATGAGCAGGGTGCTGCAATGGCCGCCATCGGCTATGCCCGTTCTACCGGAAAAGTTGGCGTCTGTATCGCCACTTCCGGTCCTGGCGCGACCAACCTGATCACCGGTCTGGCCGACGCGCTGTTAGACTCCGTTCCGCTGGTGGCCATCACCGGGCAGGTTGGTTCTGCCTTCATCGGCACCGATGCCTTCCAGGAAATCGACGTTTTAGGGTTGTCCCTGGCCTGCACCAAACACAGCTTCCTGGTTGAATCTCTGGAAGCGCTGCCGGAAATCATGGCGGAAGCCTTTGCCATCGCCAGCTCTGGTCGTCCGGGCCCGGTTCTGATCGACATTCCGAAAGATATCCAGCTGGCCGTGGGTGAATTACCGCCGCATCTGGTGGCGGTTGAAGAAACTTTTCCGCATCCTGCGGCTGAATTACAACAAGCCCGCGCCATGATCGCTGCCGCGCAAAAACCGATGGTTTACGTCGGTGGCGGTGTCGGTATCGCGCAGGCCGTTCCGGCATTACGCGAATTCATTACTGCGACAGGCATTCCTGCGGTAGCAACGTTGAAAGGTCTGGGGGCGCCGGATGCCAGCGACCCATGTTATCTGGGTATGCTGGGCATGCACGGTACCAAAGCGGCGAATCTGGCTGTTCAGTCCTGCGATTTGCTGATTGCCGTCGGTGCGCGTTTCGACGACCGCGTGACCGGCAAGCTGAATACTTTTGCGCCAGACGCCGCGGTTATCCACATGGATATCGATCCGGCCGAGCTGAACAAATTGCGCCGGGCGCATGTGGCGTTGCAGGGTGATCTGAATGCGCTGTTACCGGCGCTGCAACAACCCCTGAACATCAACGCCTGGCGTGATGAAGTGATGACGCTGAAAGCGCAGGGCGAATGGCGCTACGATCATCCGGGTGAAGCGATTTATGCGCCGTTGTTACTGAAACAAATCTCTGACCGTAAATCGGCCAATACCGTGGTGACCACCGACGTCGGCCAGCATCAGATGTGGACCGCGCAACATATGCAGTTCACTCGCCCGGAAAACTTCATCACCTCCAGCGGTCTGGGCACGATGGGTTTCGGCGTTCCTGCCGCCGTCGGCGCACAGGTTGCCCGCCCCGACGATATGGTGATCTGCGTTTCCGGTGACGGTTCATTCATGATGAATGTTCAGGAGCTGGGCACCATCAAGCGAAAACAGTTGCCCGTCAAAATCCTGTTGCTGGATAACCAGCGATTAGGGATGGTTCGACAGTGGCAGGAATTGTTCTTCGACGGACGCTTCAGTGAAACCAACCTCTCCGATAACCCCGATTTTGTCACGCTGGCCAGCGCATTCAACATCCCCGGCCAGCGTATCCACCGTAAAGATCAAGTCGATGCCGCTCTGGACGCTTTCTTCAACAGTGAAGGTCCGTATTTGCTCCAGGTTTCCATCGACGAAAATGAGAATGTCTGGCCGCTGGTTCCACCGGGCGCAGGCAACGAAACCATGCTGGAGAAAATGTCATGATGCAACATAACGTCTCAATTCAGGCCCGCTTCCGCCCCGAAATGTTAGAGCGCGTATTACGCGTCGTCCGTCACCGTGGTTTTCAGGTGTGCGCAATGAACATGACGCCGATGGTCAATGCGGAAAACATAAATATCGAATTGACCGTTGCCAGTCAGCGGCCCGTAGATTTACTGTCTTCACAGTTACGCAAACTTATGGATGTCGCTTGTGTCGAGATCCAGCAACATACATCACAACAAATACGCGCGAATGCGTGAGTAAAGGAACGAGAGAATGACGAAGAAAGCTGATTACATTTGGTTCAACGGCGAGATGGTTCCGTGGGCAGAAGCTAAAGTCCATGTCATGTCACACGCACTGCATTACGGCACTTCCGTTTTCGAAGGCGTGCGTTGCTACGACTCCCATAAAGGCCCGGTCGTATTCCGTCACCGTGAACATATGCAGCGTCTGCGCGATTCCGCAAAAATTTACCGTATGCCTGTTTCCCAGAGCGTGGACGAGCTGATGGAAGCTTGCCGCGAAACCCTGCGCAAAAACAATCTGGTCAGCGCGTATATCCGTCCGCTGGTGTTTGTCGGCGATGTGGGTATGGGCGTTAATCCGCCGGACGGCTACAAAACTGATGTGATCATCGCCGCCTTCCCGTGGGGCGCGTATCTGGGTGAAGAAGCGCTGGAGCAGGGTATCGACGCGATGGTGTCTTCATGGAACCGCGTTGCTGCAAACACCATTCCAACCGCTGCGAAAGCCGGTGGTAACTACCTGTCCTCCCTGCTGGTCGGCAGCGAAGCACGTCGTCACGGTTATCAGGAAGGTATCGCGCTGGACATTCACGGCTATGTGTCTGAAGGCGCTGGCGAAAACCTGTTTGAAGTGAAAGAAGGCATTCTGTTCACACCGCCATTTACCTCTTCTGCCCTGCCAGGTATCACCCGTGACGCTATTATTAAACTGGCAAAAGACCTGGGTCTTGAAGTGCGTGAGCAAGTTCTGTCCCGTGAATCCCTGTATCTGGCAGACGAAGTCTTCATGTCCGGTACCGCTGCAGAAATCACCCCGGTGCGCAGCGTTGACGGCATTCAGGTCGGTATCGGTAAACGTGGTCCGGTGACCAAACAAATTCAGGATGCATTCTTCGGCCTGTTCACCGGCAAAACCGAAGATAAATGGGGTTGGCTGGATCCAATCAACCCACAATAATTTTACCCGTCATCCTTCAGGCCGCCTCCGCGTTCGCTGCCTGGTGCAACCCGAATGATTCAGGGTAAATAAGAAATTCAGCAGGTGGCGATATCGCTGCCTGCTAAACAGAAATGATTTGGAGTGAACAGAGCATGCCTAAGTACCGTTCCCACACCACGACACACGGCCGCAACATGGCTGGCGCCCGCGCATTATGGCGCGCTACCGGCATGACGGATAACGATTTTGGTAAGCCCATTATTGCCGTCGTCAACTCATTCACCCAGTTCGTGCCGGGCCACGTGCATCTGCGCGATTTGGGTAAGCTGGTTGCCGAGCAAATCGAAGCGTCTGGCGGCGTGGCGAAAGAATTCAACACTATCGCTGTGGATGACGGGATCGCCATGGGGCATGGCGGCATGCTGTATTCATTGCCTTCACGCGAACTGATTGCTGACTCGGTGGAATACATGGTTAACGCGCACTGCGCTGATGCCATGGTGTGTATTTCCAACTGCGACAAAATCACCCCGGGAATGCTGATGGCGTCACTGCGCCTGAATATTCCGGTGATCTTCGTTTCCGGTGGTCCGATGGAAGCCGGTAAAACCAAACTGTCTGACAAAATCATCAAACTCGACCTGGTCGATGCGATGATTCAGGGCGCAAACCCGAACGTCAGTGATGCCGACAGCGAACAAATCGAACGTTCTGCCTGTCCGACCTGCGGCTCCTGTTCCGGTATGTTTACCGCCAACTCCATGAACTGTCTGACCGAAGCGCTGGGCCTTTCTCAGCCGGGTAACGGTTCATTGCTGGCTACTCACGCCGATCGCCGCGATTTGTTCCTTAACGCCGGTCGCCGCATCGTTGAGTTGACCAAACGTTATTACGAAAAAGACGATGAAAGCGCATTGCCGCGCAACATCGCCAGCAAAGCGGCATTCGAAAACGCCATGATCCTGGATATCGCGATGGGCGGCTCGACTAACACCGTTCTTCACCTGCTGGCTGCCGCGCAGGAAGGCGAAATCGACTTCGACATGACCGACATCGACCGTCTGTCACGCAAAGTCCCGCACCTGTGTAAAGTCGCGCCAAGCACTCAGAAATACCACATGGAAGACGTTCACCGTGCCGGTGGCGTGCTGGCGATTCTGGGTGAACTGGATCGCGCCAATCTTCTGAACCGCGACGTGAAAAACATTCTTGGCCTGACCCTGAACCAGACGCTGGATCAGTACGACATCATGCTGACCAAAGACGAAGCCGTGAAAAAAATGTTCCGCGCAGGCCCGGCCGGTATCCGCACCACGCAGGCGTTCTCGCAAGACTGCCGCTGGGACACATTGGATGATGACCGTGCCGACGGCTGTATCCGTTCGCTTGAGCATGCGTTCAGCAAAGACGGTGGTCTGGCCGTGCTTTACGGCAACATCGCCGAAGCGGGCAGTATCGTTAAAACGGCGGGCGTGGATAAATCCAACCTGACTTTCCGTGGTCCGGCAAAAGTGTACGAAAGCCAGGACAGCGCAGTTGAAGCGATTCTCGGCGGCAAAGTGGTTTCCGGCGACGTTGTTGTGATTCGTTACGAAGGGCCGAAAGGCGGGCCGGGCATGCAGGAAATGCTGTATCCGACCACTTACCTGAAATCCATGGGTCTCGGCAAAGAGTGCGCGCTGATTACCGATGGTCGTTTCTCCGGCGGCACATCCGGTCTGTCTATCGGCCACGTTTCTCCGGAAGCGGGCAGCGGCGGCCTGATTGCGTTGGTGGAAGATGGCGACATCATCGATATCGACATTCCGAACCGTAGCATGGTGCTGGATGTGCCTGCGGCAGAACTGGCGGCGCGTCACGAAGCTGAACTGGCACGTGGCGACAAAGCCTGGACGCCGAAAAACCGTGAACGTGTGGTTTCTCTGGCGCTGCGTGCTTACGCATTGCTGGCAACCAGCGCGGACAAAGGCGCAGTGCGCGACAAGTCTAAGCTGGGAGGCTGACAGTCATGGCGGTATCACAACCTCTACCCGACCAGCCGTGCGGCGCAGAATACCTGCGTGCCGTGCTGCGTGCGCCGGTTTATGAAGTCGCACAGGTTACGCCTTTGCAGGTCATGGAAAAGATCTCTTCCCGGTTGGGTAACACCATTCTGGTGAAGAGGGAGGATCGTCAGGCCGTCCACAGTTTTAAACTGCGCGGTGCCTATTCGATGATCGCCAGCCTGACGGAAGAACAGGCTGCGCGTGGCGTTATCACTGCGTCCGCGGGAAATCACGCGCAGGGCGTTGCATTGTCGGCGACCAAAAAAGGCATCAAATCTCTGATTGTGATGCCGGTTGCCACAGCGGACATCAAAGTGGATGCCGTGCGTAACTTTGGCGGTGAAGTGTTGCTGCATGGCGCGAATTTCGATGAGGCGAAAGCCAAAGCGATCACGCTGTCGCAGGAACAGGGCATGACTTTTGTGCCGCCATTTGATCATCCGGCGGTGATTGCCGGGCAGGGCACGCTGGCCATGGAGTTGCTGCAACAGGATGCGCATCTCGACCGCGTATTCGTGCCTGTCGGCGGTGGCGGTCTGGCCGCTGGTGTCGCCGTGCTGATCAAACAACTGATGCCGCAGATTCAGGTCATCGGTGTTGAAGCCGAAGATTCTGCCTGTCTGCGCGCGGCAATGGACGCCGGTGAACCGGTCGACCTGGCGCGTGTGGGTTTGTTCGCAGAAGGCGTGGCGGTGAAACGTATCGGCAACGAAACGTTCCGCCTGTGTCGCGAATATCTTGATGACGTCATCACCGTCGACAGCGATTCAATTTGTGCCGCGGTGAAAGACTTGTTCGAAGACGTGCGTGCGATTGCTGAACCTTCCGGTGCGCTGGCGCTGGCAGGACTGAAGAAATACGTGCAGCAGCACAATATTCAGGGCGAACGACTGGCGCATGTGCTTTCCGGCGCGAACGTGAATTTCCACGGTCTGCGTTATGTGTCGGAACGCTGTGAACTGGGCGAGCAACGCGAAGCGCTGCTGGCGGTGACCATTCCTGAGCGCAAAGGCAGTTTCCTGAAGTTTTGCCAGTTGCTGGGTGGCCGTTCGGTGACAGAGTTCAACTACCGTTATGCCGATGCCGACAACGCCTGCATTTTTGTGGGCGTGCGTCTGACGCGCGGTCACGCTGAGCGTCAGGAAATTATCGACGAACTGAATCACGACGGTTATCAGGTTGTGGATCTGTCCGACGATGAAATGGCGAAACTTCATGTGCGTTACATGGTGGGCGGGCGTCCGACCAAACCTCTGCGCGAGCGGCTTTACAGCTTTGAATTCCCGGAATCTCCAGGGGCTTTGCTGAAATTCCTGCATACGCTGGGCGCGCACTGGAATATTTCGCTGTTCCATTACCGCAGTCACGGTACCGATTTCGGTCGTGTGCTGGCCGCATTTGAGCTGAACGAAGAAGAGCCGGAGTTCGAGCAGAACCTGTCGGCGCTGGGTTATGACTGTCACAACGAAAGTGATAATCCGGCGTTCCGCTTCTTCCTGGCGGGCTAAAACTAAACGGGGCATCTGAAAAGTGCCCCTTTTTTATTCTGTAAACGTTCAGAGCAACTGCCAGAACGCGTCGATCAGTGGCTCGCTAAGGCGTTTTCTTTGCACGCAGACGCCCAGTTCCAGCGGCGCGCCGAGCGTGATGTTATCCAGAATGGAAATACGGTTGCGTACCGGTTCCGGGCTGTTATCGACCACCACGGACGGGATCAGCGCGATGCCGCAGCCGAGCGCGACCATCGATACAATCGCTTCGTGGCCGGATACCGTGGCATAAATCAGCGGATTGCTCAGGCGGTTGCGTTTGAACCAGACGTCAATGCGTTTTCGCGCCGGGCCATGTTCCGGCAGGATGAACGGAATTTGTGACCAGTCCGGATGCGGCTCACTGACCTGGGTGCGGACGGCGCAGGGCAGGGAAGGAGAAATCAGGATCATCGGGATTTCGCCGATCTGCGTGAAATCGACGCTGCCCGGCAAACTTTCCGGACGTCCGGCAATCGCCAGATCCGCTTCGGTGGACTGGACTTTTTCAACCGCATCCGCAGCGTCGCCGGTGGTGAGTTTGATTTCGACCAGCGGATGCTGCGCACGGAAGCGGTCAAGGATTGGCGGCAAATGGCTGTAGGCGGCCGTCACCGAGCAGAACAGGTGCAGTTCGCCGCTCAGCGTCGGGCCATGCTGATCCAGCCCGCTGCGCAGTTGCTGGTAATGCAGCAGCGTCTGCTGGGCAAAGTTTTTGAGTTGTTCACCGGCACTGGTCAGTTGCACGGTGCGGTTATCACGCTGAAATAACGGCTGGCCGAGTTCTTCTTCCAGCCGCTGGATCTGGCGTGACAACGTGGACGGGCTGACATGCATCGCCTTCGACGAACGGCCAAAATGGCGACTTTCCGCCAGATGTAAAAACAGTTTCAGATCACGTAAGTCCATAAAGAATATCCGGCTCTTTGGTTTCACAGATGACAGGCTAAGTATATTGCATAATTTGCAACGTCATCTTCGTAATATATCAATTTAAGCAATGTGTCACATGACATATAGTGAATTCACGGCGTTCACCGGCTCACCGGTGAAACAAAAAATAACAGCACTTACCTCGATAGAACGGAGCAAGACATGGCTAACTATTTCAACACACTGAACCTGCGTCAGCAGCTGGCACAACTGGGCAAATGCCGCTTTATGGGTCGCGATGAATTCGCGGACGAAGCCAGCTACCTCAAAGGTAAAAAAGTGGTGATTGTAGGCTGTGGCGCACAGGGCCTGAACCAGGGGCTGAACATGCGTGATTCCGGTCTGGATGTGTCCTACACCCTGCGTGCAGAAGCGATTGCTGAGAAGCGTGCTTCATGGCGTAAAGCGACCGAAAACGGCTTTAAAGTCGGTACCTACGAAGAACTGATCCCGCAGGCAGATCTGGTTATCAACCTGACACCAGACAAACAGCACAGCGCAGTAGTAAAAGCGGTTCAGCCTCTGATGAAAGACGGCGCAACACTGGGCTATTCCCACGGTTTCAACATCGTTGAAGTGGGCGAGCAAATCCGTAAAGACATCACCGTGGTGATGGTTGCGCCGAAATGCCCGGGTACCGAAGTGCGTGAAGAATACAAACGTGGTTTCGGTGTACCAACACTGATCGCCGTTCACCCGGAAAACGACCCGAAAGGCGAAGGCATGGCGATCGCTAAAGCCTGGGCAGCAGCAACCGGCGGCCATCGTGCAGGTGTTCTGCAATCTTCCTTCGTTGCCGAAGTGAAATCTGACCTGATGGGCGAGCAGACTATCCTGTGCGGCATGTTGCAGGCGGGTTCTCTGCTGTGCTTCGACAAACTGGTTGCTGACGGCGTTGACGAAGCCTACGCAGAAAAACTGCTGCAGTTCGGCTGGGAAACCATCACCGAAGCGCTGAAACAAGGCGGCATCACGCTGATGATGGACCGTCTGTCTAACCCGGCGAAACTGCGTGCTTATGCGCTGTCTGAACAACTGAAAGAGATCATGGCGCCGCTGTTCCAGAAACACATGGACGACATCATCTCTGGCGAATTCTCCAGCGGCATGATGGCTGACTGGGCGAACGACGATAAGAAACTGCTGACGTGGCGTGAAGAGACGGGCGCAACCGCATTCGAAAACGCGCCACAGTTCGAAGGTAAAATCTCCGAGCAGGAATACTTCGACCACGGTGTTGTGATGATTGCGATGGTGAAAGCAGGTGTTGAGCTGGCTTTCGAAACCATGGTAGCTTCCGGCATCATCGAAGAATCTGCTTACTACGAATCACTGCACGAACTGCCGCTGATCGCCAACACCGTTGCACGTAAGCGTCTGTACGAAATGAACGTGGTAATCTCCGATACGGCTGAATACGGTAACTACCTGTTCGCTAACGCTGCCGTACCGTTGCTGAAAGAGTTCATGACCACTCTGCAGGCAGGCGATTTGGGCAAATCAGTTGCCGAAACTCAGGTTGATAACGCGCAGCTGCGCGATGTTAACGAAGCGATTCGCAATCACCCGATTGAGTCCATCGGCCGCACCCTGCGTGGCTATATGACCGATATGAAACGCATTGCTGTAGCGAGTTAATTCATTAACCCTCAGGTATGAAATAGAAATAAAAAGGGCACTGCATGAAAATGCGGTGCCCTTTCTTTTGGTTCTGTCTGAGGCAGAACTTAGTTGCGGTACAAAATCTTAATGATGTGGTAACCGAACTGAGTGTGCAGCGGGCCCTGTGGCTCGATCAGCGGCGCAGAGAAAACCACTTTATCGAAAGCTGGCACCATTGCGCCTTGCTTGAATTCACCTAAATGGCCGCCTTTCTTGCCTGACGGACAGGTGGAATGTTTTTTAGCCAGTTTCTCAAAATCGCCACCGTTCTTCAGTTGTTCCAGAAGATCAAGTGCCTGTGCTTCTTCCTTTACCAGGATATGCATTGCTGCGGCAGTTTTTGCCATGATAAGACCTTTTTGCGAGAGTGTTTCCAGAGGCGTAATGTAACATCTGAAACACTGCGGGGGGAATCCGGCCTGCATTCCATACATCACAAATTGCGCCTTAAAGCCTGTCAATCTCAGGCGATGTTTCTGCTACAATCGCCGTCCTTGTCTATCAGGTGAGCAAAAATACGCCATGCGATTAAACCCCAGCCAACAACACGCCGTCGAATTCGTCACCGGACCCTGCCTGGTTCTGGCGGGGGCTGGCTCCGGTAAAACCCGTGTAATTACCAATAAAATCGCACACCTGATCCGTGAATGTGGCTATCAGGCACGTCACATTGCGGCTGTCACCTTTACCAATAAAGCCGCGCGTGAAATGAAAGAGCGTGTTGCACAAACCCTCGGTCGCAAAGAAGCGCGGGGCTTGCTTATTGCAACGTTCCACACGCTCGGGCTGGAAATCATCAAACGCGAATTTGCTGCCCTGGGGATGAAATCTAACTTCTCTTTATTTGATGATCAGGACCAGCTGGCGCTGCTGAAAGAGCTGAGCGAAAAATGGCTGGAGAACGATAAAACATTATTGCAGCAGCTGGTTTCCACGATCTCCAACTGGAAAAACGATCTGGTTGATCCTTCGCATGCCGCCGGGCTGGCGCGATCTGAACGTGATCAAATCTTTGCGCACTGCTACAGCCTTTATCACGATCATATGCGCGCGTGTAATATTCTCGACTTCGATGACCTGATCCTGTTGCCTACGTTACTGCTGCAAAGTAATGAAGAAGTGCGTGAACGCTGGCAGAACAAGTTGCGTTATCTGCTGGTCGATGAATATCAGGACACTAACACCAGCCAGTACATGATGGTGAAATTGCTGGTTGGCAACCGCGCACGTTTCACCGTTGTTGGTGACGATGACCAGTCGATTTACTCCTGGCGCGGTGCTCGACCGCAAAACCTGGTGCTGCTGAAAGAAGACTTCCCGCAGTTACAGGTCATCAAACTTGAGCAAAATTACCGTTCCACCCAGCGTATTCTGAAAGCTGCCAACATTCTGATTGCCAATAATCCGCATGTGTTCGAGAAGCGCTTGTTCTCTGAACTGGCTTATGGCGAAACGCTGAAGGTCGTGACGGCGAATAATGAAGATCATGAATCCGAGCGGGTGGTCGGTGAGCTAATTGCTCATCATTTCATCAACAAAACCGCTTATGGCGATTACGCGATTTTGTACCGTGGTAACCACCAGTCGCGTTTGTTTGAAAAAATGCTGATGCAAAACCGCATCCCGTACCGGATTTCCGGCGGCACGTCCTTCTTCTCCCGACCGGAGATTAAAGATCTGCTGGCCTATTTGCGTGTGCTGACCAATCCGGACGACGACAGCGCATTCCTGCGCATCGTTAACACGCCACGTCGTGAAATCGGCGCGGCCACCCTGCAGAAACTGGGGGAGTGGGCCAATCAGCGCAACAAAGGGCTGTTCAAAGCCAGTTTTGATATGGGGCTGAGCCAGTCTCTGACCGGACGCGGGCTGGAATCCCTGCAACGTTTCACGCACTGGATGGGCAATATCTCTGAGCTGGCCGAACGTGAGCCGGTTGCGGCTGTCCGGGATTTGATCCACGGCGTTGACTATGAAAGCTGGCTGTTTGAAACCTCGCCAAGCCCGAAAGCGGCTGAAATGCGCATGAAAAACGTTAATCAGCTGTTCAGCTGGATGACGGAAATGCTTGAGGGTACCGATCTGGATGAGCCAATGACGCTCACGCAGGTGGTCACCCGCTTCACGCTGCGTGACATGATGGAACGCGGTGAGAACGACGAAGAGCTGGACCAGGTTCAGCTGATGACGCTGCATGCTTCGAAAGGGCTGGAGTTCCCGTATGTGTATCTGGTCGGTATGGAAGAAGGTTTGCTGCCGCATCAGAGCAGTATCGATGAAGACAACGTGGATGAAGAGCGGCGTCTGGCTTATGTGGGGATTACCCGGGCACAAAAAGAGCTGACGTTTACACTCTGTCGCGAACGCCGTCAGTACGGCGAGCTGATCCGTCCGGAACCGAGCCGCTTCCTGCTGGAGTTACCGCAGGATGACCTGGCCTGGGAAAGCGAACGTAAAGTGGTAAGTGCGCAGGAACGCATGGTGAAAGGGCAAAGCCATCTGGAGAAAATTCGCGAGCAACTGGCGAAAGCGAAAGGCGGCAATTAGGCATTAAACATGAGCCATTAAAAAAGCAGAGGCTGATGAATCAGGTCTCTGCTTTTCTAACGTTTTACAACTGCTCATCACTGTTCTTCGACAAACAGCGGCCAGTGGACATAACTTTGCCAGTGGCTTTCCTGCTCTAATTCTTCAGCGCGCAAAGGATGCTGTTCCAGCCAACCCTGCGGCACAATCACACTCAGTTCATCATCATTAGCACGTAAACGCACAGCCGGCAGTGTGTCGTCGCGACGACGGCTGGCAAATATAATCGCCAGGCGCAGAATACGACAAAGACGTTGTGCCTGACGCGGCGGCACGGCGTTTTGCTCATTGAGCAACGGTAAATCGAGCATGTTGTTCTGGTTTTGCAGTAACGTCGCCAGCAGTTTTTTCTGCGCCGGCGTGAAACCCGGTAAATCCAGATGACGGATCAGATAGGCTGCGTGATGCGGTGCTTTCTTGAAATCGACACTCAGACCAATTTCGTGGATCAGGCAGGCACTGTTGAGCAATTCACGGGCACGGGCATCCAGCTTCCATTCCTGAGCCACCTGCAGCGAAAAGTTCTCGGCCAGTTGCGCCACGCGCTCGGCCTGCTCGTTATCCAGCAGATAACGGCGTTGCAGATTACGTAGCGTACGCTGACGGATATCCTGCTCGATCGGCAAATGCAGCATGCCGTAAACCAGACCTTCACGCAGTGCACCACCCGCCAGTGTCATCATCTCGATGTTCAGCGTTTTGAAAATGGCGATCAGAATAGACAGTCCGCTCGGGAAAACCAGCGCACGTTCAAGGGTCAGACCTTCAATCTCCAGTTCTTCCAGCTTGCCGCACTGAATGGCGCGCTGTTTGAGCTGTTGAAGTTTAGGCAGAGTGATGCGTTCATCCATGCCCTGAGCGACCATGATTTCCTGCAAGGCTTGCACGGTACCTGAAGCGCCGACACAAATCTGCCAGCCATTGGCAATCAGCTCAGGTGCCACAGGAAGGATCATGTCGGTCGCAGCCTGTTCAGCCTGATCAAAGTTTTCTTTTGCCAGATTTCGATCTGCAAAATACTGCTCGAGCCAGGTGACGCAGCCCATCGAAAGGCTATAAAGCGTGGTGGCCTGAGCCCCAATGCCGGTCACCAGTTCGGTGCTGCCACCACCAATATCGACCACCAGACGTTTATCTGGCCCGCCCGTGGTGTGAGCAACGCCGTGATAAATCAGACGTGCTTCTTCTTCACCGGTAATGACCTGAATCGGGCAACCGAGAATTGCCTGAGCTTTACCCAGAAACTCATCGGCATTGCTGGCAAGACGCAGCGTTGCGGTGGCAACCACACGAATTTGGTCGCGCGGGATATCCTGCAATCTTTCAGAAAATAGTTTCAGACATTGCCAGCCACGCTGCATCGCTTCCTGAGAAAGCAGGTTTTGTTTATCCAGACCGGCTGCCAGACGCACTTTGCGCTTAATTCTGGCGAGGGTCTGGATACTGCCTGCCACCTCACGAACAACCAGCATGTGAAAGCTGTTAGAGCCCAGATCAATCGCTGCATACAGTGAGGTGGAACTTAACATAGGTTATCAGCCCGGACGTTTACGGTTGCTACGTGGTGCACTGCTGCGACGTGAAGACGAATTACTGTTGCGGCGCGGGCCGTTACCGGTGCGCGAGCGGGCAAGACGTTTTGCAGGAGGCAAATCAGTTAACAGCGCATCGCTGTTGTATTTACTCACCGGAATGCTGTGGCCGGTATAGGTTTCAATCGCGGGCAGATTCAGGGCATATTCTTCACACGCCAGGCTGATGGAATGACCACTCAGACCCGCACGGCCGGTACGACCAATGCGATGCACGTAGTCTTCACAGTCGTCAGGCAAGTCATAGTTAAAGACGTGTGTCACGGCAGGAATGTGCAAACCACGGGCAGCAACGTCGGTCGCAACCAGAATATCCAGCGTGCCTTTAGTGAAGTCTTCCAGAACGCGAAGGCGTTTTTTCTGCGGGACGTCACCGGTCAGCAAACCGACGCGGTGTCCGTCGGCAGCCAGATGGCCCCAGACATCTTCACAACGGTGTTTGGTGTTTGCAAAAATAATGCAACGATCCGGCCATTCCTCTTCAATCAGCGTCTGTAACAGGCGCATTTTTTCTTCATTTGAAGGATAGAACAGCTCTTCCTGAATACGGTGGCCCGTTTTTTGTTCCGGTTCGATCTCAATCGACTCGGCATTATTCATGTTTTCGAACGCCAGTTCTTTCACACGATAGGAAAGCGTTGCTGAGAACAGCATGTTCAGGCGTTGATTAGCAGGAGGCATCCGGCGGAACAACCAGCGGATATCTTTGATGAAGCCCAGATCGAACATACGGTCTGCTTCATCCAGTACCACCACCTGGATCGCGCCCAGGTCGATGTGGTTCTGTTTAGTGTAATCGATTAAACGGCCGGTGGTTCCGATCAGGATGTCCACGCCGCTTTCCAGCACTTTAAGCTGTTTGTCGTAACCGTCGCCGCCATACGCCAGACCTAATTTCAGCCCGGTAGATTCAGATAATGCTTCGGCGTCGGAGTGAATCTGCACCGCGAGTTCACGCGTAGGTGCCATGATCAAGGCACGCGGCTGGTTAGTCTGACGACCTTCCGCAGCAGGGTGAGAAAGCAGATAATGGAAAGTAGACGCTAAAAAAGCCAGCGTCTTGCCGGTACCGGTTTGCGCCTGACCTGCAACATCACGCCCAGCGAGCGTGATTGGCAATGCCAATGCCTGAATAGGAGTACAGTAATGGAACCCTTTCTTTTCAAGGGCTTCTACTGCCAGCGGGTGCAGGGCGAAGTCGGAAAACTTCTGTTCGGTCAAGTGTGTTTTGCTCATAGTGTGGTAGAATATCAGCTAACTATTGCTTTACGAAAGCGTATCCGGTGAAATAAAGTCAACCTGATGTTGGTTAATGCTACATCAACAAGGTAAAGATAATCCTTTGGAGTAAACATGAGCGATAAAATTATTCACCTGACCGATGACAGTTTCGACAACGACGTATTGAAAGCCGAAGGGCTGGTGCTGGTCGATTTTTGGGCAGAGTGGTGCGGACCATGTAAGATGATCGCTCCAATTCTGGATGAAATTGCCACTGAGTTCGAAGGCAAGCTGACCATCGCGAAACTGAATATCGACGAAAACCCAGGTACTGCACCTAAATACGGCATCCGTGGTATTCCTACCCTGCTGTTATTTAAAGGCGGCGAAGTCGCAGCAACTAAAGTTGGCGCACTGTCGAAAGGTCAGCTGAAAGAGTTCTTAACAGCTAATCTGTAATCGGTCGGGATGACCCAAGCCAGGTGTTTAGCGGGCTGTCGTGTTTTTCACATTGTCCGCTAGACGCCTGTCAAGAAGCGTGCTAAGTTTACGCTTACTGCAAATAGAGCTTACCTGTAGTTTGATTCTTACGTTTTACTCTGTTGTGTCAAAAACATCTGCCTATAAAGTTTCTTTGAATAATAATTAAATTGAACTGGCACTGTGCTTGACCATCTAACGGTTTTGACAAAATCGGCTTTAAGACACCTTCAATATCAGCACTATCCCTCAAGAATCGCCCGCGAGCGACTACCTGCGGCTGGATTTCCGGGCTGTTATTTAAGTGTCATACAATAAACAGGCATGGATGACCCTGCCATACCCATTCACGACAGATGTTCGAGACATACCCCGAGTTTAAGAACCCACCATTATGAATCTTACCGAATTAAAGAATACGCCGGTCTCTGACCTGATTGCACTCGGCGAAAATATGGGACTGGAAAACCAGGCCCGCATGCGCAAGCAAGACATTATCTTTTCAATATTGAAGCAGCATGCGAAAAGCGGAGAAGACATCTTCGGTGATGGCGTACTGGAGATATTGCAGGATGGATTTGGTTTCCTCCGCTCCGGAGACAGTTCCTACCTCGCAGGCCCCGACGACATCTACGTATCTCCAAGCCAAATCCGCCGCTTCAACCTTCGTACTGGCGACACCATTTCCGGTAAAATCCGCCCACCTAAAGAAGGTGAACGTTATTTTGCCCTGTTGAAAGTTAACGAAGTTAACTACGACAAACCAGAAAACGCCCGCAGCAAAATCCTGTTTGAAAACTTAACCCCTCTGCACGCAAATTCACGTCTGCGTATGGAACGGGGTAACGGTTCAACAGAAGATTTGACCGCTCGCGTACTGGACTTAGCGTCTCCAATTGGCCGTGGCCAACGTGGTCTGATTGTTGCGCCGCCGAAAGCCGGTAAAACCATGCTGCTGCAAAACATCGCGACCAGCATTGCGTATAACCATCCTGATTGCGTACTGATGGTTCTGCTGATTGATGAACGTCCGGAAGAAGTGACCGAGATGCAGCGTCTGGTGAAAGGCGAAGTTATCGCTTCCACCTTTGACGAACCGGCATCCCGACACGTTCAGGTCGCCGAAATGGTGATCGAGAAGGCGAAGCGTCTGGTTGAGCATAAGAAAGATGTGATCATTCTGCTGGACTCCATTACCCGCCTGGCACGTGCTTACAATACCGTGGTACCGGCTTCAGGCAAGGTACTGACCGGTGGTGTGGACGCCAACGCCTTGCACCGTCCAAAACGTTTCTTCGGTGCTGCGCGTAACGTGGAAGAGGGCGGCAGCCTGACCATCATCGCTACTGCGCTGGTCGATACCGGTTCTAAAATGGATGAAGTTATCTATGAAGAATTTAAAGGTACCGGCAACATGGAATTACATCTGGCGCGTAAAATCGCTGAAAAACGTGTATTCCCTGCCATCGACTACAACCGCTCTGGTACCCGTAAAGAAGAGCTGTTGACCACTTCTGAAGAACTGCAAAAAATGTGGATCCTGCGTAAAATCATTCATCCGATGGGTGAGATTGATGCGATGGAATTCCTCATCAACAAGCTTGCAATGACTAAGACAAATGACGACTTCTTCGACATGATGAAACGTTCGTAATTTGGTGTAACGTCAGATCAACGCCACGCACAGTCGTGGCGTTTTTTGCTTTTGGTGGCTACCATAATGCTACTTTGGGAAGATTGTCAGACTATTCGGATAATAGCTGATGGTTTTCCACGTGCCCTTTCTTTACTTTGTCGGTTGATTGCCCAAGAAATGGCAGCAGATAAGGTCTTGCCCGAGACAAAACCATAACTGCCACCATAGGATATGATTTAAGGCTGTGAGGTTTATGATGCTTTCGACTCCACACACCTTATTTTTGCAGAAGAGAATTCTTAACTGTGAATTTACTCAATATGAGTACTGAGCTAGCTGTTGTTTTCGTATTTTCATTCCTCTTTTTATTCGTTGCCCGGAAGGTAGCGAATAAAATCGGACTTGTTGATAAGCCAAATTTTCGTAAGCGTCACCAGGGACTGATCCCACTGGTGGGTGGGATCTCTGTATTTGCTGGCGTTTGCTTTGCCTTTCTGATCACCAGTTATACCATCCCCCATGGCTATCTTTACCTTGCCTGCGCCGGACTACTGGTATTAGTCGGTGGTCTGGATGACCGTTTCGATATCAGTGTCAAAACCCGGGCGATGGTTCAGGCTGTGGTCGCTGTTGCGATGATGAGTTTTGCTAACCTCACCCTTCGCAGCCTCGGACATCTGATTGGTCCCTGGGAAATGGTATTAGGCCCGTTTGGCTATCTTGTCACCCTGTTTGCCGTTTGGGCTGCTATTAATGCCTTCAACATGGTCGACGGTATTGATGGCTTACTGGGTGGCTTGTCTTGTGTCAGCTTTGGTTCGTTAGGCATTATCATGTACGACAGCGGACACATGGAACTCGCGTTCTGGTGCTTCGCGATGATTGCCGCGATCATCCCCTATATTTTACTCAATCTGGGTGTTTTAGGGCCCCGTTACAAAGTCTTTATGGGTGACGCTGGCAGCACGCTGATAGGGTTTACTGTCATCTGGATCCTCCTGCAAAGTACGCAAGGTGAATCTCATCCGATGAATCCGGTGACGGCACTTTGGCTTATCGCTATTCCCCTGATGGACATGGTTGCCATCATGTACCGACGCCTTCGCAAAGGAATGAGCCCGTTCTCAGCGGATCGTCAGCACATTCATCATTTGATCATGCGTGCAGGTTTTACTTCTCGCCAGGCTTTCGTCTTAATTACCGTCGCTGCCGCCATTCTGGCGGGGATTGGCGTGGTGGGCGAACATCTGAGTTTTGTTCCCGAATGGATAATGCTGGCTTTATTCTTCGTTGCCTTCCTGGTGTACGGCATTTGCATCAAGCACGCCTGGCGCGTGGCGCGGTTTATTAAACGGGTTAAAAGACGTTTGCGCCGTTCCTCTAATCAATAATCACTCTTTTAAGCAAGGGCATACTGGCTGTGGATAAACCAGAAATGATGAGAAACCAGAACGAACACGCCATCGAGAACGAGCTTGATATCCGTGGGTTGTGCTGCACTTTATGGAACGGAAAATTCTGGATTGCAGGTCTGGCGATACTCTTTGCCTTAATCGCCCTGGGTTCGTCTTACCTGATGAAACAGGAATGGAGTTCCACGGCGATCACGGATCGACCTACGGTCAATAATCTTTCGTCCTATTTCTCGCAGGCACAGTTTCTGCGTAATTTGGATGTGCATAACGCGCCGCAGTCAGACGCCAGCAGGCCACCCATTTCTGATGAAGCCTACAACGAGTTTGTCATGCAACTCGCGGCTTATGACACCCGCCGGGATTTCTGGCTGCATAGCCCTTATTACAAGCAACGTCAGGAAAATGATGCGCGTGCTGATGCCGTTTTGCTGGATGAAATGATCAATGACATTCAGTTTACTGCCCGTGATGTACCGAAAGTGCCGAACGATATTGTGAAACTCACTGCGGAAAACGCCGCTGATGCTAATAAGCTTTTACGCCAGTATGTCGATTTTGCCAGCCAGCGTGCTGCACAGCATCTGTATGATGAACTGGAAGGTGCGTGGGCGGCACGAACGCAGTCAATGAAAGCGCAGGTCAAACGTCAGGAAGAAGTTGCTCAGACTATTTTCAAGCGCACCACGCATAATACTGAGCAGGCACTGAAGATTGCTCAGCAGCAAAACATTCATAAAAGTGTGACTGACACCCCCGCTGAAGAATTACCGGATTCCGATATGTTCCTGCTGGGTGTGCCCATGCTCAAGGCCCGTCTTGAATTACTGCAAGCATCCGGTCCGGGGTATGATCTGGACTACGATCAGAACCGTGCGATGCTGTCGACCCTCAACGTCGGGCCAACGCTTACGGCAAAATTCCAGACTTATCGTTATTTGAGAACGCCTGAAGAACCTGTAAAACGTGACAGCCCGCGCCGGGCATTACTGATGATTATGTGGGGCATTGTCGGTGGTTTAATCGGGGCTGGCGTTGCCCTGACTCGCCGTAAAAATAAGAGAAACACATTGTGAAAGTGTTGACGATTTTTGGCACTCGTCCGGAGGCCATCAAAATGGCCCCGCTGGTGCTTGCTTTGTCGCAGGATGCGGCTTTTGAATCTAAAGTTTGTGTTACGGCTCAACACCGTGAAATGCTCGATCAAGTATTGCGCCTCTTTGAAATTACTCCGGATTATGATCTCAACATCATGAAACCAGGGCAGGGTCTGACAGAAATTACCAGCCGGATCCTGACCGGGCTTAAGCCTGTTCTGGATGAGTTCAGGCCTGACATTGTGCTGGTTCACGGTGATACCACCACGACGTTATCCGCCAGCCTTGCGGCGTTTTATCACCAGATCCCCGTCGGGCATGTTGAAGCAGGCCTGCGTACCGGAGATCTGTCTTCTCCGTGGCCGGAAGAAGGCAATCGCCTGTTAACAGGTCATCTGGCGAAATGGCACTTTGCGCCCACCGAGAATGCCAGTGCCAATTTGCAGCGGGAAAATATTGCCGGAGAGAATATTTTTGTCACTGGAAATACGGTGATTGATGCACTGCTCTGGGTTCGCGACCGCTTTAACAGCGATGCCTCGCTGGCCCAACAACTGGCTGATAACTATCCATTTCTTGATGTGAACAAAAAGCTGATTTTAGTGACGGGCCACCGCCGTGAAAGTTTTGGCGAAGGCTTTGAGCGGATTTGCTCGGCCCTGGCGGAAATTGCGTGCAAGCACCCTGATGTACAAATTGTTTATCCGGTGCATCTCAACCCCAATGTCAGCGAGCCGGTGAACCGCATTCTGCAAAGCATCGACAATATCGTGCTGATTGATCCTCAGGATTATCTGCCGTTCGTTTATCTGATGGATAAAGCCTATCTGATCCTGACCGACTCCGGCGGCGTGCAGGAAGAAGCGCCTTCACTGGGCAAGCCCGTGCTGGTGATGCGTGAAACCACAGAACGTCCGGAAGCGGTTGATGCCGGAACAGTCCGGCTGGTGGGTACAAATCCCGCTAAAATAGTCGAGGAAGTGAACCGTCTGCTGAACGATGAAAACGAATACAACAGCATGAGCCGGGCGCACAATCCTTACGGCGACGGGCATGCCTGCCGCCACATTCTTGACGCATTGAAAAATCATTGGGTATCACAATGAGTTTTAACACTATCTCTGTTATCGGACTGGGCTACATCGGTCTGCCAACCGCCGCCGCTTTTGCCTCACGCCAGAAAAAGGTGGTGGGTGTTGATATCAATCAGCATGCCGTGGAGACGATTAACCGCGGTGCGATCCACATTGTTGAACCCGATCTCGACCTTCTGGTCAGACAGGCGGTTGATGCGGGATTTTTGCGGGCAGTGACTCAGCCTGAACCTGCGGATGCTTTCCTGATCGCTGTCCCGACGCCATTTAAGGGCGATCATTTACCGGATATGAAATTCGTCGAATCTGCGGCACGTTCTCTGGCGCCGGTTCTGAAAAAAGGCGATCTGATCATTCTGGAATCCACGTCACCAGTGGGTGCGACAGAGCAAATGGCCGCCTGGCTGGCAGAAGTCCGCCCTGACCTGAGCTTCCCTCAGCAGGCCGGTGAGCAATCCGATATCAATATTGCCTATTGCCCGGAGCGCGTGTTGCCAGGGCAGGTGATGGTTGAACTGATTAAAAATGACCGCGTGATTGGCGGCATGACATCAGTTTGTTCACGGCGTGCCAGCGATTTGTATAACATTTTTCTCGAAGGCGAATGTGTTATTACCCACTCCCGCACTGCCGAAATGTGCAAGCTGACGGAAAACAGTTTCCGCGACGTAAACATTGCCTTTGCTAATGAATTGTCGCTGATTTGCGATGCGCAGGGCATTAACGTCTGGGAACTGATCAGCCTGGCGAACCGCCATCCGCGGGTAAATATTTTGCAGCCGGGGCCGGGTGTGGGCGGGCATTGTATTGCGGTTGATCCGTGGTTCATTGTTGCGCAAAACCCTGAGCTGGCAAGAATTATCCGCACGGCGCGTGAAGTGAACGACAGCAAACCGCACTGGGTGGTGGAGCGCGTGAAAGCGGCACTGGCAGATTGCCTGACTACCACGGGCAAACGTGCAGCCGACATCAAAATCGCCTGCTTTGGTCTGGCGTTTAAACCGAATATTGACGATCTCCGTGAAAGCCCGGCAGTGGAAGTGACGCACCTGATTGCCGACTGGCACGCCGGAGAAACCTGGGCGGTTGAGCCTAATGTGCATCAGCTTCCTGCTTCTCTGGCGGACAAAGTGACGTTACATCCCCTTGATCGCGCGCTGGAAGAAGCCGATCTGCTGGTGATGTTAGTCGATCACAAGCCGTTCAAAGCGATCCCTGCTGATCAGGTCCGGCAGTCATGGATTGTGGATACCAAAGGCGTATGGCGATAAACCTGCCTTTGCACGGCAATATCGCCCCGCTCGAATGGGAGAGTGATTTCTTCCAGCTCAACAGTGCGCGTCTGACGCCAGAGGCCTCTGCCGGTGAAATCACGCCGCAGAGGCTGGAACAATATGCGCTGGTGCAGTCGAAAGTGGATGCGTCACAAACGCACACGCTGGACGCACTTTCTGCGCTGGGTTTCCGGCTGGCAGAAGGTGAAACGGACATTTGTGTCGCGGTGACGACGCAAGATAATGCGCTGATGGCCGGGCGTCTGGCGGTACCGGACAATATTGCGGATGTGACCGCGATTGCCCGTCAGGCTTTTCATCTCAGCCGTTTTCGCGCGCCCTGGTATCAGCCTGATGACAGCGCCCGTTTCTATGCGATGTGGGCGGAAAAGGCGGTGCTGGGTACGTTCGACCATCTTTGTCTTTGGGCCGATGACGAGCAGGGCAATGCGCTGGGTTTTGTCACCTTGCGTCGTATTTCGCAAGACGAAGCAAGAATTGGCCTGCTGGCTGTCAGACCTGAATATCAGGGGCAGGGAGCGGGCAAAAAGTTAATGGCGGCTGCGAAAAAATGGTGTGCTGAACAGGGCGTGTCGCGAATGTATGTGGCCACGCAAACCGGCAATATCGCGGCCTTAAATCTTTATCTCGCCAGCGGTGGCAAAGTTATCCGCACGGCGTACTGGTTGTACAGGTGAAACGATGATCCCTTTTAATGCGCCACCGATTGCGGGTACTGAAATTGATTTCATGCGCGAGGCGATGAACAGCGGCAAACTGTGCGGTGACGGCGGGTTTACCCTGCGCTGCCAGAAATGGTTTGAACAGCGTTTCAACTGTCCGAAAGTTTTGCTCACGCCGTCTTGTACGGCCTCGCTGGAAATGGCCGCGTTGCTGCTGGATATTCAGCCCGGCGACGAAGTGATTATGCCGAGCTTCACGTTTGTTTCGACGGCCAATGCGTTCGTTTTGCGCGGTGCGAAGATCGTGTTTGTGGATGTCCGCCCGGATACCATGAATATTGATGAAACCCTGATTGAAGCGGCTATCACGGAAAGAACGAAAGTGATTGTCCCGGTGCATTACGCGGGCGTGGCCTGTGAAATGGACACCATTATGGCGCTCGCCGAAAAACATCATCTGTTTGTGGTGGAAGATGCCGCGCAGGGCGTGATGTCGACTTACAAAGGCAAAGCGCTGGGCACTATCGGCCATATCGGTTGCTTCAGTTTCCATGAAACCAAGAATTACACGGCGGGCGGCGAAGGCGGTGCCACGCTGATTAATGATCCGGCCCTGATTGATCGTGCTGAAATCATTCGTGAAAAAGGCACCAACCGCAGCCAGTTCTTCCGCGGTCAGGTGGATAAATACACCTGGCGTGATATCGGTTCCAGTTATCTGATGTCCGATTTGCAGGCTGCGTATCTGTGGGGAAATCTGGATGCGGCTGAAAAGATTAATCAGCGCCGTCTGGCAATCTGGAATCAGTATTATGAGGTGTTGCAGGATCTGGCCGATGCAGGCCGCATTCAGTTGCCTTCGGTTCCACAAGATTGTGTGCAAAACGCCCATATGTTCTATGTGCGCCTGAACGATATCGACGACCGCGACGCGTTTATTCGTCACATGAAAGCGGCCGATATTCTCACCGTATTCCATTACATCCCGCTGCATGCTTGTCCGGCGGGCGAAAATTTTGGTCGTTTCGCGGGTGTCGATCGTTTCACGACAAAAGAGAGTGAGCGGCTGGTGCGTTTACCGTTGTTTTACAACATGACCGATGACACGCAGCGCGTCGTGATTGCGGCCATGCTGCAATATTTCGCCTGATATGTCGCTGGCAAAAGCATCAGTCTGGACCGCCGGTTCTACGCTGATTAAAATTGGTGCCGGGTTGCTGGTGGTGAAATTGCTGGCCGTAACCTTCGGCCCTGAAGGCGTGGGGCAGGCAGGCAATTTCCGCCAGCTCGTAACCGTACTTGGCGTTCTGTCCGGTGCAGGTATTTTCAATGGTATAACCAAATACGTTGCCGAATATCATCAGGATCCTGAGCGGCTTAAAGCCGTACTCGGCACGTCGTCTTCGCTGATTTTGGGTTTCTCGACGCTGCTGGCCGCCATCTTTTTGCTGGCCGCCGGGCCCATCAGTGTCGGGTTGTTCGGGCACGATCGCTATCAGGCCGTTGTCCGGGCCGTGGCCTTTATCCAGATGGGCATTGCTTACGCCAACTACTTTCAGGCCATCCTGAAAGGTTATCGTGATGCGATGGGTAATGCGCTGGCCGTGATTGGCGGCAGTCTGATTGGTTTACTGGCCTATCTGTTGTGTTTCAAACTGGGTGGCTATGAAGGCGCGCTGGCCGGGCTGGCGCTGGTGCCTGCACTGGTAATACTCCCTGCGGGTGGCATGGTGTGGCGACGAAAATCCTTTCCGCTGGCCTACTTAAAACCGGGCTGGGATCGCTTTATCGCCAGCCATTTGGGGAAATTTACCCTGATGGCGCTGATCACGTCTGTTACGTTGCCCGTGGCGTATGTGATGATGCGAAATCTGCTGGCGGAGCATTACAGCTGGAAGGATGTGGGGATCTGGCAGGGCGTCAGCAGTATTTCTGATGCCTATTTGCAGTTTATCACCGCTTCTTTCAGCGTGTATTTATTGCCGACGTTATCGCGCATGACTGACAAACGCGATGTCTCGCGTGAAATCGTTAAGTCGCTAAAATTTGTTCTGCCCGCCGTGGCGGCCGTCAGTTTTACTGTCTGGCTGCTGCGCGACTTCGCCATCTGGTTGCTGTTTTCAACACAATTTATCGCAATGCGCGATTTGTTTGCCTGGCAGTTAGTCGGTGACGTACTGAAAGTCGGCTCGTATGTTTTTGGCTATCTGGTGATTGCGAGAGCGTCTCTGCGCTTTTACGTGCTGACTGAAATCAGCCAGTTTGCGTTACTGACGGGTTTTTCACATTGGTTGATCCCGATACGGGGTTCTCTTGGCGCCGCGCAAGCGTATATGGCGACGTATGTCGTTTATTTCGCCCTGTGCTGTACCGTATTTGTTATTTATCGTAGACGAGCATGACAACGCTGATTCACGTTTTGGGATCTGACATTCCCCACCATAATGTCACCGTGCTGCGCTTTTTTAATGATGTTCTGGCCGAATGTGCGCCTGAAAAGCTGATTTATCATTTTATGGTGGCGGCAGCGGATGCATCAGCATTTGCTGAATTCACTCGTCTGGATATTCGTGTTTATCCGGACAAAAAATCGCTGGCCGATGCGGTTATTTCCCGCGCCCAGGATCGCACACATCACTTCTTCTTCCATGGTCAGTTCAACCCGACGCTCTGGCTGGCGCTGCTGACCGGCAAAATTAAGTCGCAACAGGCCAGCTGGCACATCTGGGGTGCCGATCTTTATGAATCGGCAGGTGGTCTGAAATTCCGTCTGTTCTATCTGATGCGTCGTCTGGCACAGGGACGTATCGGCCATGTTTTCGCTACCCGCGGCGATCTGATTTATTTCCATCAGCGACATCCGCGTGTACCGTCCTCATTACTGTATTTTCCGACGCGCATGGATCCGTCACTGACGCTTCCAGCCGGTCAGCCTGAACCGACAGGGCCGATGACGGTGCTGGTCGGCAATTCCGGTGACCGCACTAACCGACATGTTGAAGCACTGCGTTCGTTGCATCAGCAGTTTGGTGCGGATATCCGGGTGATTATCCCGATGGGGTATCCGGCCAATAATCATGCGTACATCGACCAGGTTCACAGTGAAGCGTTGAAACTGTTTGCGCCCGAAAACATTGAAGTGATGACTGGCTCGATGCCTTTTGCTGATTATCTTGATGTGCTGCGCCGTTGCTCGCTGGGGTATTTTATTTTCGACCGCCAGCAGGGTATCGGGACGCAGTGTTTGCTGATTCAGTTCGGCGTGCCGTTTGTGGTAAGCCGTCAGAACCCGTTCTGGCAGGATTTGGCGGAGCAAAATCTGCCGGTACTGTTTTATGGTGATGCGCTGGATGCCAGAACCGTGGCCGAAGCGCGCCGTCAGTTGCTGAACACGGATCGGGAGAATATCGCCTTCTTCAACCCGAATTACATCGCGGGCTGGCAACAGGCATTACTGCTGGCGGCAGGAGAAACATCATGACAATGGCACAGCTTGGCGGCCTGTCTGTCGTTTATGCGTTCTCGCTGTTGTTCATTCTGACGCTGACTTATAAAGAATTCCGCCGCGTGCGTTTTAACTTCAACGTCCTGTTTTCGCTGTTGTATCTGCTGACATTTTATTTTGGTTTTCCGCTGACCTGTCTGCTGGTTTTCCAGTTCGATGTCAACGTCGTACCGGTTGAAAACCTGTTACAGGCGATGCTGGCCGCAACCTGTTTTTACGGTATTTATTATGTCAGCTATAAAACGCGGCTCAGGGCGAAACATGAAGGCCCGTCCCGCCCGCTGTTTACGATGAACCGTGTCGAAACCCATCTCACCTGGATGTTGCTGGCGCTGATTGCGGTGGTGACGGTTTCTATTTTCTTTGCGCATAACGGCTTTTTGCTGTTTAAGCTCAAGTCGTACAGCCAGATTTTTTCCAGTGATGTGTCCGGAGTTGCGCTTAAACGCTTCTTCTATTTCTTCCTGCCGGCGATGCTGGTGGTGTTCTTCCTCAAACCCAATCCGCAGCGCTGGCTGTTTTTCCTGGTGAGTACCGTCGCATTTGGCCTGCTGACGTACATCATCGTCGGCGGGACGCGCGCGAATATTATCATCGCGTTCGCACTGTTTTTGTTTATCGGCATTGTACGCGGCTGGATTAGTTTGTGGATGCTGGCGGCGGCAGGCGTACTGGGTATCGTTGGTATGTTCTGGCTGGCACTTAAACGCTACGGATTGAATGTCAGCGGCCCTGAGGCGATTTACACGTTCCTTTATCTGACGCGTGATACGTTCTCGCCATGGGAAAATCTGGGGCTGTTGCTGCAAAATTACGACAAAATTAGTTTTCAGGGGCTGGCGCCTATTGTCCGTGATTTCTACGTCTTTATCCCCGGCTGGCTGTGGCATGACCGTCCGGGCGTAGTGCTCAACACGGCCAACTATTTCACCTGGGATGTGCTCGACAACCATTCCGGTCTGGCCATTTCGCCGACGCTAATTGGCTCACTGGTTGTGATGGGCGGCGTTTGGTTTATCCCGCTTGGCGCAGTGGCTGTGGGCATGATCATTAAATGGTTCGACTGGCTTTATGAAAAAGGCAAAGCCGACACCAACATTTATAAGGCCGCCATTTTGCAAAGTTTTTGCTTTGGTGCTGTGTTCAATATGATCGTACTTGCCCGCGAAGGCGTGGATTCCTTTTTCTCGCGGGTGGTGTTTTTCTGTGTCGTATTCGGCGCCTGCCTGATTGTCGCAAAACTGTTGTACTGGATGTTTGACGCTGCCGGGCTGATACGTGCCAAAATGCCGGTCAGGAAAAACCTCATGGAGCCTTTGGCAGTAAGGAAGATGGATGAATTTGGAGAATAAAATCCCGCAATACGACATCCGTGGGATCCGCCTTTGGGGCTTTCGCAATATGGCGCATTTTCTCGATTATCTTTTTGCCGGTCATCAGGTGAAAAACGGTTCGCTGGTGGCGATAAATGCAGAGAAAGTGCTGACGGTCGAAAGCAATCCTGAAATGCGTACGCTGATCGAGCACGCGGAATTTAAGTACCCTGACGGGATCAGCATTGTGCGGGCTATACGGCGTAAATACCCGCAGTCACACGTCTCGCGTATCGCGGGTGCTGACCTCTGGGAAGGGTTGATGGAGCGAGCAGGCCGTGAAGGAACACCGGTCTTTCTGATAGGCGGTAAGCCGGAAGTACTGGCGCAGACAGAAGAAAAGCTGCGCGCCAAGTGGAACGTCAATATTGTCGGTAGCCAGAATGGTTATTTTGTGCCGGAACAGCGCGAGGCATTGTTCGAAAGGGTGAAAAGCAGCGGCGCGGCTATCGTGACCGTGGCAATGGGTTCACCAAAACAGGAAATCCTGATGCGCGATTGCCGCCTTGTGCATCCTGATGCGCTTTATATGGGCATCGGCGGAACCTATGACGTCTTTACCGGACATGTTAAACGTGCGCCTAAAATCTGGCAAAATCTGGGGCTGGAATGGCTCTACCGGTTGATTTTACAGCCGAGCCGTTTACGTCGTCAGCTCAAACTGCTTAAATTTATCCGTTATTACTACACCGGTCGTCTGTAATACTTGCGCCGTGGCTGATCTTCAGCGCGGCGTTTTACCTCTCATTTCACTCCATCGTTTACTGTCGTTTTCACCCTGACATGTCTACCCGTGCGGATCTTTCTCAATTGTGATTTGCAACTCATGCTGAAATGCGGAACCATAGCGCCGTTTTTCCGCCCTATATGGGCATCATCACAAATAAAAATAACATTTCGGTCATTCCGGAAGGCAAACACAATTAAAGAGAAACTGAGGAACTATGGCGAATCAAGAGGAAAAGGGTGGGCTACACCGGGGGCTTGAAGCGAGACATATTGAGCTGATAGCGCTCGGCGGCACCATCGGGGTTGGATTATTTATGGGCGCGGCCAGTACCCTGAAATGGGCCGGGCCGTCAGTATTGCTGGCCTATATTCTGGCGGGCGTGTTCGTCTTCTTTATCATGCGCTCGATGGGCGAGATGCTGCACCTGGAGCCCGTTGCCGGTTCGTTCGCCGTCTACGCCCATAAATATCTTGGGCCATATTACGGCTACCTGACCGCATGGAGTTACTGGTTTATGTGGATAGCAGTGGGGATTTCTGAAATCACCGCTATCGGAGTATACGCCCAATACTGGTTCCCGGATTTACCACAGTGGATCCCCGCGCTGATGGCTGTGGCGATTGTAGCCGCCGCGAACCTTGCCGCCGTTAAACTGTATGGCGAAATGGAGTTCTGGTTTGCGCTGATCAAAATCACTACCATCATTGTGATGATCGTGGTGGGGCTGGCGGTAATCTTCTTCGGCTTTGGCAATCACGGCGAAGCTGTCGGTTTTGCCAATCTGACCGCGCACGGTGGTTTCTTCGCAGGCGGCTGGAAAGGTTTCCTGTTTGCGCTGTGTATCGTTGTGGCGTCCTATCAGGGCGTGGAACTGGTGGGGATTACCGCAGGTGAAGCGAAGAATCCGCAGGTTACGCTCAAACGCGCTATCAACAATATCCTGTGGCGTATCCTGATTTTCTACGTCGGTGCGATTTTCGTCATCATCACCATTTTCCCATGGAACGAAATGGGCACACACGGCAGCCCGTTTGTCCTGACATTCGCGAAGATTGGCATTGCTTCGGCGGCTGGCATTATCAACTTCGTGGTGCTGACGGCGGCGTTGTCCGGCTGTAACAGCGGTATGTACAGCTGCGGACGTATGCTTTATGCACTGTCGAAGAATCGGCAGTTGCCTGCGTTTCTGAGCAATGTCTCGAAAAGTGGTGTGCCGGTTTACGGTATTGCCATCACCATTTTGTGTCTGCTGGTCGGTTCGTGCCTGAACTACATCATCCCGAATCCTGAGAAAGTGTTCGTGTATGTCTACAGTGCCAGCGTACTGCCGGGCATGGTGCCGTGGTTTGTGGTGCTGATCAGTCAGTTACGTTTCCGTGATGCACATAAAGAGAAACTGAAAAACCATCCGTTTAAATCGGTTCTCTTCCCTTATACCAACTACCTGACGCTGATTTTCCTGGCATGTGTGCTGGTCGGTATGGCGATTAATCCGGATACGCGGGTTTCTTTACTGGTCGGCGGTATTTTTATCGCGGCAGTCTCGCTGATATACTTCGGTCTCGGCATGCATAAGCGCGCTGCGCTGACGGCAGAAAAAGCAAAATAACGTCGTAAGTCACGGGTGGGGAAGGCAAGATGCTTACTTTTACTGCGTATTGGATAAAGCGTAATCAAACGCAATATTTCTGATAAAAAGCACTAGACAGCCAAGCGTTAAAACCGTAGTATCCCCACCCGCAACGGCGCTAAGCGCCCGTAGCTCAGCTGGATAGAGCGCTGCCCTCCGGAGGCAGAGGTCTCAGGTTCGAATCCTGTCGGGCGCACCATTTAGTATGCGCTAGAGTTGCGGTGGAATGTTGAAGTCAGACAATTCACGTTAGTTAGAGATATGGTGGCTATAGCTCAGTTGGTAGAGCCCTGGATTGTGATTCCAGTTGTCGTGGGTTCGAGTCCCATTAGCCACCCCACTCTAAAAATGATTTTGTGATTGTGACATGCGATGGTGGCGGAATTGGTAGACGCGCTAGCTTCAGGTGTTAGTGTCCTTCGGATGTGAGGGTTCGAGTCCCTCCCTTCGCACCACACACAAAATACATTTAAATGATGCAGTTAGCGTCAGAAAGTAGTAAGATGCACGACATCGGCGAGTAGCGCAGCTTGGTAGCGCAACTGGTTTGGGACCAGTGGGTCGGAGGTTCGAATCCTCTCTCGCCGACCACATTCGAAGAAACCTGCTTTTTTAAAGCAGGTTTTTTTTCGTCTGGAGTTTCTCAACTCACCCTGTTGTTTATCTGCGACATTCCGCTGTATGCCTGTCTCTTGCAGGAGACACTTATCTTATTGATAAATAAAGCTTCACATAAGCTGACATTCACACGTCGCTCACTGGCGACAGAATGGCGGTTTAACGGGAAGTCTCTGGCTTTCCAAAAATTGACTGCTGAGGGTTAGTGAAAATAAAGCTGTTAATTATCAGTTAAATAAAAAATTTTAAACGGACTCTTGCCATATTGGCACGCGTCCTGCAATATTCTCGCCGTAGATGCTCATTCCACCTATTATGTTTGCTCCGGCTTCATAAACCTGGGAATGATGCAGAGCCAATTTACAGTGCCTATTGTCATCCTGACCGATAACGCGCAAGCGCTATCATCCAGAAGGCAAAACGTTGAGTGAGGCACTAAATCTGTTGTCCTAGACCTGATTGTTTTTAGACACTTGTCTTCCAGACAAGTGTTTTTTTTGTCTGAAATTTACGACCGACATAAAAAAGGCTCCCGAAGGAGCCTTTTACAGACAGCAAGGTTATTACTGTTGCTGCGAATTATTCAGGGTTAGCATCAGCCCTTCACGGCGCATCTCCGCTGCTTCTGCCGGTTTATGCAGCTTGTCCAGCGCATCAGCCAGCCAGGCGTAATCATACGCGTCAGGACGCTGTTTCAGCGCCTCACGGAAGGCTTCGCTCGCCTGTTGCCATTCACCGTGTTTCATCAGCAACTGACCTAGCGTGCTGCTCAGCAGCGGCGTTGTGCCATTCTGTTTGATCAACTGACGCAGTGTTTTTTCCAGTTGCTCAGGATTACCCGAACGCAGCTTCGGCATCAGCGCGACCAGCCGATCGTCGTACTGGCGTTTCAGCCCGTCGAGGATCACTTCCTGTGCCAGATCCTGATCGTTGCATTCAATCAGATGCGTTGCCATTGCGACCTGCAGGGCCACTTCATGACGGGTTTTACGGCTCTGATCTTTCCACCAGCGCTTCAGGCCTTCGCTGCCTTCTTCAGCCATCAGCTGATTCATCATGCCGATATAAGCCTGCTCCTGAAGCACACGAATTTCATCGTCGGTATGAATATCGGCTTTCGCCATCGACGGTAAAATCTCCAGCAGTGAACCGTAAGCGCCGGTCAGAAGATAAGCCTGCTCTGCCAGACGTAAAACTTCCGGATGACGTGGCGACTGACCCAGCAAACGGTCAACGCCGTGGCGTGCTGCGTGAACTTCACCTCTGGCCAGCTGGATACGTACGCGGGTGATATCGACCGGCATCTGGTCGATATCCGCGATTTCTGCCGCCCGCTCCAGATACTGATTGGTGCGGATATCGTCGCCGCGCTGCTGCGCCGCTTCCGCTGCCAGTAAATAGTTCACCACCGGCTGTTCGGCGTGATCAGCATTGCGCGCCAGCAATTTCTCCATCTGACGATGATCGCCTTCCGCCAGCTTGAGCATAGCTGCGTGAGTTTGCTTACGCGCTTTAGAGCTTTTGCGCCCGGCAAACCAGCCGCGGGTACGGGCACCGGTACGCAGAACGCGGCGCAGGATCCATTCAATCAAGAACAGCACCACAATCAGCACGATCAGCATGATGACTAAACCGGTGACGCTGGTTTCAATATTGTAATTGTCGGTTTGGATCAGGACATAGCCCTGATGGCCGGCCAGAATCGGGCCGACAATAATCCCGGCAAACACAATCAGGAACAACACGAAAACTCGTAACATGTGTTATTCCCCCTGCGTGGCGGCGGCGGGCTGCTGAAGCAGGTTACGCACGCGGGTCTGCATCAGTTTTTCCAGCATCGGCTGGCTTTTCAGCTCCTCCGGCACGTCCATCGAAACAGATTGCTGGCTGAGATTGTCCAGTTCTTCAAGAAACGCTTTGGTCGAAGGATCGGACGTATCAAAGTAGGCGCGAACCCAGGTTGAGACGCTTTCCAGCGACTGTTTGTAGACTTCATCCTGATGACGCGGAACGGCTTGTGCGGCAATCAGCAGACGCGAGCGAATATTCTCGCGCAGGTACACATCCTGATTCGGTGCCAGGAGCGGTTCTGCGCTGCTATCACGGCGGCGAATGGTGATGAAGTCATCCATAAAGTTGTGCCAGCTTTTGGTCAGGTTCTGACGCCATTCGGTCAGAGAGCTGGACAAGCTGGAACTGTCATTGTCCATCGGGGAATCGTCAGTATCATTGTCGGCCAGACGCAGGTTATCCACCTGATTCGATAGCTGATTCAGCTTGAGAATGATGCCGTCGAAATCGACCTGCGCAACGGCAGAAAGGCTGCCCACGTCTTCGTTCAGCGCACGGCGCACGTCAATCAGGCTCGGATCGTTCATGTCGGCCAGGCTGGCATCTGCGCTTTTCAGCAGTGCGGCAGCGGTGGTGACATCCTGATCGCTCCACAATTTGCGGCCAGCGAGTTTCACCAGATAATCGGCCTGCGCCAGTAACCAGGTTTTGGCATCGCTGCCGGAAATGCTGGCGACTTTGTCTTGTAGCTCATTTAGCTGACGACCAAACGAAGCCTGCTGACGATCGGCCTCTTGCCGGGTTTTTTGCTGCTGAGCGAGCAGATCAGCGATTTGTTGTTTGTCCTGCTGCTGGGTTTTTTGCAGCGCATCGAGTTGTTCAGAAAGCGCTTCATCTGAGGCAACCTGCGCCAGCGACTGCTGGTGGCCGTGATAATAGAGACCGGCGCCAAGCGCGATCACCAATACAATTGCTATAGCACCCAGTACCGGCACGGTGCGTTGCTTTTTCTGCAACGTTTTCAGCGTCTTGTCCAGGTCGGAAGCGTCTGGCTGGGGGCTCTCAACCGCTGGGGAGACAACAACATTCTCATCCGGCGCGGAAGGATTTTTTTGTTCCGTCATTTTGGCACATCCCTTAGTCAGGTAGTTGTAATGCGCGGATCAGCGCATCATTGTCTGCATTCTCAGCAACCCGAATTGCGCTCCAGCCAAGCTGGCGTGCAAGGGCTGCCAAACGTTCACTGACCACCACCAGATTACAGCGCAGTAACCATGAATTTCGATAGTAATCAGGAACTAACTGGTACAACTGTTGCAGCATTTCTCCGCTGGTCACGACCAGCGTATCAACTCCGGCCCGTTGCCAGAGTGCACTCTGTTCACTGGCATCGTAGTAAACCGGGCTGCGCTGATAACATTCGCAGTAGGTGACATCGACACCGCGTTCTGTCAGCGTTTCGGCTAACAGCTCCCGTCCGCCATTACCGCGTAATATCAGCGCTTTTTTACCCTGTATGCGTTGCAATGCCGGAAGATTCAATAACGTCTCGCTGGTTTCGCCATCCTGAGGATAGAGAACCGGCAGGCTGCTGACCCGGTGGAAAATCAGGCCAGTGGTGCGACCAATGGCAAAATAATTCACGGTGTCCGGCCAGTTTGTGGCGGACTGGCGCAAAGCCCGGTCAGCGTAACTGACGGCATGTTGCGAGAGCACGAACACCAGATCTTGCTGATTTAATGAGGATAGCAGGTTCGGAAGCGATGCGAGCTGGTTCCCCGGTGCAAAATCAATCAGCGGGGAATGGAAGGCAACCCGCCCCAGAGCGCGCAGCCGGCTAACCAGTGCTTCTCCTGCCGGAGAGGGGCGGGTGACCAGAATGGTCATTTAGGCACGTTCCCCTGATAGACCTCATGCAGGATTTCGCGCGCGCCGTTGGCGAGCAGCTCTTCTGCCAGGTCGACACCCATGCGGTGCGCGTTAGCGGCCGGACCGCGACGTTCTCCACACACCATCTGGCTGCCATCCGGTGCGCCGACCAACGCACGAAGCCAGAGCTCGTCACCTTCCAGCTCGGCATAGCTGCCGATTGGCACCTGACATCCCCCTTCAAGACGCATATTCATTGCCCGTTCAGCTTGCACACGTAACGTGGTTTCACGGTGCGCCAGTGGTGCCAGCAAGTCGCGGGTAGTTTGATCGTCAAGGCGGCATTCGATACCGACGGCACCTTGTCCTACAGCGGGCAGACACTCTTCCGGTGTCAGTGCGTAAGTGATGCGGTTTTCCAGACCCAGACGTTTCAGGCCAGCGACAGCCAGAATAATGGCATCGTATTCACCGTTATCGAGTTTGGATAAGCGGGTGCCCACATTGCCGCGCAGATCACGGATCATCAGATCAGGACGTTTCTGACGCAACTGACACTGACGGCGCAGGCTCGATGTTCCGACAATACTGCCTTGTGGCAAATCCGCCAGACTGGCGTACTGATTGGAGACGAAAGCATCGCGCGGGTCTTCGCGTTCACAAATAGTGACCAGTCCCAGACCTTCCGGGAACTCTACCGGCACGTCTTTCATGGAATGCACGGCGATATCCGCACGGCCATCGAGCATCGCCAGTTCAAGCTCTTTGACGAACAAACCTTTGCCACCCACTTTGGCCAGCGGGGTATCTAAAATGATATCGCCTTTGGTCACCATTGGAACCAGTTCCACCTGCAAACCGGGATGACAGGCCATCAGCCGGCTTTGAACATATTGTGCCTGCCACAAAGCCAGCGGGCTCTGGCGGGTGGCAATTCGAATGATTTTGTCTAACATGTTTGATACCGTTTAACTGTCTCTGTGCCCATCCTACCACTGACAATAGAAAGCTGTCAGCGTAAGAAGCCATTCGTAAAAGAAGGTTAACGGGTGTTGAAGAGATTTGTTCCGTTTCGGAACAGACGGTAAAATCCAGAGAAGCGGAAGAGTAATTGTGGTGCGTTACTTTCTTTACGGTCAAACAGCAAGGTGTTAAATTGATCACGTTTCCAGCAATTATTCGTCAACTATTTGCACAATCGCGGTTGTTCAAAGCATAAGCATCACGATAAATGACGGATTTGGAACGGGGTTCTTTCCAGACACATAATCAGGCGAAACGTCTTGTACCTCTACATCGAGACATTGAAGCAAAGATTGGATGCGATCAATCAGTTACGAGTAGATCGCGCACTGGCAGCAATGGGTCCTGCGTTTCAACAGGTCTACCAGCTGCTTCCTGTCTTTTTACATCAACATCACCCTCTGATGCCGGGATACCTTGAAGGTAAGGTTCCGCATGGTATCTGTGTTTTCACGCCTGATGAATCCCAACAAACCTACCTGACTGACCTTGAAGATAAATGGGGCAGCGCGCTCGAACCTCTTGTGAAAGGTGAATTGCCTATCACTGGCGTGTATTCCATGGGCAGCACCTCTTCCATTGGCCAGAGTCAAAGCTCTGATCTGGATATCTGGGTCTGCCATCAGTCCTGGCTCGATAACGAAGAGCGTAACCGCTTACAGCAAAAATGCAGCCTGTTAGAAAAATGGGCGGCCTCGCTGGGCGTAGAAGTCAGCTTCTTCCTGATCGACGAAAACCGCTTCCGCCACAATGAAAGTGGCAGCCTGGGTGGTGAAGACTGTGGTTCAACACAGCACATCTTATTGCTCGACGAGTTCTACCGTACCGCCGTCCGTCTGGCCGGTAAGCGTATTCTATGGAATATGGTGCCGGGTGAAGAAGAAGCACATTACGACGAATATGTGCTTTCGCTGTATGCACAGGGCGCACTGACGCCAAACGAATGGCTCGATCTCGGTGGCCTCAGTACGCTGTCAGCGGAGGAGTATTTCGGCGCGAGTTTGTGGCAGTTGTATAAAAGTATCGATTCTCCTTATAAAGCGGTGCTCAAAACGTTGCTGCTGGAAACATACTCCTGGGAATACCCTAAAACGCAATTGCTGGCGATGGATATTAAACAACGCCTGCATCAGGGTGAGATCGTCTGCTTCGGGCTTGATTCCTATTGTATGATGCTCGACCGCGTGACCCGTTATCTCACCCAGATTGAAGATTTCACCCGCCTTGATTTAGTCCGCCGTTGTTTCTATTTAAAAGTCTGCGAAAAACTCTCCCGTGCACGGGCATCGGTTGGCTGGCGTCGTGAAATTCTCAGTCAACTGGTGGCTGAATGGGGATGGGATGAAGAACGTCTGGCTATGCTGGATAACCGGGCGAACTGGAAAATCGAGCGTGTGCGCGAAGCGCATAACGAACTGCTCGATGCCATGATGCAAAGCTATCGCAACCTGATCCGCTTTGCCCGTCGCAACAATTTAAGCGTCAGTGCCAGCCCGCAGGATATCGGCGTGCTGACCCGTAAGTTGTACGCCGCGTTTGAAGCGCTGCCGGGTAAAGTCACGCTGGTGAATCCGCAGATTTCACCTGATCTGTCAGAAAGCGATTTAACCTTTATTCATGTGCCGATTGGCCGTGCGAACCGCACCGGCTGGTATCTGTATAATCAGTCGCCGTCGATGGAATCTATCGTCAGCCACCAGCCGCTGGAATATAACCGCTATCTGAATAAACTGGTGGCGTGGGCCTATTTCAACGGTCTGCTGACATCCACGACACGTCTGCATATTAAAAGCGGCAGCTTGTGTGATATCGCCAAACTGCGCGAACTGGTGGCGGATGTTTCGCACAACTTCCCGCTGCGCCTGGCGGCACCGACGCCAAAAGCGTTGTACAGCCCGTGCGAAATTCGGCACTTAGCGATTATCGTTAATCTGGAACACGATCCGACCGCAGCTTTCCGCAATCAGGTGGTGCATTTTGATTTCCGTAAGCTGGATGTTTTCAGTTTCGGGCAGAATCAGCAATGCATGGTCGGCAGTATTGACCTGCTCTATCGCAACTCATGGAATGAAGTGCGTACGCTGCATTTCAGCGGTGAACAGGCGGTGCTTGAAGCGCTGAAAACTATTCTGGGCAAAATGCATCAGGATGCTGCACCGCCGGAATCGGTAGAAGTGTTCTGCTACAGTCAGCATTTACGTGGCCTTATCCGTACGCGGATTCAGCAACTGGTGTCGGAATGTATTGAGCTTCGCCTGTCGAGCAAACGACTCGAACCCGGGCGCTTCAAAGCCGTGCGTGTTGCCGGGCAAACCTGGGGACTGTTCTTTGAACGTCTCAGCGTTTCTGTGCAAAAGCTGGAGAATGCGATCGAATTCTATGGCGCGATTTCCAACAACAAACTGCACGGTTTGTCGGTGAAATTGCAGACCGATCAGGCGCATCTCCCCGCTGTGATTGACGGCTACGCCAGCGAAGGGATCATTCAGTTCTTCTTCGAAGACAGTTCTGATGACATCGGCTTTAATATCTACATTCTTGATGAATCCAACCGTGTTGAGGTCTATCACCACTGCGAAGGCAGCAAAGAGGATCTGGTGCGCGATGTCAGCCGGTTCTACTCATCTTCCCATGACCGGTTTACCTACGGCTCAAGCTTTATTAACTTCAACCTGCCGCAGTTCTATCAAATTGTGTCGCTCGATGACCGGATTCAGGTGATCCCTTTTCGCAGCAATGCCCTCTCTGCCGCCTGCGCCACCTTGCCTGAAAGCGACGTCGAACCTTCGCGGCTGAAGCAGCAATTCCAGTTGCATTAGAAAAGGTGTCCATATCACGGACATGTGGCAGATTATCCGGCTTTCCTGCGCTTTAAACCCTGAAAATGTGCCCGGGGGTTTTGTCGATTCCTGTTGCTTTTCATGATCCACCTGCGATTATAGAGAGCTTGGTCGCATGAATTACGGGCATTCATAAAATGAAAAACGCTTTACGCTGGTCTCTGGCCGCGACAATACTCTTTTCTCTCTCCGGTTGCGGACTTAAAGGGCCGTTGTATTTCCCACCGCCGGAAAAATCAGCCACGCAAAAAACCAGCAATGTTCCGGGTACGGCGAACGATGGTTCGTCGCAGGAAAAAGGGGTATCACCAGAAAGCCTCACGACGAACTCCAGAGATTGACCAGCAAATTGTCGGGGGTTTCGTGCCATGCTGGCAGAACCCTCTTCTTAAAGGATCATCGCGACTGGATTTGACCAGCGGTAAACGGAGTCAGTTATGCAGTTCTCCAAAATGCACGGCCTGGGTAACGATTTTATGGTCGTTGATGCCGTCACTCAAAATGTCTATTTTTCTCCCGAGTTGATCCGTCGTTTGTCTGACCGTCACCGTGGCGTAGGTTTTGACCAGTTACTGGTGGTGGAACCTCCTTACGATCCCGAATTAGACTTTCATTACCGTATTTTTAACGCGGACGGCAGTGAAGTCGCGCAGTGTGGTAATGGTGCGCGCTGTTTTGCCCGCTTTGTCCGCATTAAAGGTCTGACAAACAAACGTGATATCCGCGTCAGCACGCAGACCGGCCGCATGGTGCTGACTGTCACCGAAGATGAAGAAGTGCAGGTCAACATGGGCGAGCCGGTTTTCGAGCCGCAACAGGTGCCTTTCCGTGCAGCGAAACCGGAAAAGACCTATATTCTGCGTGCAGAAGAGCGCACAGTATTTTGCGGTGTGGTGTCGATGGGAAACCCGCATTGCGTATTACAGGTGGATGATGTGCTGACAGCAGAAGTCGAGGTTCTCGGACCGATGCTGGAAAGTCATGACCGTTTTCCTGAGCGTGTGAACGTCGGTTTCATGCAGATCCTCAGCCCGGAAAGCGTAAAATTGCGCGTGTACGAGCGCGGTGCCGGTGAAACACAGGCATGCGGAAGTGGTGCCTGCGCGGCTGTGGCGGTTGGCATTCAGCAAGGTTTACTCGCAGAAGAAGTTCAGGTGGAACTGCCGGGAGGCAGCCTCGACATTCGCTGGAAAGGGCCGGGTCATCCGCTTTATATGACCGGACCTGCCACTCATGTTTACGACGGATTTATTCATCTATGAACAATCTTGATGACCAGATTGAACCGGTAATAGCTCTCGACGATGACAGCGTGATGCAATATCTGCTGCAAAACCCGGATTTCTTTATTCGCAATGCGCGCAGCGTCGAGCAGATGCACGTACCGCATCCGGTGAAAGGCAGTATTTCGCTGGTTGAATGGCAACTCGGACGTCAGCGTCATCAGATTGCCCAGCTTGAAGAAGAAATTACATTGCTGATGGAGCAGGCTTCGGTCAACGAAGCGTTGTTCGGGCGGATGATCGAGCTTCAGGCCACGCTCGCGGCGGCCAGCAGTTTGCAGGATATGCTTAACCGCCTGCAACGCTGGGCACGCAGTCTGGGGCTGGCGGGCGCCAATGTGCGCTTGTTCAGTGAAGGCTGGCGCATCGGCGCGCCATCAGATTTCACTCATCTTGCGGTGAGCCGCAGCGCGTTTGAATCCATGCGCATCCAGCGTCTGGGCGAAACGCCGCATTATCTCGGCGGCCTGAACGGTCCGGAATTACTGCTGTTATTGCCGCAGGCGAAAGCCGTGGGTTCCGTCGCACTGTCGCTGATGGGCGAACAGGGTGAGCTGGGCGTGCTGATTTTCAGCAGCCGTGATCCCCAGCATTATCAGCCAGGAATGGGCACGGTGCTACTCAACCAACTGGCAAAAATGTTACCTGGCCTGCTGGAACGCTGGATCGAACGCGTATGAATCACACCGAATCGCCTCTCTATCCTGCAGTCGAGGCGTTTCTGCGTTACCTGCATGTTGAACGCCAGCTCAGTCCGCTTACCACCACCAATTACAGCCGCCAGTTAGAAGCCCTGATCGTCATCTCCGGCGAGATCGGTATTTCCCACTGGCAGCAACTGGATGCGCCAAAAGTCCGCATGTTACTGGCGCGCAGTAAACGCGCCGGTTTGGGGCCATCCAGTCTGGCGCTGCGCATGTCTTCGCTGCGCAGCTTTCTTGACTGGCTGGTGCGTCAGGGCGTATTAAGCGCCAATCCTGCCAAAGGCATTTCCACGCCGCGTTCACCCAAGCATTTGCCAAAAAATCTTGATGTCGATGAAGTGAATAAACTGCTGGACATCGATCTCAATGATCCGCTTTCCGTGCGTGACCGCGCGATGCTGGAAGTGATGTATGGCGGCGGGCTGCGTCTTTCGGAACTGGTGGGTATCGACTGCAAACATATCGATATGGCCTCCGGCGAAGTGCGCGTGTTGGGTAAAGGCAGCAAAGAGCGCAAAGTGCCGATCGGGCGAACGGCTGTCACCTGGCTCGAACACTGGCTGGAACGCCGCGCTGATTTTAATCCGCAGGATGACGCGATGTTTTTGTCGAGCAAAGGCAGCCGTATTTCTGCGCGCAACGTGCAAAAACGGTTTGCTGAATGGGGCGTGAAACAGGGCGTTAACAGCCATATTCATCCGCATAAACTACGACATTCTTTTGCCACGCACGTGCTGGAATCCAGCGGGGATCTGCGCGCGGTACAGGAATTGCTGGGGCACGCGAATCTGTCCACCACCCAAATCTATACCCACCTCGACTTTCAACATTTGGCGACGGTTTACGACGCCGCGCATCCCCGCGCAAAACGAGGAAAATCCTGATGAAGTTCTATCGTCCGCTGAAACGCATTGAAGCGATCACCTTCGATTTAGACGACACGCTGTATGACAATTACGACGTTATCCGCCGTACCGATACCGAAACGCTGAAATTCATGCAGGGTTTCCATCCGGCGCTGACGGATATGGCACCGGATACTGTCCGCCTGATGCGTGCAGAATTACTGGCGCAGGACGCGGAGATTTATCACGACGTCACCGAATGGCGCCGTCAGGCGGTTTTGCTGGCGATGACCCGCGCGGGTCTGAGTCGCAGTGAGGCTGAGCAGGGCACCAAAGCCACAATGGAAACCTTCGCGAAGTGGCGCAGCAGGATTTATGTTCCGCAGGAAAATCACGACGCGCTGGCGGCGCTGGCCGAACGCTGGCCGCTGGTTGCTATCACTAACGGCAATGCCGATCCGCACGCCTGTGGTCTGGCGCAATATTTCCAGTTTACGTTGCGGGCGGGCGATCATGGCCGTGCCAAACCTTACGCCGACATGTATAAAAAAACGTCGATGAAGCTGGATATCCCGCTGGAAAACATTCTGCATGTGGGCGATGACCTGACGACAGACGTCGCGGGCGCGGTGCGTTGCGGGATGCAATCATGCTGGATTAATTTGCGCGAAGGCGACCTGATGCACATTAACGATGCCCGTCTGTTACCGCATATTGAGATTTCGCAGTTGGCATCGCTGACAGCATTGCTATAATCCCTTCTTAAATTACTCTGTATAAATTCACAGTGGAAATGCATTCGCGGCGATAATTTTCGCGTGAGTGCTTTTCTCATCTGACAAACGGTGCCTATGGACGTTTCTGACCTGCTCGACAGCCTGAATGAAAAACAACGTGAAGCCGTGGCCGCGCCGCGCAGCAATCTGTTGGTGCTGGCCGGAGCAGGCAGTGGCAAAACCCGCGTGCTGGTTCACCGCATAGCGTGGTTGCTGGCGGTAGAAAAGTGCTCGCCGTATTCTATTATGGCCGTCACATTTACCAATAAAGCGGCGGCAGAAATGCGCCACCGTATCGACCAGCTGATCGGCACCAGTCAGGGCGGCATGTGGATTGGTACCTTCCATGGCCTCGCGCACCGTTTGCTGCGTGCACACCATTTAGACGCCAATTTGCCACAGGATTTCCAGATCCTCGACAGTGATGACCAGATACGTCTGATCAAACGCCTGATCAAAGCCCTGAACATCGACGATAAACAATGGCCCCCGCGTCAGGCGATGTGGTACATCAACGGCAAAAAAGACGAAGGTCTGCGCCCGCAGCATGTCGAAACCTACAACAATCCCGTTGAAGCGACCTGGTTACGCATTTATCAGGCCTATCAGGAAGCTTGTGACCGTGCCGGGCTGGTGGATTTTGCCGAGCTGTTGCTGCGCGCCCACGAACTCTGGCTGAACAAGCCGCATATTTTGCAGCATTACCGCGAACGTTTTACCAACCTGATGGTGGACGAATTCCAGGACACCAACAGCATTCAGTACGCGTGGATCCGCCTGCTGGCAGGTGACAACAATAATGTGATGATCGTGGGTGATGATGACCAGTCGATTTACGGCTGGCGCGGTGCGCAGGTTGAAAACATCCAGCGCTTCCTGAAAGATTTCCCGAATGCACAAACCATCCGTCTGGAGCAGAACTACCGTTCAACCAGCACCATCCTGAAAGCCGCCAACTCACTGATTGAAAACAACAATGGCCGTATGGGTAAAAACCTGTGGACCGAGGACGGCGAAGGCGAACCGATTTCACTCTATTGCGCATTCAACGAACTGGATGAATCGCGCTTTGTGGTTAACCGCATCAAAACCTGGCAGGACAACGGCGGTGCGCTGAAAGATTGCGCCATTCTTTACCGCAGCAACGCCCAGTCGCGTGTGCTGGAAGAAGCCTTATTGCAGATGGCGATGCCATACCGTATTTATGGCGGTCAGCGGTTCTTCGACCGTCAGGAAATCAAAGATGCGCTGGCGTATCTGCGATTGATGTCGAACCGCAATGACGATGCCGCTTTTGAGCGCGTGGTGAACACACCGACGCGCGGCATCGGCGACCGCACGCTGGATGTGGTGCGCCAGACAGCACGTGATCGTCAGATGACCATGTGGCAGGCCACCCGCGCGCTGTTGCAGGAAAAAGTGCTGGCAGGTCGTGCGGCATCTTCACTGCAACGCTTCACCGAACTGGTTGACGCACTGGCGCATGAAACCTCAGATATGCCGCTGCACGTGCAGACTGACCGGGTGATTAAAGATTCCGGCCTGTTCATCATGTATGAGCAGGAAAAAGGCGAAAAAGGGCAGGCGCGAATCGAAAACTTAGAGGAACTGGTGACAGCAACACGCCAGTTCAGCTATCAGGATGAAGACGAAGATCTGATGCCGCTGCAGGCGTTTCTGTCGCATGCCGCGCTCGAAGCAGGCGAAGGGCAGGCGGATGCCAATCAGGACGCTACGCAGCTGATGACACTGCACTCGGCCAAAGGGCTGGAGTTCCCGCAGGTGTTTATCGTCGGCATGGAAGAGGGCATGTTCCCGAGCCAGATGTCGCTGGAAGAAGGCGGACGTCTGGAAGAAGAACGCCGTCTGGCGTATGTCGGCGTCACCCGCGCTATGCAGAAACTGACCCTGACCTACGCGGAAACCCGCCGTTTATACGGCAAAGAAGTGTCTCATCGCCCGTCACGTTTTGTCGGCGAACTGCCGGAAGATTGTGTCGAAGAAGTCAGGATGCGCGCCAGTGTGTCACGCCCGATGAGCAACCGCAGCGTCGGCACGCCAACCAGCGTCAGCGACACCGGCTTCAAACTCGGCCAGCGCGTTGTGCATCCTAAATTCGGCGAAGGTACTATCGTCAATATGGAAGGCAGCGGCGAACACAGCCGTCTGCAGGTGGCGTTCCCGGGCGAAGGGATTAAGTGGCTGGTTGCCGCCTACGCCCGCCTCGAAGCCGTCTGATTTTTAACTCCCTCCCCTGCGAAGGGGAGGGTTGGGGTGGGGTATTAAGGTCAAAAACCAACGTTTAAGCGCGCTTAATCTCCTGTTTTGTCTGTAAAACCCCCTCCCATCCTCCCCCTTCGCAGGGGGAGGAGCCGAAAGGTCAGAGGCTAAATGTTTCACCCACTTCGGCTTTCGCATACCATTCCAGCATTTCTTTGACCCCTTCTTCGCCTTCCGGCGCGGTGCCTGGCAGATAATCCTGTTCCTGAACTGGCTGATACGCACCGTGTTTCACTTCAAAAATCACGCCGCCTTCGTCGAGAGATAGCACGCTGTGCCAGGTATTGGCCGGGATTTCCAGCAGACGGGTTTCTGCGCCGAGCCACAGGCGGTCGGTGACTTCGCCGCTGTTATCGTAAATCAGTACCAGAAAGCGACCACGCAGGGCGGTCAGCATTTCCCAGGTGTGTGGATGGCGGTGAATGCGCACATAAGTGCCGGGTTCCATGGCGATGGCCAGACGCTGAACGTCATCTTCAGGCGCCGGATGCATATTCAGATTTTGACGCAGTCGCGGTGAATGCGCCGCCTTGGTGATCAGGTCGCATAACGTATCTTGGTTTATCTGCTTAATCATTTTGGGTATCTGAAAAGTGAGGGGAGATCAGGGCATTGAGTGTAGCCAAAAAAGCACCATCCGATAAGCCGGTAAGGTTATCAGGCCAGCCTGAAATTTATGCATAAATGTTGCCAGAATAGATTTGTTCGCGGTTGACAGTCTTTTTATTCCCGGCGTAACATGCGCGCACTATTATCAATGAGGAACTTCGCCTTGGACACACCCAGTAGATACTGGCTCAATAACCTGTTCATTAGGTACCACTTCTAAGGCCCTCCTCTTTGCTGATGGCCTTAGTGGTTGTCAGCGACCCCCGTTCTGTCGCTGTGAGTCAGATCTGAATTTGGTCTGAATTACGCCGGTGACAATTCTCACCCCGTGATTTTTTGTGCTTCAACGCGTTGTCCACTTTCTGTCATTTTTGGGAGAACGGGCACATGCTGAGTGCTTTTAAATTAGAAAACAGCCGCTTATCCCGTTTAGAGCTGGACGAGTCAGACGATCTCAAAACCTCATTGTGGGTGGATTTGGTCGAACCTGACGAGCTGGAGCGTGAGCGCGTTCAAAGTGAATTAGGGCAAAGCCTGGCGACACGTCCTGAACTGGACGACATCGAAGCTTCTGCACGTTTCTTTGAAGATGAAGACGGCCTGCACATTCACTCCTTCTTTTACTATGAAGATGCCGAAGATCATGCCGGCAACAGCACCGTGGCATTTACCGTGCGCGAAGGTCGTCTGTATACCCTGCGTGAGCGCGAATTACCGGCATTTCGTCTCTACCGTATGCGTGCCCGCAACCAGACGCTGGTTGACGGCAACGCCTATGAACTGCTGCTGGATTTGTTCGAAACTAAAATAGAGCAACTGGCGGATGAAATTGAAAATATCTACAGTGATCTGGAAAAACTCAGCCGCGTGATCATGGAAGGGCATCAGGGCGACGAATACGATGCTGCACTTTCCACGCTGGCAGAACTGGAAGATATCGGCTGGAAAGTGCGTTTATGTCTGATGGATACCCAGCGCGCGCTGAATTTCCTGGTGCGTAAGGCTCGTTTACCCGCAGGTCAGCTTGAGCAGGCGCGTGAAGTATTACGCGATATCGAATCCCTGTTGCCGCACAACGAATCCCTGTTCCAGAAAGTTAACTTCCTGATGCAGGCGGCGATGGGTTTTATCAACATCGAACAGAACCGCATTATTAAGATTTTCTCGGTGGTTTCGGTGGTGTTCCTGCCGCCAACGCTGGTGGCTTCCAGTTACGGGATGAACTTTGAATTCATGCCGGAACTGAAATGGTCATTCGGTTATCCGGGCGCGATTGCGCTGATGATCCTCGCCGGGCTGGCGCCTTACCTGTACTTCAAACGTAAAAACTGGTTATAACCGACCATGCTGATGGAAAGGATGGTTCCGGCGGGGCAGTGGTTTATCCTCGTCGTTTCCTCACTGATTCTGGGCATTATTTTTCAGACCTTCCACGTTCCCGCTGCGCTCCTGCTCGGGCCGATGATTGTCGGCGTCGTCATGGGTTTATTGGGTGCCAGCGTGCGTATTCATCCGCTGTTCTTCAAAATATCGCAGGGCATTTTGGGCTGTATGATCGCGCAAAGTCTGTCGCCCTCGATTCTGCCACCGTTACTCAATGACTGGCCGCTGGTGCTGATGGTGCTGGTGGCGACGCTGCTTGCCAGCGGACTTTCCGGCTGGTTGCTGGTACGTTTTAGCCAGTTACCCGGCCCGACCGGCGCGTGGGGTTCATCACCCGGCGGTGCCAGCGCCATGGTCGCGATGGCCGGTGATTTCGGTGCGGATGTCCGTCTGGTGGCGTTTATGCAGTATCTGCGCGTGTTGTTTGTTGCCACGGCTGCCGCATTTGTTGCGCGTATGGCTATGGGCGACAGCGCATCGCTGGCGGCGGCAGTGGTCTGGTTTCCGCCGCTCACCTGGCGTTTCTTTGCCACGCTATTTCTGGCAGTAGCCGGTGTCTGGCTGGGGCCGCGCCTGCGTATCCCTTCCGGCGCGCTGCTGCTTCCGGCCATTGTCGGCGCGGTTTTGCATTCCACCGGAACGGTGACCTTAGAAGTGCCGGAATGGCTGCTGGCGATGGCGTACACGCTGATTGGCTGGAGTGTCGGGCTGCGCTTTACACGTCCGATTTTCAAACTGGCTTTACGTACGCTGCCTCAGATGATTGCCTCGATTATCGGGCTGATGCTGATTTGCGGGGGCATGGCATGGGTGCTGACCAAACTTTTGCACGTCGATATGCTGACGGCTTATCTGGCGACCAGCCCGGGCGGGCTGGACACCGTGGCGATTATTGCGGCAGGCAGCCACGCCGATTTAGGTTTTGTGATGGCGATGCAGACGCTGCGTCTGATCACCATCCTGGCCACCGGTCCCGCGATGGCGCGCTTTATCTCACGCAGCGCTGTGTCCGCTTCTTCCTCGTCGTAAACGCCCCTGCGTATAGAGCGCATCGCTGATAAAGCACAGCAGTCCCACCCAGATAAAGCCGAAGGTGATAAGTTGTGAGGTGTTGACGGTTTCACCGTAAAACACCACGGCCAGCAGGAACATCAGCGTTGGCCCGAGATACTGGAAAAAGCCCAGCGTGGAGAGCTTCAGCCGGGCAGCGGCGGCGGTAAAGAACAGTAGCGGAATGGTGGTGATAATCCCGGCCGCCATCAGCAATAAATCCAGAGACCACGGATTCGCTGCCAGATTGCTGGTCTGGCTGTGGGCAATAAAGAACAGATAAATCCCGGCCACCGGCAGCAACCAGAGGGTTTCAATCAGCATCCCGGTTTGCGAATCTACGCCTATTTTTTTACGCAGCAGGCCATAGAAGGCGAATGTCAGGGACAGCCCGATGGCGATGACCGGCACGGAACCAAATACCCACACCTGCACCAGCACCCCGGCGAAAGCCAGCGCCACGGCGAACCATTGCAAACTTCGGAATCGTTCACGCAAAAACAGCATGCCAAGCACCACATTCACCAGCGGATTGATAAAGTAGCCGAGGCTGGCTTCCAGAATGTGATTATGATTAATTGCCCAAATAAAAATCAGCCAGTTCCCACCGACAAGCAGGGCGGTAATCAGTAACATGCCGATTTTCTTCGGTTGTGCCAATACCCGGCGGACATCGCCCCAGCTGCGGCTGACGGAGAGCAGCACTAACATAAAGAAGAAAGACCAGATCACCCGGTGAGTCAGAATTTCATCCGCCGGAACCTGTTTGATGAGCTTGAAATACGCTGGCGCGATCCCCCAGATCAGATAGGCGATAAAGGCAAAAATAACACCTTGCCGGGTACGGTGTGCGTCCATGTGGGTACCTGAAAAAAGAGTAAGGAAAGAAGCGGAGTTTACCTGATCTCAGCCCACCATATAGGTCGCCGTAGTGGTCGCGATGTGAATGCCCGTGTCGCTGTGTAAATCCACGCGCGCCACGGAGACTTTGTTCCCGGCACGGATCAGGCTGGCGGAGGCAATAAAATACTCGCCACGGCCCGGACGCAGGTAATCAACGCGTAAATCGATGGTGCCCATCTTGGATAAACGCTGACGCATTTCGGCTTCCAGTAACGGGTGATCAGGTTTGTCGCGGCGGATCAGTGAACTGGTCACACAGACCAGACCGGCGGCGACATCCAGCACCGCAGCAATTACGCCGCCGTGCAGGATTTTTTGTGCGGCATTGCCCACCAGTTTTGTCTGGTTGGTAAATTTTAACTCTGCGTAGTCGCAGTCGAGACGTTTCAGCTCGAGGCCCAGTTCGCGGTTAAACGGCATATCGTAAACGAAAATATTGCCGATCAGTTGCAGGGCAGCCTCGTGGCTGAGAGATGAAGCAGACATGAATAAATTCCTGACGAAAACGGGTGGACAGTATGTTCGCCGAAAAAGTTAACGAAGTGTTGATTTTAGGTGCGGGCAGGAAGGATTTCTACACAGCGAAGGATAAATGTATTCAGTACTCATCTAGAAATGTATTTGTGTGTAAAATGCCCTGCTTTGAGATTTCCGGATTTTAGTCAGCGCGTGGTTGGCCGGGCAGACGGCATATTTTCAAAAATAATCAGTCGATAACTTTAGGGTGAGGGTAAGGAATAATGCGTAAAAATTGGGCTGTCGGAGCCGCCATGCTGGCGATGCCAATGCTGGGACACGCCGCAGAGGCCACTGTGCAGGAAGTGCATGATAAACCTGCGGTACGCGGAAGTATTATTGCGAATATGTTGCAGGAGCACGACAACCCGTTCACATTATATCCTTACGAACAAAACTACCTGATTTACACTGATACCAGCAATATCAACAAGAAAGCCATTCAGTCTTACGACTGGGCAGATAAAGCACGTCATGATGAAGTCGAGTTCCAGCTCAGCCTGGCGTTCCCGTTGTGGCGTGGAATTGCGGGTGATAATTCGGTGCTCGGCGCGTCTTACACGCAAAAATCATTCTGGCAGCTTTCCAACAGCGGCGAGTCTTCACCTTTTCGTGAGACCAACTACGAGCCACAGCTTTTCCTCGCCTGGGCAACGGATTACGATTTCCTCGGCTGGACATTGCGCGAAGCAGAATATGGTGTCAGCCATCAGTCTAACGGCCGCTCAGATCCGACGTCCCGCAGCTGGAACCGCGTGTATGCCCGTTTCATGGCGCAAAACGGTAACTGGCAGGTGGATTTAAAACCGTGGTACCGCATCCCTGAAAGCGATGAAAACGACGATAACCCGGACATCAACAAATACATGGGTTATTACCGCCTGAAAGTCGGTTATGCGTGGGGTGACAGCGTGTTCAGCGTGGAAAGCCGTTACAACTGGAATACCGGTTACGGCGGTGCGACGACTGGCTGGAGCTACCCGATTTCCAAACAGGTTCGCTTCTATACTCAGGTATTTAGCGGCTACGGCGAGTCATTGATCGACTACAACCATAAGCAGACCCGTATCGGTGTGGGTATTATGCTTAACGACATCATGTAATTGCGCCATACTTCTGGTTGCAGTTGCGTTGGCCGCACCCGGAATTATTTAGGTTATATTATGTCGGTGCAGTACAGCCCCGGCGGCTTTAGGGCTTAGCCGGGTGGTTTGAACAGTTGGGGAATTGAGTGTCTACGGCGGCAGTGATAAACAAAGAAGAGCTGGCTCATCAGGTATTACGCGATACCTTCGGCTATCAGCAATTCAGACCAGGCCAGCAAACTATCATCAATACCGCCCTTTCTGGCCGGGATTGTCTGGTAGTGATGCCAACAGGCGGCGGTAAATCGCTGTGCTATCAAATTCCCGCTCTGGTGATGGACGGCCTGACGCTGGTTGTTTCGCCGCTCATCTCGCTGATGAAAGATCAGGTCGACCAGCTGATGGCCGCAGGCGTTGAAGCCGGCTGCCTGAACTCAACGCAAACCCGTGAGCAACAGCTGGAAGTGATGGCCGGTTGCCGTGCGGGACGTATCAAAATGCTGTATATCGCGCCGGAACGCCTGATGATGGGCGATTTCCTCGAGCAGCTGCAACAGTGGAATCCGGCGATGCTTGCCGTCGATGAAGCTCACTGTATTTCCCAATGGGGCCACGATTTCCGCCCGGAATATCGCGCGCTCGGCCAGCTGAAACTGCGTTATCCGCAACTGCCGGTGATTGCCCTGACCGCAACCGCCGATGAGGCCACACGTAACGATATCGTCCGTCTGCTGGAGCTGAACGATCCGCTGATTCAGGTCAGCAGTTTCGATCGCCCGAATATCCGTTACACGCTGGTGGAAAAATTTAAGCCGCTCGATCAGCTGATTCGTTTTGTGCAGGATCAGCGCGGTAAAAGCGGCATTATTTACTGTAACAGCCGTGCCAAAGTGGAAGACACAGCCGCCCGTCTGCAAAGCCGCGGGCTGAGCGTCGGCGCGTATCACGCCGGGCTGGATAACGACACCCGCGCCCGCGTGCAGGAAGGTTTCCAGCGCGACGACCTGCAAATTGTGGTCGCCACCGTCGCCTTCGGGATGGGCATCAACAAACCTAACGTGCGTTTTGTGGTGCACTTTGATATTCCACGCACCATCGAGTCTTATTATCAGGAAACGGGCCGGGCAGGGCGTGACGGCCTGCCTGCCGAAGCGGTGCTGCTTTACGATCCGGCTGATATGGCCTGGCTGCGCCGCTGTCTGGAAGAGAAACCGGCGGGCGCTCAGCAGGATGTTGAACGCCATAAGCTGAATGCCATGAATGCGTTTGCGGAAGCGCAAACCTGCCGCCGTCTGGTGCTGCTCAATTACTTCGGTGAAGGCAAACAGAACGCCTGCGGTAACTGCGATGTGTGTCTTGACCCGCCAAAACGCTATGACGGTTTGCTGGATGCGCAGAAAGCGCTGTCGGTCGTTGCGCGCGTCGGACAACGTTTTGGCTTAGGGTACGTGGTCGAAGTGCTGCGTGGTTCGAACAACCAGCGTATCCGCGAATACGGCCACGACAAGCTGACTGTGTATGGCATCGGCAAAGAACACAGCAACGAACACTGGACCAGCGTGGTTCGCCAACTGATCCATCTCGGGCTGATTACGCAAAATATTGCCATGCACTCGGCGTTACAACTGACGGAATCGGCGCGTCCGGTTTTACGGGGCGAAATCCCGTTGCAGTTGGCCGTGCCGCGGATTCAGACGCTGAAAATTAAAAGCAGTGCCAGCCAGAAAACTTACGGCGGGAATTACGATCGTAAGTTGTTTGCTAAATTGCGTAAACTGCGTAAGTCACTGGCGGATGACAATAATGTGCCGCCGTACGTGGTATTTAACGACACGACGCTGCTGGAAATGGCTGAACATCTGCCCGTCAGCGCGAGCGATTTGCTGGACATCACGGGTGTTGGTCAGCGTAAGCTGGAGAAATTCGGCAGGCCATTTATGGCGATGATCCGCGATCACATCGATAACGGCGACGAATAAGAATTCTGTTTCCTACACATAACACAGAGAGTTAATCATGCTGATGCTATTCCTGACGGTTGCGATGGTTCATCTGATCGCGCTGATGAGTCCGGGGCCGGACTTTTTCTTTGTTTCACAAACCGCCGCCAGCCGGTCGCGTAAAGAAGCCATGATGGGTGTGATTGGTATTACGCTCGGCGTACTGGTGTGGGCAGCGGTTGCGCTGATGGGATTACATTTAATTCTGCAAAAAATGGCCTGGCTGCATCAGATCATCACCGTCGGCGGCGGCCTGTATCTGTGCTGGATGGGCTGGCAGTTGATGAAATCAGCACGTGCTAAAAAACAAAACGGCGACGACACTCCGGTAACGCTGCCTGCCCGTGGCCGCACGTTTATGCGCGGGCTGCTGACCAATCTTTCGAATCCTAAAGCTGTCATTTACTTCGGCAGCGTGTTCTCTATGTTCGTTGGCGACAGTGTCAGTGGTGGCGAGCGTCTGGGTATATTTCTGCTGATTGTGGTGGAAACCCTGGCCTGGTTCTCGCTAGTGGCGTTGGTTTTTGCCCTGCCGAAAATGCGTCGCGGATATCAGCGTTTAGCAAAATGGATTGATGGCGTGGCAGGCGTGGTGTTTGCAGGCTTTGGTGTTGCGCTTATCGTGAATCGTTAATCAACGCATTTTGCGCATAAAAAAGGGTTCGGTTGATGCCGAACCCTTTTTGCATTTTGCGGCGTTAAACCTTTCTGGCACTTGCCAGCAACACACCCACCAGCATAAACAGTGAGCCGAAAATGCGGTTCAGCAACTGCATTTGTTTCGGGGCTTTCACCCAGCCGGCGATGCGCGTGGCCAGCGTGGCGTAACCGATCATCACAATAATATCGACAACGACGGTGGTCACGCCGAGTACCATGTATTGTGCAGCCTGAGGCTGGTGCGCAATGATAAACTGCGGGAATAACGCGGCCAGAAACACAATGCTTTTTGGATTGGTCAGGTTCACCAGGATGGCGCGTTTGAATAAACGGCGACGCGGCATACTGCTGGCGAGCGCGCTCAGATCAATCGCCCCGGCAGAGCGCCACTGGCAAATACCCAGCCAGATTAAGTACGCCGCACCCAGCCATTTGAGAATTTCAAAGGCCAGCAGCGATGATGAGATCAGTGCGCCCAGCCCGATACCGACCAGTACGATGTGGATGGATAACCCGAGTTGTAACCCCGCGATTGACGCCACCGCCCCGCGATAGCCGTGGCTGATGCCCGTACTCATCGTGTTAATGGCACCGGAGCCGGGGGATAAACTTAAAATAGAAGTGGTGAGCAGGTAGGTTAACCACCAGTCAAGTGTCATTGCGAGACTCCCTGAATACGTTTTATGTTGTTTTATGGCACAATACGCCATTGTTTATAATTGCGCTATAACTCACAAATAACACTTTTCCTCCTCCCTGCCTGACGACTTTGGATCATTGAATGCCTGTGAATTTTGGGAAGTGGTTAACACGAGAGAAGGAGTTTTCCGCCTTCGCGACCGGACCTTTGCTGGATTTCTGGCGTACGCGCGAAGAAGGCGAGTTTAGCGGCGTTGACGATGTCCAGATCCGCTATGTCCGGTTCTGTTCCCCCGCGCATGATAAAGTCATCGTGGTGTCACCGGGTCGTATAGAAAGCTACGTAAAATATCCTGAAGTAGCCTACGATTTATTCCATTGCGGCTACGATGTCATGATTGTCGATCACCGTGGTCAGGGGCGTTCCGGGCGTATGCTCGACGATCCGCATTGTGGCCACGTTAAGCATTTTGACGATTATGTTGAGGATTTCGAAAGCTTTTATCAGCTGGAGATTGCCCCACGTCAGTACGCGAAAAAGTTCGCGCTGGCACACTCCATGGGCGGTGCGATCCTGGCGCTGTTTCTGGCGAAAAATCCGGACAAGTTTGATGCAGCGGCGTTACTCGCGCCGATGACCGGCATTTATTTGCCGATGCCGGGCTGGATTTCCCGCCGGATCCTCAACTGGGCGGAGAATCGTCCGCTACGCCGTGACGGCTATGCGCTGGGCACCGGTCACTGGCGGCCATTACCGTTTGTGGTCAACCGCCTGACACACAGCCGTGAGCGTTATCGCCGTAACCTGCGTTTTTATGCCGATTACCCTGAGCTGCAGGTCGGTGGGCCAACCTATCATTGGGTACGTGAAGGGATTGAGGCGGGGATGCATATCCTGAAAGAAGCCGAAAAAATCACCACCCCTGTTCTGTTATTGCAGGCGAGCGAAGACCGTGTGGTGGATAACCGGTCCCATCTTGCTTTTTGTCAGGCCATGGCCGTTGCGGGACACCCTTGTGAAGGGGAAAAACCGCTGGTCATTGAAGGCGCGCGCCATGAGATCCTGTTTGAACGGGACGACCTGAGGGCACAGGCGCTGGACGCTATCATGCGCTTTTTTGCGCGACAGCATTAATCCGCGGTTCGCCGCGCACAACTCCATCAGAGGTTAGAACCTAACGCTATGTACCATGTTGTTGCTTCCGATTTAGATGGCACGCTGCTATCACCTGATCATACCCTGAGCCCGTTCGCCAAAGAGACGCTGAAATTGCTGACCCAGCGCGACGTGCATTTCGTGTTCGCCACCGGGCGTCACCATATCGATGTAGCGCAGATGCGCGACAATCTGGAAATCAGTGCGTACATGATCACCTCCAACGGTGCGCGCGTGCATAACACCGACGGTGACCTGATTTTCTCGCACAATCTGGATGAAGACATCGCCAGAGACCTGTTCGGCATCATGCATAACAATCCGGATATTCTGACCAACGTTTATCGCAACGATGACTGGTACATGAACCGTGACCGCGCCGATCAGGATGATTTTTTCCGCGAATCCGTTTTCAAATACAAACTGTATGAACCGGGTCTGCTGGAAACTGACGGTATCTGCAAAGTGTATTTCACCTGTGAAGATCATGAAAAACTGTTGCCACTGGAAGAAGCGATCAATGCGCGCTGGGGCGACCGTGTGAATGTCAGCTTCTCACTGCCGGTATGTCTGGAAGTGATGGCAGGCGGCGTATCGAAAGGGCATGCGCTGGAATATGTCTCCAAGCTGATGGGCTATTCCCTGAAGGATTGCATCGCCTTTGGTGATGGTCTCAATGACCTGGAAATGCTGAGCATGGCCGGTAAAGGTTGTCTGATGAGCGGTTCGTTGCCACGTCTGAAAGCCGCCATGCCGGATGCAGAAATCATCGGATCCAACGCCGACGACGCGGTACCGCATTACCTGCGTAAGATGTATTTGTCTGAAGAAAGCTAATCGGTTTTGAAGCAAAGTCGTAGAACCAAAGCAGGGCGGTTGTCCTGCTTTGGGATCTGTATCTGCCGCTTTATTGCCGATGTCGCTGAAGCCTAACGTGCCGGTGTTGAGGCTGTTTTTATCCGCCGAACTTGTGCTGGCAAGCACCGCGCCATCGAGCTGCGTATGCCCGCCGACCGTGATATCAAAGCCGCCGTCACCGGCATAAATACCGGACTGCTCAACCACCGGGTTGTAGTCGCTGTTCATTTTGTCATTAGCGGCACTGATGCCGCCCGAACCGGTCATGGTGCCGAATGAGAAGCTGGCACCGCCGCTGATGCTCTTCTGGCTGCTGTCGTAATAGTCGCTGTCCTGCAGGCTGCTGATGGTCAGGTCGCCGCCGATATCCGCCACCACGCTGTTGCCGCTCACCTGCGCACCGGCAATCGTTGTGTCGTCGCCGCTGTTAATGCTGATGCGGTTGCCCGCGTCGATGGTGGTTTCGTTATGCTGCGTGCCGTTGCCCGACTCGCTGCCCCTGGAGGCGTTGCCGCTGGCGGAGATGTTGATACCGGCACCGCTCTCGCCCATGCCGATGCCAATCCCTATGGCGCCGCCGCTGCTGCTGTTTTCTCCTTCCAGCCACTGGGTGTTCTGCGAGGAAATCAGGGTGATGTCGTCTGCCGCGTTCAGCGCCACGTCCAGCCCGGCTTTAATCTGGCTGCCGATGGCCGTGATATCGCCGCCCGTCGCGGTTATTGACAGGTTATCACCCGCCGTCAGCGTGCTGCCCGTGGCGGTGTTCTGTCCGCTGTGGCTCTCGGATTTGGACGACTGCGTGCCAACCGAGGCGCTGATACCAAAGGCGGTGGAAGCATCGCCGGTGGTGGCCTGCGCCAGCGCCGTTCCCCCCGTCGAACCGACGGTGCTGAAACTCTGGCTTTTGAGTTGCAACGGCTGCCAGCAAATTGTGCGGTTCTCCACGAAAATAAAGATGGGTCATTATTACTTCATAGATATTCTTTCTTCCCCAACATTGTTTTTTTATATTGGCACTCTTTAACGCTTACATAATCTGCTTCTTTCCTTTCAGAAATATCATAGATAACAACATCATTACCTTTTGTTTGGATTTCATAACTATGACCATCTTCTGCCGTAAATGATCTTTCAAAAGTTCTACCAAGATCTATGCCATACATACTTTTTTCATCAAAGTGCCACCATATTTTATATACTTTCCCACTTTGAATGGTATATTCCAAATATCCCCGATTTGAGAATTGCGTTGACGGAGATGCGATCCCAGTTACTCTTTTTGAATAGCTGGTTTTTATTCCCATCACGGCTACTTTTGATGTAAGTCCATACACACCTTCTGATTTCATACATTCCGCAGCAGGTAACATTTTTTCCAGCCTGAAAAGTGTTGGTTGAAAACTATTGTCGACACGAATAAAAGAAGTATCGTTGCCCTGATAATCAGGCATAGAACTGCTCATATCCACAGTACATCCAGAAAGAAAAATCACGATCATCAAAAAAAACGAATTACTTTTCATATAAATATCCATGTTAAAAATTAATACCCTGTTTTTCATAAACATTTCTGTCTAATCCGATCCCAGCGTTGTTGGTCAGGATTTACTTACTTGTAATGTCTGTAATGTCTGTAATGACGATAGTAGATAAACCAGCTACCCGACCCACAAATAGGCCCAGCAAATAGACTAATACGATAAGCTCTTCGGATATCTTCCAGTGAAAAAAGAAAATCCCCACCAAAAGATAACCATACAAATGTTCTAAGCATTAAAAAAATAATCACAGTCATAGAAAGAAGAATTAATATCCATATTATATTGAAAATAAATAAAGAAAATACAGTCTTCGCATTCATTACTTTTTCTCCTTAAGACTATTTATTTGCTCGTTAATAATGGCACCAGTTCCTTCTGTTGCAATTGCTGCTCCTGTATTACCCGCTATGCCAGGAATAGCACTTGGTGGTAATGGTTTTGATATGCCCATTCCCATATCAACCCATTCATAGTTTTTCCAAGTTGGATTAAATATTTTGTTCAGAGGTCCCTGCGCAAACTTACCGATCCCATAACCTAGGCCTGAAGCACCGCCGCTTATAGCCCCTCCAGCCCACGGATCATCTCCCTTCAGATAACTTGATGTCGCACCACCTGCTGCATTCCAACCCACAGTTCCCCACAGTCCCGTATTCGCCGTAAATGCTCCCACATAAGTAGCTATCAACACATCTGTAGGATTGATTTCACCATTCACGCCATACTGGATCGCTGCATTAGCACTGCCGCCAATAGCACCTGTCATCTGCATTCCTCCAGGCAGATAAATCAGCCCTGCGGTCGCCATTGCGCCTGCCACTGCATTTGCCTCATTCTGCGCCTTCTGGCAACTTGCCGAACCCGGTGCATCAGCACAACTTGCCATATCAATACCGTGCTGACGGATAAATGCTTCCTGGCCTGCCTCCGTACCACCGCCTAACAGGTTGTTGTTCACTGTGGTGTTCCCCGCTATCGCGCCTGTCATACCGTCTGCCGTGCTGTCTCCGGTTAAACCACCCGCCAGACCCGCTGCCAGCGTCGATAAGGCCAGCACTTTTTGTTTTTCCTGCTCCGTCAGTTCGCTGATGGGTTTGCCGTAAGTGTCCAGCGCTATCATACCCGCCAGTTCACCTGCGGCGGCTCCCGCCGCTCCTGCCGCTGCATCTCTGCCCTGCGCCGCTGCAATGGCGGCATTCACCGCGCCATCGAGCTGGGTATGCCCGCCGACCGTGATATCAAAGCCGCCGTCACCGGCAAAAATACCGGACTGTTCAGTGACCGAGTTGTAGTCGCTGTTCATGGCGGTGATCCGGCTTGCTGAGTGAGCGGGAAAATATCCCGGCGCAGGCAACCGGGATATGTGTTTGTGAAAGTCATTCATTAGGATCGGTTGGGGGTTTTTTATGGGTGTTGTATTCTTCGATTTTATTGAATATGAATGCAGCTAAAGTGACTGCAAAACCAGCTACAACAGCCATCTTCAATCCAATAATGACTTGATGCCAATCATAAGAAAATTCACCAATAACCCATAAAGATATAAGAGCAATGATAGTTCTATATCCAATGCCAAGTACCGAAAAAAACACCATGGAATATATAAACAACATTAAATAATTAACTTTATTTATTAAGGACATTATTTACCCTCAATCTTTTTTATTAACGTTTTAGTAGCATCATTCCCATACTCAAAAATATATGAACCACTAATATCATAAGCAAAACCAGGTAACTCATTTCCAAATTTACCGACTAAAACTGGCGCATACTTCCCAAATCCCCCACCGAACACAGAGCCTGCAATGGCTCCGCCCTGACCAGACAAACTCGGTCCATCCGTCATAAATGCGCCGCCCATATTAATCAGCGTATTTCCGCCGATTTTATAACCCGGAGCCAGATAACCTGCTCCTGCCGCAACCGCTGCACTGTAATAACTGAACTCACCATCAGGTGCCATATTTATATACTGGAATGCAGAATTAGCCCCTCCGCCAATCACCGCACCGGCAATGCCTTTTCCTATGGCTATTGTCGGACCAAGATAAAACGCACCGGCCATAAATACGCCATCCTGATAACCTTCGACTATCGCTTTGGTGATATTCGCCCCTTCCGGCAAATCCCCTTTCGCTATTTTATCCAGCCCGGCCTGTGTCTGCTCGGGCGAGAGATTATTATCTACCGCAAACTGATTCCATGAGCCTGCTGTATCAATATAATCCATCATCCCTGAGGGAAGATTAAAGTGATTGTATTCCGTTGCATTCTTCCCACCCTGCGCCCCAGCAATAATACCCGCCGTATCATCACCTGCAAGTCCGCCCGCCAGCCCCGCGGCCAGCGTACTCAGCGCCACGATTTTCTGCTTTTCGTTCTCCGTCAGATCTTCGCGTTTCACGCCCGGATAAAGCACCTGGGCGATTAGCTCACCGGTAGCGGCACCTGCCGCACCCGCAGCGGCATCACGTCCCTGTAGCTCTGCGATGACACCGCCGACAATCGCATGGGCGATGGCATTAGCGGCAACGTTATCTTCGCCGACCTGTTTCTTGATTTGCTCCGCCAGATACGGAGCCGCGCCGCCTGCCAGTGCCGCAGTCATATCACCACCCGCCAGCCCCTGAAGCGCCATCGTCGCTGCGCTGATACCTTGCTGGATATCACTTCCGGTACCGTACTGTTTCTGGGTATCTTTGTACTCTTTTGTCTCCAGCAGGTCTTTGCCACTCAGTTCCGGATGCGCGGCTTTCGCTTTTTCCAGCCCTTTAATCTCACCCGCCGTCCGTGCAATATCCATTGCCTGGCTGCCTGCGTCGCCCAGCGCCTGCGCAATCTCCAGCCGCTTCTGCTCTTTCTCCTTGTCGAATATCGGGCTGATGCTGCCGTTGGCATGTTCCGCATCACGGCTTAAATCCGCCACGTCCTGCTGCTGGTTTTCCTTGTCGCGGATGGTGATATCACCCGCAGAAATCGCTGCTTTCGTGGTGCCGGATGCCTCACCTTCACCGCCTGCACCCACCAGTACGCCGTTCGCCATATTGCCGATAAAGTTCTCTGCAACAGTCCCGCCGGTGCTGATGCCTGCGCCCTGATGTTCGGTGCTGTATTCCGCTTTATTACCGATGTCGCTGAAGCCTAACGTGCCGGTGTCGAGGCTGTTTTTATCCGCCGAACCTGTGCTGGCAATCACCGCGCCATCGAGCTGGGTATGCCCGCCGACCGTGATATCAAAGCCGCCGTCACCGGCAAAAATACCGGACTGTTCAGTGACCGAGTTGTAGTCGCTGTCCATAGCGGTGATCCGGTTTGCTGAGTGAGCGGGAAAATATCCCGGCGCAGGCAACCGGGATATGCGTTTGTGAAAGTCATTTATCAGGCTCGGTTGGGAGCTTTTTACTGGCGTTGTAGATATCTATTCGATTAAAGACGAAAGCTCCAACAGACAGAATGATGCCAGCGACTGCACTCATTTTTAAAGTTTTTAAAACATCTTCTATCGATATATTTAATGAAGCTGTATATATCAATCCAATGACACCTCGAGCCAGTAATCCTAGTAGAAAAAATGATCCTGTAATGTATAAAAATATCAATATAAAAATATAAGGAGTCATTTTCTTCAACATCACTTATCTCCTTTTTGAGTTGCTTTCTTAAATGCATCATTTACCGTTTCAAAGGTAAATGCCCCGCCAGCGTCACCAATTAAACCTGAATAAGACAGCCCTATGTATGGTGCCAGCAAATCAGGCGCATATTTCCCAAATCCCCCGCCGAACACAGAACCCGCAATGGCTCCGCCCTGACCAGACAAACTCGGTCCATCCGTCATAAATGCGCCGCCCATATTAATCAGCGTATTTCCGCCGATTTTATAACCCGGAGCCAGATAACCTGCTCCTGCCGCAACCGCTGCACTGTAATAACTGAACTCACTGCCCGGTGCCATATTCATATACTGGAATGCAGAATTAGCACCGCCACCAATCACCGCACCGGCAATGCCTTTTCCTATGGCTATTGTCGGACCAAGATAAAACGCACCGGCCATAAATACGCCATCCTGATAGCCTTCGACTATCGCTTTGGTGATATTCGCCCCTTCCGGCAAATCCCCTTTCGCTATTTTATCCAGCCCTGCCTGTGTCTGCTCGGGCGAGAGATTATTATCTACCGCAAACTGATTCCACGAGCCTGCTGTATCAATATAATCCATCATCCCTGAGGGAAGATTAAAGTGATTGTATTCCGTCGCATTCTTCCCACCCTGTGCACCGGCAATAACGCCCGCGGTATCATCACCCGCAATTCCGCCCGCCAGACCCGCAGCTAACGTACTCAGCGCCACGATTTTCTGCTTTTCGTTCTCCGTCAGATCTTCGCGTTTCACGCCCGGATAAAGCACCTGTGCGATTAGCTCGCCGGTGGCCGCGCCTGCTGCACCCGCTGCGGCGTCACGCCCCTGTAGCTCTGCGATGACACCGCCGACAATCGCATGGGCGATGGCATTAGCGGCAACGTTATCTTCGCCGACCTGTTTCTTGATTTGCTCCGCCAGATACGGAGCCGCACCGCCTGCCAGTGCCGCAGTCATATCGCCGCCCGCCAGCCCCTGAAGTGCCATCGTCGCTGCGCTGATACCTTGCTGGATATCACTTCCGGTACCGTACTGTTTCTGGGTATCTTTGTACTCTTTTGTCTCCAGCAGGTCTTTGCCACTCAGTTCCGGATGCGCGGCTTTCGCTTTTTCCAGCCCTTTAATCTCGCCCGCCGTCCGTGCAATATCTGCCGCCTGACTGCCTGCGTCCCCCAGCGCCTGCGCGATTTCCAGCCGCTTCTGCTCTTTCTCTTTATCAAAGATAGGGCTGATGCTGCGGTTGGCATGTTCCACGTCACGGCTTAAATCAGCCACGTCCTGCTGCTGGTTTTCGGTATCGCGGATGTTGATGGTACCTGCTGAAATCGCCGCTTTGGTGGTGCCGGAAGCCTCACCTTCACCGCCTGCACCCACCAGTACGCCGTTCGCCATATTGCCGATAAAGTTCTCGGCAATACTGCCTCCGGTGCTGATGCCTGCGCCCTGATGTTCGGTGCTGTATTCCGCTTTATTACCGATGTCGCTGAAGCCTAACGTACCGGTGTCGAGGCTGTTTTTATCCGCCGAACCTGTGCTGGCAATCACCGCGCCATCGAGCTGCGTATGCCCGCCCACCGTGATATCAAAGCCGCCGTCACCGGCAAAAATACCGGACTGTTCAGTGACCGAGTTGTAGTCGCTGTCCATTTTGTCATTAGCGGCACTGATGCCGCCCGAACCGGTCATGGTGCCGAAGGAGAAGCTGGCACCACCGCTGATGCTCTTCTGGCTGCTGTCGTAATAATCGCTGTCCTGCAGGCTGCTGATGGTCAGGTCGCCGCCGATATCCGCTACCACGCTGTTGCCGCTCACCTGTGCACCGGCCATCGTGGTGTCGTCGCCGCTGTTAATGCTGATGCGGTTGCCTGCGTCGATGGTGGTTTCGTTATGCTGCGTGCCGTTGCCCGACTCGCTGCCCCTGGAGGCGTTGCCGCTGGCGGAGATGTTAATTCCGGCACCGTCCTTGCCCATGCCGATGCCCATTCCTATTGCGCCGCCGCTGCTGCTGTTTTCTCCTTCCAGCCACTGTGTGTTCTGCGAGGAAATCAGATTGATGTCGTCTGCCGCGTTCAGCGCCACGTCCAGCCCGGCTTTAATCTGGCTGCCGATGGCCGTGATATCGCCGCCCGTCGCGGTTATTGACAGGTTATCACCCGCCGTCAGCGTGCTGCCCGTGGCCGTGTTCTGTCCGCTGTGGCTCTCCGATTTGGACGACTGCGTGCCCAGCGAGGCGCTGATACCAAACGCCGTGGAAGCATCGCCGGTGGTAGCCTGCGCCACCTCCATCGCCTGACCGGTCGATACGCCGCTCATCACGCCTTGTGCGATTTTCAGCGCCGCGAGCCGGTCGTCACTTTCATCACTCACCGACTGCGCCGTCGTGACTGCGCTGTTTACCGCACTGCCTGCCGCACCCGAAAGGGCAATCGCCAGCCCGCTCTGTTTCTGCTCGAACGATTCATCGTGGGTGCGCGCATCGCGGCCCGGTTCAATCAGCACGCTGTCGCCTTTAATGCGTAAATCCTTCCCGGCGATAATATCTGCGCCACCGATATGGGCCTGGGCACCGGCGTTAATGCTGACGTTGCCGCCCGTCGAGCCGACGGTGCTGAAACTCTGGCTCTGCGTGGTACCTTCATCGTTCGTTTCATAGCGTGATTTACTGGTACCAATGGTGACGCCAATGCCGCCGCCGCTGAACATGCCGCTCTTTTTCTTCTCTTTGAGACGGTATGTCGAGTCGGTGTTGGTCGCCGCCACGATGTCGATATTGTTGCCCGCATTCAGGCTGACATTGCCGTCGCCGACCACCGCTGAGCCTTTCACCAGCAAATCATTTCCGGCGACGAGGGTTACGTTATCGCCGCTGAGCAGGGTGCCTGCTTCACGGGTTGCGCTGTCTTCCTCCACCGTGTGCGTGGTGGTTTTTTTCATGAACCCTTTTTTAGTTTTGGTTTCTTCTTTGAAGTGGTAATCACTTTCAGTGGCGGTTTCGAGGTTAATGTCACGGCCTGCGCCAATACCGATATCGCCGCTGGCAATTACCTGTGCCGCTTTGCTGTTGACGTCACGTCCGGCAACGATTGTGGTGTTGCCGCCGCTGACGATTTCAGTGCTGTCCTGGCGTACCGATTCGTTGATTTCGACCTTTTTCTTCGCTTTGTAGCTGCTGCCGTCGGTGGTTTCTATCGCCATCAGATTCACATCGCGACCGGCCTGCATCGCCACGTCACCTTCTGCGGCGAGTCCTGCGGCCCGGCTGTTGATATCCTGCCCGGCAACCAGCGTCAGATCGCCGCCTGCGGTTATCGTCGTGCGGGCGTTGTCAGTGCTGTGGGTTTCACTTTTGCCACGACTGGCACTCTGACTGGTTTCTATGGCATTCAGGTTCAGATCATTGCCTGCCAGCATCAGCAGATCGTCGCCTGCTGCCACAAGTGCGCCGGTAATATTGATATCTTGTCCGGCTCTCAGGATCATGTCGTCCTGAGCCATGATCCCCGCCATCGGGCCGCTTTGTGTCTCGCTGAAGCTGACAGACTCGCCGCGCCTGCCCGTTCCGCCTGCCTGCCATTGTTCGGTTTGCGTGATGTTATTAATGCTGCCGCCTGTGCTCTCAAGCTGGACGGTTTTGCCAGATATCGCGGATCCAATGTTGTTGATATCGCCCAGCGCGCCCAGTTGTAGTGCACTGCCTGCCTGCATCAGGCCAGCATTCAGGTTGCTGATGCTGCTCTGACTACCGATAAACAGGTTTTTGTTTGCGGCGAGGGTGCTGCCGCTATTGGTGACACTGCCGCCTGAAAGTCCGACATTATTGCCAGCAATCACGCTGCCGTTATTCACCGTCACGTCTTTTGGTGACAGATACACTTTTGGCACCATTACCGTCTGGCCGTTGATGCTGGCGGATTCCCACCACAAGATACTGCTGTCGAGCGCGGCGATTTGCGTAGCCGTCAGCGCTACACCAAAGGCCAGTCCAAGCGACTGCTGCGCACCTGCCGCGTTATCCATCAGGTATTGCATCTGCTCGAGATCAGAACCGAGGCCGCTGATATAGCGGCTGCCGGTCTGGTTGATCATAAAGTTGCTGACGTAGCGCGTATCGAATGCCGCATCACCGAGGAAGCGATAATCGTATTCCGGATGCAGGTTAAGTTTGTCGAGGAAGTACGCCGAACCGAGGAATTTATTCTGGTCGGTGTACTGGCTGTTAGTTTCACGCGGAGCCGTACCGGGTTGGATCCCCATTAATGCGTACAGGTCGCCAAACAGGCTTTGATCGAGTTGCCCCAGCCCGTCGAGTTTCGGGTTCGTGGTGATCAGATACGGGCTGTTCGCATCGGTTGAAGGGACAAAATAGCCGTTATTATCCGACGGCAAAGGATACAAGCTGTTGCCCCCGGCAATGTTAGCAACCGCATCGGTGAGGCTGTCGTACCATTGCGGCGAGGTGATGTCCGCGCTATCTGCGTTGGCGAGATCTTGCTGCTGAACGCCATCAGGCTGGCTGAGTGTATTTAGCGTCGGGGCAGTGATGATGTTGCTGGTGCCCCCGGCATTCGCCGTGGTGGTGGTGTTGCTGATGTCCTGGGTAAAATTGGCAATGACGTTGCCGCCAGCCTGGATGACGGAGCGGAATATATCACCGTCAGTACTCTCTGTTCGGATATCCCCTGTAGTGACAAAATAGATTGAATTCATGCCCCCAGTGCCGTTCTGAGAGGTTATGCTGGACTCCGTTGCGTACTCACTTCCACCATAAGCATATGACAAATAATGAGTTTCAATGCTTTCTATCCATGACTGGTTATTAAGCGTATTACCACTAAGAATGGCATTGTTAGTCGCTAAAATATGACTGGCATTATTCTCCAGTACATCCGCATGGAGCAGAAGATCGCGGCCAGAAGAGATATGCGCAACGGGTGAACCATTGCTCTCGACAATGACCTGTGAACGGGAAACGGCAAACTGTAATTCAGCGCTGTTGCTATAAGGGGCAGGACGAGACCAATATGCCCCGGCACAACCATTACCACAGCCAGTATCTGCGCGGTAGTAGCCATAATCGTAATTGATACTATCCAGATAGCTTAGCGGGACATCTGCATCAATCGACGTAAGCCATGAGTATTGTCCGGCTAAATCTGTTTCTTCGGTGACATGAGCAACTAATCCTTCCCGCTCATTCACTAAATGCCCGGTATTTATCGTAATATCCCCATTTACCGTCTCGATATTCCCCGAAGTATTCACCACTTCGGCGTTTGCATTGCCCGCCATATCGCGCTGCATCCACAGGCTGTTACCGGCCAGAATATCGCCGTGGTTATTGCGGATGGTATTGGCCAGCAGATACATATTGTTGCCCGCATACAGCAGGGCGGTATTGAGAATACTGCTGGCGGCATTGAGGGTCAGTGAGCCCGCGGTGCCGATAAAACCGGCCACCGTAATATTCTCACGGCTGTTCAGTACCACGTCGCCACCGGCCTGTAATGTGCCTGTGGTGCTCATCGAAATACTGCCTGCGGAGAGGATGCTTGCACCGCTGCCGGTGGTGATTTGTCCGTTATTAGTGAGCGTCGTTCCGGCAGTCAGATTCACCGCCTGGCCTTGCATCACGCTCTGATTATTTATCGCGCCATTGCTGGTGATATCCAGCACGTTGCCTGCCGCCAGCACGTTTTTACCCGTAAAAGCACCGGTTAATTTCAGGGTTAAATTACCCAGCGCAACCACCTGACCCAACTGTTCGAAAACGCCGCTGGTCAGCAGTAAGTTACCGCCGCTGTAAAGTTTACCTGCGGCCCTGTGGTCAATCCGGTCGGCATGAATCGCCAGATTCGAGGTGCTAAACACCGTCCCTGAGTTATCGATTGCAGCGGCATTCAGCAATACAGATGTGGCCTGTAGCCAGTTATTGTTGGTCAGGCTCGCCGTGTTAAACGTGAGTTCACCGCCGGAGAGGATTTTACCGTCGTTACGTGCGGACGCTGAGGCATCAATACGTGTCGTGCCGCCGCCCTGAATCAGGCCGTAGTTCACGAGATTTGGCGTGGTGAGGTTCAGGGTGTTCTGGCTCAGGACAATACCGGCAGCGCGGTTGGTCAGATTACCGGTGAATGCGAGGTCATTGTTCCCCTGAATACGCCCGCTGTTGTCGACAGAATCGCTGATCAGCGCAATATCCGTACCCTGAATTTGCCCGGCATTATTGACTGTCGCCGCACTCAGCCCCAGGGTTCCGTCTGTTAACAGCGTTTTGTCCTGTTGCTGAATAAATGCTCCGGTCAGCGCCACTACCAGTCCGTTGACGCCGATGATGTCGCCATTGTTATTCAGCGACGTGCCGTTTATCACCAGATTATTGCCCTGCAATGCGCCACGGTTATCAAGCGACTCTCCCGTCAGGGTGAGATCTGCGTCACTCAGCAGCGAGCCCTGATTAGCGATGTTTTGCGCGGCAAGGCTGGCGTTGCCCTGGCTTAAGATGTCACCGTCGTTACTCAGTGTGCTGGCAAGCGAAACATCCAGTTTATCCGTCCCAAGCAGGGAACCTGTGTTCGTCCAGTCACGGGCGGTGATAACAACATTTTGCCCCTGCAGGGTGCCTGCGGTATTGAGTAAACCCGCATCCAGGGTCAGTGAGCCTGCGGTCAGCGTGCGGCTGGTGCTGCCTGTGCGCAGTTCATCTGCCGTCATGTGCAGCGCAGAAGTTCCCTGCCACAGGCCCTCATTACTGAATGTTTGGGTCGTCAGTGACAGGCTGTTCCCCATTACCTGTCCGGCATTGAGAACGGTATTCCCGCTGATATCCAGATGCCCCTGACTTAAAAACAAGCCGTCACTCAGGTTATTAAAGTGTCCGCTGTTTACCGTGAGATTCGCCGCAGTGGTTACGCCGCCATGAATCAGATTCTGTGCCGTAAGCGTGAGTGCACCCTGTGCCACCTGAGTGCCATAAAGCGTGGCATCCGTGGCTGTCAGCGTGAGCGTACCATCAGACTGGAGCTGCGCGTCACGCTGGCTGGTCAGTTTATTCGCCTGCACCCTAAGATCGCCGTGGGCGATAACATCCCCGCCCAGACTTGCTTCACCGGTTTTCAGTGAAACATTGCCCAGACTGGTCGACAGTGAACCCTTTGCGGTTGTCAGTGACTGGCCATCTATTGCCAGTGATTTTTTGCCTGATAAGGTCCCGTTTTGCCGGATATCTTCCGCAGACACAACCAGCGCTTCATCAGAAAGAATTTCTCCACCCGCTGCGTTGCTCAGTGTTTTTACGGTACTTATCGAGGTAGTGCCTTTGGCAGCAATTTTTCCGCTGTTGGACAGGGAACCACTGCTTATGGCGGCGTTATTACCGGCTATCAGCTGGCCCTGATTTGTTATCGTCCCCGCCACCTGTGCTGAAATATCACGCGCCGTATTGACGCTGCTGCGGCCATCCTGTGTTAAATCTTGTGCGTTGAGATTGAGGTCGTTTCCGGCAGTCAAACGGCTGTTGCTTAACGTCAGTTTGCCATCGCTGTTAAGGGCGATATTGTTGTCGCTGGCAAAGGTGCCGTTGTTAAGTGCAATGTCCTGCCCGCTGACATTCATACTGCCACTGGCTTTATGTTCACCGCTCAGCGTAACGCTTTCCCCTTTGGCATTCAGGCTGCCGCTGGCAAGGCTGTTTTGCACGGTGAGTTTGCCGCTGGCATCCAGCGTGATATCCCCCTGACGGGCGTTCAGGTTGCCAAGGTTAACTCCCACGCCTTTATCGCTGGAAATCAGGCGGATACGACTGGCGTACATGCCGCCGAGCGCGCCGGTATCCACCGCCACCACGGGTGCTGCGCCTTCACCGGCCATCGCCGTTACGCGGCCATTTTTATCCACGCGGTTAGCGCCGGCGATAACATTCAGCGCGTTAGCATGAATTTGTGCATTCACTTCGGTGGCCCGCGAGATGATTGACAACGCATCCGACTGGCTGGCATTCAACCCCTGGCCTTCAACGGTGATGGAACCTTTTTTGACATCAAGGGATTGTAAGTTGCCACTCGCATCGAACACCGGTTTACCCGTGGTGAGCGTGGCGTTCGGTGTATTGATAAACCCGCAGCCGTTACAGGTGATGCCATACGGGTTAGCAACCATCACGTTGGCCGCTTTTCCTGCGACTTCTGTGTAACCGTTCAGTTGTGAACGGTTCGCGCCCGTCACTTCGTTAATAATGCCGCGCGCTTCCTGGCCTGCTTTCAGGTTGGGGTTGTTCTGAATCAGCCCGCCTAACTGCGTCTGGTTTAGCTGGCCGGTGGCATTATTGAGGATCAGCCCCTCTTTACCGACGTTGTAATTTTGAAACTGGTTATGGGAAATCCCCGCTCCGTTAGGTGTGGCGATATTCACTACCGGCACACCGTTTCCGGCCTTATCGATACCTGTAGCACTATTTGCAGGCGCCGGTGCGGCAAACACCGGCAAAACAGGTTGTCCTGCCAGCAAGCCACAGATCAAATAACTCAGTATGCGTTGAGCAAAACACATTGGTTGTTGATGATTATCCATAATCGTTTTCCCTTAAATCACAAACGCGATGCGGTAATAAATGCTGAGGTGGTCAGGCGCTAACCAGTCCGGATATTGCAACGGTGTACCCACGGTAAACTGGCTGGAGTAGTGACGATTTGTGGTAGAAAGCCCGACAGCGGCTCCCCACAACGTGCCGGACGCCCACGGGTCTTTGTTATCTTTTTGCAGCCAGCCACCGTCGAGTGCGACCACGCTGCTGACCTGGCCGATAAGCGGCAATGTGAACAGTCTGTAGTTCAGCTCGTTACGCCAGTAGCCGCCGTTATCGCCGGAAAGATATTGCTCTTTAAAGCCGCGTACCGAGCTTTCGCCACCGATGGTCAGACGCTCGCTGCCATATAGCCTGTCCGGCGACCACTGACCGTAGACGCTGGTCAGCCACCATAAATCTTCAGCCACCGGCAACTGAAAGCTGCCGTTCAGGCTCCATTTTTTAAATCCGGCTTTCGGCAAATCATCATTTTTGCCGTTATCGTCTTCCGCACCCAGCCAGGACACGCCATGGCTGAAAGTGGGGTTGAAAGTTGCGACGCCACCGAAGATTTTTTGCGTGTGGTTGAGGCCAAACAGCAGGCTGGTCAGCTTGCGACTGCTGCTGTCGAGCAACACATCATTGAGATAGTTATTGCTGATCTGATGTGTCAGTCCGATGGAGGCACCGGTTTTGATATCGCCATCGCGGAATAACACCCGCGAGGTGGTAAAACGGTGGCTGATGCTGTCGCCGGTCGATGCCCAGCCAAAGCCATTGTTGTCAATGGTGCTGAGGTAGTTGCTCCAGCTATAGCTGTAATCAAACAGGTTATAACCGTAGGGAATGCTCAGCCCGGCCTGAACATTTTGTGCGTCATGCGTGGATGAAAAATCGCTGCTGCGCCCGCCGCTGACGAACCATTTATCCGCAATACCCAGCACATTATTGGCCGTCAGCGAGCCGCCAGATTGCCCGGTACCGGTACTTTTCTGCCCGCTGTTATCAAAGTTAAGTGAGAAACTGAGCGGGAATTCCGGCGAGGCGGTGAGATTGACAATGGAATAGCCTGATTTCTTGCCCGGAAGGATCTCTATTTGCACCGGATCGTTGCGCAACCGGTTGATTTGCTCCATACCCTGTTCGATGTCACGCAGGTTAAGAATGCCACCTTCCAGTCCCGGGAAAGCCATTCTTAATTGTGTCGCTGACATGCCTTCGAGGGTAATTTTCTCAAGACGTCCTTCCAGTACCGAAATATGTAATTCACCCTGAGATAAATCCTGTTCGGTGATAAAAGCCCGGCTGGTTATATATCCCTGGTGAATATACCAGTCAGAGATTTGACGGGTTATCTCCGCAATTCCGTTCATCCCGATACATTGGTTAAGATGAGGTTTATTAATCTCGCGTTGTTTTTTATCAGAAAGAAGTGTTGCGTTATTTATATATATTTTATGAATGTAAAAGCAGGGGCCATTATTTTCTTCTATGTGTGATTCGATGGGTGAAACGGGAGAAAAACTGCGTTGTAGATCATCACGTTGTTGCTGGCTTTGCCTTAATAATTCCTGTTGTTCCTGACGGATCAGGTCTCGGTCTGCCGGATTCAGGGGGGCCGCAACGCCGGATGTAATGACGCCAGCCATTAAAATGGGCAGAATATATTTAAGGAGTGAATATTTACACAAGACAAATTTATCCCATGGATAATTAATGGAGTAATGTTTTGATACGGATTTTAATATGATGTTTCGTGGCGACAAATAAATCAAATTTTTTAATGGTATTGAGGGCGGGTGAATTTATTTCGGAGTCGTGCTGATAAGTGATTTAGTGAAATTCACCCGTAAATTATCTTATTCCGTTATAGGAAAGGATTATTAATTCCAATCCATTGCGCTTCACAGTCACTGGTTCCGCAATATAACCGGGGCACGGATGACTCAGTAATGCAAAGGCCGCCGGGGAAAATAACGTCTTCAAGATCAGCACGTTTGGCGGCTCCGGGTTTGAACTGGTTGCGTTCAGCGATGATTTTCAGCGCTGTCCGGTGATACGTCTGGTAGTTGAAAATGAACGAGCAGGCGTAATAGTTCCGGTGCCCCTGCGCATCGAAACGGGCGACATGTCCCAGCACACCGATCTGGTGGCCATCCAGAACATAAGCTGCGTTCACGCCGCACCATTCTTCGGCGGCGACCTGTCCCTGCAACAATGTCGCCTGAGCTATCTTGCCCAGGGTCAGATCCTCCAGTGAATCCAGCAGAATATAGCCGATGGTACCCCGTCCGCCGGTTTCACCCTGCGGACGGGTAAACAGTAATACTTTTCCGTCCGGTAAACCCACCGGACGGATGTCTTTCATGCCCTCAGGCCCGATAAAAAATGGGCGCAGGGAATACAAATCGGTCCCCCGGTACAGCACGGTTTTCCAGCGCAGTCTCCCGCTGGTGTCATCCGCCGGTTCAACACTCACCCCGCCAAAAATAAACTCCCCGCCGATCCGGGCAAAAAACGGATCCTGTAGAGCGAAGACCGGCGCGTCGGGCAGTAATTCGCACTGGCGGACGCCATCAAATGCAAAAAATTTTACCTGTGATAACTCGGAGTTTCTGGGCTCGACACGGGCCGCAATGACCGAAGTATCACCGCACTGAAACGGAGCGGTCAGGTTATAAACATCGTCGTCTCCTGCGCCGGAGAACTGGATTTTTTCTCCGGCGGGTACCGGCAATTTCAGAGTACGAAATTGCCGGAGTAATGTTTCAACCCTGCTCACAGCGGCAATCCGAGATGCGCCCATAAGGCATCGAGCGGCATTGTCGCCAGCCCGATACATTCATCGGCTGCGCCGTAGTAAATTTTCAGCAAATCCTGTTCCAGCAATGCGCCGCAGGTGAACACCACGTTGCCAAAGAATCCTTCTTTCTCATATATCGCTTCAGGCTGTAGCAGCGGCACTGGAGACCTGGAGAGGATGTTGGACGGATTATTCAGATCGAGCAGCATCGCGCCGAGGCAATAACGCTGGTCTTTATCCACGCCGTGATAAATCTGCAACCAGCCGCGCGTCGTTTTCATCAGCGGTGCGCCACCACCCAGCTTCAGCGCATCCCAGTCGCCGGAAGCACTGCCGAGTAAATGGCGATGATTGCCCCAGTGCAGCATGTCCGGTGATTCACACATCCAGATCTCCGGCTTACCAAAATGTTTGGGTGAAGGACGGGTCAGCGCCTGATATTTGCCGTTAATTTTTTCCGGGAAGAAGCAGACATCGCGGTTATCGGGGCAGAAAATCACGCCTTGTTTTTCTACCGTGACAAAATCGGTGGTCGTCGCCAGCGCGGTGGAAATGCCATACGGCGAAATGGCCGAATAGTTGATGTAGTAAACGCCATCGATCAGCGTAATTCGCGGATCTTCACAGCCAAATTGTTCGTATTGCGTATCAGCGGTCAAAAAGGGCTGTGCATCAACACTAAAATCTTCGCCATTCTGACTACGCGCTAACCGCAGATGCGACATCGAGGTCAGCCAGATCACTGAAGGGTCAGCTTTCAGCGCAATCATTCTCGGGTCGCTGAAATCATAGGCCGGGTCGTCACGTCGAAAACGTTTCGTGCCCGCCCGCCAGACGTTTTGCTGGTTCACCAGAAGCGGCACTTCCAGACAATTAGCATCCGTTGAGATCACGCTTTCCGCGACACGAAGCAACAGCAGGGTTTCACCCTGATACGAACATACGCCTGCGTTAAAAACACAATCGACCTTCCAGCCGGGCTGGGAAGGTGCAACGTCAGCAGGTGCTAACAGCGGATTTTTTTCACTTCTGAGCATTTTCATGGTTTACCTTTTTGATAAGAATTTGGTTTTTTTCCAGCAGCGGTTCATCCGTGCCAAACAAGACTGAATTGCCGTCGGCATAGCCCACGTTGACGACAGGCGGACCGAAATTGATCATCACTTCCAGACATTCCGCGCCCAGCTGGCGGCGGAAAATCAGGCATTGCTTAAACAGCGTGAGGTACTGATAGTGGCCACGCTGAAGAGAAGGGTGTGTATTTCTTATGTGGATCAACTGCTTATAACGGGTCAAAATTGATTGTGAGCACTTACTCTCATTTTCGACGTTAATCTGGTTTTCACGGGCATCGGCTGGCGTCCACGGGACAGGTAAACGAGAGGCATCGCGGCAGAAAGGTAATGCATAAGTAAGCGCTTGCTCCTCATGCATGCCCTGTGAAATAGCGGTGTGATAGTGCGTGATTCCCTGAATATCCCGCATCTGTTGCAAATTCTGCGGGACAAAATCGGTCATGCCGATTTCTTCTCCCTGGAAGATAAAAGGCAAACCCCGGGCGGTCATTTGCAGGGCAAAAACGGCTACAGCGCGGGGAATATCGCGGGGTGATTCACCGAAACGGCTGATCATGCGTGACATATCATGGCTGGAGAAAAACAGTGTCGGTAAACCGGAGAGTGTGTTTTCCATTGCCTGTATTTCGGCGAAGATCGCTGCAATATCGAAGCGTTTCTGGCTGCCAAGGTTGAAATTGAACACCACGTCCAGCAACTCTGTGCCCTGATAAGGTGCCATTGCCGGTAATTCATCACTGCCCACTTCGCCAATCAGCAGGAATTCACCTTGCGCACGGATATGGCGACACAGGCGATTCACCACGCTGAGCACACCGGGCTGATTGATATCTTTATCATGAGGGGGCTCTGCGCCTGCCTCAACGGGTGGATGATCTTCCCCGATACCGTCAGTGGTCAGAAAATTAATCACGTCAAACCGGAAGCCGTCGACGCCGCGCGCTATCCAGAAATCGAAGATTTTTTGGATCTCATGCTCAACGGCGGGATTGGACCAGTTCAGGCATACCTGTTGAGGCGAGAATTTATGGTAGTAACTGGCCGTCCCGCCGGGTTCCTGCGTCCAGGCTGAACCGCCAAAGAAAGAGGTCCAGTTGTTGGTTTGCTCACGAAAGAAAAAGAAGTCACGGAACGGACTGTCCGGCTGACGGAGCGCCGCCTGAAACCACGGATGCTGGTCCGAAACGTGGTTAATCACCACGTCGATGACCAGCAAGATATCGCGCTGATGACAGGCCGCAATCAGTTCATCGAAAAGGTCTACTGTGCCAAAGCGCGGATCGACGGCGCAGTGATCACTGATGTCGTAACCATTATCCACCAGCGGAGAGGGATAAAAGGGGGTGATCCAGATGCCGCCAATGCCCAGCTCAGCCAGATAATCCAGTTTAGAAACCAGCCCCAGGAAATCGCCTAATCCGTCAGCGTTACCGTCGCAGAACGAGGGTAAATACACCTGATAAAATACCCGGTCCTGCCATGTTTTCAGGTTGTCCATCATTCAGGCCTGTTATTTAAGTGAAAGCGACATCCCTTCCAGGAAATGCTTCCTGAAGAGGATAAACAAAACGACGATTGGTAAGGTTTGCACTACCGAACCCGCCAGTACCGGGCCGACATAAATGCCATAGGATTTACTGAACGTTGCCAGCAGCACTGAAAGCGGCATTTTGTTGGCATCCTGCATCACAATCAGCGGCCAGAGGAAATTGTCCCAGGCGCTGGTAAAAGTAAAAATCGCGACGATAGCCAGAATCGATTTGTTGAGGGGCAGCATGACATGGAGCAATATTTTGATAAGACCGGCATGATCTAACCTTGCGGCATGAATATAGTCATTTGGCGTGCCTTTAAAACTCTGCGAGATCATAAAAATCCCCCAGCCATTCATCACAAACGGTAAAATAAGGGCGCCATAGGAATTAATCATGCCGAGTTCACGCATCAGCACGAAATGCGGAATAATAAACATGAAAGCCGGAAAAACCATTTGCAGGATAAGCAGGTTTTTGAAAATATCCCGGCCTTTAAATTCCATTTTTGCCAGCGCATAACCAATTAAACAGGAACTCAGCGTGACGCATACCGTTATGGTTAATGTAATGAATATGGAGTTAAACAATGTGCGCAGAAAGGGTTTTTCCGCTTTACCGGTACCATCAAACAGGAAAATATAATTATCGAATGACAGCGGGCCGGAAAAAAGAGATGTCGTATAAATATCGGCTGTATTTTTAAACGAACCGATTAACATCCACAAATACGGATATAACCAGGTGATGGCCAGCGCAAACATCAGCAGGTGGATCGCCACGGAGCTGATTGTTTGTTTCAGTAAAAATTTTTGTACAGGAGCGACGGCTCCCGTCTCCACAGATTGTGTCTTCATCATACGATCTCGATTTTCTTTTCCAGACACCGGCGCAATATCCAGATCAATGTGAAACTGAACAGCGCGACAATAATTGACATGGTAGCGGCCCAGCTTGGCTGCATCTGCCGGAAGGCGGCTTCATACATCACCACCATTGGCGTGGTGGTGCTTTTCAGCGGACCGCCTCCGGTGATGAGATAGGGTTCGGTGAAAATACTGAACGCTACTGTGATCGCGAGAACCAGCACCATGACTATCTGGGCATTCATCAGGGGCAATGTGATATGCCATATTTTTCCGAGGCCCGTGGTTTTATCGAGATCGGCGGCATCGTAAATATCTTTGGGAATAGTAATCAGCCCGGAATAAAAAATCAGGCCGTAATAGCCGACAAATTTCCAGGTGATAATAAGGGCAATCGATAACATGGCGAAATTCGGATGGGTGAACCACGGGACGTTAACGCCAAACATGTCCATCAGGAACGTATTTATCGGTCCTGTTTCACTGAACAGTTTGGAAAATACAATGGAATACGCCACGCCGGATGAAACATTGGCGAGCAGGAAGCTCAGGGCAACAAACGCTTTGCCATATTTTATTTTTCTTAATCCGAACGCGAATAATAATGAAGACACCAGGACAATGGGCAGATAGTAAGCCAGAAATTTAAATACGTTATACATCGCCGTCCAGAATAAGGGATTCTGCATGACGGCGATAATATTCTTCACGCCGTTAAAAGACGGTGCGCCAATAAATTTCCAGTCAGTAAAGCTCAGCACCGCCAGCCAGAGAAAAGGATAAAGCCAGAATACCAGCGAATATCCGAGGTAAGTGGAGGCCAGAAGGCCTCCGAGTGATGACTCTTTCATTTTTATCATCACTTACTGCTCCAGCGTTTTGTCGATCTCTTGTGAGGACGCCTGAATCACCTCGGGTATCGGGCTATTTTTAAACACCAAATTTTCAATCATTTGCGTCATCGTCCGCTGGACTTCAACGGTTTTAGTGACTGGTGCTGGCGGAACCGCTTTCGACACGTAGGAGGCGATCGCATTAACCAATGCGTGCTGTTGCAGATACTCTTCAAAAATCGGATTACTTTGCAGATCTTCCCGGGCAGGCGGCATGCCGGTGAGTTCCAGCCAGCGTCGGTCATGTTTAGGATCGCTGTATACCCATTGAATAAACTTCCAGGCGTCGGCCTGCACTTTTGACGTACTGAACATCACGATCCCTTTGCTGTCAGCCATGGTGGCAACGCCGGGTTCGCCGGTTTGTGTCGGCATCGGGCCGATACGGATGGTTTTTAACACTTCGGGAAATTGTTTCTGATAGCGGTCGATATCCCATGGACCACGTACCGCGCCCAGCACGGTTCCCGCTGCCAGCGGATCGTCTGCGGCGGTGAAGTCGTAGCTGGTCCATTTGTTCGCAAACATTTTGTTGAGGAAGGTGAGGGTCTGTTGTCCGGCTTCGTTATCAAAGCTGGATTTGTGATCCTGAATATACGGGCTGCCCTGAGAGGCGGCGTAATACAGCGGAATAAAGTCAAACCAGCGATCCCACCAGTTTTTGCCGCTGGTGATTTGCAGACTGTAACCTTTCTGGTTTTGCGTTATCCGTTCTGACAGCGTGTAAATCTCATCATAGGTGGTCGGCACATGATCAAAACCTTGCTCAGCCAGCAGATCGCTGCGCCACCAGTACACGACCGGGCTGATATAAATCGGGATAACATTTTGCTGCCCTTCGAACTGCCATGATGCCATGGCTTTCCCCATATGTCGGGTTTCAACCAGTTCCTGAAAACCGGGCATTTTGGCGTAGTCATTGAGTTGTTTAAGTTCGGATAACTGTTTCGCGAAGCCGATAAAAATATTGGTGGATATATCGGGCTCAGTGCCTGATGCCAGCGCGTTCATAATGGCTTCTTCAGAGCTCCCCGCAGCCGGTATTGGCGTGAATTCCACCTTCCTGTTGGCCGGATTACTGTTCCATTCTTTTACCACCTCGCCCCAATACACTTCCTGAGTAACATTAGGCGCTATCCACATTTTAATGCTGGTTTGATCTTTCTCCTCAGGCCCGCAGCCCGAAAGAAATAACGTGATACCTGCAAGTGCAGCCAGTTTCATTATTTTCATGCTGTATCCTATTTCCATTAGGTTGTTATTAATAATTCATAATTATATTTAATGGTTATTTATATTATATTTTTATGAGTGGGCTTCTATTTTAAACGCTAGCATGGACATACAATCAGTAAACGTTATTACGGTCACAGAAATGATTTTGTTTAACGTTAAACTTTATTTTATATATTCATTGCAATAGCCTATTTTCTGTGAGTATATATTGGCGAATTAAGGGTTTTTCAGACGGGGGATTTCATTTATTCAAAGTATTCAGGAGTGTGTAAACTGAGTAAGATAACCTTAAAGTCAATTGCCCGTGAATTAGGGGTGACGCATACGACGGTGTCGAATGCATTTAATAATCCGGGAAAGTTATCTGAATCCTTAAGAAAGCGAATAATTGATTATGCGCATTCCGTTAATTTCTACGGCCCTGATAATATCGGGCGCGCATTACGTACCGGCAGGTCGGATGCGATTGGCATTATCTTCAATGACACGCTGAGTTATGTTTTTACTGACAGCCATGACGTGCAGCTCATGCAGGGCATCGCGGGTGAATGTGACCGGAAAGGTGTCAGCATCATCCTGATCCCGTTGCATAACGGACAGGGCGCGCGGGCCAGTGTGATTAACACTGCGGTAGATGGCTATATCCTTAATGCGACACACAATAATGACCAGATTATCGCTAAGGCATTGTCAAAAAATCTGCCTGTGGTGACCACGGATTTTAAAATTCCCCCGCACAGCAGTGTCTCCATTGATAACTACCGGGCGATGAGGGAAATTTGCCTGCACCTGCTGGAAAAAGGACACCGTGAATTCGGCATTATTTCATTTCCTTCACTGCAGGGGCGTAAGGGGGTCGTGCCATTGAGTCAGGATATTTCAGGCGATAATGACGTTATGATCACCCGGGTGAAATCTTGTGTGGAGACTTTCCGCGAATGGAATATCGAACTCGATAATTGCTTTCTTTGTGAAACAAGCCATCACGAGATGTTTGGCGAAATAGCCGCGCAGGAATTACTTAAAATAAATCCGGGAATAACCGCGTTTATTTGCCTGTCTGACCGCTTTGCGCAAGGTGCGATTAATTATTGCCGGCAGGCCGGGTTACGTGTTCCGCAAAATATCGCGATTACCGGATTTGATAATATTCCCCGGCCAGAGAATGAAATCGGGCTCACTACCATTGCCCAGGATCCGGTTAGAAAAGGTGAGATAGCCGCGGCCTTGCTGCTGGAGGGGAAAAATAATATTCACTTCGACCTTGAGTTTACGTTAATTATACGTGGTTCTACCTGATTCCCGGTGGGGCCATAAAGACGCAAGTACTTATGTCTATTTTCAGGATGAAATATGGCCTTATTAACGTGTTTTAAAGCTTACGATATACGCGGTGTTTTGGGCAGCGAATTAAACGAGGATATTGCTTACCGTATCGGTTGTGCATTTGCGCATTTTTATCGCCCAAAACGGGTGGTGCTGGGCAGTGATATTCGCCTGACATCACCGGCTCTCAAGCAGGCCGTTGCGCGCGGACTGATGGATCAGGGCTGCGGCGTGATTGATATTGGTATGACCGGCAGCGAAGAGGTGTATTTTGCCACCCGTTCCCTGCAGGCTGATGGCGGAATTCAGATCACCGCCAGCCATAATCCGGACAATTATAACGGTATGAAGCTGGTAGGACGGGATGCAAGACCTGTCAGCAGCGAAAACGGTTTACACGATATTCAGGCACTGGCCGAAAATCATCTGTTTTCGGCGGTGGCCCAGCCCGGTTCGTATCAGCAGCTTTCAAACCGCCGCGCTTATCTGGATCATCTGCTTAGCTATTTAACGTTACCGTTCGGACGGCCGCTGCGGGTGGTGGTTAACGCAGGAAACGGTGCGGCTGGCCCGACGCTGGATGCGCTGGAACACGCCTTTCTGGCACGCGGTATTCCCCTTACGCTAATAAAAATTCACCATGAGCCGGACGGCACTTTCCCCCACGGTATTCCCAACCCGATGTTGCCGGAAAACCGACTGGCGACATGCGATGCGGTGCGTGAACATCAGGCGGATTTGGGCATTGCCTGGGACGGTGATTTTGACCGTTGCTTCATCTTTGATGAACAGGGTGAATACGTTGAGGCGTATTACATTGTGGGATTGCTGGCTGAACTGTTTTTGCAACGCTCGTCCGGCGAAAAAATCCTTCATGATCCGCGTCTGGTCTGGAATACCCGCGACATTGTCAGCGACAGACACGGTATCGCCATCGAAACCAAAACCGGCCATGCCTTCATCAAAGAAAGAATGCGCAGTGAAAACGCTATTTACGGCGGTGAAATGAGCGCCCATCACTATTTCCGCGATTTTGGTTACTGCGACAGCGGGATGATCCCGGCCTTGCTGGTACTACAACATCTCAGCCAGTGCAGCCGGAAAATGTCCGGACTGATTGCTGCCCGTAAAGCCCTTTTCCCGGTATCCGGTGAAATCAATATCTCCGTCAGTCAGCCCGCTGAGGCCATCAGCCGTGTCCGCGACCATTACCAACATCAGGCGCTAAGTATCCGCCAGACTGACGGGCTGAGTATGGAATTCGATAACTGGCGGTTTAATTTACGCGCTTCCAATACTGAGCCGCTCCTGCGCCTCAACGTCGAAACCCGACAATCCACCGCGCTGTTAACTGAAATCACCGGAAAACTGCTCGCCCTTGCCGGGGCGTAACCGCTCATCTTTTTGTTTTAAAGGACAACGTTATGTCAGGCTTAACACTCAAAAATATCAAAAAATACTATGACAAAACTGTCGTGATCCCCGATTTGTCTCTGGAGATCCACTCCGGTGAGTTTTTGGTACTGGTCGGTCCGTCAGGGTGCGGGAAATCAACGTTACTGCGCATGATTGCCGGGCTGGATGCGCTGAGCGACGGGACTATTCACATTGAAGAAACTGATGTGACGGATTTACCCGCCGGGAAGCGCGGTCTGTCGATGGTATTTCAGTCCTACGCGCTTTATCCGCACATGACCGTCAGACAGAATCTGGCATTTGGTCTGAAAAATATCCGCACGCCGCCGGAAGAAATTGCCCGACGCATAAGCGAAGCGGCCCTGATCCTGCGGCTGGACGACATGCTCGACCGGTTACCGCAAAATCTTTCCGGCGGACAGCGTCAGCGCGTCGCTATCGGGCGTTCCATTGTTCAGCAGCCGAAAGTTTTTTTGTTTGATGAACCGCTGTCGAACCTTGATGCCGCGCTGCGTGTGCAGATGCGTCAGGAAATCAGTCAGCTACATGCCCGTCTGAAAAACACCATGATTTACGTGACCCACGATCAGGTCGAGGCCATGACACTGGCGGACCGGATCGTGGTGCTTAACAAAGGTCACATTGAGCAAATTGGCACGCCGGTTGAGCTGTATAATTGCCCGGCCAGCCTGTTCGTCGCCGGTTTTATCGGTACGCCGAAAATCAATGTGATCCCGGCACAAGTCGTCGGCCGCCAGCTGAGTATTGACGGCCAGCCGATGTACCCGCTGGAGGATAAATTCCCGGCGGCGCAGGATGGACAAATGGTGTCGCTGGCCATCCGCCCTGAGCTGTTGCGCCTGAATGAAGTGACGGATCATGCATTTGAAGTTTTGGTTGATTTCACTGAATTGCAGGGTGATTCCACGCTGGTATATGCGCGCGTTGGTGAGCACATCCTGAAAATGAAATCGTCGAAACAGCTCTCCTTTGCTAAAAACACACCGCTCAGGTTCGGGTTTAATGCTGCCAGTGTTTTACTGTTTGATGAAGCAGGCAGGCGCATCCTTCCCGACGCCGCGTAAAAACAAAAAAGGCACCTTCCAGTGCCTTTACGACGAAGATAAATCAAAGTCAGATGTTTTTAGCCAGCTGCGCTTTGTGTTTGTTTTCACTCAGCATGGTCAGTAACAGCAACAGAACAGCCAGCACACAACCGGCGATCATCACGATAAAGCCACCGTCCCAGCCAAAATAATCCACGGTATAACCGACAATGGCGCTGGCCGCGACCGAGCCGCCCAGATAACCAAACAGTCCGGTAAAGCCTGCGGCGGTACCGGCTGCTTTCTTCGGTGCCAGTTCCAGCGCATGTAACCCAATCAGCATCACCGGCCCGTAAATCAGGAAACCGATGGTGATCATACAGGCCATATCAATACCCGGATTGCCGACCGGATTCAGCCAGTAAACGACGGTAGCGATAGTCACCAGCACCATGAAGAACACGCCGGTGGCACCACGATTGCCTTTGAAAACTTTGTCCGACATCCAGCCACACAGCAGCGTGCCGGGAATGCCAGCGTATTCATAAAGGAAATACGCCCACGAGGATTTATCCAGCGCGAAATGCTTCACTTCTTTCAGATACGTTGGTGACCAGTCGAGAATGCCGTAACGCAGCAGATAGACAAAGACGTTAGCCAGTGCGATATACCACAGCAATTTGTTCGGCAAAATGTACTGCATGAAAATCTGTTTCGCCGTCAGTTCCTGCTCGGCGGACTCTTTCACATAGTCCGGCGGATAATCGTTTTTGTATTCTTCAATGGGCGGCAGACCACAGGATTGCGGTGTATCGCGCATGGTCATGAAGGCAAACACCGCCAGCAGAATTGCGCCGAAGGCAGGCATATACAGCGCTGCATGCCAGTCGTTAAACCACGCCATACCGAGCAGGAACAGCAGCGGAGGAATACCGCCGCCGACGTTATGCGCACAGTTCCACACCGACACCACGCCGCCGCGTTCTTTCTGCGACCACCAGTGCACCATCGTACGTCCGCACGGCGGCCAGCCCATGCCCTGGAACCAGCCGCACAGGAACAGCAACACAAACATGATGGCAATGCTTGAGGTTGCCCACGGCACGAAGCCCATAAACAACATCACGGCCGCCGCCAGAATCAAACCAGCGGGCAGAAATACGCGCGGATTCGAACGGTCAGACACCGAACCCATGATGAATTTTGAGATGCCATAAGCAATGGAAATCCCGGACAGTGCGAACCCTAAGTCTCCACGGGAGAAGCCCTGATCAATCAGATAAGGCATGGCCAGCGCAAAGTTTTTGCGCACCAGATAGTAGGCCGCATAACCGAAGAAAATCCCCATGAAGATTTGCCAGCGGAGACGGCGGTACAGCGGATCGACGTGAGCCTCATCAACAGGAGCTTTGTGGGGCGCGGGTTTAAAGATACTGAGCATAAATGCCTCCGATGGCATAAATCAGGGCGGACTCATCATGAGCCACGGACGAAATGGCGGAGCCAATGTGTTCCAAAACGAACATCATTTTAGCCATTCGCGCACAAACGAACTGTGATTTATGACGGAAATGTTACATTTTTATTACAGAGGGAGGCGATTTTGTGAGCGAGGGTGACAATAAGAAACAAAAAAAGCGGAGACTAAGCTCCGCCTGATATTTTCACACGGTCTGAAATTATTGAATTTTCAGTGTGCTGATAATGGCTTCCGCATCGGTCTGCGCCTGCTGCTGATTATCAGCAGGCAGAGTAATTTGCAGGGTCAGCAGATGGCTGTCGACCTTGCCCAAAACGATAGACGAATAGGCTTTCTGACCAGCAGAAGTGATCACGCTGTCGTACTGCTGCAATGTCTGGCCGTTGACCTGAATAGATTTATTGGTGACGACTTGCAGATTGGTATCGCGCGCTTTTTGCTGATCCTGTAAACGACCCGCCAGAACGTCCAGTGATTCCGGGGTGTTATCACCCAAAATGACAATCACCGCTTTCTGCCCGGTGCTGTCTGCATACACGTGCATATTATTTGCCTGTGTGCCCAGTTTACCGCTCTGGTCGCTCATTCCCTGCGGCAGGGAGAAGGTGACTTTGCCGTCCAGCAGGCTGACCGGCGTGGTGGCTGCCGTGGCTGCGGCCGCTGGTGCGCCTTTATCTGCGGCAGGTGCATCGGTCGACTTACCGTCACACGCAGCCAGACCGGCGATCAGTACTGCCATTCCCATCATTTTCGCGATATTACGCATCGGGCTTCCTTAAGTGGCCTGTTCACCAGGCTTACATGTTGACTTAACAGCCTTTATGGCAACCTATTCAGGCCACAAATGCAAGTCAGATTATGGCGCGATTTGTGTCTTCCCGGCGACCCGGTTTAGTGCGCACTGATAGCGGAATGCGGGTTGTTTCCTTGTGCTGATAAACGCTTAAGCAGCATATTCAGCAGCATGCCGTACATCGGCAGGAAGAACACCAGGCAGATCAGCACCTTGAAGGTGTAATCCACCATCGCGATTTCTACCCAGTGCTGTGCCATAAAGGCATCGCTGCTTTTGTAGAAAGCGATAAAGAAGAAGGACAGGGTATCGCTGATATTGCCGAGGAACATCGAGGCGACCGGTGCTATCCACCAGCGGCGGTTCTGGCGCAGGCGGTTAAACACATGAACGTCAAGAATTTGCCCCAGCACATACGCCATAAAACTGGCGGTGGCGATACGCGCGACCATGATATTCAGGCTGCTGAGCGCTTCCACGCCTTGCCATTGCGCTTCAAAGAATAACGCCGAGATGACATAGGAAATGGCCAGTGCAGGCACCATCACGGAAAGTATAATCCGTCGTGCCAGCGGCGCGCCAAATATACGGACGGTCAGATCGGTAGCCAGAAAAATAAACGGGAAAGTGAACGCGCCCCAGGTGGTATGGAAACCAAAAATGGAAACGGGTAACTGAACCAGATAGTTACTGGAGGTGATGATGGCGATGTGGAATAGCGAAAGCCATATCAGCGCGGAAAACCGCTGCTGAGCAGTAAAAGAGTACATATATGTGACCTTTTTTTATGAATAAATTGGGGTGAGGGAACCCAAGAAAATTTTTACTTTCGCACCCGTAATGGCGTGCGGCGCGCATAGTACCTGTTTGCGCACCGTTTGCGCAACAGGTCTACCGGTTAATTTTAGCGCAATGAGCCGTGTTTGTTGCGCCAGAAAACCAGCGGGTTAAACTATCCGCCTTTGCCAAACAACCGCCCATTCACGTATGTAGATGTTGAGACACGAAATGACCGACCCCTTTATCAATCCTGACCATCAGCTTGATGCGTTGGGTCTGCGTTGCCCGGAGCCAGTGATGATGGTTCGTAAAGCGGTACGCACCATGCAAGACGGCGAGACGTTATTGATCATCGCTGATGATCCGGCAACGACCCGCGATATTCCCGGTTTCTGCCGTTTTATGGAACATACGCTGCTGGCGTCGGATACCGAAAGCGTGCCGTACCGCTATTTGCTGTGCAAAGGGTTGGCAGAAAAACAGGGCTGATGGCTCAGCCCGTGTTGTTTATTTCGATTTATTGCGCAACAGCCTTAACGCATTGGCGGTCACCAGCGCCGTTGCGCCGGAATCCGCCAGCACCGCCAGCCACAATCCGGTCAATCCCATCAACGTGGTGACCAGGAAAATCGCTTTCAGCCCCAGCGCAATCGTGATGTTCTGACGGATATTCGCCCGTGTAGCACGCGAAAGGCTGATCATCTGCGCCAGCCCGCTCAGGCGGTTATGCGTCAGTGCCGCATCCGCCGTTTCCAGCGCGACGTCCGTTCCGCTTCCCATCGCAATACCGATAGTCGCGGCTTTCATGGCGGGCGCATCGTTAATGCCGTCACCGACCATGGCTACCGGTTTCAGTGCATTCAGCGCGGTGACCGCTGAGACTTTATCCGCAGGCAGTAAGCCCGCACGGAAATCAATGCCGAGCCGGTCAGCGATGGTTTTCGCCGCCCGCGGATTGTCGCCGGTCAGCATGACCGCCGACACGCCGAGCGCTTTGAGTTTCTGCAATGCCTCGGCCGCGTCATCCCGCAGACGATCCTGCATGGCAATCAGCCCGATCGCGTTTTCTTCCTGCAACACCACCACCACGGTTTTTCCGCTGGATTCCCAGTCAGTAATTTGCGCAAGGGTTTCAGTTGTCAGGCTGTTTTCAGCCACACTTTTCGGTGCCAGCACCTGAATTTTGCGGCCTGAAACGAGGCCTTCCACGCCGGAACCGGCCAGCGCGCGGCGATCCTGCGCCGTGAGCGGTAGCGGATTACTGGTTTTTGCACGGGCCAAAATCGCCTGCGCCAGCGGGTGATGCGAACCTTCTTCCACCGCTGATGCCAGACTTAATACTTCGCCTTCGCTGGCGCCGTTCAGCAGTAAAACGTCGGTAACTTCAGGTTTGCCTTCGGTCAGCGTACCGGTTTTATCCAGGGCAACGGTTTGAATCAGCGCCAGCTGTTCCAGCGCTGCACCGCCTTTGATCAATGCACCCTGACGCGTGGCCGCTGCCAGCCCGGACGTAATCGCTGCTGGCGTCGAAATCACCAGCGCACACGGACAGCCAATCAGCAGCAGCGTCAGCCCGCGGTAAATCCAGGTTTCCCACGATAGCCCCATCGCCAGTGGCGGCACGATAATCACCAGCAACGACATCAGCATAATGACCGGCGTGTAATAGCGGCTGAAAGTATCGAGGAAACGCTCGATCGGCGCACGGCGTTCATCGGCTTCTTCAATCAGTTGCAGGATGCGGTCAATGGCGCTGTTGCCCGGCGCGGAAGCCACTTCGAGGCGTGCCAGCCGGTCAACGCACAGGCTGCCTGCAGGCACTTTTTCACCGGCCAGATGATCCACCGGAACTGATTCGCCGGTCAGCGCGCTTTCGTCGAAACTGGCGGCGCTTTGTAAAACAGCGTCGGCAGGCAGGCGTGCACCTGCTGCGATTTCAATGATATCGCCGGGACGCAAGCTGCTGACCGGCACGGTTTCAGATTTGCCATTCACAATGCGTACAGCGGTATCCGGGATCAGCGCCATCAGCGCTTTTACGCCGCTGCGTGCCCGGCTGGAGGCAAAAGCCTCAAGGCGTTCGCCCACCATAAACAGCAACAGAACCATGGCGGCTTCGGCTGTCGCACCGATAAAGAGTGCGCCGATCGCGGCGATACTCATCAGCGTTTCGATGGCGAATGGCGAACCGGCGCGGGTCTGGCGAATCGCCTGACGCAGTACCGGCCAGAGCCCGACCAGTGTCGTGGCGATAAACGCGATGTTACCCATCTGCGGGTTGAAATGATCGAGCACCCAGCTCAGTAGCATCAGAACCGAAAGAGCGATCAGCGGCAGCGCTTCCTGCAAACGGGAAGGTTCGGCGGTGGGTTTTTCCTGCGGTTTGTCGAGCGATTGCAGGGTAAAACCTGCGGCGGTAACGGCATTTTGCACGTGTTGGGTGATATCAAAACCTGCATCAATCACCAGCTTTTCAGTAGCGAACAGCACTTTAGCGTGGCTGATACCATCAATACCTGAAACGGCTTTTTCAATTTTTCGGGCACAGGCAGGGCAGTCCATACCTTGTACTTTCCAGCTGTATTGCTGACTGCCGGAAAGCGGTGAGGCGGGTTCGTCTTCGCCCGGCGAACCTTCGGCGTTGCCATCGTCCGATGTATGTGAGTGCTCACCTGTTTTTGGCGCACAGCAGCTGTCAGTGGTGGAGCAGGCGGAAACCGCCAGCGGGGGTTTTTCGCTACAGCAGCCAGCCGGATGTGTGCCGGGCTGCGCAATAGCGCCAATTTTGTTGATACGCAGTGCAGGGGTATGTTTGCCCTGACATCCGCAGCGACAGGTGTTGTTTTTTTGCAGTGGGATCATAAAGCCTCCGGTTCGAAACCGAGTGGAATTACCCCCAGTGTAAACGTTGGAGTCGGCTCTAAGGTCAACAAGTATTTTATCAGCGGAACCAGAACGGTTCCGCTGTGGGATATTACAGGTATAACGACCGGACTATCAGGAAGTGCCCGCCGAAATAACAGGCGGCAACCAGCGCGTCGGCGGCGCGGAAGGTGAAGCGGTATCGGCTGAGCAGCCAGAAAATATTCCCCAGCAGTAACAGCGCTGCGCCGCAGAACAGCGAAAACGCCATGTCGGTACTGCGGGCAAAATACTGTTCGCCAGCCAGCCAGACCATCAGCAGGGTCATGGCGATGTAAGTGGTCACTGGCCATCGCAGCTCCGCCAGCCGTGTCCAGATCACTGCGAGAAGTATCGCCCCGATGATCAGTAACGTCAGCGGCAGCGGCCAGAAGAAGGTGATGGTCATCTGGCTGGCGAAACTCAGCGTATACAGCAGATGCGACAGGAAGAAGGCACCGATGGCGTACATGAAGCGTTCTTCAGGCAGCAGTAAAAGGCTGTCTGCCACCAGTGTCGCCGCCAGACCCAGTAAGATCAGATAGCTGTAAACGTTGAGTGTCGGCGCCTGCCAGGCCAGCAACAGCAGTAATAGTAAGGTGACGGGTTTAAAGACCCAGCGCTGCCAGCGCGGGCCACGATAGCTGGCGTCAACGAACAACCAGCCAGAGAAAAATACAGCGAGGAATGGCCAACTCATTGTTTATCCTTTTATATTTCAGAACAGAACATAAAACCGATGTCAGGGTCTGCTTGCGGGAAAACACATCCTGTTTTCCTGAACTTGCTTTCAGTGTAGGAGAGAGAGCATGGCGGCGACAATCAGAAATCCCCGTAACGGCGGGTCTGATGAATGTTGGTTTAGGATAGGGGGAATTTACGGCGCAGGGCGCGCCGTAAAAGCGGGGATTACTTTTTGGCTGGCAACGGAGGCTGTTTTTTCTGCCACGCCATCAGTTCGAAGACGCCGAACAGGAAGATGCGGGTTTGCAGCCACGGCCCGATGGTGTCCTTTTCCTTGCCCTGCGTGGCTTTAAGCAGCATCACCTGCAGGCCATGCATAAAGAACATGAAGACAATTGCCACGTCTAAAAAGTATTTGATCGGCTTCGGGAACGGGTGGATCAGGTTAAACGCCAGAAACGCCCAAATACATAACATCAACAACCGACCAATATTGATCAACATCTTACTGCTCCTGTTCTGGTGAGCCGGTTTCAGGCGTCACATCGCGATGATAAAGACGATAAGCAACTTGTCCGGCGACTTTCTCACGGTGTAAGCGCCAGCGGGCAGGCACATCCAGCGTGTCATGTTCGGCTTCTGTTTCGACATAAATCCAGGCTTCATCGGCCAGCCACTGGTTTTGCTCCAGCAGGTTCAGGGTGTCTTGCAGAATGCCTTTGCGGAAAGGCGGATCGAGGAAAACCACATCAAAGGCGCTTCCGGCTTTTGCCAGCCATTTCAGGGCATTGACGTTAAATACTTTCGCATCACTGGCGTTTAGCAGCGCCAGGTTTTTCTCTAACTGTTGCGCAACCGGGCGCTCAAACTCCAGCAATGTCGCGCTGGCCGCATAACGTGACAAGGCTTCCAGACCGAGTGCGCCGCTGCCTGCAAAACAGTCCAGACAATGTGCGCCCTGTAAAACTGGCGCAAGCCAGTTAAACAGCGTTTCGCGCACGCGATCGGTAGTCGGGCGCAGCCCCGGGCTGTGAGGGACCGGAAGTTTGCGTCCGCGCCATTGTCCGCCAATAATTCGGATCTGGCCTGCGGCGGGCGTGTTGGGTTTCTTTGCCATAGTTCGCTTGTGTCATCCAAAGCCGTCGGGCTTCGTTGCCTATCGTTTGGAGGGCTATTCTACCGGTGTGCGGGCAATGGGCAAATGTTTAACATTGTCGATTGAAAAACCAGCGGAATTCAATACGCGGGCGTGTTGCCCGCAGGGGAAAGTGATAGACTGCCTGACCATAACCCTATTAATAATCCGTTCGCCAGTCATTAACGGCGAGGAGTGAAGTTGTAAAATGGCAAAAGATAAAAAACGCGGTTTCTTCTCCTGGTTCGGTCGTGGCCGTCAGGAAGAAGAGCAGCAGAAGGAAGAAACACGCGAAGAACAGCCGGTTGTCGAAGAACAACTGACGGAAGAACCGGCAGTCCCGGTAGCTCGCGAGGCTGTTACAGAACCTGAAGTTGAAGCAGAAACTGAAACTGAACCGGCCGCACACGTTCAACCTGAGCCTGAAATTGAACCCGAGCCATTTGTTGAGCCGGAACCGGAAATTGTACCCGAACCGCTGACAGAGCCTGAGCTGGAAGACAAACCTGAACCGGTTCGCGAGCAGGCCGCCGCTGAACTGGCAGAAGAAATTGTTCACATCACTGAGCAGGTTGCCGCGCAGCCTGCCGTTGTTGAAGATATCGCTGAAGACGAATTTGTTGAATCGGCAGAAGAAATTGCCGAAGATCTGCGTCAGGACGCCATTGATTCGATTGATGATTCTGTCGCTGTGGAAGAACCCTTACCTGTGGCGCTGGATCCGATTGTGGTGCTGCCCGCCGGTGAAACCGAGCAGGAACGCCCGACCAAAGAAGGGTTCTTCGCCCGTCTGAAACGCAGCCTGGTCAAAACCAAGCAGAATCTCGGCTCCGGTTTCGTTGGTCTGTTCCGTGGTAAGAAAATCGACGACGATCTGTTTGAGGAGCTGGAAGAACAGCTGCTGATCGCCGACGTTGGCGTCGAAACCACCCGAAAAATCATTACTTCACTGACTGAACATGCCTCGCGTAAGCAACTGAAAGACGCAGATGCGCTGTACGGCAAGCTGAAGGAAGAAATGTCCGAAATACTGGCGAAAGTTGACGAGCCACTGGATGTCAGCGGGAAAACCCCGTATGTCATTCTGATGGTTGGCGTAAACGGCGTCGGTAAAACCACCACCATCGGTAAAATGGCGCGCCAGTTTGAAGCACAGGGTAAATCTGTGATGCTGGCAGCAGGCGACACCTTCCGTGCCGCAGCCGTTGAACAGTTGCAAGTCTGGGGTCAGCGTAACAAGATCCCGGTGATTGCGCAGCACACCGGTGCCGATTCCGCGTCGGTTATCTTCGATGCCATTCAGGCGGCGAAAGCCCGCAATATCGACGTGCTGATTGCTGATACCGCCGGGCGTTTGCAAAACAAAACGCACCTGATGGAAGAGCTGAAGAAAATCGTCCGTGTGATGAAGAAGCTCGACGAAGACGCACCGCATGAAGTGATGCTGACGCTCGACGCCAGTACCGGCCAGAACGCAGTGAGTCAGGCCAAATTATTCAACGAAGCCGTCGGGCTGACCGGGATAACGCTGACTAAACTGGATGGCACTGCGAAAGGCGGCGTGATCTTTGCCATCGCCGATCAGTTCAGCATTCCGATCCGTTACATTGGTGTCGGTGAAGGTATCGAAGATTTAAGGCCGTTTAAGGCAGACGATTTTATTGAGGCACTTTTTGCCCGAGAGGATTAATACGGATGATTCGCTTTGAACAGGTCAGTAAAGCTTATCTGGGCGGACGACAGGCGCTTCAGGGCGTCAATTTTCATATCCAGCAAGCAGAAATGGCATTTCTGACCGGACACTCTGGCGCGGGTAAAAGTACCCTGCTGAAGCTGATTTGCGGCATAGAGCGTCCGAGTGCCGGACACATTTTGTTTGGCGGTCATGATATCAGCCGCCTGAAATCCAGCGAAGTGCCGTTCCTGCGTCGTCAGATCGGCATGATCTTTCAGGATCACCACCTGCTGATGGATCGTACCGTGTATGACAACGTGGCGATGCCGCTGATCATTTCCGGTGCAAGCAGTGAAGATATCCGCCGCCGCGTGTCGGCTGCGCTGGATAAAGTCGGATTACTGGATAAAGCGAAGAACTTGCCAATCCAGCTTTCCGGCGGTGAACAACAGCGTGTGGGCATTGCCCGTGCGGTGGTGAACAAGCCCGCAGTGCTGCTGGCGGATGAACCGACCGGTAACCTCGATGGCGAATTGTCGGAAGGCATTTTGCGTCTGTTCGAAGAATTTAACCGCGTCGGCGTTACCGTGCTGATGGCGACGCATGATGTGGGTCTGATTGCCCGTCGTAATTACCGCACGCTGACGCTGAGTCAGGGGCGTATGTCGGGAGGGGTGTACTAATGGCGAACAGTCCGAATCCGGCTAAAACCGCAAAAAGCGCCCGTGCCGCAAAAAGCAAAGCGTTGCAGGGCGGCTGGCGTGAACAGTGGCGCTATGCCTGGATGAACGCGCTGGCTGACATGCTGCGTCAGCCGCTGGCGACGCTGCTGACGGTGATGGTGATCGCCATTTCCCTGACGCTGCCGAGCGTGTGTTATCTGGTGTGGAAAAACGTCAGTACGGCGGCGGAGCAGTGGTATCCGACGCCACAACTGACCGTTTATCTCGATAAAGCGCTGGATGATGACGCCGCAGAAAACGTGGTCAAAACCCTGAAAACCGAAGCGGGCGTGGATAAAGTTAATTATCTGTCCCGTGAAGAGGCGATGGGTGAATTCCGCAACTGGTCAGGCTTTGGCGGCGCAATGGATATGCTGGAGCAAAACCCGTTGCCAGCGGTGGCGATCATCACGCCTAAAATGAATTTCCAGGACTCTGCGACACTCAGCACCTTGCGCGACCGCGTGGCGGCTGTGCATGGCGTGGATGAAGTGCGGATGGACGACAGTTGGTTTGCCCGTCTTGCGGCGCTGACCGGTCTGGTCGGGCAGATTGCGGCGATGATCGGCATTCTGATGGTGATCGCCGTCTTCCTCGTTATTGGTAACAGTGTGCGACTGAGCATCTTCAGCCGCCGCGATACCATTAACGTGATGAAGCTGATTGGCGCGACCGATGGCTTTATTTTGCGGCCGTTCCTCAACGGTGGCGCGATGCTCGGTTTCACCGGTGCATTGTTATCACTCATCCTCTCGGAAGTGCTGGTGTTGCGGCTTGAGAGCGTGGTGACGCAGGTTGCGCAGGTCTTCGGCACCACCTTTGACCTGCATGGTCTGGGCTGGGACGAAAGCCTGTTACTGCTGATCGTTTCCGCGATGATTGGCTGGATTGCCGCCTGGCTGGCGACGGTTCAACATTTACGGCGATTTACACCACAGTAGTGATAATTTGCTATAATGTCCCCCTGCGGCTCAGTAATTGTGTCTCAGGGGGAAGCTGTTTCAGGTCAGCCCGCCACATCATTTTCCTGCTTTCCCCGTAATGGCACAAATTCACTATCCAATAGTCAGTCTGTCACTTACAGTCTTCAGACTGTTGAATCTTTCCGTGAACTTTATGTAAAATTCGTGGTCGTAGAGCAGCGAATATGAAGGGCTCGGCGTTGCTTTGTTGTCGCCTTTAAGGCCAGCAATGTCGCGGTATCATCCCGCAGCAACGTGGTATAAAACCTGCATTACGTCATACATGAGAGGCTTTAATGACCAAAGAAATGCGCACTTTAGCATTAGTACCCCAAGGTAGCCTGGAAGCCTATGTTCGGGCGGCCAATGCCTATCCTATGCTCACCGCAGAGGAAGAACGGGCGCTGGCTGAACGGCTGCATTACAACGGTGATCTGGAAGCAGCGAAAGAGCTGATCCTGTCTCACCTGCGCTTTGTTGCTCACATTGCCCGCAACTATTCAGGCTACGGTTTGCCTCAGGCAGACCTTATCCAGGAAGGGAATATCGGCCTGATGAAAGCGGTTCGCCGTTTTAATCCGGAAGTCGGTGTCCGTCTGGTATCCTTTGCCGTGCATTGGATCAAAGCGGAAATTCACGAATATGTGCTGCGTAACTGGCGCATCGTGAAAGTCGCTACCACCAAAGCGCAGCGTAAGCTGTTCTTCAACCTGCGTAAGAACAAACAGCGTCTGGGCTGGTTCAGCCACGACGAAGTCGAGCACGTCGCCCGCGAACTGGGTGTGACGAGCAAAGATGTGCTGGAAATGGAATCACGCATGGCCGCACAGGACATGACGTTTGATCCGACGCCGGATGATGAACCACGCGACGGCGCAGCGATGGCACCGATGCTGTATCTGCAAGACAAGAGTTCTGACTTTGCAGAAACTATCGAAGAAGATAACTGGGATCAGGACGCCACCGACAAACTTTCCTCTGCAATGGAAGGTCTGGACGAACGCAGTCAGGATATCATTCGTGCCCGCTGGTTAGACGACGAAAACAAATCGACCCTGCAGGAGCTTGCCGATAAATACGGTGTGTCTGCAGAACGTGTTCGTCAGCTGGAAAAGAACGCGATGAAAAAACTGCGTATGGCGATCGAAGCCTGATCCCCGCAACGCAAAACGAAAAAGCGACCTTCGGGTCGCTTTTTTTATGACTGAAAATCCGCGCGGGCAGGCTGTGCTCAGGATTTTTTCCAGACATTGCCTTCACGTACAAAACCGCAGGCCAGCATAAATGCATCCAGCACGGGTTCCGGATCCGCTTTCATCGTCCAGCTTTCCACCTGCGGCAGTTGCGCCTGCACATCTTCCATCAGATACAATCCGACACCGCGACGGCGCGTGATTTCGCGCACCAGCAAATCACTCAGTTCAGCCTGATTACCGTCGAGCCTGATTTTCACTGCGCCCAGAATGCGTTCATTAAACACCGCAGCGAACAGCGCGCGGTTATTTTGCAGGCTGGCTTGCCAGTCACTTTCAGTTTGCTCCGGCCAGATTTTTGCCAGGTCGATCAGGTCCTGCACGCTGAGCGACGTCAGTTTTTGGATAGTTAATTTCATGATGCGCAAGGTCAGAAAAAGGGAGCGTCAGTGTAGCGGAATCCACCAGAAATCGGGCGTAACTTTTTTTGTACAGTAACAGGTCGAAAAGTTTTTTAGTGATCTCTGCATAAGCGATAAATGTTGGCTTTAATCAATAAAGCCAGTGTTAACGACTGATTGTTTAAATCTACACCGCCTTTTCAGCCAAATAAAATTCTGTTTACACCTCATATTTCTGATTGTGCTATTTGATTTGCAGAAGAAAATTCCTGTTTAATGATATGAATTATAAAGTCTTATTCGAAAATAAGACGAAATAAGCCGGTAACTCGTTATTACTTATACTAAATTTCCTAAGTGATGATGTTTTGAACAGGCAACAAAGAGCAAACCACAACACACACATGAACGGGGTAATCGGATGAAAGTAACAAAGGGTAAGATCTGGCTGGCAGGGTGTATTGCATTAGCAATGAGTCAGGCGGCGTTCGCAAAAGACATCAAAGTCGCCATTGTCGGTGCTATGTCAGGTCCGGTCGCCCAGTACGGTGACATGGAGTTTACGGGGGCAAAACAAGCGATCGCTGATATCAATGCCAAAGGCGGCGTGAAGGGCGACAAACTGGTTGGCGTGGAATATGACGATGCCTGTGATCCGAAACAAGCCGTTGCGGTTGCCAACAAAGTGATCAACGACGGTATTCGTTACGTGATCGGTCACCTGTGTTCTTCTTCCACTCAGCCCGCTTCCGACATCTATGAAGATGAAGGCGTGCTGATGATCACCCCGGCGGCGACTAACGCTGACCTGACCACCCGTGGTTATAAAATGGTGATGCGCACTACTGGCCTGGATTCTGATCAAGGCCCGACCGCAGCGAAATACATCCTCGACACTATCAAACCAAAACGTATCGCCGTGGTGCATGATAAACAGCAATACGGTGAAGGCCTGGCCCGTTCTGTACAGGATGCGCTGAAAAAAGGCGGCGGCAACGTTGTCCTGTTTGAAGGCGTGACCGCAGGCGACAAAGACTTCTCCACACTGGTGGCGCGTCTGAAGAAAGAAAACGTCGATTTCGTTTATTTCGGCGGCTATTACCCGGAAATGGGGCAGATCCTGCGTCAGTCAAAACAAGCCGGTCTGGCAGCTAAATTCATGGGCCCGGAAGGTGTGGGCAACTCCTCACTGTCTAACATTGCCGGTGATGCTTCTGAAGGCATGCTGGTGACCCTGCCAAAACGTTATGATCAGGTACCGGCTAACCAGCCAATTGTGGATGCCCTGAAAGCCAAGAAACTGGATCCAACCGGTCCGTTCGTCTGGACGACTTACGCCGCATTGCAGGCGCTGACTACCGGTATGGAACGCAGCGGCAGCATGGAACCGGCAGATATCGCCAAAAACCTGAAATCAGCGCCAGTGGATACCGTGATGGGCCCGCTGAGCTGGGATGCAAAAGGTGACCTGAAAGGATTCGAATTCGGCATTTTCGAATGGCATAAAGACGGCACGTCTACCCCAATCAAATAAAACCGCACCAAAGTGGTTCTCCGCTCCCTCCCCTGCGAAGGGGAGGGCTGGGGTGGGGTAGTAATGGCAACGGCGTTGTTTGCAAAACCCCCTCCCAACCTCCCCCTTCGCAGGGGGAGGAGTAGCACAAGTTATCAAACCCTTGATTAATAAGGATAGGGTATGTCAGAGCAGTTCCTCTATTTCATTCAGCAGATGTTCAACGGTGTCACGTTGGGCAGTACTTATGCGCTGATCGCCATTGGTTACACCATGGTTTACGGCATTATCGGCATGATCAACTTCGCCCACGGCGAGGTGTATATGATCGGCAGTTATGTCTCCTTTATTGTTATCGCCGCCCTGATGATGATGGGTATCGACGCCAGCTGGTTGCTGATCGGTGCCGGTTTTATCGCCGCGATTGTAATTTCCAGTGCCTATGGCTGGAGTATTGAACGCGTGGCGTATAAGCCGGTGCGTAACTCCAAGCGGTTGATTGCACTGATTTCTGCCATCGGGATGTCAATTTTTCTGCAAAACTACGTCAGCCTCACGCAGGGCTCACGCGATCTCGCCTTACCGAGTCTGGTGACCGGCCAGTGGAAACTGGGTGAAACCAACGGCTTTGCGGCGACCATCAGCACCATGCAGCTGATTATCTGGGTCGTCACGTTTGTCGCGATGCTGGCGCTGACGCTGTTCATCCGTTATTCGCGTATGGGTCGCGCCTGTCGTGCCTGCGCCGAAGACCTCAAAATGGCCAGCCTGCTGGGGATCAGCACTGACCGCGTGATTTCGCTAACCTTCGTCATTGGCGCGTTAATGGCGGCCGTAGCGGGCGTTCTGCTCGGTCAGTTCTACGGCGTAATCAATCCGTATATCGGCTTCATGGCCGGTATGAAAGCTTTCACCGCCGCGGTTCTTGGTGGGATCGGCAGTATTCCGGGGGCGATGATCGGCGGCCTGATTCTGGGCGTGGCTGAAGCGCTGACCTCAGCGTATCTGAGCACCGAATACAAAGACGTGGTTTCCTTTGCACTGCTGATCGTCGTGTTGCTGGTGCTGCCGACCGGTATTCTGGGTCGTCCGGAGGTTGAGAAAGTATGAAGCGCCTGAATCTGTTAAATGCGCTGGTCTCCGCTTTCGTCCTGCTGGTGCTGGCCGCATTCATCATGGGATTGCAGCTGAGCCTCGACGGCACAAAACTGGTGGTCAACGGCGCCGGTGAAGTGCGCTGGACGTGGATTGCCATCGGCTGCGCCATCGTGTTCGTATTCCAGCTATTCCGCCCGATGGTCAGCAGCGGCCTGAAAAAGGTCTCGGGTCCGGGCTGGGTTTTGCCGAGCTTTGATGGCTCGACGCCGAAACAAAAACTGCTGGCGCTGGTGCTGATTATCGCCGCTATCGCCTGGCCGTTTATCGTCTCGCGCGGCACGGTGGATATCGCCACGCTGACGCTCATCTACATAATGCTCGGCCTCGGTCTGAACGTGGTGGTCGGATTGTCCGGCCTGCTGGTGCTGGGTTACGGCGGCTTTTATGCCATCGGCGCTTACACCTACGCGCTGCTCAATCACTATTACGGCATCGGATTCTGGGAAGCCTTACCGCTGGCCGGTCTGGTATCGGCGGCGTTTGGTTTCCTGCTTGGCTTCCCGGTTCTGCGGCTGCGCGGTGACTATCTGGCGATTGTGACGCTGGGCTTTGGGGAAATCGTCCGCATCCTGCTGCTCAATAATACCGAACTGACCGGCGGACCGAACGGCATCAGCCAGATCCCGAAACCCACGCTGTTCGGGCTGGAATTCAGCCGTACGCCGCGCGACGGCGGCTGGGATACCTTCAGCAACTTCTTTAATGTTACGTATGATCCCAGCGACCGCATTATTTTCCTGTACATGGTGGCGCTGTTGCTGGTGATTGCCACATTGTTCATCATCAACCGTTTGCTGCGTATGCCGCTCGGCCGTGCATGGGAAGCCTTGCGTGAAGATGAAATTGCCTGCCGTTCACTGGGCCTGAACCCGACCCGCATCAAACTGACCGCGTTCACCATCAGCGCTGCGTTTGCCGGTTTTGCCGGTACGCTGTTTGCGGCGCGTCAGGGCTTTGTCAGCCCGGAATCCTTCACCTTTGCGGAATCCGCTTTCGTGCTGGCTATCGTCGTGCTCGGCGGGATGGGCTCGCAGTTTGCAGTCATTCTGGCGGCTATTTTGCTGGTGGTTTCCCGCGAACTGATGCGTGATCTCAACGAGTACAGCATGTTACTGCTCGGCGCATTAATGGTGCTGATGATGATCTGGCGTCCGCAGGGATTACTGCCGATGAAGCGCCCGCAACTGAAACTGAAGCTGTCTAAGCAACAAATCGCGGATCAGGGGGAAAAGGCATGAGTTCGCAACCTCTGTTAGCGGTTGAAGGGTTGATGATGCGTTTTGGCGGCCTGCTGGCGGTCAACAATGTGGCGCTGAACCTCAATCAGGGCGAAATTGTTTCGCTGATCGGCCCGAACGGTGCCGGTAAAACCACGGTATTTAACTGCCTGACCGGTTTCTACAAACCGAGCGGCGGCACCATTAAACTGCGTGATCAGCATCTGGAAGGTTTACCGGGGCAGAAAATTGCCCGCATGGGCGTGGTACGTACTTTCCAGCACGTGCGTCTGTTCCGTGAAATGACGGTGATCGAAAACCTGCTGGTCGCGCAGCATCAGCACCTGAAAAGCGGCGTGCTGGCTGGGCTGTTCAAAACGCCGGGCTTCCGTCGCGCTGAAGCCGATGCTTTGGATCGCGCTGCTGACTGGCTGGAACGTGTCGGATTGCTCGAGCTGGCAAACCGTCAGGCGGGTAATCTGGCTTACGGCCAGCAACGCCGGCTGGAAATTGTCCGCTGCATGGTGACGCGTCCGGAAATCCTGATGCTCGACGAACCGGCGGCCGGTCTTAATCCGCGTGAAACCGAAGAGCTTAACCAGCTGATTGCCGAATTGCGTAACCAGCACAACGTGTCTGTTCTGCTGATTGAGCACGACATGAAACTGGTAATGGGTATTTCCGACCGCATCTACGTAGTGAATCAGGGCACGCCGCTGGCACAAGGCACACCGGCTGAAATTCGTAATAATCCTGACGTGATCCGCGCCTATTTAGGCGAAGGTTAATGGGCGAAGGCTAAGGGACAGAACAAGATGTTGTCATTTAATCAGGTATCCGCCCATTACGGCAAAATTCAGGCGCTGCATGAAGTCAGCCTGAGTATTAATAAAGGGGAAATCGTCACGCTGATCGGCGCGAACGGCGCGGGTAAAACCACACTACTTGGCAGTTTATGTGGCGAACCACGTGCGACGAATGGCTCGATTATTTTCGAAGGGAAAGACATCACGCAGTGGCAGACCGCCAAAATCATGCGTGGCGATATCGCGATTGTGCCGGAAGGCCGCCGCGTGTTCTCACGCATGACGGTGGAAGAGAATCTGGCGATGGGCGGTTTCTTTGCCACACGCGATCAGTATCAGGAACGGCTGGAGCGCGTGTTTACGTTGTTCCCGCGCCTGAAAGAGCGTCGCGTGCAGCGGTCAGGCACCATGTCCGGCGGTGAGCAACAGATGCTGGCGATTGGCCGTGCGCTGATGAGCCAGCCACGTTTGCTGCTGCTCGATGAGCCGTCGCTGGGGCTGGCGCCCATCATCATCCAGCAGATTTTCGACACTATCCAGCAATTGCGCGAAGAAGGAATGACCATCTTCCTGGTCGAGCAAAACGCCAATCAGGCGCTGAAACTCGCTGATCGTGGTTACGTTCTGGAGAATGGCCATGTGGTGCTGGAAGATACCGGTGCGGCATTGCTGGCGAACGAAGCGGTGCGTGCGGCCTATCTTGGCGCATAAATTGGCATCGGATTTTAAAAATCTGTGTTAAATCTAACAAACCGCACGGCAAGCGCTTTGCGGTTTTTATTTTGTCTATAAATTAACATCTCTTACATTCGTATAACTTTGCACATCATCAGGAACATGTCATGAACACAGAAGGTTTACTCGCCGCCCGTATGGTCAGGCTTAAAAGTTCAGCCATCCGGGAATTGCTGAAACATAGCAAGATGGAAGGCGTTATTTCGCTGGCGGGTGGTATTCCTTCTTCGGCGCTTTTTGATTTCGACGGCCTGCGTGAAGCCACACAGCTGGCCATTACTGAACAGCCGGAACATGCATTCCAGTATGGTCTGACCGAAGGCAGTTATACGCTGCGTGAGCGTATTGCTGAGCTTTGTCAGGAGCGTGGTGTGGTTGCGCAGCCTGAAGATATCGTGGTCACTGCAGGCTCCCAGCAGGCGCTGGACTTGGTGATGCGCGCCGTGGTGAACCCCGATGATGTTTTCGTGGTGGAGCGCCCGACCTATCTGGCGGCGTTACAAACCCTGGAACTGGCTGAAGCTAAACTGCTGTCCGTCGGTTCTGATGGCGACGGCATGATTGTTGATGAGCTGGCGGAACGCCTAAAAACGCAGAAGATTAAAGGCGTGTATCTGGTGCCAACGTTCGGAAACCCGAGCGGCGTAACCCTGAGCCGTGCCCGTCGTGAGCAACTGGTGAAACTGGCAGCACAGCACGAATTCCTGATTGTAGAAGATGACCCGTACGGCGAACTGCGTTTCACCGACGAACGCCAGCCGACGCTGTTTGAGCTGTCGAAAGCGATGTTTGGTCACGCGGATAACATCATCTATACCTCAACGTTTTCCAAAATTCTGGCGCCGGGCCTGCGTCTGGGCTGGGTCATTATGCCAGACTGGTTGCTGCATAAAGTCGCCATCATCAAACAGGCCGCAGATCTGCATGCCAGCGCGCTGTCGCAGACCATTGCGGAATATTATCTCGGTCTGGGTCGTCTGCCGAAGCAGATCGAAACCATCCGTGCGGCGTATAAAAATAAATGCCAGATCATGGCCGGACTGCTGGAACGCGAGCTGGGCGATGTGCTGACGTTTGAATATCCGAAAGGCGGCATGTTCCTGTGGGCGCGTTTCCGCGAGCCGCGTAACTGCGCTGACTGGATGAAAAAGACGCTGGAGCAGGGCGTGGTGTTTGTCCCGGGGGAATTCTTCTATGCCGATAATCCGGATCACTCGACCTTCCGTCTGTCATTCGCCACCGCGACCGAAGAGCAAATGCACGAGGCAGTCGCCCGTTTGAAACGCGCCCTGTAATTTTCCCGTATTTCTCATCTAAGGCGCTTTATTTTTGCTCCGTCGCTCTGGCGCCAGAAAAAGTGGGGTCGTTTAAGGGTAAACCTCTATCTGCCAGACAGCCAGGGGCAGTTGCTGGCAGGTACAGTACCTCATTCATATTGCTCCCTGATATTCCACGGTATACCGCACATTTAATAAAAAAAATTGAATTTATAACACTTGGTCATTTAACCCTTATTGTATTAAGGTCATGTCAACACGAAATCAGGGAGGTTTATCGTGGCAGATATCAATAACGTTTCAAGTGATATAGACGATGTTGCAAATAGAATTTCAGATATCATCATGTCCCCAGCCACAATTACCGGATTAATAAATGGAGCGCTTACCGTTCCTTTAGATATGGGTTACCTGGCCATAGGATATTTTGATACAGATTCCCGTTTTGCACATCAGACACAGCGTTTTCGCATGGCTGAAGCAATACATAATGACATACTCAATTACAAGCATATAACAAATGCGGTAGAGATCATATTTAAAGAATTCGATAAATATGCTTCAGTGACCAAACAAAATAATGTCTATCGTGGCGTGGCATCCTCGATTGCCGGGCGTTTACTTACCGCGAAACTTATTGCGGTGATTGGTGCTGCTGTGCTGGCGAGAGTGTCATTTATCGGTGCACAAAGTGCCAAAAACTGGATTGGCAGGGTGACGATGATTTTGCTTATAGGGGGAATGAGTGAGCGCTCAATAAGAAAATCAGAAAGCCTTGCCATCGAAGCACCGGAGATTTACTGGCTCCTTCGACCCCATGATTATGACCTTACCTACTTTCTTTTTGAACCCGCTGTTAAGCCGTTCATTGATGCGGTGCACATAGGTGCTACGCGCGGACAGCCTGCGTTTGACAGGATAATCGATGCTGTAGGGCGAAAACTGCATGTCACACAATAAACCGCTTCTTGTTGTCGCAAAAGGCGCAGCGAAATGGGTGATATTTGCCGTCGTCAACGTATGGGATTTTTTTGAATCTGTGCTTTTTGTTGGCGGGTTAATCGGAAGCCTTATGCTGCCAGTTGTGTGGCCTATGAAATTCGTTTATGCCGCAGGATGGCTGGTTTGTTTCTTCTTTGTATCAAAGTGCATCGGAAAAATAGAAGGCTATAGGAAAAAAAAGCCGAAACATTAAATTAAGGAAATAAAAATGTCTAATCCTGCTTATTTGTGGTTAACGGATGAAAATGGTTCTCCTGTTATCGGAAGTTGTAATGTTCACGGGCGTGTGGGTTCTATTGAAGTGAAATCACTTTCACACCACCTGACAGTTCCGACGGATAGAAATACTGGGAAATTGACAGGTACGCGTATTCATACACCGATATTATTTCAAAAGGAATTTGATCGCACGACGCCAATACTTTACCGTACGATTAGTCAGGGAATTACGCTTAAATCCGCTGAGTTTAAGATGTATCACATATTAGACGCGGGTGTAGAAGCAGAGTATTTCAACATTCGCATGGAAAATGTGAAGATCACCGGAATTACTCCTAGCCTTCATCCCGGTTCGGGAACAGGAACGCATCTGGAAAATATTGAAATGCGCTATGAGTCAATTCAATGGAAATATGTCGATGGGAACATAATATTTAAAGACAGTTGGAATGAACGCACCGTAGCATAAATCTAATAAGATAAGCCGTCCTGCGGACGGTTTTTCCTAACGTTTAACCGGCATGAACCTCATTTTCTGCCATCTGCCTGTCATCCGCGCTTAACTTTCCCGTAACCTTATTGTCATTTTTCCGTGTCATTTTACCTCCCGACTCTACCCGGCTTACTTCAGGCTGCACTTGCAGCACACCAGCAGAATTCAGGAGACAGGCATGTTCATCAACCTCAAAAAAACGGTCATTGGCACCGCGCTGACGCTGGCTTTCAGCGCCAATGCTTTCGCTGTGACAGAAATCCCTTTCTGGCACTCTATGGACGGCGAGTTAGGCAAAGAAGTGAACTCGCTGGCGGACCGTTTTAACCAGACGCACCCTGATGTCAAAATCATGCCTGTCTACAAAGGCAAATACGATGAAAGCCTGGCGGCCGGTATTGCCGCGTACCGCACCGGTAATGCGCCGGCGATTTTGCAGGTTTACGAAGTGGGCACCGCGACCATGATGGCCAGCAAAGCCATCAAACCGGTTTACGAAGTGTTCAGCGATGCGGGCATTAAAGAAGACGTTTCCCAGTTCGTGCCGACCGTTTCCGGTTATTACTCCGATTCCAAAGGCCGTCTGCTGTCTCAGCCTTTCAACAGCTCCACGCCGGTGCTGTATTACAACAAAGATGCCTTTAAGAAAGCCGGTCTGAACCCGGATCAGCCGCCGAAAACCTGGCAGGATATGGCTGCGTACACCGAGAAATTGCGTGAAGCGGGCATGAAATGTGGTTACGCCAGCGGCTGGCAGGGTTGGATCCAGATTGAGAACTTCAGTGCCTGGCACGGTCTGCCAATCGCCACCAAAAACAACGGCTTCGATGGCACCGATGCGGTTCTGGAATTCAACAAACCAGAGCAAATCAAACACATCCAGATGCTTGAAGATATGAACAAGAAAGGTGATTTCACCTATTTTGGTCGTAAAGACGAATCCACCGCCAAGTTCTATAACGGCGATTGCGCGATGACTACCGCGTCTTCCGGTTCACTGGCTGACATCCGTCAGTATTCTAAATTCAACTACGGCGTAGGCATGATGCCTTACGACGCAGATATCAAAGGCGCACCACAAAACGCCATCATCGGCGGTGCAAGCCTGTGGGTGATGAACGGCAAAGACAAAGACACCTACAAAGGCGTTGCCGAATTCCTGCAATTCCTGACCACGCCGGAAATCGCAGCCGAATGGCATCAGAAAACCGGTTATCTGCCGGTGACGACTGCCGCGTATGAGCTGACCAGGAAAGAAGGCTTCTACGAGAAGAACCCGGGTTCTGACGTCGCCACCCGCCAGATGCTGAACAAGCCACCGTTGCCGTTCACCAAAGGTCTGCGTCTGGGCAACATGCCTCAGATCCGTACCATCCTGGATGAAGAACTGGAAAGCGTGTGGAGCGGCAAGAAAACGGCCAAAGAAGCGTTAGACACTGCAGTACAGCGCGGGAACTTACTGTTACGTCGCTTCGAAGCTTCTACTAAGTAATCCAGTTTTGCTCCCTCCCCTGCGAAGGGGAGGGCTGGGGTGGGGTATTAAAGACAACTCAGTCGCTTGCCAAACCCCCTCCCAACCTCCCCCTTCGCAGGGGGAGGAGCCAAAAGCCAAATTCAAAACCAACCTGGTTTGCTCCCTTTCGGGGAGTCTTTTATATCAACGAGTAAACCATCATGAGTTCACACCGTCCCGGTTTTGGTTGCAGCTGGTTGCCCTACGCGCTGGTTTTGCCGCAGCTGTTAATCACCGCGATATTCTTCCTGTGGCCTGCCGGTCAGGCGCTGTGGTATTCGGTGCAGACGCTGGATCCGTTCGGCTTATCCAGTACCTTTGCCGGTCTGACTAACTTCGTGCAGCTTTTTCAGGACTCGTACTATCTCGATTCTTTCTACACCACGCTGAAATTCAGTTTTATGGTGGCATTTATCGGGCTGGCCGTTTCGCTGTTTTTCGCGGCGCTGGTCGATCACGTTGTGCGCGGCAGCCGGATTTATCAGACGCTGATGATCCTGCCATACGCCGTTGCGCCTGCGGTGGCCGCCGTCTTGTGGATGTTCTTGTTCAGCCCCGGTCTGGGCCTGATTACTCATTTCCTCGGCTCGATAGGCTACAACTGGAACCACGCGCAAAACAGCGGTCAGGCGATGTTCCTGGTGGTACTGGCATCGGTCTGGAAGCAAGTCAGCTACAACTTCCTGTTCTTCCTGGCGGCGTTGCAGTCGATTCCTAAATCGCTGGTGGAAGCAGCGGCTATCGATGGCGCAGGCCCGGTTCGCCGTTTCTTCAATCTGGTATTGCCGCTGATTTCGCCGGTCAGTTTCTTCCTGCTGGTGGTCAATCTGGTGTACGCCTTCTTCGATACTTTCCCGGTGATTGATGCTGCGACGGCCGGTGGCCCGATGCAGGCGACCACCACCCTGATTTACAAAGTGTATCGCGAAGGTTTCTCCGGTCTGGACTTGTCCAGTTCTGCCGCCCAGTCCGTGATTCTGATGCTGCTGGTTTGCGGCCTGACGTTCATTCAGTTTCGCTTTGTCGAGCGTAAGGTGCGTTATCAATGATTGAAAACCGCAGAGGGCTGGATATCTTCAGCCACATCATGCTGCTGCTCGGCGTGCTGGTGATCCTCTTTCCGCTGTACGTCGCGTTTGTGGCAGCGTCGCTGGACAACAAACAGATTTTTGACGTGCCGATGACGCTGATCCCGGGCACGCACTTGTGGGAAAACATCACCACGATCTGGACGCAGGGGGCGGGTAACAGCAGTCCGGCATTCGGACGGATGCTGATCAACAGCTTCATCATGGCGATGGTCATCACCGTCGGTAAAATTTCGGTGTCGATGCTCTCGGCTTACGCCATTGTCTACTTCCGCTTTCCGCTGCGTAACCTGTTCTTCTGGCTGATTTTCATGACGCTGATGCTGCCGGTGGAAGTGCGTATTTTCCCGACCGTCCAGGTGATCGCCAATCTGCATATGCTCGACAGTTACACCGGCCTGACGTTGCCGCTGATGGCCTCGGCGACCGCCACCTTCCTGTTCCGCCAGTTCTTTATGACCTTACCGGATGAGCTGCTGGAGGCGGCGCGTATCGACGGCGCGGGCGCGATGCGCTTCTTCTGGGACATTGTGCTGCCGCTGTCGAAAACCAATCTTGCGGCACTGTTCGTCATTACCTTCATCTATGGCTGGAACCAATATTTGTGGCCGATCCTGATCACCAGCGATGTCTCGATGGGCACGGCGGTGGCGGGGATTAAAAGCATGATTTCCTCCGGCGACGGCTCGACCCAATGGAATCAGGTGATGGCGGCCATGATCCTGACCTTATTGCCACCGCTGGCGGTGGTGCTCCTGATGCAGCGCTGGTTTGTGCGCGGTCTGGTAGACAGTGAGAAGTAAACTGAAATGGCAAATTTGAAATTACAGGCAGTGACCAAATCCTACGACGGCAAAAACCAGATTATCCAGAGTATTGATCTGGATGTCGCCGACGGCGAATTCATCGTGATGGTCGGGCCGTCGGGCTGCGGAAAATCCACCCTGCTGCGTATGGTGGCCGGGCTGGAGCGCACTACCTCCGGTGATATCTATATCAACGACCAGCGCGTCACCGAACTGGAACCGAAAGATCGCGGTATTGCGATGGTGTTCCAGAACTATGCGCTGTATCCGCATATGAGCGTGTTCGACAACATGGCATATGGCCTGAAAATTCGCGGCTTCGGTAAAGCGCAGATCCTCGCCCGCGTCGAGGAAGCGGCCCGTATTCTTGAACTCGGCCCGTTGCTGAAACGCAAACCGCGTGAGCTTTCCGGCGGGCAGCGTCAGCGTGTAGCGATGGGACGCGCTATCGTGCGTGAACCGGCGGTATTCCTGTTTGATGAACCGCTGTCCAATCTCGACGCTAAACTGCGTGTGCAGATGCGCCTTGAACTGCAACAGCTTCACCGCCGTTTGCGTACCACCAGTTTGTACGTCACGCACGATCAGGTCGAAGCCATGACGCTGGCGGAACGTGTGATCGTGATGAACAAAGGCATTGCCGAACAAATCGATACGCCGTCTGAAGTTTACCGCCGTCCGGCAAGTCTGTTTGTCGCCAGCTTTATCGGTTCTCCGGCCATGAATTTGTTGCCGGGCCAGCTGACCACTGACGGTACATCGCTGGTAATGGAAGACGGATTCGAACTGCCGCTGCCGGTTCCACGCCCGGAATGGGGAGGCCGCGAACTGACAGTGGGCATCCGTCCTGAACATATTCATCTGACTGATGATTCGCAGAAGGGGATCCCGATGGTGCTGAATACGCTGGAACTGCTGGGCGCGGATAATCTGGCGCACGGCAAACTGGCGGACAGCGGTGTCGTGGTGCGTTTATCCCATGAAGTGTTCCCGACAGCAGGCTCGCTGTTGCGCTTGGATTTCCCGGCGAAAGCGTTACACTTTTTCGATACTCACAGCGGATTACGGATGGAATAAACATGAAAGCCTGGCCATATCCTCGCATTGTGGCACATCGTGGTGGCGGCGCACTGGCACCGGAAAATACACTGGCAGCCATCGACACGGGCGCCAGATACGGTCACACCATGATCGAATTTGACGCCAAACTGGCGCAAGGCGGGGAAATCTTCCTGTTGCATGACGATACCCTGAACCGCACCAGCAACGGCTGGGGCGTGGCCGGTGAATTGCCGTGGGAAAAACTCGAAAAGCTCGATGCCGGTAACTGGTACAGCGCCGCTTTTAAAGGCGAGAAATTACCGCTGCTGGCGCAGGTAGCCGAACGCTGTGCGCGCCATCACATGATGGTGAATATTGAGATCAAACCCACCACCGGAACCGATGAGAAAACCGGCACCGACGTCGCGCTGGCCGCCCGGGAGTTGTGGAAAGATCAGGCCGTTCCGCCGTTGCTTTCCTCGTTTGAATTCGACGCGCTGGTTGCCGCCAAAAAAGCCGCACCGGAATTACCGCGTGGCTTGCTGATCGACGAATGGCACGAAAACTGGAAAGCGCTGACTGACGAACTGGAATGCGTTTCCCTGCATCTTAATCACAAATTGCTTAACGAAGAACGCGTTAAAGCCATCAAAGACGCCGGGCTGCATATTCTGGTGTACACGGTGAATAATCCGGCGCGTGCCCGCGAATTGCTGGGCTGGGGCGTGGACTGTATTTGTACCGATAAGATTGATGTGATCGGGCCGGATTTTATCTGACAGGAATAAGGCGCGGATCCCGCGCCTTAATTATTTTACCGCTGAGAATACTCAGTGTTTGAGCAGGCGCGGGAGTTGGTTATCCAGTTCCAGCAGGCAGGAATCCATATATTTCTCTGTGGTTTTGGTGACCAGCGCATAGTTATTTGCCTGCCAGTCAGCAAGCGGGGCGGTCACGACAGTTGGCGTACATTCTGCAATAACCCATGCGGAGAACATATTCGCATCTTCAGGCTTTTTATAGAATTTAATGGTGTAACGCAACTCGTAGTCCGAGTTGGCGCTGGAGAGGTCTTTATAAACCAGTAACCACTGTGCAGCCACAATATTCAGATTGTTTTTATACTGATAGCCGTTGCCATTTTTTTGCAGCCAGTTTGTGATGAGCGGCCTGGCCCGGGGTGTCAGATAGTTTTTCGTCGGTTCAGGCAGGGTTTTGATTTCAGACCCTTTCAGGTTTTCCTTACTGAAGGTATTCACGGCGATACCGCCGGCAAGCACAGAAGTCAGGACATTAAGTCCAACGCCCGCAGCGGTGTAAGAGGGCGTGACTTCACGCAAATACACATCAGGCGAGCGGTTATTATTCATATCTGCCGAGGCAAAGCCTGAGTACAGGCCAATAGTGCTGCCATTGGCGGCAGAGGTCTTTTCAGATTGGGTCGTCGCACAGGCGGATAATAATAAACTGGCAGCAACTACGGTAATCCCTGTTGAAACTTTCATGCAATAATTTCCCTTTTAATTTTATAAAACACTATTAATGCGTCTTCAGGTGCGGATCCTGTTTTATTAGCCGCGCTGATTCAGGGGCAGAAAGACTTTATTCTTATCGGTCGGGAATAATAAAAGCATTAATAATAAATGCAAGGGGAGGGATATTTTTATTGTTTCTGGTGGTGATATTACCGGAGGTAAATAGTCAGTACAGCATTACGGCGATGAGGAATTTAAGAGGCACTGAGTGCCTCCCGGAATATTAAGGTGTCTGATTCAGCTTCTGCCCCAGCGTTTGATTATTCTGCTGGATCTGCAATCGTTGCTGATTGCTCTGGATTTGCGACTTCAGCTTGAGCTGCTGTTGTTGCTGGCTGGTGCGTAAATCCTGCTCCTGCTGACGTTTCTGCATTTGCTGATTGTTTTGCTGTTGTTGTTGCATGCGCTGTTGCGACGGATTGGTCAGCAACGGATCGTTAGGGTTCGGCACCTTTTCGACTGCACTGGCGGTCTGAACCGCAAACAGCAGCGGCAGCGCGGCGAGCATTCCATATAAACATTTCATCAGTTCATCCTCCGTTTCCAGTCATACGTTAAGTGTATGCCATCATGCCCCCGGACGGGGTATTTGAGCGCACGTTTCCCTCAAAGCGTGGTATTGCTCTCGTTTGCTCTATAATTGAACAGATGTAAACCACCTTCGCACTTCGTGGTTTTCCCCATTCCGTTACAATCGTGCATCTTTCACACTTATCACTGACAACAGGGCTCAATTGCCGTGCCTTTACTCATAATCACCACTATTTTGTGGGCTTTTTCCTTCAGCCTGATTGGCGTGTATCTGGCCGGACAGGTCGACAGCGTATTTTCTGTGTTAGTCCGTTTAGGGCTGGCGGCGCTGGTTTTCCTGCCGTTCCTGCGCTGGAAAGGCCATCAGCTTACGACCATTCTGTTGTATATGGCGGTGGGGGCAATGCAGCTCGGGATCATGTATCTCATCAGCTTCGAGGCGTACCTGTATCTGTCTGTGCCGGAATTCCTGCTGTTTACGGTCATGACGCCGCTGTACGTCACGCTGATTTATGACCTGATCAGTGGCCGCAAAATCCGCATCGGTTATGCGCTCAGTGCGTTACTGGCGGTGGCGGGTGCAGCGATTATCCGTTACGACCACATCAGCGAACATTTCATTATTGGCTTATTACTGGTGCAGGCGGCGAATATCTGTTTTGCCATCGGACAGGTGGGCTATAAACGCCTGATGGAAACCCGGCCGATGCCACAGCACACGGCGTTTTCCTGGTTCTATATCGGCGCGTTGCTTTGCGCGGTGGTGGCGTGGTTCCTGTGGGGCAATCCGCAAAAACTGCCGACCACTGACCTGCAATGGGGCATTCTGGTGTGGCTGGGGATCGGCGCTTCAGGGCTGGGATATTTCATGTGGAACTACGGTGCGACGCAGGTCGATGCGGGAACGCTGGGGATTATGAACAACTTTCACGTCCCGGCCGGGCTGCTGGTTAACCTGGCCATCTGGCAACAGCAGCCGCACTGGCCGAGCTTTATTATCGGTGCCGCTGTGATTATGTCCTCACTGTGGGTACACCGGCGTTGGGTCGTGCCGCGTCGCGCACAAACGGCAGATGATCGCACGCGTGCTGCCGCGCCGAACGAATAAAGGCTTCCGTCACCGGCTGGCGCTGTTCGCCGTCACGTACGGCGGCGTACAGGCGGCTCCATAAGCCATCGCCCAGGGTTTTGGTCACCACCAGACCCTGGCGCTCAAAACTCTCTACTACCCAGTGCGGTAACGCTGCAATTCCCATTCTCGCCGACACCATCTGAATTAATAACAACGTGTTATCGACACTTTTCAGTGACGGGCTGACGCCTGCCGGTTGCAGGAAATGACGCCAGATATCCAGACGCTGGCGTTGCACCGGATAAATCATCAGCGTTTCAGTGCTGAGATCTTCCGGCGTGATCACCGTTTTGGTCGCCAGCGGATGATCCGGTGCCAGCACCAGACGCACTTCAAAATCGAACATCGGGGAATAGTGCAAACCGCTGCGCGGCAGGATGTCAGAGGTTAATACGATGTCCAGCTCGCCCTGTTGCAGGGCGGGCTGCGGGTCGAACGTCACGCCGGATTTGAAATCCATTAACACCTGCGGCCAGTTCTGATGGAAGTTATCCAGTGCAGGCGTCAGCCACTGAATACAACTGTGGCATTCAATCGCGATACGCAGTGAAGTCTGGTGCGGCTCATTGCATGCCTGCAATGCCTGTTGAATTTGCGGCAGCACCTGTTCTGCCAGATTCAGCATGATTTCGCCCTGCGGGGTAAAACGCAGAGGCTGGCTTTTTCGCACGAACAATCTGAAACCGAGGCGTTGCTCAAGGTCACTGAACTGGTGCGACAGGGCCGATTGGGTCTGATGAAGCTGCGAGGCGGCTGCGGCCAGTGACCCGGTGTTGCGCAGTGCTTGCAACGTTCGCAGGTGTTTCAGTTCGATCATGAGAGTCCTTCACTGTGTCATGAATAATTTGCGCTTGTGGAATATACACTACCTGCGGATTATGGATGTGTAAACATCTGGATGGCTAAACAGGAATTTAAAAGATGACGATACTGAATCACACTCTGGGTTTTCCACGCGTTGGTCTGCGTCGTGAACTTAAAAAAGCACAAGAAAGCTACTGGGCAGGCAATTCCACTCAGGAAGAACTGCTGGCAACCGGACGTGAACTGCGCGCCCGTCACTGGAAGCAACAAGCTGAAGCAGGCGTGGATTTGGTGCCGGTGGGCGATTTCGCCTGGTACGATCACGTATTGACCACCAGCCTGTTGCTGGGTAACGTACCGGCCCGTCATCAGAATGCCGATGGCTCTGTTGATCTCGATACTTTATTCCGCCTTGGCCGTGGCCGTGCGCCGACCGGTAAACCGGCTGCCGCGGCGGAAATGACCAAATGGTTTAACACCAACTATCACTACATGGTGCCGGAGTTCGTGAAAGGTCAGAAATTCAAACTGGCCTGGACACAACTGCTGGAAGAAGTGGACGAAGCGCTGGCGCTCGGCCACAAAGTGAAACCTGTTCTGCTGGGGCCGCTGACTTATCTCTGGCTCGGCAAAGTGAAGGGCGAACAGTTTGACCGTCTTTCCCTGCTCAACGATATTCTGCCTGTTTATCAGCAGGTTCTGGCTGAACTGGCAAAACGCGACATCGAATGGGTACAGATCGACGAACCGGCTCTGGTTCTGGAACTGCCGCAGGAATGGCTGGATGCGTACAAACCGGCTTACACCGCGCTGGAACAGAGTAAAACTAAACTGCTGCTGACCACTTATTTCGACAGCGTCGGGCACAACCTCGACACCATTCGCCAGTTACCGGTTCAGGGTCTGCATATTGATGCCGTCGCCGGTCGTGACGATCTGCAAACCGTCATCAACGCGCTACCAAAAGACTGGCTGATTTCTCTGGGGGTCATCAATGGCCGTAACGTCTGGCGCGCGGATCTCAGTACCTGGTTTGACCGTCTGAAGCCACTGGTTGAAGACCGTAAAATCTGGATCGGCAGCTCCTGTTCACTGCTGCACAGCCCGATCGACTTAAGCGTCGAAAGCCGTCTGGATGAAGAAGTGAAAAGCTGGTTCGCCTTCGCCCTGCAAAAATGTGCCGAACTGGCGTTGCTGACCGCTGCCCTGAACAATCCCACCGCCGAAGCGCAGCAAAAACTGGCGGAATACAGCGCGCCAATCCGCGCCCGTCGTGAATCCACCCGAGTAAACAATGCGGCCGTCGGTAAACGTGTTGCCGCGATTACTGCTGCGGATATTGAGCGTCAGCATGTTTACACCGAACGCGCCAAAGCGCAGCGTGCCCGTTTCAACCTGCCGGCATGGCCGACCACAACCATCGGTTCATTCCCGCAAACCACTGAAATCCGCGGCCTGCGTCTGGACTTTAAACAAGGCCGTCTGGATAACACTAAATACCGTACCGGTATCAGTGAGCATATTAAGCAAGCCATCAAAGAACAGGAACGTCTGGGTATCGACGTGCTGGTTCACGGCGAAGCTGAACGTAATGACATGGTGGAATACTTCGGTGAACATCTGGACGGTTTTGTGTTCACGCAAAACGGCTGGGTACAGAGCTACGGTTCACGTTGTGTGAAACCTCCGGTCATTATCGGCGACGTCAGCCGCCCGCAAGCGATCACCGTAGAGTGGGCGAAGTACGCGCAGTCTCTGACCGAAAAACCGGTGAAAGGCATGCTGACCGGCCCGCTTACGATCCTGTGCTGGTCGTTCCCGCGTGAAGATGTCAGCCGCGAAACGATCGCCAAACAAATCGCGCTGGCACTGCGTGATGAAGTCGAAGATCTGGAAAAAGCCGGTATCGGCATCATCCAGATTGACGAACCGGCACTGCGGGAAGGCCTGCCATTGCGCCAGTCTGAATGGAATGCGTACCTGCGCTGGGCGGTGGATGCGTTCAAACTGAATGCCGCAATTGCCCGTGACGACACGCAGATCCATACCCATATGTGTTACTGCGAGTTCAACGACATCATGGATTCCATTGCCGCACTGGATGCTGACGTGATCACTATCGAAACCTCACGTTCCGATATGGACTTGCTGGAATCGTTTAAAGACTTCGAATATCCGAACGAAATCGGGCCGGGCGTTTACGACATTCACTCGCCAAATGTGCCCAGTGTGGAATGGATTGAAGACCTGCTGCGTAAAGCTGCAGATCGTATTCCGGCAGAACGCCTGTGGGTCAACCCGGACTGCGGCCTGAAAACCCGTGGCTGGCCGGAAACCCGCGAGTCGCTGGAAAACATGGTGAAAGCCGCCAGGCGTCTGCGTGCTGAGAAAGCCTGAGTGAACGCTCTCTAGATTTACGTTGTGTTGTTGCTGAAACGTTTGGGGCACTCCGGTGCCCCCTTTTTATTTCAGTTTTTTGCGTCCCCGTGCCATTGCCGCATCAGTCCGCCCTCTGAAAGTGACACATGCCCGTGACGCTTTACAGGTGGAACCCTTCCGCCTGAAGGCTGCACCGGATGTGCAACGCCTGGCGGGGCGGAATTTCCATCTTCTTCCGCAAATTTTGGTCTTGTTTTTCTTTCTCCGGCGCAGATTCGCTATCATGGTGTGATTCTGCTGAAAGGTAGCCTGACCATGACCCATCTGCTTTTTCCCCTTTTAACGCCAGTACTTGAACATCCGCACGGTATCCGCCAGGTGTATTTTGCCGGTGCTCAGCATTCCGTGCCTGAACTGTCCTATCAGGTCGATTTCCCCCGGCTGGAACTGATTCTGGAAGGGGAGCAGATGATGAAATGCGAGGACGAACAGGGGAACAATCAGGATGTCCGCATGCTGGCGGGCGATGTGTTGTTCGTTCCCGCTAAAGGCTGGAACAGCCCGCAATGGCAGGAACCGGTACGCACGCTGACTCTGTTATTTGGCAAGCAGCAACTGGGCTTTAGTCTGCTGAACTGGGATGGCGCGCAGTTTACGTCCGGCGAAAAAGGCAATGTGGGCAGGCGCGGGCCGCGCGTGGGGGCGTTTATGTTGCAGGCATTAAACGAACTGGCCTGGCACCGCAGCGATCAGACTACGGCGCAGTTTCTGGTGAAAGGGTTGTTGAGCCACGCGCTGGACTTGTTCAGTTCCTTTGTGAAAACTGCCTCGCGCAGTCAGGCGCTTTTTGAGGCCGTTCGCCAGTATATCGAAGAACATTACCGCGAGCCGCTGACCCGCGATTCTGTCGCTAAGGCTTTCTATATTTCGCCAAATTACCTGTCGCATTTATTCCAGAAAAGCGGCGGTATCGGGCTGAACGAATACCTGAATTATGTCCGCCTTGAACAGGCGAAGAACTTGTTGAAAGGCTACGACATGAAAGTGAGGGAAGTGGCGCACGCCTGTGGCTTTGTCGACAGTAACTATTTTTGCCGCCAGTTCAGGAAAAGCACTGAGCGTTCTCCGTCAGAATACCGGCGGCAATACCGTAGCCAGTTGGAAAATAGGACGTCGTAATCGTCAGGGCAGAACGATTTTCGTTCCCTGAGGCGAGGTGGCGAGTTTCTTTACGGCAGCCATCACTTTCTCCGGCGTGCGTAAAAAGGTGTGGATGCCGGTTTGGACGCAACGGCTGTGCGCAAATCGCTCACCGTTTTCCAGTTGAATTTCAGTGACTAAAAGCACAACATCGGCCTGAGCAATGTCGGTTTCTGACAGTGCATTTTCGAGGCCCAGCGCACCCTGAGTTTCAACTTTTACCGGCCATTTTTCGTGCTGACACAGTTTTTCCAGCTTTTCTGCCGCCATATAAGTATGCGCCACACCGCTGATACAGGCGGTTACTGCGACCAGTTTGAGCGACATAGTGTTTCCCCTGATTAAGAAAATTTATCCACCGAGCGTCACGGTATAACCGTATTTTTCGGCCATCGCATAAAACGGCGCAATAGCTGCGGCATCCGGTGCCGTCGTCTTATACATTGAATACGCTTTATCCAGTAACGGATACTTCGCTTCGCCGTATTTGTGAAAGGGCAGCAGATGGATTTCAGTTAAATTGAAGGGCTGCAGGAAATCCAGAATTTGTTGCATATTTTCAAGTGTTAACGTGAAACCGGGGATCAACGGCAGGCGGGGCAGCAGCTTAACGCCGCGTCGTGCCAGCGCCGTGAAATTCTGCAACACACGCGGCTGATCCATATTGAGCACTGCTCGTGCCTGAGCGGGATCCATTATCTTGAAGTCATACAATACCTGATCGCAGTGATCGGCGAGCGCCAACAGGTGGCCCAGCGGTGCATCGCCCGCCGTTTCGATCGCTGTCGGAATGCCTAAGGCCTGCAATTCCCTGAGCAACTCACCGGCAAATGTGTATTGCATCAGCACTTCGCCGCCGGAAAGCGTGACACCACCGCCCGACGAGCGGAAAAAAATCTCATCCTTGAGCAGGCGCGTCATTAAGTCCGGCAGCGTAATATCTTCGCCGACATACTCCATTGCACCACTCGGACATTCGTTCGGATCCTGCAAACAGGTGCGGCAGTTCAGGCATTTTGCCTGCCTTTTGATGACCTGAATGCGTGGTGACATCGATTCAGGGTTGGCGCACCACGGACAGCGGTGGGGGCAACCTTTGAAGAAAACCAGGGTACGGATACCCTGGCCATCATTGAGTGAAAAACGCTGAATGTTGAAGATGCGCCCGCGTCTTTCCGTTGCTTCCATAACAGGGATCCGCAGGTCAGAGCTGGTGCGCGGTGCGGCCGATAATGTCATCCTGGATCTCCTTTGACAGCTCAACAAAGAACGCGCTGTATCCCGCCACCCTGACGACCAGCCCCGCAAAATCCTGTGGACGTTTTTGCGCTTCACGAAGCTGCTCAGCATTCACCACGTTGAACTGCACATGCTGCAACTTCAGACGGGTGAACGCGCCGAGGAAATCGGCCAGTTTATTCAGCCCCTGCTGGCCTTCAAGCGTTGATGGCGTGAACTTCACATTCAGCAGCGTACCGTTGGAGAGCAGTGTATTGTCGAGTTTACTGACGGATTTCAATACCGCCGTTGGTCCCTGATGATCCTGGCCCAACATTGGCGAAAGTCCGCCATCTGCCAGTTGTTCACCGGCAAAACGGCCATCCGGCGTTGCACCGACTACCGCACCTAAAGGTACGTGTGCGGAAACGGTATAAGAACCCGGCGTAAACTGACCACCGCGTGGATTACGATACTGCTCGACTTCCTTACAGTAAAAACGCAGCAAATCTGCACTGATCAAATCGACTTCATCAATGTCGTTGCCATACTTCTCAAAGCGGTTGATCAGGCGGGCGCGAATGGCGCGGCCTTCCTCGCTGGCAAAATTCTCTTTCAGCGAAGCCAGTAATTCATCAAAGGTCAGGCGTTGCTGATCAAACACCATGCCTTTCAGCGCATACAGGGAATCGCTGAGGTTGGCGATGCCGATACCCTGAACACCGGAAAAATTATAACGTGCGCCGCCAGCGGTAATGTCTTTGCCGCTGTCCAGACAACCTGTAATAAAGGAGGACAGCAGCGGAACCGGTGCCCAGTCGCGGTGGCCGATATCACAGATATTGCTGCCCTGCGCCATCAGCCTGACGTAATGGCTGATTTTCCGGCGGATCTGTTCCACCAGCTCAGGATAAGTAATCGCGGTGTTTCCTTCATTTTCATGCAGCGTCAGTTCCATGACTTTCAACAGGTTAAACATGGCAATATCATGCAGCCCGTAGGTTTTGCCAGGGATGGATAATTCCACGCAGCCTACTACCGCATAATCCCGCGCATCCTCAAGGCGCACGCCACGATTGAGAAATGCCGGAACCACCACTTCATCATTAAAGATTTGTGGAATGCCGGTGCCGAGGCGGATTGTTTCGGCGGTTTTCAGCAGGAACGGGCGGTCGATCAGTTCATTGACTCTCACGCCAAGGTTAGGCTGTGGCAGACAAATACTCTGATAGGCATCCAGGCACAGGAACGACAACACATTGACGGCGCTGCGTCCGGTGTCGGTCAGACCGCCGAGTAAAATGGTGTAACCCGTCGGGAATCCGGCGAAGTAACGTGCGCTGGACGACGAACGCAGCAGCACGATGTCGTTGCATTTCACCCACAGGCTTTCCAGCAGTTCTTTAAGAAACGCCGGGGATTCGCCGTGGGACAGCGAGTGCTGATAGAACGGCAGCATGTACTGATCGAAGCGCCCGAGGGACAGCGAACTGGCATTGGATTCGTATTGCAAAATGATATTCATATACCAGAACAGCTGGCAGGCCTGATAGAAATCCTGTGGCTTATGGCCGGAAATATATCGCGAAATGCGGGCAATACGCGCCAGTTCTTGTTTTCTTGAGTTGTCCTGACAGGCTTCTGCTAACTCTTCTGCCAGCGCGGCGTAGCGCAAAATATGCCGCTGTGCTGCCTGCAGTGTAATCAGCGCTGCCTGATAAAAGGCATTATCCGGCGCGCCGGCAACGTGTTGCTGAAGTTCTGAAACTAAGTTATCCAGGCCCGAATTCAGCAGACGGGGATAATCGATAATGATGTGCCCCTGACCTTTGTCAGTCTGGTTGATACTAAAAATCTGCGTCTGAGTGGCCGCTTTCACTTCTTCCGGCATCTGGCTGTTAATGAAATCCTTCATCGAATGCGATTCCCAGTAAGGGAAAAGCTGCCTGCGGTAAATCTGTTTATCCTGCTCAGAAATGTTGAAACGGTCCTGCGGACGGGTGGGAAACGTGTCCAGCTCTTTCAGCAGCCAGCAGGGGTCCATTTCAGGGGAGATGATCCCCGCACGTGGTTTGACCGTACGGTTACCGACAATCAGCTCGTCTTCACGCAAGGCAATCTCAATGTTATCCAGAATGTATGCCGTGGCTTTCGCGCGGCGCAAAAGCGTGGGTTCGCCTTCTGTGCTGCGGTGACTTTCGGTATACAGCAGGGCACGTTCCAGCGAGATTTCACGCGGGCTGGCGAAAAGTGCGGCTTTAAGACGTTCTGTGCGGGAAGTCATCTCGTTCTCCTTGGGATCAATCCGTGACAGCAGCTTTGGCGAGATGCGCTGCGATTTTTTCCATGATGGCATCTGCGCGTTTTACGGCATCGCTGATGGCCACGCGCACCGTCACTTTGCCTTTGAAACGCTCTTCCTGTTTGATACCGATGTCTTTGGTCAGGATCACGATGTCGGCCGCCGCCACATCTTCCGGCGTCAGTTCGTTTTCCAGACCGATTGAACCCTGCGTTTCAACTTTGCATTCCCAGCCTTTAGCTTTTGCCGCACGTTCAATCGCTTCAGCCGCCATATAAGTATGAGCAACACCGGACGGGCACGCGGTGACAGCAATAATGTGAGTCATGATGTTTTCCTTTGGGTTCAGTTAATTTCGAAGTCCAGATCAAGGTCAGATTCCTGACGCGTTTTTGCCGACTGCTTTTTGGCGGCCAGATATTTCAGCGTGTTGACGCACAGTGCAGTGACAACCATGCCGACCAGCAGCGCGCCGATATACCCCAGTTTTCCCTGCACGACCGGCAGTACAATCAGCCCGCCCCAGCCGGCATAGCATTGCGCGCCAACCAGGGCGGCAGTCACCGCCGCACAAGCAGAACCGAACATGATGGAAGGAATGACACGCAACGGATCAGCGGCGGCAAAAGGTATGGCGCCTTCGGTGATACCGACACAGCCCATCAGCATGGCGGCTTTGCCCGCTTCGCGCTCTTCGGTGGAATAGTATTTACGGCCAATCAGCGTGGCAAAGCCCAGCCCCAGCGGCGGTGTCGCGATAGCCACGGCGGCAATCGCCACCACGGTATACACGCCCTGTGCCACGCAAATCAGCATGAAAGCGTAGGCCACTTTATTAACAGGTCCGCCCATGTCGAAGGCCAGCATCAGCCCAATGATGATGGCGAGCACAATAATGCTGCCCTGCTGCATGCCTTGTAGCCAGTGAGTCAGGGAGGTGGTCAACAAACCAACCGGTTCGCCCAGTCCCCACATCATGACGCCCGCAGTCAGCAGGGTGCCGATAATCGGGATCACGAAGATCGGCATCACCGAGCGCAGGATCTTCGGTACGCGGATCTTCTTAAGATAGAAAACGATAATGCCGCCCAGCAAACCGGCGATGATCGCGCCAAAAAATCCTGCGCCGAATGAGGCGCCGACCCAGGCGCCGATTGCCGAAGGGGCGAGCGCGGAACGGTCAGAGATGGAATAACCGATATAAGCCGCCAGAAAAGGCACCATCAGGGTTAAACCGGCGACGCCGATATCAAATAACTTTTTCAGGTTCGGATCGGTTGCCGCGTCCGGTACGGCACCTTTGCCATACAGCATCACCGAGACCGCCAGCAAAATGCCACCCGCGACCACAAAGGGGATCATATGAGACACGCCAGTCATCAGATGCTGGCGGGTATTTTTTAGAATATTGAGTAAGTCTTTCATGATGAACTCCACGAAAACCGGTGTCGGGCTGAAAATCGCAAATATCAGGGTTTCATTTCAAAAACCGCAGATACAGAAAGGCTATCGACCTCAACAATAGGCTGCTGGCTGTGGCGCTCATAGTGGACAAATTTGTGTTTTACTGGACTTTTGTAATGTCCTCACAAAAATGCGAGCCGGTTCAAATAACCCGAGACAATACGCGGTTTAGTGACGGTAGTGGCGCGTGAGCTGGCTCGCAAAAAACGATACACATTACATTTATCCAGTGTTTGTCATTTTTGTCTGGTAGCTATCGGATCCGCCTGACTCTTATGCTGCAAGGAGCCGGTGCATTACACCGGAATTTGGGATGAGGATTCAGAAATGGCCAAGAAGTTGAGCTTCACCTGCATGTTGGTAAATGGTGTTCACGCCCGCCCGGCCAGCCATATTGAAACGCTGTGCAACAGTTTCGGGTCTGTATTTAAGTGGCACAATGGGCGTACTGACCGCATTGCAGATGGTAAAAGTGTCCTTTCACTGATTGGTGCCGATATTCTGTTTAACGATGAATGTCACGTGACCATTGAAGGGAATGACGAAGATGCTGCGCATGCTGCGCTGGCACATTTCATTAAACATCAGCTGCCTCATTGCGATGAAGCCCTGCCTGAGCATGATGAAAATGCTGAATTTGAGCCGCTTCCTGAATCCCTGATGCATCTTTCTCCGCTGGTTTTCCGCGCCCGTTCAGTCAGTGAAGGCTGTGCGCTGGGGAAACTGGTCAGCCTGTCGAATGTGAATCTGGCGACACTCAGGGATTTACCGGAATCTCAGGGTAAAGATAAAGAACAAAGTCTGCTTTCCACCGGACTGGCACAGCTTGAAAAATCACTCGAATTACAGCTGATGGCGGACAACGGGACGATCACGGCAGTGCTGGAAGCGCACCGTTCTTTGCTGCGTGATAACAGCCTGCGGGAAGCCTTGCTGAGCCGCGTGGCGCAAGGCCGGAGCTGTGCGCAAAGCATTGTCGACACCGCCGCGCATTTCAGCTTGCAGCTCGCACAATCGTCCAGCGCCTATTTGCGTGAACGCGAGCTGGATATTCGTGATGTCAGCTTCCAGCTTTTACAGCAAATCTATGGCGAGGAGCGTTTTCCTTCCCAGCAGGCACTGAGCGAAGCCAGTATTTGTCTGGCAGATGAACTGACGCCAAGTCAATTTCTCGAACTGGATAAAACACATCTGAAGGGGCTGTTGCTCGGCAGCGGAGGCAGTACGTCGCATACTGTGATCCTTGCCCGATCGTTCAATATTCCTGCACTCGTTGGCGTTGATCCACAGCCACTTCAGGCTTATTTGCAGCAGAATGTGCAGATCGACGGCGATCTCGGGCTGATTGTCTGTGCGCTCAGCGAACCGGTGCGCCGTTATTATCGTCAGGAACAGGCGGTGCATCAGGCGCTGCGTGAACAGCAAAGTGAATATCTCAATAAACCGGGGTATACCGCTGACGGTGTGCGCCTTGAAGTGGCGGCCAATATTGCCCACTCGGTCGAAGCCAGCGCGGCGTTTGGCAATGGGGCAGAAGCTGTCGGACTGTTCCGTACAGAAATGCTGTATATGGATCGCGCCAGCGCTCCTTCCGAAGATGAGTTGTACAACATTTATTGTCAGGCTACGGATGCGGCCAACGGCAAAACCATCATTGTCCGCACCATGGATATCGGTGGCGATAAACCAGTTCATTATCTGAACATTCCTGCCGAAAACAACCCGTTCCTCGGTTATCGCGCCGTGCGTATTTATCAGGAATACCTGCCGTTATTCCATACGCAGTTGCGCGCGATCCTGCGCGCCTCGGCGCACGGATCGCTGAAAATCATGATCCCGATGATCTCCTCTATGGAAGAGATCTTATGGGTGAAAGATCAACTGGCTGAAGTCAGGCAGTCGTTGCGCAGTGAGCAAGTGCCGTTTGATGAAAAAATTCAGCTTGGGATCATGCTGGAAGTGCCGTCGGTGATGTTCATCATCGATCAGTGTTGCGAAGAGATTGATTTCTTTAGCATCGGCAGTAATGACCTGACGCAGTATCTGCTGGCGGTCGACCGTGATAACGCGAAAGTGACACGCCATTACAACAGCCTGAATCCGGCCTTCCTGCGCGGCCTCGACCACGTTGTGCGCGAAGTGCATCGCCACGGTAAATGGATTGGTTTATGCGGTGAACTTGGCGCGAAAGGCTCGGTATTGCCGCTGCTGGTCGGGCTGGGGCTTGATGAAATCAGCATGAGTGCACCGTCGGTTCCTGTGACCAAAGCACGGCTGGCCAAACTCGACAGCCGCGAATGTCGCCTGCTGCTGAACCGCGCCATGCAGTGTCGCACGTCGCTGGAAGTCGAACACCTGCTGGCGCAGTTCAGGATGGCGGTCAACGATGCCCCGTTGATTACGGCGGAATGTGTGGCGCTTAATGCTGACTGGCGCAGTAAAGAAGAAGTGATTAAAGGCATGGTGGATAACCTGATGCTGGCAGGGCGTTGCCGTTATCCGCGCAAACTCGCCGCCGATGTCTGGGCGCGCGAAGCCGTATTTTCCACCGGCCTCGGGTTTGGCTTTGCGATACCGCACACCAAATCAGAACACATTGAGCAATCGACTATCAGCGTCGCGAAACTCCCGCAACCGGTGCGGTGGGGCGATGAAGAAGCGCAGTTTGTCATCATGCTGACTCTCAATAAACACGCTGCAGGCGATCAGCATATGCGGATTTTCTCAAAGCTGGCGCGACGGATTATGCATGACAGTTTCCGTGATGTGCTGATGCATTCCACCACCGCAGCACAGATTGAAGCGCTGCTTAAACAAGAACTGGAACTCTGACAGGAGAGAATATGGAACTTTATCTGGATACGGCTGATATCAGTGCAGTAAAACGTTTATCGCGGATTTTACCGTTACAGGGTGTGACCACCAATCCGAGCATTGTGGCTAAATCGCAGACTTCCGTGTGGGAGGTTTTGCCCGGGCTTCGTGATGCATTAGGTGGTGAAGGGAAACTGTTTGCACAAGTGCTGGCGAATCAGACCGAACAGATAGTGGAAGAAGCTGAACTGCTGCATTCCCGCGTGCCGGGGCTGGTGGTCAAAGTGCCGGTCACCGCCGCCGGTCTGGCAGCGATTAAGATCTTACGTACCCGCAAAATTCCAACGCTGGGAACCGCGGTGTATGGTGCCGGGCAGGGACTCCTGTCGGCGCTGGCCGGAGCAGAATATGTCGCGCCGTATGTTAACCGGCTGGATGCCCAGGGGGGAGATGGCATTGCGATGGTGACGGAGTTGCAGCAATTGCTGTCCCTGCATGCGCCGCATGCCAAAGTGCTGGCCGCCAGTTTTAAAACGCCGCGTCAGGTTCTGGCCTGTCTGCTGGCAGGTTGTCAGTCGGTCACTATCCCGGTGGACGTAGCGGAGCAATTTATCAGTGCGCCTGCGGTACAGGCGGCTGTCGATAAATTTGAACAAGACTGGCAGGGTGCCTTTGGGCAGTTGTCGCTGTAATGGGTTAACTTCCCGTAAAAAGCCCGGCAGGAAAAACCTGTCGGGCTTTTGTCATTCTGGTCGGTGTCCTTTTACTGCACACCATACTTTTTATTACTTAACCCCATACTGCGCAAAGAAATCCAGCATCCGTTGCCAGCCGTCGGCGGCGGCTTCAGCGTGGTAACTCGGGCGATAATCGGCGTTAAACGCGTGGCCCGCTTCCGGATATACCACGATTTCCGCCGTAGCATTGGCTGCGCGAATGGCCTGACGCATGGTTTCAATGGTATCCAGAGGAATGCTGGAATCTTCTGCGCCGTATAAACCCAGAACCGGTGCATCCAGCGCGGCGGCGCGGTCAACCGGATTTGACGGGCTGGTCAGCGTTTTATCGCCGACCAGTTTGCCGTACCACGCCACGCCCGCTTTCAGCTGCGGATTGTGCGCCGCGTACAGCCAGGTAATGCGCCCGCCCCAGCAGAAACCTGTGATGCCTAATTTAGAAATGTCCCCGCCATGTTGTGATGCCCAGTGTGCAGTGTGATCGAGATCTGCAAGCACCTGCTGATCCGGCACTTTACTGACCAGTTTAGCAAAAAGCTCACTGATTTCAGTGTAGTCACGCGGGTCGCCCTGACGGAAGTACAACTCCGGCGCGATGGCCATATAACCCTGTTTCGCCAGACGGCGGCAGATATCCTGAATGTGTTCGTGTACACCAAAAATTTCCTGCACCACCAGCACGATCGGCAATTTACCGGTGAACTGTTCCGGACGGGCGAGGTAGGCGGGCATATCTTCGCCCTGCGAGGGTATGGTGGTCTGGCCTGCGTGCAGCCCGTCAGTATCGGTATGGATAGTGGTGCTGGCGACGGGAGTGACGGCAGGGGCAAAGCTGGTCGGAGCCTGTTTCAGGGTAAGCAATTCTTCTTTTTTCATTGGGGTCTCCAGGCAAGTGTCCATACGAAAATCTGTGGCTATGGATTAAAACTATAGCCGGAAAGCATGAACAGCAAGGCGCAAGAGATGTTCTATAGTTAAAAGTTAATCAGGAAAGTCATCATGGAAGATTTACAGAACGTCTACAGAACACCCGAAACCTTTGTCGAGGAGCTATGTTCAATGTCAAAATCACCCTCTAAAGTGACCAAGAAAAGCGAGTCAAAATCGGTAAGCCGCGCCCCCGCCACGGGCATTGAATCTTCACAGCCAGGCCTGGGGGATCTTGCGCCCGGCGATCGTATTTATCAGCCTTCGCCACAACCGACACCGCCAGGAAAAGAACCGACAGCGTCCGGCAGTGCGAAGAGTCCGGAAAATACCAATGCTAAACTCGATGCATTAGAACGCCACCGCAAAAATGGTGAAAAACAGCCGCTGACCACCAATCAGGGCACCAAAATCTCTGATGATCAGAACTCGCTGAAAGCCGGAAATCGTGGCCCGACACTGCTTGAAGATTTCATTCTCCGTGAAAAAATTACTCACTTCGACCATGAGCGCATTCCCGAACGTATCGTTCATGCGCGGGGCGCTGCGGCGCACGGTTATTTCCAGCCCTATCGCAGTATGAAGGCGGTGACCAAAGCCAGCTTCCTGTCTGATCCTGAAAAGAAAACGCCGGTATTTGTGCGTTTCTCTACCGTTCAGGGTTCCCGTGGTTCGGCAGATACCGTGCGTGATATCCGCGGCTGGGCGACCAAGTTTTATACCGATGAAGGCATTTACGACCTGGTCGGTAACAATACACCGGTGTTCTTTATTCAGGATGCCCATAAATTCCCTGATTTTGTGCATGCGGTAAAACCCGAACCGCATAACGAAATCCCGCAGGGAGCGAGTGCGCACGATTCCTTCTGGGATTACGTGTCCCTGCAACCGGAAACCCTGCATAACGTGTTCTGGGCGATGTCTGACCGGGGCATTCCGCGCAGTTACCGCACGATGGAAGGTTTTGGCATCCATACTTTCCGTTTCGTGAATGCAAAAGGCAAAGCCACTTTTGTGCGTTTCCACTGGAAACCGCTGGCCGGAAAAGCCTCTCTGTTATGGGATGAAGCGCAGAAACTGGCCGGGAAAGATGCCGATTTCCACCGCCGTGATTTGTGGGAAGCCATCGAAGCCGGAGATTATCCGGAATACGAACTGGGTGTGCAGTTGATCCCTGAAGAAGATGAATTCAAATTTGATTTCGACCTGCTCGACCCGACCAAACTCATCCCTGAAAAACTGGTGCCGGTAGAACTGATCGGCAAAATGGTGCTCAACCGTAACCCCGATAATTTCTTTGCTGAAACCGAGCAAGCCGCGTTCCACCCGGGGCACATTGTGCCGGGCATAGATTTCACCAATGATCCGCTGTTGCAGGGGCGACTGTTCTCTTACACCGACACGCAAATCAGTCGTCTGGGCGGGCCTAATTTCCATGAAATTCCGATTAACCGGCCGACGTGCCCTTTCCATAACTTCCAGCGTGACGGCATGCACCGTCAGGACATTGATACGAATCCGGCGAACTACGAGCCGAATTCCATCAACAATAACTGGCCGAGGGAAACACCTCCGGCAGCGTCCGGCGGTGGCTTTGAAAGTTATCCTGAACGGGTTGATGCAGAAAAAATCCGTCAGCGCAGTCCGTCATTTGCCGAATATTATGCCCATCCGCGCCTGTTCTGGCTGAGCCAGACAACAGCGGAGCAGGATCATATTATCGGCGCTTTCTCATTTGAATTATCGAAGGTGGCGCGGCCGTATATCCGCGAGCGGGTCGTGGATCTGTTAGCGCATGTTGATCAGACGCTGGCGCAGAAAGTGGCGAAAAATCTGGGTATTACCCTTTCCGCTGACACCCTGAAGATCAAGCCGCCGAAGCCCGTGAATGGGCTGAAAAATGATCCGTCGCTGAGTTTGTATGCCAGCGGTAAAGGCACGATCAAAGGGCGGCAGGTGGCGATATTGCTGGGTGAAGGTGTGAATGCGGCGGATGTTCTGGAAACCTTACAGGCACTTCAGGCCGCTGGCGTTCACCCTAAGCTGCTGGCCAGTCACTTAGGGAGTGTGACTGCCGATGATGGTTCTACGTTGCCGGTTGATGCTACGTTTGCCGGATCGCCTTCCATCACCGTTGATGCAGTGATTGTTCCGCATGGGCATATCGACGCACTGCTGATGAATGGCGATGCACGGCATTATGTGCTCGAAGCCTACAAACACCTGAAAGTGGTGGGGCTAAGTGGCGATGCACGCCGCTTCAAATCGCTGCTGGGGCTGACGGATGATGTGCCGGAAGAGGGCGTTGTGGAAGGTGAAAAAGCAGAAGGAGCGTTGCTGAAGGCGTTTCTGAAAGACATGCTCAAACACCGGATCTGGTCGCGCAGTGCGGCGGCAGATGCCGTTCCTGCCTGATTAACTGTAACTGATAAACAGGCAATCCCCGGCAGCGGAGATTGCCTGTTTAAAATTCCCTCACCCCTCCTTATTTTGTGACTTGAATCACAAAATAAATGTATGTGAAATTCCTGTTGTTACATCATAGTGACGACCGTCACGAAATAACGTCACAATGTTCAGTACAGTTGCCGGGTGTTCCTCCTGCCAATAAATGACCTTACACACAGAGGAGTTTGTTATGTCTCAGCCTGAAGTTTTCCATCTTGGCCTGGCCAAAAAAGATTTAAACGGCGCGACGCTGGCGATTGTTCCCGGCGACCCTGAGCGCGTGGAAAAAATTGCCAAATTGATGGAGAACCCGGTTCGTCTGGCTTCCCACCGCGAATTTACCTCATGGCGTGCTGAGCTTGATGGCAAATCTGTGATTGTTTGCTCAACCGGTATTGGTGGCCCTTCGACCTCTATTGCGGTTGAAGAACTGGCGCAACTGGGGATCCGTACTTTCCTGCGAGTCGGCACAACTGGTGCTATCCAGCCACACATCAATGTCGGTGACGTTCTGGTCACGACCGCTGCCGTTCGCCTTGATGGCGCGAGCCTGCACTTTGCGCCGATGGAATTCCCTGCAGTAGCCGATTTTGCCTGCACCACCGCGCTGGTTGCGGCGGCAGAAGCCGTGGGTGCCGCGACGCACATTGGCGTTACCGCCTCTTCTGACACCTTCTATCCGGGTCAGGAACGTTATGACACTTACTCTGGCCGTGTTGTCCGTCGCTTCAAAGAATCGATGAAAGAGTGGCAGGAAATGGGCGTCATGAACTACGAAATGGAATCCGCGACTCTGCTGACCATGTGTGCAAGCCAGGGCCTGCGCGCGGGGATGGTGGCGGGTGTTATCGTGAACCGCACGCAGCAGGAAATCCCTAATGCGGAAACCATGAAAAAGACTGAAAGTCATGCGGTGAAGATTGTTGTAGAAGCAGCCCGCAGGCTTATTTAGTCCCTATAAAACTAAAACAACCACATCACATCATCACATCAATGGGCTGCCTCTGGCGGCCCATTTTTTTGCCCTGCTAAGCAGATCTGTTAAGGTCATGTTAGTAATCCATCTGGAATAATTGATGAACCTCCTCCCGAATCTCTGACAAAAGGAACTGCATTTTTGACTGTTCACGACCTTCTTGAGTACACCACTACCTTCATCCGCGCCCATCAGGTGTGGGCTGCACCGATCGTTTTCTTTCTGGCTTTTGGTGAGTCTCTGGCATTCCTTTCCCTGCTGCTACCGGCAACGTTTATCTTGCTGGGACTCGGCGCGCTGATTGGCGAAACCGGTATTCCGTTCTGGCCCATCTGGGCCGCCGCCGCCGCAGGCGCTTTCCTGGGAGACTGGCTTTCTTACTGGATTGGTGCCCGTTATCAGGATCGGGTTGGCAATTTCTGGCCTTTCTCCCGCCATCCGCAAATGCTGGTTCGTGGACATGCTTTCTTTGAAAAATGGGGCATGCCCGGGGCTTTTATCGGCCGCTTCTTTGGCCCGCTTCGTGCCGTTGTGCCACTGGTTGCCGGTATCTGCGGTATGCCGCAAAAATATTTCCAGATTGCGAATGTGACGTCTGCACTCATCTGGGCTTTCGGCATCCTGGCGCCAGGTGCTTTCGGCATTCAGTGGCTGAGCCGCTGGTTTTGAATGCTGCTCTCTGTGGCTGGCTATCGCAAGGGGGCAAATACAGAGAAATTCCTTTTTGGAAGACGTCTCGCAAAGGCTCAATGCAACAGAAAATAGACTGGACATCCATACAGCCTGACATTACCTTGGCCGCAAGAGACTTTAAGAGGGAAATCGCGTGGATATCAGCATCCTGACAGCCCTGGGGGCGGGGTTAATGGGCTTACTCGTAGGTTGGCTTATCGCCAGCCTGCGCCAACAGCAACAGCAGACGGAGTATGAAACGCAGCGCCGTTTGCTGGAACAATCGCTGGAACAGGCTAAAGCGGAAAATGATACGCACAAAAGCGAGCGGCAATCAGGGCAGCAGCAACTGCGTGAGGCTGAACTTGAGCTGCGAAAACTGCATAGCCTGCAGGCGGCCAGTCAGGAAAAATTACAACTGCTTGCCCACTGGCAAAACGAGTGTGAGCAACTGAATCAGGAACTGCGTGCGCAGCGGGAAATCAACAGCGCGCAGGAAGCAGAGTTGCGTGAGGTTTCAACCCGTCTGGATGAAACCCGCATGGCGGCTGAAGAAAAGCAGCGTCTGCTGATTAACAGCGAACAGCGCCTGAGCAGCCAGTTTGAAAATCTGGCTAACCGGATTTTCGAACAAAATGGCCGCCGTGCCGACGAACAGAACAAGCAAAGTCTCGACAAGTTACTGTTGCCGTTGCGCGAGCAACTGGATGGTTTCCGTCGTCAGGTGCAGGACAGCTTTGGGCAGGAAGCCCGTGAACGCCATACGCTGGCGCATGAGATCCGCAATCTGCAGCAACTGAATGTGGAGATGGCCCGTGAAGCCGTCAACCTGACCAAGGCACTGAAAGGTGACAACAAAACGCAGGGCAACTGGGGGGAAGTGGTGCTGAGCCGCGTGCTCGAGGCTTCCGGTTTACGTGAAGGGCATGAGTACCAGACTCAGGTCAGCGTGCAGGTTGACAGCAACAGCCGGATGCAACCTGATGTGGTCGTCAGGTTACCGCAGAATAAAGACGTAGTGATTGATGCCAAAATGACCCTGGTCGCGTATGAGCGCTATTTCAACAGCGAGGATGACAGCGAGCGGGAAGCGGCACTCAATGAACATATTGCCTCGGTGCGCGGACATATCCGCCTGCTCGGGCGCAAAGATTACCAGCAACTTCCCGGTCTGCGCAGCCTCGATTATGTGCTGATGTTTATCCCTGTTGAGCCCGCTTTTCTGCTGGCTATCGACCGTGAGCCAGAATTGATTAGCGAAGCGCTCCGGCACAATATTATGCTGGTCAGCCCGACGACCCTGCTGGTGGCGCTGCGAACGATCAGTAACTTGTGGCGCTATGAGCATCAGAGTCAGAACGCCAAACGTATCGCCGACCGCGCGGCACGTCTTTACGACAAACTGCGGCTGTTTGTGGATGACATGGAGTCGATGGGACAAAGTCTCGACAAAGCGCAGGGAAGTTATCGATCCGCGATGAATAAACTCTCGCAAGGCCGTGGTAATCTTATCGGACAGGTGGAAAGTTTCCGCGCGCTGGGTGTTGAAGTTAAACGGCCTATCAGTCCGTCTCTGGCTGAAATAGCGAAAGCGGAAAATGAACCTGAAGACACCGCATCTCTGCCCGATACCTCTGATGCGGAAGAAGAACAGACGCTGAACCCGGGTGAGTTAACTCCCCACCAGCAGACATAGCGGGTCAGAGGGCCTGCACTGTATTTGTGATTCAATGCATGAATTTTTGCAATATGTTGAATCACCATCGGTGATGGGGCTTTCGAACGGGTTCTGATACACTTCTCCCCAAGAGTTCGACTGAAAAAGCAGGCATAAATAATGGAAAAGCAGACGCCGGAAACCACCCATTTTGGTTTTCGTACAGTAGCCAAAGATGAAAAACAGGAAATGGTGGCAGAAGTCTTCCATTCCGTTGCGGCAAAATATGATTTGATGAATGATCTGATGTCTTTCGGTATTCATCGCATCTGGAAACGCTTCACTATTGATTGCAGCGGTGTCCGTCAGGGACAACGTGTGCTGGATCTGGCCGGTGGTACGGGCGATCTGACCGCAAAATTTTCCCGTCTGGTGGGTGAGAAAGGCGAAGTCGTGCTGGCGGATATCAATGATTCCATGCTGAAGATGGGCCGCGAAAAGCTGCGCAATCTTGGCATCGTCGGCAACGTCAGCTACGTTCAGGCGAATGCCGAGGCTCTGCCGTTCCCGGACAACTATTTTGACTGTATCACCATCTCTTTCGGTCTGCGTAACGTGACTGAAAAAGAGAAGGCGCTGCGTTCCATGTTCCGCGTACTCAAGCCGGGCGGGCGTCTGCTGGTACTGGAATTCTCCAAACCGGTGCTGAAGCCGCTGAGCAAAGCTTACGACACCTATTCCTTCCATATTTTACCGCGTATTGGTGAGCTGGTTGCGCACGATGCTGAAAGCTACCGGTATCTGGCTGAATCAATCCGTATGCATCCGGATCAGGAAACACTGAAAGGAATGATGGCGGACGCAGGTTTTGAAAATGTGACTTATCACAACCTGACTGGCGGCATTGTGGCGTTACATCGGGGTTTCAAATTCTGATATGAGTATGCCGATGTTGTTAACGCCGTTACTGACTGCCGCTATCGAGACGCCGCTTAATTACCTGCTTTTCAGAGATCGCAGCATGAAGGCGGCGCGGACACGTCTGGCCGGTAAAGTTCTGCGTGTGGAATTGCAGGAACTGAGTACACCACTGACGTTTGTGTTCAGTGAACAGAAAATTGATGTGCTCGGGCAATGGGACGGCGCGGCAGATTGCACCGTCACCTCGAAACTGTCAGTGCTGCATAAGTTACGTGATCGCCAGCAGTTGTCGCCCATGATGCGCAGTGGCGAGCTGGTAGTTGATGGCGATATCGCCCTGGTTCAGCAGTTCTCTGCATTGCTGGATATGGCGGAAATTGAGCCTGCGGAATTTCTGGCACCCTATATCGGTGACATTGCGGCACAGGGGCTGAGTCAGACCGTGCAGGGCGTTTTCAGCTTTTTGCAAAAAGGGTTGAAACACCAGCAGAGCTATGTGGCGCAAACGCTGACTGAAGAGTGGAAAATGGCACCCGGTCCGCTGGAAGTTGTCTGGTTTAGTGATGAGGTTTCCGCACTGGTGTGTGAGCTGGATGCGCTGGATAAACGTATCAAAAAACTGGAGGACAAACCGTGACGCCTAGGGAAATGCGACGTTTATATCTGATTATCCGCATGTTTCTGATCTACGGCCTTGACGAACTGATCCCTAAAATCCGCTTAACGTTACCACTGAGAATTGGTCGTTATCTTTTTTTCTGGTTACCAAATCGTCATAAAGAAAAGCCGTTAGGTGAGCGCATGCGCCTGGCACTGGAACAGCTTGGGCCGGTTTGGATCAAGTTCGGTCAGATGATGTCTACACGCCGCGATCTTTTCCCCCCGCACATAGCCGATCAGCTGGCTTTGCTTCAGGACCATGTTCCGCCGTTTGATGGTGCGAAAGCCCGTCAGCAAATTGATGCCGCGCTGGGTGGCCCGCTGGAAACCTGGTTTGATGAGTTCGATCAGACGCCGCTGGCGTCTGCGTCTATTGCTCAGGTGCACACGGCGATCCTGAAAGAAAACGGCAAACCGGTGGTGCTCAAAGTTATCCGTCCGGATATTTTACCGACCATTGTTGCTGATATCCGTTTGATGTCGCGTCTTGCTGGCTGGCTACCGATTTTGTTACCGGATGGTCGCCGTTTGCGTCCGCGTGAAGTGGTACGTGAGTATGAGAAAACGCTGCTTGATGAACTGAATCTGTTACGTGAAGCCGCGAATGCCATTCAGCTTCGCCGTAACTTTGAAGGTAGCCCGATGCTGTATGTGCCGGAAGTGTACCCGGACTATTGCAGCGAACAATTGATGGTGATGGAACGTATTTACGGGATCCCTGTTTCTGATATTGAGGCGCTGAAAAAACAGGGCACCAATATGAAATTGCTGGCGGAGCGCGGTGTACAGGTCTTCTTCACTCAGGTTTTTCGCGACAGTTTCTTCCATGCGGATATGCATCCGGGCAATATTTTTGTGAGCTACGAAACGCCTGAAGATCCTTGCTACATAGGCATTGATTGCGGCATAGTTGGTTCGCTCAATAAGGAAGACAAGCGCTATCTGGCGGAGAATTTCATCGCGTTCTTTAACCGTGATTACCGCAAAGTAGCTGAATTGCATGTCGATTCCGGCTGGGTCCCGCGAGATACCAACGTTGAAGAATTCGAATTTGCAATTCGGACAGTGTGTGAACCGATTTTTGAGAAACCGCTGGCGGATATTTCCTTCGGTAACGTATTGTTAAATCTGTTTAATACGGCTCGCCGTTTTAATATGGAAGTCCAGCCTCAGTTGGTGTTGCTGCAAAAGACACTGTTGTATGTCGAAGGCCTCGGGCGTCAGCTTTATCCTCAACTGGATTTGTGGACAACGGCGAAACCTTTCCTCGAAAGCTGGGTTCGTGATCAGGTGGGTCTGCCGGCGATGATCCGCGCACTGAAAGAGCGTGCGCCGTTCTGGATTGAGAAAATGCCTGAACTGCCAGATTTGGTTTATCAGAGCCTGCATCAGCACAAGCTGTTGCAATACAACATTGAGAAGCTTTCCTCCCAGATCCATAACCAGAGTTCCCGTCAGGGGCAGTCTCGTTATTTGTTGGGAATGGGTGCGACGCTGTTACTGAGCGGAACCCTCTTACTGTTGGGTGGCGTTAAGGTTTACCCCGCCTGCCTGATGGCAGCCGGTGTTGTTTCCTGGTTAATCGGATGGAAGCGCGCCAGCTGAGCAAATTGTTTTAAATCGAATGCCGTTTGCGGACGGCAATAAATGTCGTTCCTTCCTGTTTGAGGTGAAAATAATGGGTGGTATTAGTATTACAAAAATCCTGATCCTCGTTGTTCTTGTGGTACTGCTGTTCGGTACGAAGAAACTGCGTGGTCTGGGTTCTGATCTGGGTGCTTCCATCAAAGGCTTCAAAAAAGCCATGAGTGACGACGACAGCCAGTCAAAAACTAAAGACGCTGACGTTTCTCCCACTGATGCTGATTTCGTAGCAAAGTCTGTTGAAAGCAAGCCAGAAGCGAAAGCAGAAGACACCAAGAGCCAAAACAAAGAGCAGGTATAAGCCGTGTTCGATATTGGATTTAGTGAACTGCTGCTGGTATTGGTGATTGGCCTGGTTGTCCTCGGGCCCGAGCGTTTACCTGTAGCAGTCAGAACAGTAGCAGGCTGGATCCGTACGCTTCGTGCCATGGCTGCTTCAGTTCAAAGCGAATTGTCGCAGGAACTGAAACTCCAGGAATTGCAGGATAGCCTGAAGAAAGCGGAAGAAGCCGGTCTGAAGAATCTCACGCCAGAAATCAAAGCATCTATGGACGAGTTGAAAGAAGCCGCAGAATCTATGAAGCAGTCGATCAATTCAGGATTGAATCCTGCAGAGAAAGCTGTGGAAGAAGCCAAAGCGGAAGGCAACACCATCCACAACCCTGTTCTGGATGAAGCTGAAGCGCACCATGATGCGGGTGTGTCTCCTGCTGCTGCCGACAATGTGGTTTCTGCACCGGCAACGGCACCACAAAGTGCTGTTGATGCCGCTCTGGCCTCAAATAAAACGGCGCATGTTGCGGCTGAAAAGCTGACGGCCTCGGCGGAACACGCGGCTGACGCTTCTGTTGACGTTTCACCGGTTGTGAAAACTGCTGCTGAAGCCCCTGTGGCTGAACCCGCAGCACCGGCTAAACCGGCTTCATCAACTCAAACGACAGGCGAGCGTTAAACATGGCAGTTGAAGATACACAACCCCTTATCAGTCATCTGATTGAGCTGCGTAAGCGCCTGTTAAATGCCATTATCTGCATTATTGTGGTGTTTTTAGCGCTGGTTTATTTCGCAAATGACATCTATCAGTTGGTGGCTTCACCGCTGATCAAACAAATGCCGCTGGGCGCGAGCATGATTGCGACTGACGTCGCGTCGCCGTTCTTTACGCCTATCAAACTGACCATGATTGTCTCGGTGTTTGTCTCTGCACCGTTCATTTTGTATCAGGTCTGGGCATTTGTGGCTCCGGCGCTCTACAAACACGAACGCCGTCTCATGATGCCGCTGCTGTTTTCAAGCTCCGCGTTATTTTATCTCGGTGTGGCGTTTGCTTATTTCGTCGTGTTTCCGCTGGCGTTTGCTTTCTTTGCGAAAACTGCACCGGCTGGCGTGCAGATAGCCACCGACATTAACAACTATCTCGATTTCGTGATGGCGTTGTTTATGGCGTTTGGCGTCTCCTTCGAAGTGCCTATCGCGATTGTGTTGCTTTGCTGGAGTGGTGTAACGACACCCGAAGACTTGAAAAAGAAACGTCCGTATGTGCTGGTCGGGGCTTTTGTGGTCGGGATGTTGTTAACACCGCCGGATGTGTTCTCGCAAACATTGCTGGCCATTCCAATGTACCTGTTGTTTGAAATCGGCGTGTTCTTTGCCCGTTTCTATGTCGGAGGCCGTCGCCGGTCGGACGTCGACAACGAGACCGATCCGGATCAGCCTGCTTAAAGTTTCTTTCGTTATACATAGAAACCGCCCTGTTGGGCGGTTTCTGTTTCAGGACTCCCCATGTTTGAAATCGGTATAAATCTCACCAGCAGTCAGTTTGATAAAGATCGGCTGCAGGTAGTGGAAAGAGCCAGAACTGCCGGTCTGAGCGGCATGTTGATCACCGGAACGTCAGCGCAGGAAAGTGTCGAAGCGCAGAAAATGGCGGATGAGCATCCTGATTTTTGCTGGTCGACGGCGGGCGTGCATCCGCATCAGGCAAGTCACTGGAATGCGCAGGTTGAAGCCGGTATCCGTGAGCTTGCAGTGTTACCCAATGTTGTGGCTATCGGTGAGTGCGGGCTGGATTTCAATCGCAACTTTTCTCCGGCAGATCGACAGGAAGCGGCTTTCACGGCACAGCTGGCGCTGGCGAAAGAATTACAGTTGCCGGTGTTTCTGCATTGTCGTGATGCTGGTGAGCGCTTCGCCACGTTGCTGAAACCCTGGCTGTCCGATTTGCCGGGCGGCGTGGTTCATTGTTTCACCGGCACCCGTCAGGAGCTTGAGTTGTATTTATCTCTCGGACTGTCGATTGGTATCACCGGTTGGGTGTGCGATGAGCGTCGCGGGCTGGAATTACGTGACATGCTGCCGCTGATCCCTGCGGACAGGTTAATGCTTGAAACCGATGCACCGTATTTACTGCCGCGTGATATGGAAAACAAGCCGAAAAACCGCCGCAATGTGCCGCATATTGTTAAACAGGTCGCGCTGTGGCGCGGGGAAGATCCTCAGTGGCTGGCAGATATCACGGATGACAATGCACGTAAACTTTTTGCATTGTCCGCGTGCCGCTGAACCCAATGATAAAGGCACCTTTAACGGTGCCTTTATCATTTGTACTGGGCGGAGATGCCGGTCAGATTTTTTGGAAGTGCGTATTTTCGATGCTCTGACGAACCGGCTGGTTGATGAGGTTAAGCATCAGCAGTGAACGTGCTTCGCCGTCCGGTTCAGTATAAATCGCTTCGATACCGGCAAAAATCCCGTCGGTAATCACCACCTGATCGCCTTCATATGGCGTATCAGGATCACGAATTTCAATTGTTGGTGGCTCCATCAACTGTTTGATGACATCAGGCTGGACGGTGGCCAGTTTCGCACCAAAGCGGATGAAGTGGCTGACGCCACGCGTTGCATTGATCGTCGTGGTATGGATCCGCTCAGGGTCGAACTCGATGAACATGTAATTTGGAAACAGTGGCTCGCTGACCGCAGTGCGGCGTCCGCGCACCAGTTTTTCCAGTGTGATCATCGGCGTCAGGCAGTTAACGTTCTGGCGTTCAAGATGTTCTTTTGCGCGAAGAAGCTGACCACGTTTGCAATAGAGTAAATACCAGGATTCCATAGTTTCCCACATAAAAGCGTTGAGCGGGGCAGCATACCAAAAGCCGCTCATGAGATACAGACAGTGCAAGTCTATGCAGACGTTTGCTGATTGTCGGCCCGTTATCTTTTATTATCGGAGAAAAGCGCGTTCTTATCCCCTCTATTAATCCTATTTTATCAGGAGAAATCTCATGGAGCTGTTTTTACTGAGTAACGGCAAGCTTTCAGGTGAATCTGAGTTACTGGGTTACGCTAAAACGCGCATCCAGACTATGTTTGAGGCACACAATATCACCTCTGCCGTGCTGGTCCCCTACGCCCTGATCCGCAGTGATTACGATGCCCGCGCCTTGGAACTTTCTGATACGTTGGGCATTCGCGTCAGTAGCATTCATCATGCAGAAAATCCTGCTGAAGCTATTGCCGGCGCACAATGCATTTTGATCAGCGGCGGGAATACCTGGATGCTTAATCAGATGCTGCATGAACATAGCCTGATCGTACCAATTCAGCGGGCAGTGCGTGAGCGCAATGTGCCTTATGTTGGCTGGAGTGCGGGTTGTAATGTCGCCACGCCAAGCATCCGCACCACCAATGATATGCCTGTTCGCAACTCTGTGGTTCTGCCTGCTCTCGGCCTGTTCCCGGTGCAAATCAATCCGCATTACATCGATGCCCATTTAAGCGGTCATATGGGCGAAACCCGTGATGAGCGCATTGCGGAATTCTGCGCGGTTAACCCGTCTGAATCAGTGATTGCGTTGCGTGAAGGCAGCCTGTTGCAGGTGTCCGGCAATGATCTGAGTTACTTCAGTGCTAAAAATCAGGGGTTTAAGGTTTTCCGCCACGGGCAAGACACACAGGAATATCAGGATACTCAGGCGCTCCAGCCTCTGGTGTCTTTTAACTGCGTGTGATTGTCGTCGCGATATAACTTCCGCACCGTCAGACCAAAAATACCCGGGCTGACGGTTATACTGCTTTTTCGTTATCAGACTTTACTTACCAATAAGAAATTTACTGATAACAAACTTGCTGATAACAAAAAAGCAGCAACAACTCTGGAGAGGCTCTATAATGCTCTCCTTCAACCTGGCGACTCAGAATCAGCATGAAATACCGTGATTTACGTGACTTCCTCTCGTTACTCGAAAAGAGAGGCCAACTGAAACGCATTAGCCAGTCAGTTGACCCTTATCTGGAAATGACCGAAATTGCCGATCGTACCCTGCGTGCAGGTGGTCCGGCGCTTTTGTTCGAAAATCCTAAAGGCTACGACATGCCGGTTTTGTGCAATTTATTCGGCACACCTCAGCGTGTGGCGATGGGCATGGGCAAAGAAGATGTCAGTGCGTTGCGGGAAGTCGGTGAATTACTGGCGTTTCTGAAAGAACCTGAGCCGCCACGCGGTTTTCGTGATTTATACGACAAAGCGCCGAAGTTTAAACAAGTGCTGAACATGCCGACCAAAATGCTGCATTCGGCACCTTGTCAGCAGCAGATTTGGGAAGGCGATGCGGTCGATATCACCAAAATTCCGGTGATGCAGTGCTGGCCGGAAGATGCGGCCCCGCTCATCACCTGGGGCCTGACTGTGACTCGTGGCCCGAACAAGCCGCGTCAAAATCTGGGCATTTATCGTCAGCAGGTGTTGGGTAAAAATAAAGTGATCATGCGCTGGTTGTCCCATCGGGGCGGCGCGCTCGATTTCCAGGAATGGTGCCAGCAGAATCCGGGCCAGCGTTTTCCGGTTTCCGTGGCGCTGGGTGCCGATCCGGCAACGATTCTTGGCGCTGTGACGCCGGTGCCCGATACGCTGTCTGAATATGCCTTTGCCGGGTTGTTGCGTGGTAACAAAACGGAAGTGGTGAAATGTATTTCCAACGATCTGGAAGTGCCTGCCAGCGCCGAGATTGTGCTTGAAGGGTATATCGAGCCGGGTGAAATGGCACCGGAAGGCCCTTATGGCGACCACACCGGCTACTATAATGAAGTGGATAGCTTCCCGGTGTTTACCATTACGCACATGACGCAGCGAAAAGATGCCATCTATCATTCGACCTACACCGGCCGTCCGCCGGATGAACCTGCGGTTCTGGGTGTGGCGTTGAATGAAGTGTTTGTGCCAATCCTGAAAAAACAGTTTCCGGAAATTGTTGATTTCTATCTGCCGCCTGAGGGTTGCTCCTACCGTCTGGCTGTCGTTACCATGAAGAAGCAATACGCCGGTCATGCTAAACGCGTGATGATGGGGGTCTGGTCATTCCTGCGTCAGTTTATGTACACCAAGTTTGTGATTGTGTGCGACGACGATGTGAATGCCCGCGACTGGAACGACGTTATTTGGGCGATCACCACCCGGATGGATCCCGCGCGGGATACGGTTCTGGTGGAAAATACCCCGATTGATTATCTCGATTTTGCCTCCCCGGTGTCGGGCCTTGGCTCGAAAATGGGGATGGACGCGACCAACAAATGGCCGGGTGAAACGCAGCGTGAATGGGGACGTCCGATTGTGAAAGACCCGGAAGTCACCGCGCGTATTGACGCTATTTGGGATGAACTCGCTATTCTTAATGATAAAGACGATGTGAAAAAATAATCGAATCTTTGTCCTACGCTTTGCTTTGACGACCCACAGAGGGAACGCATGACAACATTGAGCTGTAAAGTGACCTCGGTTGAGGCGATAACCGATACGGTGTATCGCGTCCGGCTGGTTCCGGAAGCGCCTTTCTCGTTCCGCGCGGGTCAGTATCTTATGGTGGTAATGGATGAGCGTGACAAGCGCCCGTTCTCGCTGGCCTCGACGCCGGCTCAACACAATGTGATTGAGCTGCACATCGGCGCGTCTGAACTGAATTTGTACGCGATGGCCGTGATGGATCGCATTTTGAAAGAACAGGCAATCACCGTTGATATTCCGCACGGCGATGCCTGGCTACGTGAAGACGGCGAGCGTCCTCTGGTGCTGATTGCCGGTGGCACCGGCTTCTCCTACGTCCGTTCGATTCTTATCACCGCACTTGAGCAGCAACCGCACCGCGATATCTCCATTTACTGGGGCGGGCGTGAACTGAAGCATCTGTACGATCTTGGTGAGCTGGAAGCGATGAGCATTAATCATCCGAACCTGAAGGTGATCCCGGTAGTTGAACAGCCGGAAGAGGGCTGGCAGGGCAGAAGCGGTACCGTGCTGAGCGCGGTTTTACAGGATTTCTCTTCACTGGCTGAGTACGACATTTATATCGCCGGTCGTTTTGAGATGGCTAAAATCGCCCGTGAACGTTTTGTCGCCGAGCGCGGTGCGCAGGAAGACCGTCTGTTTGGTGATGCTTTCTCTTTCATCTGATTGAACAATGAAAAAGCCCGCCCCTGACAGGCGGGAAAACGGCAACTAAAACAGGCAGAACACATTGATGAAAGCGGGCTAAATGCCCGCTTTTTTGCTTTTGCACAAAGAGAGAATCAGATGCGTTCGAAAACGGTCGCAATGCCCTGACCTAAACCGATACACATGGTCGCAACGCCAAACTGGACGTCGCGGCGCTCCATCAGGTTCAGCAGTGTGGTGGAAATACGTGAGCCGGAGCAGCCGAGCGGGTGACCGAGCGCAATGGCACCGCCGTTCAGGTTGACGCGATCCTCCATAGTTTCCAGCAGTCCCAAATCTTTCACACACGGCAAGGCTTGTGCGGCGAAGGCTTCGTTCAGTTCGAACAGACCGATGTCCTGCACGCTCAGTCCGGCGCGTTTCAGAGCCAGACGCGTTGCTGGCACCGGGCCATAACCCATAATGGACGGGTCGCAGCCCACCACCGCCATGGCGCGGATGCGGGCACGGGCTTTCAGACCTAAAGATTTGGCACGGGATTCACTCATCAGCAACATTGCCGATGCGCCGTCGGAGAGGGCAGAAGAAGTTCCCGCCGTGACAGTGCCATTCACCGGATCGAACGCCGGGCGTAAAGCTGCCAGTGTGGCGACCGTCGTTTCCGGGCGGATCACTTCGTCGAAATCATAACGGGTCAGAACGCCATCGGCGTTATGGCCTTCGGTCGGCACAATTTCGTTAGCGAAATGCCCGGCTACGGTGGCTGCATGAGCACGCTGATGTGAACGTGCGGCAAATTCATCCTGCATTTCACGGCTGATCTGGTGCATTTTTGCCAGCATTTCCGCCGTCAGTCCCATCATCCCTGCGGCTTTCGCTACGGTTTTGCTCAGCCCCGGATGGAAATCCACACCATGATTCATCGGCACATGACCCATATGTTCCACACCGCCGATCAGGCTGACCTGTGCGTCACCGACCATAATGGCGCGGGCGGCGTCATGCAGCGCCTGCATGGAAGAACCGCACAGACGGTTGACCGTAGTCGCGGGAACACTGTGCGGTATTTCCGCCAGCAGCGCCGCGTTACGGGCAATGTTGAAGCCTTGTTCCAGCGTCTGCTGGACGCAGCCCCAGTAAATATCATCAATATCTTTGGCGTTCAGCGCCGGATTACGGGCCAGTACGGCACGCATCAGATGCGCGGAGAGATCTTCAGCCCTGACATGGCGGAATGCGCCGCCTTTTGAACGGCCCATTGGCGTGCGGACTGCGTCAACAATGACTACGTTTTCCATGATTTCGGTCCTTATGCCTGATTACCGGTGCTGAAGTTTTCCAGCGGAGCGGCAACCGGATAGTAACTTTCATTGGTTTGCGCTTTGGCGCGTAGCCCTTCCGGTGCCTGATACATCGGCCCCAGATGTGCATACTGTTCAGTCATTTTCAGATACTCAGTGGTACCGAGGGTATCGAGATAACGGAACGGGCCGCCGTGGAAAGGAGGGAATCCGATGCCGTAGACCAGCGCCATGTCGGCTTCGGCCGGGCTGGCAATAATGCCTTCCTCAAAGCAGCGCACCACTTCGTTAATCATCGGAATCATCATGCGGGCGATGATGTCCTGTGGTGAGAAGTCAGTGTGTGCTGGTTTCAGGTTGTCGGCCAGCAGACTGATCGCCTGTTCGTCAACTTCCTTGCGCGGCTTGCCTTTGCTGTCTTCGCTGTAACGGTAGAAACCGAGTTGATTTTTCTGCCCAAAACGACGGTTATCAAACAGCACATCAACAGCGTCACGGTAATCCCGCGCCATGCGCTCAGGGAAACCGGCGGCCATCACGGCCTGGGCGTGATGCGCGGTGTCGATGCCGACCACATCCAGCAGATAAGCCGGACCCATCGGCCAGCCGAACTGTTTTTCCATCACTTTGTCGATCTGGCGGAAATCAGCGCCATCACGCAGTAACAGACTGAAACCGGAGAAATACGGGAACAGTACGCGGTTGACGAAGAATCCCGGGCAGTCGTTGACCACGATAGGCGTTTTACCCATCGCCAGTGCGTAAGAAACGATGCGCGAAATCGTTTTGTCTGAGGTTTTCTCACCACGCACGATTTCGACCAGCGGCATACGATGCACCGGGTTGAAGAAGTGCATACCACAGAAGTTTTCCGGGCGTTTGAGCGAAGACGCCAACAGATCGATAGGAATGGTCGAGGTATTCGAGGCCAGAACGGTATCGGTGCCGAGCAGAGATTCCGCTTCCGCCAGCACCGCGGCCTTCACTTTAGGATTCTCGACCACGGCTTCAACGACCACAGAGGCACGTTCGATGCCGCTGTAATCCAGCGTCGGATGAATGGTCGACAGCACTTTAGCCATTTTCAGACCGTCGAGTTTACCGCGCTCCAGTTGCTTGTTCAGCAACTTGGCAGCCTCGTTCATGCCGAGCGTCAGGGACTGGTCGTTGATATCTTTCATCACAACCGGCACGCCTTTCAGCGCAGACTGGTAGGCGATCCCGCCGCCCATAATGCCCGCGCCCAATACGGCGGCCTGTTTTGGTTTTTCGCTGTCTTGCGCCAGTTTTTTGGCTTTGCTTTTCACAAACTGATCGTTAAGGAAAATACTGACCAGTGCGCGGGCTTCTTTTGATTGTGCGAGCGGCACAAAGCTGGCGGTTTCCAGCTGCAACGCTTCATCGCGACCCAGACGGGCCGCGGCTTCTATGGTTTTCACCGCGCTCATGGGCGCCGGATAGTGTTTACCGGCATTTTGCATGACCATACTTTTGGCGACGCTGAAGCTCATCGCCGCTTCAATCTGGCTGAGTTTCAACGGCAGACGTTTAGGATCACGACGGTTATGCCATTCCAGTTTGCCGTCAACGGCGTTTCTCAGCATGCTGATGCCAGCGTCGCGCAGTTTATCGGCTTCAACCACCGCATCGACCAGCCCGACTTTCAGGGCCTCTTTTCCACTGATATTTTTACCGGCGGCGATAATTTCCAGCGCACTGTCAGTACCAATCAGACGTGGCAGACGTACGGAACCGCCGAAGCCCGGCATAATTCCTAAACTGGTTTCCGGCAGGCCAATCCGGGCATCGGCAGTGCTGATACGAAAATCTGTCGCCAGCACGCATTCGCAACCACCGCCCAGCGCATAACCGCTGATGGCAGAAATTGTCGGTACCGGCAGGTCTTCCAGCCGGTTAAAAATGCTGTTGGCGAAATCCAGCCATTCATGCAGTTTTTCGGCTGGCGCGTTGAACAGGGATAAAAATTCGGTGATATCCGCGCCCACGATAAACGCTGGTTTGGCCGAACTGAGCAGCAGACCTTTCAGGTCAGACTGTTTTTCAAGTACTGCAATGGCTTCGCCCAGGCTGGCGACAGTTTGGGTGTCGAGCTTGTTAACCGAGCCTGGAGCATCAAACACCAGCTCCGCGATACCGCCGTCGAGCCAGTGCAGGTGTAGTGTTTCGCCTTGGTAGAGCATGTGTCTCTCCTGAATCATCTGGGATGATCTGGTATGACCAGATGTTTTGGAGTGTGGTTTTTATGTTAATAATTTGCAAATGAGATGTGTTTTATTTGCAGGCAAGATCACAAACCTTCCGGGACTATGGTCGCGGTGAGGCTGTGGTAAGATGCTGCATCGTCATTCAGGTGAAAAAAGGACAGTTGGATGGAATCGCTTACTACGCTTTATAAAGAACATATCGCCACGCTGCAGACGCGTGCCCGTGAAATTCTGCAACGTTCTCAGCTTGATGCGTTACTGATTCACTCCGGTGAGTTGCTGACGACCTTCCTTGATGACCACAGTTATCCCTTCAAAGTCAATCCGCAGTTCAAAGCCTGGGTGCCGGTCACCAAAGTGCCGAACTGCTGGTTGTGGGTGGATGGCGTGAATGCGCCGAAGCTGTGGTTCTATTCTCCGGTGGATTACTGGCACAGCCATGAGCCGCTGCCGGAGTCCTTCTGGACGAAAGAGATTTCCCTGACGCCGCTGGCCAACGCTGACGATATCAAAGGCCAGTTGCCGGTTGATCTCAAACGTGTGGGTTACATCGGTTACAGTCAGGAACGTGCGATCAGCATGGGTATCCCTGCGGCGAACGTGAATCCGAAAGTGGTACTGGATTTCCTGCATTATCATCGCGCTTACAAAACAGACTATGAACTGGCCTGTATGCGTGAAGCGCAGAAAGTCGCGGTCAGTGGCCATCGCGCGGCGAAAGAAGCGTTCCTTTCCGGCATGAGCGAATTTGATATCAATCTGGCGTATCTCACTGCTACCGGTCATCGTGATACCGATGTGCCTTACAGCAACATTGTCGCGCTCAATGAACACGCTTCCGTACTGCATTACACTACGCTCGATAATCAGCCGCCTGCCGAAATGCACAGCTTCCTGCTTGATGCCGGTGCAGAATATAACGGTTATGCCGCCGATCTGACGCGTACCTATGCCGCAAAACCGGACAGTGATTTCGCAGCACTCGTGAAAGATCTCAATACGGAAGAACTTGCGTTAATTGATACGATTAAAGCCGGTGTGCGCTATACCGACTATCATGTTCAGATGCATCACCGTATCGCCAAATTGTTGAAAGCGCATAAGCTGGTGGTGGATATTAGTGAAGACGCCATGGTGGAACAGAACCTGACCGGGCCTTTCCTGCCGCATGGTCTGGGGCATCCGCTGGGGTTACAGGTTCACGATGTCGCCGGGTTTATGCAGGATGATACCGGCACGCATCTGGCCGCGCCTTCGCAATATCCCTACCTGCGTTGTACCCGTGTGATTGAGCCAGGCATGGTGCTGACTATCGAGCCGGGTTTGTATTTCATCGATTCGTTGCTGTTACCGTGGCGCGAAGGGCAGTTTAGCAAACACTTTGCCTGGGATCGCATCAATGCCATGAAGTCATTTGGCGGCATTCGTATCGAAGACAACATTGTCATCCACGATAATCGTATCGAAAATATGACACGTGATCTGAAGCTGGCCTGATGCAGCCTTATCCCGTCCCCGCTGAGCCTGTCAGTTTCAGCGAAGAAATAAAGAAGAGTCGCTTCATCACCCTGCTGGCGAGAACTGAGGGAGTTGAAGTGGCAAAGGCTTTTATTCAGGAGGTCAGAAACCAGCATCCGGCAGCGCGTCATCACTGCTGGGCGTTTGTAGCTGGCGCGCCTGCTGATTCTCAGCAACTGGGCTTTTCTGATGATGGCGAACCGGCGGGCACAGCCGGTAAACCGATCTTAAGTCAGCTGATGGGAAGCGGAGTCGGGGAGATCACCGCCGTCGTGGTGCGTTATTACGGTGGCATAATGCTGGGTACTGGCGGGTTAGTGAAAGCCTACGGCGGCGGTGTTCAGCAGGCATTGAAACAACTTATCGTGCAGCAAAAGGTTCCGCTGGCGGAGTTCGCGGTGCAGTGTGATTACAGCCAGTTACAGCTGGTGGAAACGCTGCTTTTGCAGGTTGGCGGCCATATTTTACGCAGTGAATACGGCGCGGCGGTGGATCTCGTTCTGGCGTTGCCTGCCGCAGATGCACCGGCAACCGTCAGCCATTTGTTCGATATCAGCCGTGGCACGCTAATCCTGCGTCCGGTTTCTTAAATTTTTCTATGGTTAATTCGCTGAGGAACGCACCAGCATGCATTTTCGTGCCATAACACGCATTGTGGGGGTGCTCGTCATCCTTTTCTCGGGAACGATGATTATTCCCGGTCTGGTCGCTTTAATTTACCGCGATGGTGCGGGGCGTGCGTTCAGTCAGACCTTCTTTGTCGCCCTGGCGATTGGGTTATTTCTCTGGCTGCCAAACCGGAAGCAGAAAAGTGAGCTGAAGCCACGGGAAGGTTTCCTGATTGTGGTGCTGTTCTGGACGGTGCTGGGCAGCGTCGGGGCATTGCCTTTTCTGTTCTCCGAGCGGCCGAATCTTTCCCTTACCGATGCTTTCTTTGAATCTTTCTCCGGCCTGACGACGACGGGCGCGACCACACTGGTCGGGCTGGATTCTTTGCCGAAAGCGATTCTCTTCTACCGGCAGATGCTGCAATGGTTTGGTGGTATGGGGATCATTGTGCTCGCGGTAGCCATTCTGCCGATATTGGGGGTCGGCGGAATGCAGTTGTATCGCGCCGAAATGCCGGGGCCGCTGAAAGATAACAAGATGCGCCCGCGTATCGCCGAAACAGCAAAAACGCTGTGGCTTATCTATGTGCTGCTGACCATCGCCTGTGCGCTGGCATTATGGGGCGCGGGTATGCCGGTCTTTGATGCCATCAGCCATAGTTTCTCGACTATCGCCATCGGTGGCTTCTCGACGCATGATGCCAGCATCGGCTATTTCCATAGCGGAACGATTAATACCATTGTGGCGGTATTCCTGTTGATCTCCGGCTGTAACTACGGCCTGCACTTTGCGGTGCTGAGCGGGCGAAACCTCAAGGTATACTGGCGTGATCCGGAATTTCGCATGTTTATCGGCGTGCAGTTCACGCTGGTCGTGATCTGCACGGTGATTCTGTGGATCCACAATACCTACGGCTCGCCGCTGGAAACGCTCAATCAGGCATTCTTCCAGGTGGTATCAATGGCCACCACAGCAGGCTATACCACGGACAGTATTTCCAAATGGCCGCTGTTCCTGCCGCTTCTATTATTGTGCTCTGCTTTTATCGGTGGTTGTGCCGGTTCAACGGGCGGCGGTCTTAAAGTGATCCGTATTCTTTTGCTTTATTTACAGGGTTCGCGCGAGCTGAAAAGGCTGGTTCACCCGAATGCGGTTTACACCATCAAATTGGGTAACCGCGCGTTGCCTGAACGTATCATAGAAGCGGTATGGGGTTTCTTCTCCGCTTACGCGCTGGTATTTATTGTCAGCATGCTGGCGATTGTTGCCACCGGTGTGGATAACTTCTCCGCCTTTGCTGCGGTTACCGCCACACTCAATAACCTTGGCCCGGGGCTGGGGGTGGTGGCTGATAACTTTGCTTCGATGAATTCCGTGGCGAAATGGATCCTGATCGTCACCATGTTGTTTGGTCGTCTGGAAGTCTTCACATTATTAGTGCTGTTCACGCCGACGTTCTGGCGGGAATGAGTTTTAAGAAAGGGAAACAAGTATGAAAGCGTTGATACTCTATTCAAGTCGTGACGGGCAGACACATGCTATCGCTTCTTATATAGCAAGTGAGCTGAAAGAAAAGTGCAACTGCGATGTTGTTGATCTGGTACATGCGGAACATGTCGATTTGAAAAGCTATGACCAGGTGATGATCGGCGCTTCTATACGTTACGGTCACTTTAACCCGGTGCTGGATAAGTTCGTTAAAAAACACGCCGAAACCTTGAATCACATGCCGTCGGCTTTTTTCGGCGTCAACCTGACAGCGCGCAAACCCGAAAAACGAACGCCACAGACTAATGCCTATGTACGTAAATTCCTGCTGGCATCCCCGTGGGAACCGGCAATGTGCGGTGTCTTTGCTGGCGCATTACGTTATCCGCGATATCGCTGGTTCGATAAGGTCATGATCCAACTGATTATGCGGATGACAGGTGGTGAAACAGATACCCGTAAAGAAGTGGAATATACCGACTGGCAGCAGGTGGCCAAATTCGCTGAAGATTTTGGGCAAATATCGTATAAAAAATCGCAATAATGCGGGCTTAATAGACGTTCAGGCCAAAAAGAAAGCATTCAGAAAGTTTTTTGAAATTAGGGGTTGCGGCCTTCTGAGAACTCCCTATAATGCGCCTCCACTGACCGGGAACAACGACTCCTCTAACAAGAACCAAGTCGCCCAGTCAGGAAGAATCAACCCGGTGAAAACACCGCATCTTGTAAAAGAAAATGGTTGACTCTTCAGGGAGAAAGAGTATTATCTGCCTCCCACGTTGCTGAGTTAATTCTCGCAGCGTACGCTCTTTAACAATTTATCAGACAATCTGTGTGGGCACTCACAAGACGATATCAGCCACCTCGGTGGCAAAAAATATCAAGTCTTAGAGTGACCAA
>NZ_JBEPKE010000008.1:0-172894 GCF_040544515.1 Rahnella sp. 2050 | reverse complement strand
TATCCGGTTGCCGCTGTTTTTAATCTTTCCGACCCGGTCACTTCGTGATGTTGTTCACGTTGTTCCCTGTCGATGGAGCGGCATTATAGGGAGTTGGATTTTAATGGCAAGCGAATAAATACAGTTTTATTTCGTTTGCCGTTTTTTTGTCCAGAAGCCGTTATTTCTGCCCTTTTGCTATAAAGGAAGGCAATGCAGCAAGGCTTTCCAGTACCGCATCCGCAGCACTTTCACTTTCCGGGGTTACGGGTTTGCCGGTACGAACTAAAATCTTATGCCCCACTCCTGCAGCAGCAGCTGCCTGCATATCTTCCAGTTTGTCGCCCACCATATAAGAAGAGGCCATATCAATGCCTAGTTCTTCTTTGGCCGTCAAAAACATCCCAGGTTGCGGCTTACGGCAATCACAGGCTTGTGTAAACTCCTTAACCAAGCCTTCAGGATGATGCGGACAAAAATAGATACCGTCGAGATCCACGCCACGATCGGCAAGCGACCAGTCCATCCACTCGGTCAGAGTCAGAAACTGATCTTCAGTAAATTTGCCGCGTGCTATACCGGACTGATTGGTGACCAGCACCAGTAAAAAGCCCATCTCTTTTAATTTAAGACAAGCATCGATTACACCGTCGATAAACTGGAAGTTATCGATTTCATGTACATAACCATGATCGACATTCAAAGTGCCATCACGGTCGAGAAAGATTGCTGAAACAGGTTGTGCCACGAATTTGCTCCTGATGGCTGATTAACGGCGCCAGTATCGCATGTTTTCAATGCTTGTGAGAATGCTAACCTGGTTGACTTAGACGTCTAGACGCCTTAGCATCCACGACATGCTACGGGGAAGACCTCCGCAGAGTTAAATTCACCACGTCACGGCAAAAAGACAGAATAAAAAATAATATGATTAAACTTTCTAACATCACCAAGATTTTCCTGCAGGGTTCGCGCCAGATCGTCGCGCTCTCTGACGTGAGTCTTCACGTCCCTGCCGGACAAATTTATGGCGTAATCGGTTCTTCCGGCGCGGGGAAAAGTACCTTAATACGCTGCGTCAATTTGCTGGAGCGCCCGACTAAAGGCCAGGTGTTGGTCGATGGTCAGGATCTGATGTCCTTCTCAGAGAAAGCGCTGACCCGCGCACGCCGCCAGATTGGCATGATTTTCCAGCACTTTAACCTGCTGTCGTCACGCACCGTTTTTGGCAACGTTGCCCTGCCACTCGAACTCGACAATCTTTCTTCAGCCGATATTAAGAAACGAGTTTCCGAGCTGCTGAGCCTGGTCGGGCTGGAAGATAAGCATGATGCCTACCCGGCGAATCTTTCCGGTGGACAAAAACAACGCGTAGCCATTGCCCGTGCGCTGGCCAGTAATCCAAAAGTATTGCTGTGTGATGAAGCTACCAGTGCACTGGATCCAGCTACCACCCGCGCAATCCTGGAATTACTAAAAGATATCAACCGTCGTCTGGGGCTCACGATTCTGCTGATCACCCATGAGATGGACGTCGTAAAACGCATTTGCGATCAAGTTGCTGTGATCAGCGATGGCAAACTGATTGAGCAGGATAAAGTAAGCGAGATGTTCTCACATCCTAAGACTCCGCTTGCACAGCAATTTATTCAGTCAACGTTGCACCTGGATATTCCGGAAGATTACGCCGTGCGTCTGGTACCCCAGCCTGAAACGGGTCGCGTTCCTTTACTGCGCCTGGAGTTTACCGGTCAGTCCGTTGATGCCCCGCTGCTTTCCGAAGCAGTCCGTCGCTTTGACATCAACAATAATATTATCAGTGCTCAGATGGATTATGCCGGCGGTGTAAAGTTCGGGATTATGCTGACAGAAATGCACGGTTCAGAAGAAAATACTCAGGCGGCAATTCAGTTCCTGCATGAGAATCAGGTGAAAGTAGAGGTGCTGGGTTATGTCTGAGGCAATGATGTGGTTAATGGGCCGCGGAATCTGGGAAACGGTCATCATGACGCTAACCTCTGGCTTCTTTGGTTTTGTGTTAGGTTTGCCTTTCGGCGTACTGCTGTACGTCACCCGTCCGGGTCAGATTGCAGAGAATAAAAATATCTATCGCGTGATGTCGGCGCTGGTTAACATTTTCCGTTCCATTCCTTTTATTATCTTGCTGGTATGGATGATTCCCTTCACGCGTATGATTGTCGGCACCTCAATCGGTTTGCAGGCAGCGATTGTCCCGCTGACTGTGGGTGCTGCGCCGTTTATTGCCCGCATGGTTGAGAATGCCCTGCTGGAAATTCCAAGCGGTCTGGTGGAAGCCGCCCGCGCAATGGGTGCAACACCGATGCAGATCATCCGAAAAATCTTATTGCCGGAAGCTCTGCCAGGTCTGGTCAATGCTGCCACCATCACGCTGATCACTCTTGTAGGCTATTCTGCTATGGGTGGCGCTGTCGGTGCCGGTGGTTTGGGACAAATCGGTTATCAGTACGGTTATATCGGTTACGACGCAACTGTCATGAATACTGTATTAGTCCTGCTAGTGGTTTTGGTGTATTTAATTCAATTTTGTGGCGACCGCATCGTAAAAGCAGTCACACATAAATAACGAAACAACAGCTGTAATAGCTACCTGTGAATGATTTATATCCGTTTATTGAGGAAAGGACATGTCTAACAAATTCAAATCCATTGCAGTTGTCGGCGCGCTTCTGGGATCGCTGGCTTTAGTGGGCTGCGGGCCAAAAGAACAAGATCCAAATCACATCAAAGTGGGTGTGATCGTAGGCTCTGAACAGCAGGTCGCTGAAGTTGCACAGAAAGTAGCTAAAGAGAAATACGGTCTTGATGTTGAGCTGGTGACTTTCAATGATTATGTATTGCCTAACGAAGCACTGAGCAAAGGTGACATCGATGTTAACGCCTTCCAGCATAAACCTTATCTTGATCAGCAGATCAAAGATCGCGGTTACAAACTGGTCCCGGTGGGTAACACGTTCGTTTACCCAATCGCCGGTTACTCTAAGAAAATCAAATCTATTGATGAGCTGAAAGATGGCGACCAGGTTGCGCTGCCAAACGACCCGACTAATCTCGGCCGTTCTCTGCTGCTGCTGCAAAAACAAGGTCTGATCAAACTGAAAGACGGTGTTGGTCTGTTACCGACAGTTCTGGATGTGACTGAGAACCCTAAAAATCTGAAACTGGTCGAACTCGAAGCACCACAACTGCCACGTTCACTGGATGATGCGAAAATCGCTCTGGCCGTAATCAACACCACTTACGCCAGCCAGATCAACCTGACGCCAGAGAAAGACGGTATCTTCGTAGAAGATAAAGAATCTCCATACGTGAACCTGATCGTTGCACGTGAAGATAACAAAGATGCTGAAAACGTGAAGAAATTCGTTCAGGCTTACCAGTCTGATGAAGTGAACGCTGCAGCGAATAAAATCTTCAACGGTGGCGCAGTGAAAGGTTGGTAATTGCCCGAAATCAGGAACCCTACATTTTTCCTGAGTATTCGTTTCTAAGATAGTAGACTCGCAAATACATCTTTTCATAAATAAATAACAAGGCGGGCTTATGCCCGCCTTGTTATTTTCTCAATACCTTGGTTCAATAACGCCACATTCTTTCCTGTAAACATATTAAAAAGCAGAGGATATACCATGCGTGCTTTACCTCTCTGTTTGTCGGCACTTTTGCTGGCGGGTTGTTCCCTGACTCAACACACACAGCCAACCCCCCCTGCGCCTGTTGTAAAAGAAGAACCAAAACCTGTCAAACCAAAGCCGGCACCAGTACGCCCCGCTCCTGTAAAGCTCTATAAAGATGCAGAAGCTTTAGTCGGAACTCCATTCCGTGATCTGGGCGAAGTCTCCGGCGAATCTTGCCAGAGCGCTCAAAATGATGCGCCACCGAGTCTGGCTACTGCACGGAAAAGAATGCTGACCCGTGCATCCTATATGAAGGCCAATGCCGTATTGTTACATCAGTGCCAGATTATCAGCGGCGTACCAGGCTGCTTCCAGCAGGCGATTTGTCAGGGTTCCGCCCTGAACGTCACGTTTAAATGACCTCATTTTCTTTTGAGCAAATAGGGATCATTCACTCGCCCTATAAAGAGAAGTTTGCTGTTCCGCGCCAGCCCGGATTGATCCAGGATGGTGGCGGCGAATTACATCTGCATCCGCCTTATAACCAGCCCGAAGCTGTTCGCGGGCTGGAAGACTTCAGCCATTTATGGGTGATGTTTATTTTCCATCAGACGATGGAAAGCGGCTGGCGTCCGACAGTTCGCCCACCACGTTTGGGCGGGAATGTGCGTACCGGTGTATTTGCCACCCGTTCAACCTTCCGGCCTAATCCGCTCGGGATGTCTCTGGTTGAACTGAAAGGGATTCGCTGTCAGGGTCAGAATGTCATTCTGCAGCTTGGCAGTCTGGATTTAGTGGATGGCACACCTGTTGTGGACATTAAGCCGTATCTTCCCTTTGCGGAAAGCCATCCTGATGCACGCGCCGGTTTTGCTCAGCACGCACCTGATGCCGATATGCCGGTAGAATTTTTACCGCAGGCTGAACAGCAACTGGCTGAGCATGCGAGGCAATACCCGCATCTGCGCCGCTTCATCACGCAGGTTTTAGGACAGGATCCCCGTCCGGCTTATCGCAAAGGTGAAGCCACAGCGCGCGATTATGCCGTTCGTTTACTCGAGTTTAATGTCCGCTGGCGGGTCACAGGCTCTGTGAATCAGGTATTGTCCCTCGACAAAGACTAAATTTCCTCAGCCTCTCTTTTGACAATAGCAACTCGCTGGTAAACTAAGCCACTTTTCACGTTTTGGCTGCCCATGGCAGCCCGATTGCAATTTGCAGTGCTAACGGAACCAACACATCATGCGTACTACTCAATATCTGCTCTCTACACTGAAAGAGACGCCAGCCGACGCGGAAGTTATCAGCCACCAGCTGATGCTGCGCGCAGGGATGATCCGTAAACTGGCCTCAGGCCTGTATACCTGGCTGCCGACCGGCTTACGTGTTCTCAAGAAAGTTGAAAACATCGTACGCGAAGAAATGAACAACGCGAACGCCATTGAAGTGTCGATGCCGGTAGTCCAGCCCGCTGATTTGTGGCAGGAGAGCGGACGTTGGGAGCAATATGGTCCGGAATTGTTACGTTTCATTGATCGTGGCGAGCGCCCGTTCGTACTGGGTCCAACCCATGAAGAAGTGATCACTGACCTGATCCGTAATGAAGTCAGCTCATACAAGCAGCTGCCACTGAATTTCTTCCAGATCCAGACTAAATTCCGTGACGAAGTTCGCCCGCGTTTTGGTGTAATGCGTTCCCGTGAATTCCTGATGAAAGATGCCTACTCATTCCATACGACGCAGGAATCTTTGCAGGAAACTTATGACGCGATGTACGCGGCCTACAGTCAGATTTTCAACCGTATGGGTCTGGATTTCCGTGCCGTGCTGGCGGATACCGGTTCTATCGGCGGCAGCGCCTCTCACGAATTTCAGGTGCTGGCACAGAGCGGTGAAGATGATGTCGTATTCTCTGATTCTTCTGATTTCGCCGCTAACATCGAATTCGCAGAAGCGCTGGCACCCGCAACGCCACGAGCTGCAGCAACAGAAGAAATGCGGATTGTCGAAACGCCGGACGCAAAAACTATCGCTGAACTGACAGAACAGTTCCAGGTTCCGGTTGAGAAAACGATGAAAACTCTGATGGTTCATGCAACAGCGGAAAGCGGTCATAAACTGGTTGCTTTGCTGGTTCGTGGTGATCATGAGCTGAACGAAATCAAAGCCGAGAAGCTGCCGCAAGTTGCTGCACCACTAACATTTGCAACGGAAGCAGAGATTCGTGAGATCGTCGCGGCTGGCCCGGGTTCACTCGGTCCGGTTAATCTGCCAATGCCAATCGTCGCGGATCGTACTGTTGCTGCAATGAGCGATTTCAGCGCAGGCGCTAACATCGACGGTAAACACTATTTCGGAATTAACTGGGATCGCGATGCTGCGCTGCCAGAAGTAGCCGATATCCGTAATGTAGTAGCCGGTGATCCAAGCCCTGATGGTCAGGGAACGCTGGTCATTAAACGCGGTATCGAAGTTGGTCATATCTTCCAGCTGGGAACCAAATATTCCGAAGCGATGAATGCTACCGTTCAGGGCGAAGATGGTCGTAACCAGTTGATGACCATGGGTTGTTACGGTATCGGTGTGACTCGTGTGGTCGCTGCGGCGATTGAACAAAACCACGATGACCGCGGTATTATCTGGCCGGATGCTATCGCACCGTTCCAGGTCGCTATCCTGCCAATGAACATGCACAAATCTTTCCGTGTGAAAGATGCGGCAGAAGCGCTGTATAAAGAACTGCGTTCACACGGTATCGATGTGATCCTCGACGATCGTAAAGAACGTCCGGGCGTCATGTTCGCGGACATGGAACTGATCGGTGTGCCGCATCAGGTGGTGATTGGTGATCGTAATCTGGATGCTGAAGAGCTGGAATACAAAAACCGTCGCACTGGCGAAAAACAGATGATCAAACAAAGCGATATCGTGGAATATCTGCTGAGCCAGATCCCGCGTTAAGATCCGCTGATGATCATTTGTCCATAAAAATGCCCGCGTAATGCGGGCATTTTTATTTGTGCTATTCCGCCTGAGCCTAATCGCTTTTACGGGCAGGACTTCGTTGCATCAAACCGTACGTTTTTATCTGCAACCACAGCCTTTTGCACCTGCCCTTCTTCCATTGACGGCTCTGTCATGAAATGCCCGTCCATAGAAAGGAAGACCAGCTGATTGGGGGTTTTACGCGAGGCAAGATACCCTTCTTCCAGCGATTTATTTGCCGACATCGGGAATATGTTGCCTGTCGCACAATCTTTAAAGGAAGCAGCATCGGCGCTGTATTGCATCATTCCGCTCAGTGCCATTGGCGTTTTCGGCAAATTCTGCTGCACCGGCGTCAACGTATAGTTGAATGTGGACGTAATCGGCTCACCGCTTTGATCCAACATTTCCAGATTTTCATCTTTCGGATGGAAATAACGTTTCTCGCCCTGGCTGTCCGTCAGCACCAGTTTATCCGCAGTGCGGGCCCAGCGTCCGTAGCTGGCAAACACCTGATCGCCCTCTTTGCCGCCCTGATATTCCTCCTGAAGGATGTAAGTCCCATCCTGATCCAGGAATAATGACGTCTTCAGGCCACTGCAATCTGCGCACGGCAACACGCCACTGTAACTCTGCTGCATAGCCTGCAAAGGTTTTTCATGATTAAAGGCGGCGGTATGGCAACCGAAGAGTGACAGCGCCCCGAGCGCCAGCACTGCACTAATGATGATTTTTTTCACAGTTTCTCCCCTACTGCTTTTCTACAGTGCCGCGATAAAAATTGTCCTGCAGCACGAAGTTAGGGCTAACGTATTTTGCCCCGTAATGCTTTTGTCGCACCCTTGCGAACTTTACTTTCAACCCGACGAATTTTAGACCCACGAGTCGGCTTCGTCGCGCGGCGCGGTTTTTCTACTACCATCGCCTGTGAAATCAGTGCCCCCAACCGGGCCAGAGCGGCTTCGCGATTCATCTCCTGACTCCGGTATTCCTGGGCTTTGATAATGACCCAACCGTCGGCAGTAACGGAATGATGATTAAAAGCCAGTAAGCGCTCTTTGTAATATTCTGGCAAACTCGACGCTTTAATATCAAAGCGTAAATGGATAGCCGTTGATGTTTTATTGACGTTCTGACCGCCGTTGCCCTGAGCGCGGATCGCCGTTAATTCGATTTCGCTGTCAGGTATTTCCAGTTTTCCTGAAAGGATTAGCACGCTGATTACCTGGCTTCTTTTATGACAGACTCTTTCCATTCAGAAAAATGAATTTCCAAATTACTCTGAGCATCAGAAAGCCAAATAGTTCCGTCCTGCAATGTGGCCTGTAAGTTCATGGTACGGCTGCCAAAAGCAGTCAATTGATTCAGCAACTCATCTTCTAAATAACGGATACGCAGGTTCTCAAAACCTCTGACTTTCCCCTCGATTTGCGACCACCAGACTTTCGCAGCACGCTCACCATACGCATAAAGGACCACCTCACGCGATTGGTTACAGGCTTTTTTCAGACGCTTCTCATCAGGTAGTCCTAATTCGACCCATAATTCGATGCCGTTATGGTCGTTTTTACGCCAGATTTCCGGCTCATCTTCGGCGCTTAATCCGCGGGTAAAAGTCAGTCGTTCGTCGGCATGGTAAATCCATGCCAGCAGACGCAGCATCATGCGTTGTTCTGTTTCGGAAGGATGCTGTGCCAGAGTCAGGCTGGCGTCATGAAAGAAATTACGATCCATATCAGCGATATTGACCGCTGCTTTATAAATGGTTGCTTTTAACGCCATGGTAAACCCCTTGATAATAGACGCACAGTGTACTTGAAAGCATCCTGCTGCGGCCAGTTTTCCCCCGATGGTCATCCGCAATAAAGGCTTTACGCAAACGATTTACCTTTACAGGCCTGCTAATAACTCACACTCTCCTGTGCTATAGTCGTTAAATACTGAGAGCTTATCTTTCTGCGCTTTCCTCAGAGGGATACGCTTTTTAGGGAGAACTTATGCAACAATACTGTGAGTTGGTACGCCGTAGATATTCTGAAATTGCCAGCGGTGATCTCGGATATGTGCCCGATGCGTTGGGCTGTGTATTGAAAGCATTGGACGAAGTCGCAGCAAATGCTGAACTTCCGTCTTCCGTTAGGGACCAGGCGGCCTACGCCGCCGCTAACTTATTGGTGAGCGATTATGTCGATGAATGATGAGTACAAACCCATCAATTGTGATGACTACGATAATCTCGAGCTCGCCTGCCAGCATCACCTGGTTTTGACGCTGAAGATGCGTAGCGGAGAAGTCGTTGAGGCTAAAGCCAACGATTTGTTAATGCGTAAGAAAGTGGAATATCTGGTGGTTGAGGCGAACGGCGAACAACGAGATCTGCGTCTGGATCACATTGAAAGCTTTAGCCATCCGGAAATTGGCACCGTTGTCGTCAGTGCCGAATAGCGACAACCGACGTCAGTTACCTAACGGGCAATCTCAGGATTGCCCGTTTGCATTTCTGAGGCAATATCATTTCAACGACGTCAGACTGGCGTAATACGCTGCCAAATCACTGATATCCTGATCGGATAATGACGCACTAAAAGCCTGCATCACACCCGCCTGCCCGCCACTTCTCTCACCCTTCTTGTAAGCATGCAGTGAAAGCGCCAGATAATCTGCATTTTGCCCTGCCAGATTAGGATAAATCGAATTCATGGCTTTACCCGTTGCGCCGTGACATGCCGAGCAGCTGGCTGATTTAGACTGCCCGTCAACCACATTTCCCCCCGCCAGAGCAGGCAAATTGATCAGCATCGATGCCACTATCCCTGCCAGTGTTCTTCCCATTACTTGCATCACAACTCCCCGGGCAAATAACATCCGCCTCAAATAAACCGTTCTTTCCGTTTATTACGCAGCCGACCAGATGATCCGCCATTGCGCTTCATTATTTTCAGCCCGGGACTGGCGCGTAATAAACCAACCCGGGGCTGCCATCAATTGATCATTGTAATAAACCAAAGGGATACGGCCCCGTTCCCATGGCGGCACACCTAACTCAGACCACAATTTTTTCGCCTGGCGCGCACGATCCCGTCCGACTTTTTCGATATATCCCTGCACCTGAAAACGCACAGTGATCTTTTCGCCAGCACGTGGCTGGCGGATCAAACAGTCAGCCCCCTGCGCGATGAGAACATGATCGGCAATCAGACAGCCCAGACCGTCAGGTAGCGTTAATTTTTCAGCCGGATCCCAGCAGAGGATTTGATCTTTAAGCGACCGGCGTTCTGGCAATACATACAAACGCCCACGGAAACGCCGGACTACCATTTTCCCCAGCACTAACTGCGCCTGGGCATCTTCGCGGCTCAAAGCTACCTCATCCCATATTCTCTGCAGTTGTTCACGCGAAGGCATTCTTGCGCCACGCGATGCCAGCCAGCGACGTAATAGCGCAGAGCGTCTGACGGCTGAAAACGCCTTCAGCCTCTCAACCGACAGACTGCCCTGCTCATCGGTCAATGAAGTGAGAGACTCACTGAGCAACTCATCCAGCAGCGTCTCCTGCTCTGCGCAAAGTGATGCGCTGCGGGCTGTGGCTTGCGCAAAGTGCGGCCAGCGCTGGTAAAGTGCGGGAAAAATATCCAGTCGCAGAAAATTGCGATCAAAGCGGGCATCCCGGTTACTGTCATCTTCAATCCAGCTGAGCTTTAACTGCTTCGCGTATTCTTCAAGCTGCTCACGGCTGAGCTCCAGAAAAGGCCTTAACAAGCGATAACCGTGTATTGAACTGTCCCCGCTCATCGCCGAGAGACCGGCAGGTCCGCTTCCACGTTTAAGCGCCAGCATGAAAGTTTCACATTGGTCATTCAGGTGTTGTGCTGTCAGTAACACTTCACCAGCAGTCAGACTTTCAGCAAATGCCTGATAACGTGCCGTTCGTGCCGCCGCTTCAATCCCACCTTCCTGTGCATCTACCTGCACTTTAGCGACAGAGAAAGGGATATCTCGCTGCTGACAAAACGTCTGGCAGTGTGCGACCCAGTCATCTGCAAACTGGCTTAGTCCATGGTGGATATGCAATGCACGCAGTTCGATATCCGGCAACGCTTTGTCGCGTAACTCAGCCAGTCCGGCCAGCAGTACGGAAGAATCCAGTCCACCGCTGAACGCAACGCAAAGTCTTCGTGCATCACCGATTTTATTGAGCAGATGTTTTGAAAGAAATGTCACGGCCAGTTTTGAACTCATAGGATAATCAGGATTCGTACAGTTCCAGCGGCAAGCCATCCGGATCGTTGAAGAAAGTAAATTTTTTGCCGGTGTAAGGATCAATTCTTACCGGTTCGCAGACAATGCCGGCTTCAGTGAGGGCGGAAATGGACTGTGCGATATCTTCAACGCTGAACGCCAGATGGCGTAATCCGCACGCCTCAGGACGACTTGGCCGGGCTGGCGGTTGCGGAAAGCTGAATAATTCAATGGTGTAATGACCATTAAGCGCCAGGTCAGCTTTCCAGGAATCGCGTTCCTCACGGTAAAACTCCCCCAGTAACGTGAACCCGAGAATGTCACAGTAGAAGTGTTTGCTGGCCTGATAATCAGAGCCAATGATGGCGATATGGTGGATCTGGCGGAGATTAAGCATAGTCATGTCCTGTTGATTTCTGACCTGCACGTTACTCAGGGCGGCCAAACACGTCAATAAAAAGCCCTCTTAAAGAGGGCAGTTTGCTAGCCCGCTTCCGGAAGTTTTAAGACCTTCACCAGATAGCGCCCGTCTTCTGTGAGCCGCGTTCCATGAATATCAGTTTCAAAACCAGGGTAACGCTCGCCTATTGAACAAAGCATAATCAGGAAATCGAGCACAGCCCGACTTTCTTCCGTGATCATCTCGCCCGGCATCACCACAGGTACACCCGGCGGATAAGGCAGGATCATGTTGGCTGACACTTTGCCGACCAGTTCATCAATGTCGCATTCATCAATATGTCCGCGTACCTGATGCTGGAACATTTCGTACGGCGTCATTTTCATTTCCGGCAGCACATCAAATGCTTCCAACATTAAACGCTGCAGGTCGTGACGAACGATCAGTTTGTGGATCCCCTGCGCCAGATCCTGAATCCGCATATTGCGATAAAAATCAGGATCTTCCGCATACAGATCAGGCAGCATATTCTTGACCCGCAAATTGAGATCATAACTGCGCTTAAAATCAGTCAGGCCGCGCATCAGACTCATGGATTTGGTTTTATCAATGCCGATACTGAACAGGAAAAGCAGATTGTACGGACCGGTTTTTTCTACCACCACGCCGCGCTCATCGAGGAATTTCGCCACTAACGCCGCCGGGATCCCCTGTTCTTCCAGCTTACCCGTTTCATCCATTCCGGGTGTCAGGATCGTCACTTTGATCGGATCAAGATACATATGATCGGTATCGGCGTTGGCAAAACCGTGCCAGTTTTGATCGGGATTCAGCGGCCAGCACTCGGCTTCATCAATATATTCAGGCTGCCAGATATCAAAGAACCAGCCCTCGGTTTCTTCCCGCAACCGCTGTATCTCCTTACGGAAATGCAGCGCGCGTTCAACCGAGCGGTTAATGAGACGCCGTCCGGGGTTACCGCGCAACATCGCCGCGGCAGTTTCTGCAGAAGCCACAATGCCGTAATTTGGCGATGTGGTGGTGTGCATCATATAGGCTTCATTAAAGGTACTTTCGTTGTAATCACCCTTAATGTGAATCATCGATGCCTGTGAGAAAGCTGCCAGTAGTTTGTGCGTTGATTGCGTTTCGTAAATGACTTTTCCGGGAATGCGCTCGCCGCTCATTCCGCTTTTACCGTCATAAATCGGATGGAAATTAGTGTATGGCACCCATGCAGAATCGAAATGAATCGACGGAACATCCAGTGTGTTTTTGATGTAATCCGTGTTGTACAGCAAGCCGTCGTAAGTCGAGTTAGTGATCACTGCGTGCACTGGCCAGGTGGCATTCTCTGTCTGTGCAATTTTCTCTTCGATGCTTTCGCGGGTGAATTCATGCTTAGGAATCCCGCCAAGAATGCCATACGCGTTGCGATTGGGACGCAAATAGACCGGCACAATATTGGTCATCATCATCAGATGGGCGAGCGATTTATGACAGTTGCGGTCAATCAGCACCGTACTCCCTGCCGGTGCCGCATACATTCCGACAATTTTATTGGCCGTCGAGGTGCCATTAGTGACGATATAACTTTGCTCGGCGCCGAAAGTACGGGCGATATATTCCTCCGCCTCTAGATGCGGACCAGTGTGATCCAACAGGGAACCAAGTTCTGTCACAGAAATCGACACATCGGCTTTCAACGTTTTGGCCCCGAAAAAATCATAGAACAACGTCCCTACCGGGCTTTTTAAAAACGCCGTACCGGCCATATGCCCCGGCGTACAGAAAGTGTACTTTCCTTCTTCTACGTAGGTGAACAACGCTTTAGTCAGCGGCGGCGTAATGGTATCGATGTATTCATCGGTGTACTGGCGGATGCGTTTGGCAATATCCTCCGCCGCACTCAGTGCGTATTCAAAGAAATAGAGCACCATGCGCATTTCATTAACGTCGACGTCCAGCGTCGAATGCGTATTGATGAAAGCGTAAAGCGGCAGATATTCATTCAGCTCATTAATGGCTGTACACAGCTCTTCGCTATGCTGATCCCAGTCGAAAATAGCGCCGCAAATGCGGGCATTATTTTCGATGAGTTTGAGCAGATCCGCGCGATCGCGCGGATAAATGACCTGAAATCCGAGAAGCGTCAGCGCGCTATCCAGTTCACGGATCGGCTCGTCTTTGTAGTAAGCCCCTTCCGGGCGCATGATAGCGATAATATTCATCTGACAAATCCTTCTGTTATTTATTTTCTAAGGTATTTATAGAAACACGGTTAGTGCCTGCTGGGTACCCTTTACCGTTGAGTTTAAAGTGAAATGGGGAAATTTAAGAATGCTGGAAAGATGGATAGATGAAAACGGACAATAAAAAAGGCCACGCAATGCGTGGCCTTTCGAAAATCACGTTCAGGATCAGCAGTAGCCGTAAGTCATCAGACGCTGATAACGACGGTTACGCAGCTCTTCCGTACTCAACACATCCAGATCGCTCAGATCAGCTTCAAGTTGTGCACGCAGAGAAGCAGCCATCGCTTCTACGTTACGGTGAGCGCCACCCAAAGGCTCAGGGATCACAGAGTCGATCAGTTTCAGCTCTTTCAGACGCGGTGCAATGATGCCCATCGCTTCCGCGGCCAGAGGGGCTTTATCCGCACTCTTCCACAGAATTGATGCACAACCTTCCGGCGAAATAACCGAATAGGTGCTGTATTGCAGCATATTAACTTTATCACCCACACCAATCGCCAGTGCACCACCTGAACCACCTTCACCGATCACGGTGCAGATAACCGGGACATTCAGACGGGACATTTCGCGCAGGTTACGGGCGATCGCTTCAGACTGACCACGTTCTTCAGCGCCCACGCCCGGATAAGCGCCCGGTGTGTCGATGAAGGTGATGATTGGCAGTTTGAAACGCTCAGCCATTTCCATCAGACGTAGCGCTTTGCGATACCCTTCCGGGGCGGGCATGCCGAAGTTACGACGAATTTTCTCTTTCGTTTCACGGCCTTTCTGATGACCAATGATCATCACGGCACGTTCGCCCAAACGAGCAATACCACCAACGATAGCTTTATCGTCTGCGAATGCACGATCACCCGCCAGTTCATCAAAATCGGTAAAGATATGTTTGATGTAATCAAGCGTATAAGGACGACGAGGATGGCGTGCCAGTTGGGCAATTTGCCAGGCACCCAGATCAGAGAAAATCTTACGGGTCAGTTCAACGCTTTTCTCGCGCAAGCGTGCAACTTCTTCGTCCAGATTAATATCTAATTTTTCGTCTTGACGGCTGACTGCAGTCAGCGAGTCAATTTTCGCTTCCAGTTCCGCAATCGGCTGTTCAAAATCAAGAAAATTCAGACTCATAGCATTCCTATTTTAGTCAAATTCCAGTTCCACCTGCTCAGTACCGACCAGGCCTCGCAAATCCAGCAACAGTTTGTCCGTTGGCGTAACACGCCATGACGCCCCGAATCGTAGCCGGGCTCTTGCGTTTTCTCGTTGGTAATACAGATGCACTGGTATCGTCCCCGATCGATGTGGTTCCAACGATTGGCGGAGACGGTTCAAAAGCTGGTCATCAATTTGCCTGTCAGTCAGCGAGATAGCAAGACCGCGAGCATATTTTTCCCGTGCTTCACTGATGTCCATTACATCGCGGGCCATCATTTTAAGCCCGCCACTGAAGTCATCAAAGCTGACCTGTCCTGTGGCGATAAGGATACGGTCTTTTTCCAATAAATGCTGGAATTTTTCCAACGCTTCGGTGAACAACATCACTTCCAGACGACCGGAACGGTCATCAAGTGTACAGATCCCAATGCGGTTACCCCGCTTGGTGACCATGACACGCGCAGCGAGGACCAGCCCCACTGCGACGGTCATTTTGCCCCGTTCCGTCGGATGCATATCTTTTAAACGCTGGCCGCCGCCATAACGTTCAATTTCTTTCAAATATTGTGTGATCGGATGGCCGGTCAGATACAAGCCGAGCGTCTCACGTTCGCCATCCAGAACAGTTTGTTCCGGCCATGGCATCACATTCGCGTAAGATTTCTCAACCTGCTCAGGTGCTTCTGCAAGCACACCAAACATATCAACCTGACCAATCGCCTCGGCTTTGGCATGTTGATCAGCGGCTTTCAATGCGTCGCTTAGGGAACTCATCAACGCGGCACGGTGTGGTCCCAGGCGGTCAAACGCCCCGGACATGATCAGCTTCTCGAGAATACGTTTGTTCAGTTTTTTGACGTCAGCACGCGCGCAGAGATCAAACAGTTCTTTGAAATAGCCGCCTTCGTTACGCGCTTCAATAATGGCTTCAATCGGACCTTCACCCACGCCTTTAATCGCGCCGATGCCGTAAACAATTTCGCCTTCATCATTCACGTGGAAATGATACAGACCGCTGTTGATATCAGGCGGTAAAATCTTCAGCCCCATACGCCAGCATTCATCCACCAGCCCGACCACTTTCTCGGTGTTATCCATATCAGCCGTCATTACCGCCGCCATGAACTCCGCAGGATAGTGCGCTTTCAGCCACAGCGTCTGATACGAGACTAAAGCGTAAGCCGCCGAGTGAGATTTGTTAAAACCGTAACCGGCAAATTTCTCTACCAGGTCAAAGATTTTAATCGCCAGTTCGCCGTCAATACCCCGAGATTTGGCCCCCTCTTCAAAACCACCGCGCTGCTTGGCCATCTCCACCGGGTTTTTCTTACCCATTGCACGGCGGAGCATGTCTGCACCACCCAGCGAGTAACCGGCCAGAACCTGCGCAATCTGCATAACCTGTTCCTGATACAGGATGATGCCGTATGTCGGCTCCAGCACAGGTTTCAGGGATTCATGCTGCCACTGGATATCCGGATAAGAAATCTCTTCACGACCATGTTTACGGTCAATAAAGTTATCCACCATGCCGGACTGCAATGGCCCAGGGCGGAACAGCGCGACCAGTGCGATCATATCTTCGAAGCTGTCGGGCTTCAGACGTTTGATCAAATCTTTCATGCCGCGGGATTCAAGCTGGAATACCGCCGTGGTTTCCGAGCGTTGCAGCATGTCGAAGCTTTTTTTATCATCCAGCGGGATGGCCGCAATATCCAGCGGTGCCTCACCGGCTTTCGCACGGCGGGCGTTGATCATCTCCAGCGCCCAGTCGATGATGGTCAGCGTACGCAGACCGAGGAAGTCGAACTTCACCAGACCCGCGTATTCCACGTCATTTTTATCGAACTGCGTGACCGGGTGATTACCTTCTGCGTCACAATAAAGCGGCGCGAAATCAGTGATTTTGGTCGGCGCAATCACCACACCACCGGCATGTTTACCGGCATTACGGGTTACACCTTCCAGCTGACGCGCCATATCGATCAGCGACTTAACTTCTTCGTCAGCCTCGTAAATCTCTGGCAACTGCGGCTCAGCGGCAAATGCTTTTTCAAGCGTCATCCCCGGATCAGGAGGCACCAGTTTGGAAATGCGGTCAACGAAACCGTAAGGATGGCCCAGAACACGCCCCACATCGCGGATCACCGCTTTGGCCGCCATGGTACCGAAGGTGATGATCTGCGAGACCGCTTCGCGGCCATACATTTCTGAAACGTGATCGATAACCCGGTCGCGTTTTTCCATGCAGAAGTCGACGTCAAAGTCGGGCATGGAAACACGTTCAGGGTTAAGGAAACGTTCGAACAGCAGGTCAAACTCGAGCGGATCCAGATCGGTGATTTTCAGGGCATACGCCACCAGAGAACCCGCACCGGAACCACGCCCCGGCCCGACAGGCACGCTGTTATCTTTCGACCACTGGATGAATTCCATTACGATCAGGAAGTAACCGGGGAAACCCATCTGGTTGATAACTTTAAGTTCGATGTCCAGACGCTCGTCATATTCAGGGCGTCTTTGTGCACGAACTTCCGGATCCGGGAATAAAAACTCAAGGCGCTCTTCCAGCCCGATTTTTGATTTTTCGACCAGAAAATCTTCAGTGGTCATATCACCGGTAGGAAACTGCGGCAGAAAATATTCGCCCAGACGGATGGTGACATTACAGCGTTTGGCGATTTCCACGCTGTTTTGCAGAGCTTCAGGCAAATCCTCAAACAGCTCGCACATTTCATCTTCACTGCGCATATATTGCTGTGAAGTGTAATTGCGCGGACGTTTAGGATCATCCAGTGTAAAGCCATCGTGGATCGCAACACGAATCTCATGGGCATCAAAGTCGGTCGGCACCATAAAGCGCACGTCGTTGGTTGCCACCACCGGCAAACCGCGTTCTGTCGCCAGTGCGACCGCCGCATGCAGATAGTTTTCTTCTTCTGCCCGACCGGTACGGATCAATTCGAGATAATAGCGATCAGGGAAATACTGCTGGTAGAAATCCAGGCACTGACTGACTTGCAAATCATTTCCGCGGGTCAGAAACTTACCGACATCACCCATTCTCGCGCCGGACAGCAGGATCAAACCTTCATTGAGTTCTGCCAGCCATTCGAGGTCGACGATCGGCCCGGCTGCGCCGTAACCGCGCTGATATGCTCTGGAAATCAATAATGTCAGGTTCTGGTAACCCTGATTATTCATCGCCAGAACAGTCAGTTGGGCCAATTCATCACCCAGAATTTCGCTTTGGACATTCAGGTCTGCACCGATAATCGGTTTTACACCTGCGCCATGTGCCGCACCGTAAAATTTAACCAGTCCGCACAAGTTAGTGAAATCGGTAATCGCCAGAGCAGGCATGCCGAGTGACGCTGCGCATTTCACCAGCGGACCGACCTTCGCAAGCCCATCCACCATGGAATAGTCGCTATGTACACGCAGATGAATAAAACGAGGTTCGGCCATATCCAGAGTCCAGAAATGAGTGAATTAAAGGTTTGTGTGCCCGTCTTTTTTAGCAATAAAAACGGGCAGGAACAAATGACGCGTTATGCCAGTCCGAGCGCGCGTTTCACCGGTGAAAAACTTCGACGGTGGTGTGTAGTGGCTCCAAGACGGGCAAGACTTTCAAGATGCACCGGCGTCGGATAGCCTTTGTGCTTCGCAAAACCATATTCAGGGAACTGAAGATCCAGTTCAACCATTTCGCGGTCGCGGGTGACTTTAGCCAAAATTGAGGCTGCGCTAATTTCAGCGACTTTGCTGTCCCCTTTCACTATCGCCTGTGAAGCCATCGGAAGTTTAGGGCAGCGATTGCCGTCAATCAGCACCATATCAGGCGTAATACACAAACCGGCAACGGCTCTTTGCATTGCCAGCATGGTGGCATGCAAAATATTCAGTTCATCAATTTCATGTGGTTCAGCGCGCCCGAGACTCCAGGCCAGCGCTTTCTCTTTGATTTCGATGTATAACGCCTCACGGCGCTTTTCAGAGAGTTTCTTGGAATCTGCCAGCCCGGCAATCGGGTTAGCAGGATCAAGAATCACAGCAGCGGTGACGACTGCCCCCACTAAAGGACCACGCCCCACTTCATCCACGCCTGCAATACAGACAGCTTGTGGATAGATAAATACATCACTCATCGCTTTGCCAGCTCCATGACAGCCTGAGCAGCCTGTTCGTCTGCGTCACGGCGGATACTTTCATGCAGTTCCAGGAACGTCTCACGCAGTTCCCGGCTTTTCTCACCACCAGCCAATAAAGGCAGCAACGCAGCAGAAAGTTTGTCAGGTACACATTCGGTTTGCAGTAATTCGGTGACAATTTCCCGCCGTGCCAGCAGATTTGGCAATGAAACATACGGCGTTTTCACCAGACGTTCCGCCAGCCAGAAAGTGAAAGGTTTCATACGATAACCCACCACCATCGGGCATTTTGCCAGCATACATTCCAGCGCTGCCGTTCCCGATGCCAGTAAAGCGGCATCACTGGCGATCATCGCTTCCCGACCTTTCCCATCGAGCAAATGCGCAGGAAGATCAGGGGCTATTTCAGCCTTGATCCGTTCAAACTGCTCGCGACGTTTGGCATTCACCAGGGGCACAACGACATGTAAATCAGGATAAGTCTGTCGTAGCTGCAAAGCTGTTTTCAGAAAATCCGCGCTGAGCATTTCCACTTCAGCGTGACGACTTCCCGGCAGCAAAGCAAGGCAATGCACATCTTCAGGAATACCGAGTGACAAACGTGCAGCCTGTTTATCAGGATGCAGCGGCATCGCATCGGCCATCGTATGACCAATGAAACGACAGGGAACATTGAATTTGTCATAAAACGCTTTTTCGAAAGGCAGGAATGCCAAAACCAGATCCGTTGCCTTGCCGATTTTGAAAACACGTTTTTGACGCCAGGCCCAGACAGACGGGCTGACATAGTGAATAGTACGCAGACCGCGCTGCTTCAAACGACCTTCAAGCGTGATGTTGAAGTCAGGAGCATCAATGCCCACGAACACATCAGGCTTCAGTTCGCTAAAACGACGGGTCAGATCTTTTCGGATTTTCAACAAGCGTGGCAGCCGTTCAAGAACTTCCACCACGCCCATTACCGCCAGTTCTTCCATCTCGTACCAGGCTTCGCATCCTTCCGCCTGCATCAGCGGACCCGCGACACCCACAAAACGGGCATCAGGATGATGCTTCTTCAAGGCTCGAATCAGCCCGGCGCCAAGAATGTCACCGGACGTTTCACCGGCCACCAGGCCAATTGTCAGAACAGGCTTTTGCATTGTTTTCCGTAGCGCAGATCAGCGAATAATACCGCGCGTTGAGCGGTCAAAGAAATCACTGAAAGGTTTAGCTTTCGGGAATTCAGCCGCGATAGCAGCGATTTCCGGTTGTGCTTCTTCCAGCGTTTTACCGCTGCGGTACAGTAACTTATAAGCATTGCGGATAGCGTGCAGATCGGCTTTTTCGAAACCACGTCGCTTAAGCCCTTCGATATTGATGCCGAAAGGTGTCGCATGGTTACCTTGCGCAATGACAAACGGAGGAACATCCTGAGCAACCCCGGAACATCCACCCACCATCACATGCGCACCGATAATACAGAACTGATGCACTGCCGTCATGCCGCCAATGATCGCGAAATCATCAACCTCAACGTGACCACCGAGGGTCGCGTTGTTCGCCAGAATACAGCGATTCCCAATGACACAATCGTGGGCAATATGTGCGTTAACCATCAACAGGTTATCACTACCCACTTTTGTCAGACCACCGCCCTGAACGGTACCACGATGAATGGTAACGCTCTCACGAATATTGTTGCGATCGCCGACCTCAACGCGTGTTGGTTCACCGGCATATTTCAGATCCTGGTTAATTTCACCAATGGAAACGAACTGAAAGATGCGGTTATCGCGACCAATTTTGGTCACGCCATTAAGAACTACGTGTGATTTAAGCTCGGTGCCTTCACCAATTTCTACCTGGGAACCCACGTAGCAGAAAGGACCGATATGAACTCTGGCACCGATAACAGCACCGTCTTCAACAATAGCGCTTGGATGAATAAAGGCGGTTTTATCAATCATGTATTAAGACTCCCGGCGGCGGGCGCACATCATTGATGCCTCGCAAGCGATCTCGCCATCGACTTTCGCGACACCTTTGAAACGAGCAACGCCACGACGCTCTTTAATGAATTCAACTTCCAGAACCATCTGGTCACCCGGCAGGACCGGACGTTTAAAGCGTGCATCGTCGATTGCTGCAAAATAATACAATTCGCCAGGTTCCAGTTTTCCAACGCTTTTAAATGCCAGAATGCCGGTGGCCTGAGCCATTGCTTCCAGAATCAAAACGCCCGGGAAAATCGGTTTACCCGGGAAATGGCCCTGGAAGAACGGTTCGTTAAAAGAAACGTTTTTCACAGCGCGCAAAAATTTCCCTTTCTCAAAATCCAACACGCGATCAACCAGCAAGAACGGGTAACGGTGTGGCAGTAAATCCAGTATCTCTTCAATATGCAGAGTATGAGTGTCAGTAGTCAAAATACTCTTCCTGTCTATAAAAACTGATGGCATCAATAACACGGCCTGCCAGACCCCAAAAGAAGGTCATCAGGCAGGCCGCAAATAGGAACGTATGTCGCAGGTTCACTCAACGAAGGGAACACAAAGCAGCACCGTAGGTGGTAATTAATCTTTTTCGATTTTACGCTCGACAGCTTTGAGGCGTTTATTCATCTCGTCGATATTCATTACCAATGCAGCCGTCTTACGCCAAACTTTATTCGGTTGTAACGGGATACCGGAGGAGTATACCCCAGGTTCAGTGATTGGTCGCATTACCATTCCCATTCCCGTCACTACGGCCTGATCACAGATTTCCATGTGACCATTGATAACACTGGCTCCGCCGATCTGGCAGTAGCGTCCAATTTTCAGACTACCGGCCATAATAACACCGCCAGCGACCGCCGTATTGTCTCCAATCACGACGTTGTGTGCAATCTGACATTGGTTATCAATGATGACGCCATTGCTAATGATAGTGTCATCCAGTGCGCCACGGTCAATAGTGGTACAGGCACCGATTTCAACACGGTCACCGATAATGACAGTACCTAACTGTGGGATTTTAACCCAATTACCACGATCATTGGCATAACCAAAACCATCAGCGCCGATCACAGTACCTGACTGAATCAAGCACTGCTCGCCGATTTCAACGCGGTGATAAATAGAAACATTGGCCCACAACCGTGTGCCAGCGCCTATTTTTGCCTCTTTACCGATAAAACAGCCTGCACCGATGACAACATTGTCACCCAATACAACGCCTGATTCGATGACTGCATTTGCGCCAACCGAGACATTCTTACCTAATGTTGCACTGTCTGAAATCACCGCACTCGCCGCGATATCCACTGCCGGTGCTGGCGTGGTATCCAGCAATTGCGCCATCCGCGCATACGTCAGGTAAGGGTTTTTAACCACTAATGCCGCTGTAGGGCAAAATGGCAGATCCGCTTCGGTCAACACTACGGCGCCTGCATTGCAGGAAGCCAACTGTTCACGGTAACGGCTGTTTGATAAAAACGTGATTTGCTCAGAGTGTGCGGAATGCATTGAAGCAACGCCGGTGATGGCAATTTCGCCATCACCGTGCAATTGTGCATCCAACTGCTGTGCGAGATCAGCCAGTCGAATTGAAGACATGTTTATTTAACCTGTTTCAGCACATCAGCAGTAATGTCTTTGCTATTGTCAGCATATGCAATGGCATTAGCATCGATAACAACGTCATAACCTTCTTTACTTGCTACAGTTTTCACAGCGTCCTGAATACGGCTCAGGATTTTGTTGCGCTCTTCGCCCTGACGACGACGGTTGTCCTGGTCGAATTGCTGCGCTTTTGCAGAGAATGCTTCACGCTGAGCCATTACGTCTTTTTCAAGTTTAGAACGGTCGCTGGCTTTCATTGTAGAGCCATCGCGTTGCAGACGTTGCATTTTGGTTTGCAGATCACGTTCCTGAGATTGCAAATCTGTCGCACGGCTTTTGAACTCGTTTTCCAGCTGTTTTGCTACAGCTTCACGAGCAGGCATTTGTTGGAAAATACTTGCTACGTTAACGATAGCAATTTTATCAGCAGCCTGAACGCTAGCTGAAGAAGCCATAACTAAACCGAGGCCTGCGGCATATAACCACTTTTTCACTATAAACTCCTTCCATCACCCGTTGTGCCATATGGCACATTAAATTACACAAAACACCTGACATGAAAACAATACACGGGCCGAAACCCGTGTATGAGATTTATCATCAGGCCATTGCGATTCTGCTGGACAACTTCTGCCCGGACAGAACGTTACCAGGTTTTACCAATGTTAAACTGGAACTGTTCTGCCTTATCGCCTTCATATTTCTTGACCGGTTGTGCGTAGGAGAAGACCAATGGTCCAAGTGGAGACATCCACTGCAACGCAAGACCCGAAGAAACACGAATGTTACCTGGTTTACTGTAATCAGGAACGCCTGCCGCAATAGTCTGCGGGGTGTTTTCCCAACCTGTATCCCAAACAGTACCGCTGTCCACGAACAGGGAAGTACGCAATGAGTTAGCGTATTTCTCGCTAACAAATGGAGTCGGAACAATCAGTTCAGCACTCAATACTGCCATTGCGTTACCGCCAACTGCGTCGTTTGAGTTATCAATCGGACAGCCGCTGTAAGATGTGTTAGCCGTAGTACATTTGTAGTATGCCGCTTTTGGACCAATGGTGTTCGACTGGAAACCACGAACACTGCTTGAACCACCGGCATAGAAGTTGTCGTAGAACGGCACTTCTTTACCGCCAAGACCGTCTGCGTAACCTGCACGCGCACGGCCCATCAGCACCCAGTCACGATCCTGATTTAGCGGCATATAACTGGTTGAATCAAATGTAATTTTATAATATTCGTTATCAGAACCCGGAACGGTTACTTTACCGTTCAGACTGGCTTTCGTCCCAGATGTCGGGAAGTAGCCACGGTCGAGATTGTTATAACCCCAGCCGAGGTTGGCGAAGAAATCATTCGCACTAAAGTCAGCATCAGCATTGTCACTGGTGGTCACCGGCGGTTTCAGCCCAACAGAGTTCAGATAACGGAACATAGCGATCTGTGGTTCCATATTGGACAGATCGTTGTGTACGTAATCCAGACCCAGGCGCAATGAGTTATTTTCATTGATTGGGAAACCAAGATTACCGCCAATACCATAACTTCTGTTGGTATAGCTGGACAGGTCCGCATCATCAGCTTTGAAGTCGTTATAGAAGATACGACCACCCAGACTTACGCCATCAACGGTGAAGTAAGGGTCAGTGATAGTGAATTCTGCATATGTCTGGTAATCGTTTTTAGTACCGCTGATGCCAACAGAATTACCCGTACCCAGCCAGTTATCCTGCTGGACACCCACCTGGAAGCTGACACCACTCTCAGTACCGTAACCCACACCAAAGTTGAAGCTACCGGTGTTACGTTCTTTCACTTTGTAGACAACATCAACCTGATCAGGCGAACCTGGAACACGCTGCGTATCAACATCAACCGTTTCGAAATAACCCAGACGGTTCAGACGCTCTTTACCTTTATCGACCAGATCGTTGCCCAACCAGGCACCTTCCATCTGACGCATTTCACGGCGCAGTACGCTGTCCTTACTGGTGTCATTACCTTCAAAACGGATATGACGTACATAGAAACGGTTCCCCGCATCAACGTTGATATGCAGTTTGACGGTCTTGTCTGCATCATTAATTTCTGGCTGTGTAGTCACACGCGGATAGGCATAGCCATAACGACCCAGCATCTGCTTGATGTCGTTTTCCATTTTGGTGACTTTGGCGCCGTTATACAGCTCGCCTTTATCAATTTTAGTCAGGCTTTGAACTTCTGCTGAGTGACCCGCCATGCTGCCAGTCACTTCAACGCCAGAAAGTTTGTATTGCTCACCTTCTGTGATGTTCAGCGTAATGTAGATGCCTTTTTTGTCCGGCGTCAGACTGACCTGAGTCGAATCAATGTTGAAACGGGCATAACCGCGATCCAGATAGAAACTACGCAGGGTTTCAAGGTCACCCGCGAGTTTTTGTTTCTGATATTTACGGTCACCGACCACGTTCCACCATGGCACTTCATCACGCAGCTGGAAGCGTGAAATCAGATCATCGGTCGTAAAGGCATGGTTACCAACAATGTTGATCTGCTGAATTTTGGCAGAAACACCTTCGGTGAAGACCAGCTTCAGATCAACACGGTTACGTGGCAAAGGGGTCACAACCGCTTTTACCGATGCACTGTATTTACCGACGCTGTAATAGAAGTCTTCGAGACCTTTCTCGATGCTGCCGATGGTTGTACGGTCAAGGGCTTCGCCAACACGGACGCCAGAGGCCTCCAGGTTTTGCTTCAGCATGTCATCTTTCACCGATTTGTTACCGGAGAAAGTAATGCTGGCAATAGTTGGACGTTCTTTGACCTGAACAATCAGAGAATTTCCATCGCGCAGGACACGAACATCCTCGAAGTTGCCAGTGGCAAACAATGCACGAATGGTATTACTGATATCATCGTCAGTCACCGTATCACCGACGCGAACCGGCATATTGAGTAACGCCGCACCGACGGCAACTCGCTGCAGGCCTTCGAAATGAATATCTTTCACTACGAAACCGTCTGCACCGTATACGGTGGCGCTGCCAAACAGCAGCGACGCTATGAGCAACTTTTTGATCGCCATCGTTGTTATGCGTTCTTCCTAACCTAATCTCCGGCCTTAAAGACGGGAGAAATCATTGAAAAGTGCAAGCCCCATCAACAACACCAGCAAAACTGAACCAATGCGGTAACTGAAGTCCTGAACTCGCTCGGAAACTGGCCCACCTTTAAGCTTTTCTATTGCGAGAAACAGCAGGTGTCCACCATCTAATACCGGTAATGGGAAGAGGTTGATGATCCCCAGATTGACACTAATGAGTGCCAAAAACGTGAGGTAAGACACCAAACCATATTCAGCTGACATTCCTGCGCCCTGTGCGATGGATATTGGGCCACTCAGATTGTTCAGCTTCACATCTCCGGTAATTAACTTACCCAGCATGCTCACTGTGAGTTTCATCAGTTGCCAGGTTTTATCCCCGGCCTCATAAAACGCCACAAACGGGCCATACTGACGGATTGTTTTATATTCATCAGGCAGCGGTATCACTTTCGGTACCACACCAGCAAAACCCTGTATCTTGCCTTTACCTGCGGACTTCGTGTCCGGCGTCAGTGTTAACGCGACGGGATTCCCCGCCCGCTCAACTTCCAGTGCAATTGGTTTACCCGGATTGTCACGTACCTGTATGACAAACGACTGCCAGCTTTCCAGAATCTGACCATCGACTTTAACGATCCTGTCCCCGGCTTGCAAACCCGCCTTTTGCGCGGCTGAATCTGGCTGCACCTCCTGCAGAACAGATTCTATCTGCGGCCCTCTGGGAATCATCCCCAGAGACACCACCGGATCCTGCTTTTCAGGATCAAACTGCCATTGACGCAAATCCAGAGTTTTCTCAACGACCTGGGACGAGCCAAATTGCGCCACATCAACCGTCGTTTGATCATCACCAATTTCGCCGACTAACGCCATACGAACTGAATCCCAATCAGGCGTTTCGATACCCGCAACAGATTTTAGTTCCATTCCGGGTGAAATATTGGATTGTGCGGCAATTGAATTTGCAGTGACATTTGCCACGACAGGACGCACGCTCGGCACGCCGATGACGAAGATCAGCCAGTAAGCAAAAACAGCAAAAATGAAATTGGCGATCGGCCCGGCGCTGATGATAGCAGCGCGCTGCCAGATTTTTTTGTTATTGAAAGATTGGTGGCGGAATTCAGGCGCTACAGCCTCGACGCGCTCGTCGAGCATCTTAACGTAGCCTCCGAGAGGAATGATGGCCAGAACATACTCTGTTCCCTGACGGTCAGTCCGGCGCCATAGCGCGCGTCCAAAACCGACAGAAAAACGTTCGACACGCACACCACAACGACGAGCAACCCAGAAATGGCCGAACTCGTGCACGGTGATAAGCACCCCCAATGCGACGATAAAGGCGGCCAGGCTCCAGAGTATGTTCATCATATGTCTAACTATTCCTTAGGAAACTTCACCGTCACAGACGGATTAATACACTAACAGCATCAGACAGGCGAATACAGGCACCGCAGCCGTCAGGCTGTCGATACGATCCAGTATTCCGCCGTGACCAGGGATCATATGACCACTGTCTTTGATCCCTGCCTCGCGTTTAAACATACTTTCCGTCAGGTCGCCCAGCACAGAAGCCAGCGCGGCAACAACGGAACAAATCAATAAGGTCGACGGTACCACATCAAGTGGTGCATAGCGGCCAAATAGCCAGGCTATGAGGGCTGAAGTCAGAAGACCGCCAGCAAACCCTTCCCAGGTTTTCCCCGGGGATACTTTAGGCGCCAGTTTATGCTTACCAAATAATTTACCAAACAGGTAAGCGCCGGAGTCTGCCCCCCAGACCAGTAGCATCACATATAACAACCACCATGCGCCAGTATGATGATTTTCTGCATAACCGTATTGGCGCAGTGCGACCATACCCCAGAAAAACGGCACAATAGTCAGTATGCCAAAGACTAAGCGCAGCACACGGGAATGGCGCCAGAAGGCTGCCGAAGCAGGATATCCAACCACCAGCACCAATGCCAGACACCACCACGCAAGCGCAGCCCATAATGAGCCTCCGACTTGCAACAGATGCACGCTTTGCTGGTAAGCAGGTATGCTCAGCATCATCGCTGCCAGCAGGAAACCACATAATATAGCCAGCCAGATGCGCTGATTACGGCTTGCAAAACCGGCCAGTTGCCCCCACTCCCACGCTGCCAGCATGCACACAACTAACGTCACGATGGCAAAACCGACAGGCGGTAATAAAAAGAGTGCTGCAATAACAATCGGTATTAAAATCAGAGCTGTGATAATGCGATACTTCAGCAAATGTTCTCCCTAGGACGCATTGGCGCCGATAGGTGTAGTCCCCCCGAAGCGGCGCTCGCGTTGTGCAAAAGCAGTCAGCGCACCTTCAAAGGTATTTTCATCAAAATCAGGCCAGAGGACATCGGTAAAGTAGAGCTCCGCGTAGGCAATTTGCCACAGCAAAAAGTTACTGATCCTATGTTCCCCACCGGTTCTGATCACCAAATCGACGGGTGCCAGTTCGCTCATACAGACCGCTGAATTCAGCAATTCTTCTGTAATCTGTTCTGCCCGCAGCGTGCCGGCTTCAACCTGACCCGCCAGAGTCTTAACGCCTTGAATAATATCCCATCGGCCACCGTAATTCGCGGCAATGTTCAGGGTAAGACCGTCGTTATTTTGAGTCATTGTTTCTGAACGACGAATGCGTTCCTGCAGACGAGCACTAAAGCGACTGACGTCGCCAATGACCCGAAGCCTGACATTATGTTTATGCAAGCTTTTGACTTCACTGTCTAATGCACGGACGAACAACTCCATCAATGCAGAGACTTCCTGGGCCGGACGATTCCAGTTTTCACTACTAAAGGCATAAAGCGTGAGTGCATCAAGGTGATGACTGGCAGCAAAACTTACCGCTTTGCGCACCGACTTCACTCCCGCTTTATGACCGAATACCCTCATTTTACCCTGACGTTTTGCCCAGCGTCCGTTACCGTCCATGATAATGGCAACATGGCGAGGTTGAGAGCAATACATATCAGACATCTGTTGATTTTCGAGGGACATAACGCGTACTCATTTCCTTTTATCAGAACACAGCGGCTTTCTGGCTGGCATAACATTCTTCTGGCTGACGACGCCACAACAGTTAGCTGGCGGCACACCTTTCTGTCGCTGGTGCGACTACACGCGCAAAAAAGCCGTGTCCCCCTTGCAGGCACGGCTTACACTGACAGATCACCGATTCCACCTTTAACACTCAGGCCCTGAAAAGCCAAATCTACTGTCAGTGTGGCGCAGACTATACCATTTCAATGTGATGCTAACAAACTGCTGCATAAGTACAAAAACAGCCTTATAGCGCAAATGTATGAAGTTTCTCACGTGCACTGGCTCTCGCCTGCGCGTCGATCTCCAACACTTCCTCAACAGAATCAGGTTCAGCGCTCACTAACTGCTCCATCACCTGACGATTCAGGCCAGCAATGTCAGTAAAACGAATCTCACCATTGAGGAACGCGGCCACCGAAATTTCATTCGCGGCATTCAGTGCCGTCGTCGCTGCCTGCCCGGTGTTGCTGGCTTCGATAGCCAATTGCAAACAAGGATAACGTGCGTAATCCGGTGCACTGAAAGTCATCGCACCCATTTTACAAAAATCCAACGCTTCGACGTCAGTTCTGACTCTGTGCGGATATGCCATGGCATGCGCAATTGGGGTACGCATATCCGGCGAGCCAAGTTGAGCCAGCACGCTGCCATCGCAATAACGCACCATGGAATGGATCACGGATTGCGGATGGATAATCACTTCCATCTCAGCAGCAGAGGCATTAAACAACCAGCGGGCTTCAATATACTCCAGCCCTTTATTCATCATGGTTGCCGAGTCGACGGAAATTTTACGCCCCATCGACCAGTTGGGATGCGCGCAAGCCTGATCAGGAGTGACATCGCGAAATTTATCCAACGGCAGTTCGCGGAACGGGCCACCGGATCCGGTTAAAATAATGCGGGAGATCCCGTGGCTTTCGAGGGAAGCATATCCCAGCTGTTTTTGAATGGATTCAGGCAAACTCTGGAAAATAGCGTTATGTTCACTGTCGATAGGCAATAGCTGAGACTGACTATGGCGGACAGCGTCCATAAAAATGCGCCCGCAGGTCACCAGCGATTCTTTGTTAGCCAGAAGTACCTGTTTACCTGCGCGGACAGCAGCAAGTGTCGGTAACAAGCCCGCAGCCCCCACGATAGCCGACATCACCTGATCCACATCATCAAGAGCGGCCAGTTCAGTCGCCGCATCGGGTCCGGAAAGCACCTCGGTACGGCTTCCCTGTTCAGCCAGAATGGCTCTCAGCGCACGGGCAGAAGATTCATCCGCCATCGAAGCATAGGCAGGGTGAAACTCAAGACACTGCTGCGCCATAACGTCAACATTGCGCCCTGCAACCAGTGCTTTAACGGAGAAATCGTCAGGGTTAGACCGGACAACGGAAAGCGTGCTGGTGCCGACAGACCCTGTCGAACCAAGAATAGTCATTTGTTTCATGAAAATGCCCGGGATAGCGCTCGTAAATTCGGAAAGTGCACAGTCTGAAACCTCTTATCTGGCTTGTCCATGAGATTGTTCGAACAGGTAAAAAATTTAAAGCCCGATAAAAGACAAAGCGCCGCAATTGCGGCGCTTTGGAAGAAATTCAAGCCGGATTAGAACTCCATTAACTCGGCTTCTTTCTCGCTCAGAGCAACGTCGATTTTCTTGATGAAAATATCAGTCAGTTTCTGAATATCGTCCTGGGAACGGCGATCTTCGTCTTCGCTGATTTCTTTATCTTTCAACAGTGCTTTGGTTTTATCGTTCGCATCGCGGCGGACGTTACGGACAGAGACACGGCCCTGCTCTGCTTCGCCACGCACCACTTTGATCAAGTCTTTACGACGTTCTTCGGTCAGCGCTGGCAATGGAACACGAATTGTCGCGCCTGCAGAAGACGGGTTCAGACCCAAATCAGAGGTCATGATCGCTTTTTCAACAGCAGCGCTGATAGAGCGGTCAAAAACAGAGATTGCCAGAGTACGGGAATCTTCCACCGTCACCTGTGCCAGCTGACGCAGAGGCGTTGCTGAACCGTAGTATTCCACCATGATGCCATCCAGGATGCCCGGAGATGCACGGCCGGTACGGATTTTGCTGATATGCGTTTTGAATGATTCAACGCATTTTTCCATGCGAATTTCAGCGTCTTTTTTGATTTCGTTAATCACGTTGTGAACCTTTGAAAGCTGATTACCTGGCAGACCATAACATCAGTATAGTCCGTGAATACTCATGCCAGCAGAGGCTGGCTGAACGTAATGTTCAATTGTGAAGGATCACTCCGCTTTAGAAATCAGCGTTCCTTCATTTTCACCCATCACCACGCGACGCAGTGCACCAGGCTTATTCATGTTGAAAACGCGAATTGGCAGATTGTGATCGCGGGCCAGCGTGAAGGCCGCCAGATCCATCACTTTCAATTCCTGTTCCAACACTTCCTGATAGGTCAGTGTTTCGTAGAGTGTCGCTTCCGGATTTTTCACCGGGTCGGCAGAATATACGCCGTCAACTTTGGTCGCTTTTAATACCACATCAGCTTCGATTTCGATCCCGCGCAGACACGCTGCTGAGTCAGTGGTAAAGAAAGGATTGCCGGTACCGGCGGAGAAAATCACCACACGGTTATGACGCAGCAAGCTGATGGCTTCTGCCCAGCTGTAATTATCACAAACACCGTTCAAAGGGATTGCAGACATCAGGCGTGCGTTAACATAGGCGCGGTGTAATGCATCACGCATTGCCAGGCCATTCATGACAGTCGCCAGCATACCCATATGGTCGCCTACAACACGATTCATGCCCGCCTGTGCCAGACCCGCGCCACGGAACAAGTTACCGCCGCCGATCACAACACCTACCTGAATGCCGAGTTCGACCAGCTCTTTTACTTCCTGAGCCATGCGATCTAATACACTCGCGTCGATACCAAAACCTTCACTACCCTGCAGGGCTTCGCCACTGAGTTTGAGCAGGATACGTTGATAAACGGGTTTCGCATTGGTAGCCATGGTGTCTGTCCTAGAAGCAATGTGTCTTAATGGATAGTCAGTCTTTACATCATAGCGCTGTCTGAATGACATTCACGCACAATGTAATAGGAATTTGGGGCTGGATAAAACGGAACCGCCCTTTCGCAGCGGTTCCATTTTAGGGTGTATCAGATACTGATTAAGACTGTTTAGTCATTGCTGCAACTTCAGCAGCAAAGTCAGTCTCAACTTTCTCGATACCTTCGCCCACTTCGAAGCGGATGAAGTTAGTCACGTCTGCGCTATGTTCTTTCAGAACCTGGCCCACAGTTTTGCTTGGGTCGATAACGAAAGGCTGACCAGTCAGAGAAACTTCGCCGGTGAATTTCTTCATGCGGCCTTCAACCATTTTCTCTGCAATCTCTTTTGGCTTGCCAGACTGCATCGCGATGTCCAGCTGAACCTGGTACTCTTTTTCTACCACTTCGGCAGACACATCTTCAGGCTTAACGAATTCTGGTTTGCTTGCTGCAACGTGCATAGCAATTTGCTTAACCAGTTCTTCATCAGCGCCTTTAGCAGCAATCAGAACGCCGATACGAGCGCCGTGCAGGTAGCTGCCCAACACGTCGCCTTCAAGGATTTGAACGCGGCGAATGTTGATGTTCTCACCGATTTTAGCAACCAGCTGAATACGTTCTTCTTCGAACTGAGCTTTCAGGACTTCAACATCAGTCACTTTGCCTGCAACAGCAGCGTCCAGTACTTTGTCAGCGAAAGCCTGGAAACCAGCATCTTTAGCCACGAAGTCAGTCTGGCAGTTAACTTCCAGAATCACGCCGAAGTTACCTTCGATTTTGGTTTTGATCACGCCGTCAGCAGCTACGTTGCCTGCTTTTTTCGCCGCTTTGATCGCGCCAGATTTACGCATGTTTTCAATTGCCAGCTCGATGTCGCCGTTAGCTTCAACCAGAGCTTTCTTACAATCCATCATGCCAGCGCCAGTACGTTCGCGCAGTTCTTTTACCAGGGCAGCGGTAATATCAGCCATTGTATTTTCCTCGATTATCTCAGTGCAAAAAGGGTTTTTGCGGTGAGATATTTCTCGCATTTAAGATAAGCAAAGGGGGCCAATAAAGGCCCCCTAACCAACATATTTCAATACCTGGTTAATAAGGGCTCTGCTGAGCTTGCCTTATTATTCAGCTTCTACGAAGCTTTCTTCTGCCTGAACAGCCAGATCTTGCGAACGGCCTTCACGAACAGTGGCAGCAACAGCGCTCAGGTACAGATTTACTGCACGGATTGCGTCATCGTTACCTGGGATAACAAAGTCAACGCCATCCGGATCGGAGTTGGTATCAACAATGGAGAATACCGGGATACCCAGGTTGTTAGCTTCTTTGATTGCAATGTGTTCGTGATCAGCATCGATAACGAACAGAGCATCAGGAAGACCACCCATATCCTTGATACCACCCAGGCTGTTTTCCAGCTTAGCCAGTTCACGAGTACGCATCAGCGCCTCTTTCTTGGTCAGCTTCTCGAAGGTGCCGTCCTGAGACTGAATTTCCAGATCTTTCAAACGTTTGATGGACTGACGAACTGTTTTCCAGTTAGTCAGCATGCCGCCCAACCAGCGATGGTTCACGAAGAACTGGTCGCAGTTGTGTGCAGCTTCTTTTACCGCTTCGCTTGCTGCGCGTTTAGTACCAACGAACAGGATCTTACCTTTACGGGAGGAGATCTTCTGCAACTCAGCCAGAGCTTCGTTGAACATTGGAACAGTTTTCTCAAGGTTGATGATGTGAACCTTGTTACGAGCGCCGAAGATGAATGGCTTCATTTTCGGGTTCCAGTAACGGGTTTGGTGACCGAAGTGAACACCGGCCTTGAGCATGTCGCGCATGGAAACAGTTGCCATGATAAAACCTCTATTAAGTAGTTGGGGTTATGCCTCCACGTATCCCATACAACCGACCCTGCAGAACGAATTCCCAAGGCACCCCGGCGTATGTGTCGATACGTGTGTGTTATTACTTACGTTAATAAGTACACAATGAGTGATTTTGGCTTTAATCCCTCAGAGTCGCAAGACCCAGAGCGGATTGCCGGCGCGCTTTATACCATAAATAACGGCCCGGCAGCAACTTTTGTTCACCGGATTGCTTCCCGGGAAATGATAGTTTGGCAGCAAATATCAGGGCTGTTACCATAAGCCACAGCTAATTATTGACGACATCGGTGTAGAAATAAAGCACACCTGATGCACAGAACCCGCAGGACAACACATGGCTATTTCAATCAAAACCCCTGAAGACATCGAAAAAATGCGCGTTGCTGGCCGTCTGGCCGCGGAAGTGCTGGAAATCATTGAGCCTTTCGTTAAACCGGGCGTCAGCACCGGCGAGCTGGATCGCATTTGCGCCGATCACATCGTGAACAAGCAACAGGCGGTTTCTGCCTGCCTGGATTACCACGGCTTCCCGAAATCTGTCTGTATTTCCGTTAACGAAGTGGTGTGCCACGGTATTCCGAGCGAAGACAAAATTTTGAAAGATGGCGACATCGTCAACATTGATGTCACGGTCATTAAGGATGGTTTCCATGGTGACACCTCCAAAATGTTCATCGCGGGTAAACCGACGATTCTGGGTGAGCGTCTTTGCCGTATCACGCAGGAAAGCCTGTATATCGCACTGCGCCTGATCAAGCCAGGTATCCGCCTGCGCACGTTGGGTAAAGAGATCCAGAAGTTCGTTGAAGCCGAGAAATTCTCTGTGGTACGCGAATATTGCGGTCACGGCATCGGTGAGGTTTTCCACGAGGAGCCTCAGGTACTGCATTACGATGCGGATGACGGCGGTGTTGTGCTTCAGGCGGGTATGGCGTTTACCGTTGAACCGATGGTCAACGCAGGCGATTACCGTATCCGCACCATGAAAGACGGCTGGACAGTAAAAACTAAAGATCGCAGCTTGTCGGCTCAGTACGAGCATACTATTGTGGTGACAGATAACGGTTGTGAAATTATGACGCTGCGTAAGGATGACACCATTCCGGCTATCCTCACGCACGACTAAACAGTCACCCGCTCTGCGGAGAGGGTATAAATCTGTGAATCAAGCCGGCGAAAGCCGGTTTTTTTTATCTTTCACGTTTATTGGTCTCTCACGTGTAGGGCTGCGCACCCATGATTGAAAACTTCCCGGCTGAAAAGAGCGTACTACTGCAAACCACGCAGGATCTCGCCCGTACTTTTCCGCTACAACCGGCCTCCCCTTCTGTCTATCCGGACGACGATTTAAACCGTCAGAGCCTGAAACAGCATATGGAACAGTTTCAGGCATGGCTGGCGGATGCCTTCAATGCCGGGCAACAGGCTGAAGAACTGGTAGACGCACGGACGCATTACATCGATCAGCTGTTACAGCGTTTGTGGACCTTCTACGGCTTCGACAATATTCCGGAAACCGCGATGGTGGCCGTAGGCGGCTACGGGCGCGGCGAATTGCATCCTTTATCGGATATCGATGTTCTGGTGCTCAGCCAGAAACGGCTTAACGATGAACAGGCATTGCGCATCGGTGAACTGATTACCTTGCTGTGGGACGTTAAGCTGGAAGTCGGACACAGCGTGCGTACGCTGGAAGAATGTCTGCTGGAAGGATTGGCTGATTTAACCGTAGCCACCAACCTGATCGAATCCCGCCTGATCTGCGGCGATGTCGCGCTGTTTCTCAGTATGCAGAAACACATTTTCAGCGACGGATTCTGGCCTTCGCCAAACTTCTTCCGCGCCAAAATTGATGAACAAAATGAACGCCATCTGCGTTATCACGGCACCAGTTATAACCTTGAGCCAGATATCAAAAGCAGCCCTGGCGGCCTGCGCGACATTCACACCATTTTATGGGTAGCCCGTCGTCATTTTGGCGCCACATCGTTGGACGAAATGGTGGCCTTTGGTTTTCTGACCAAAGCCGAGCGCAACGAACTGCTGGAATGTCAGAGTTTCCTGTGGCGAATCCGTTTTGCCCTGCATTTGCTGCTGCCCCGCTACGACAACCGTCTGCTGTTCGACCGCCAGCAAAGTGTGGCGCAATTGCTGCAATATCAGGGCGAAGGCAATCAGCCCGTCGAACGCATGATGAAAGATTTCTACCGCATGACCCGCCGGGTCGGCGAGCTGAATCAGATGTTATTGCAGTTGTTCGATGAAGCGATTCTGGCCATCGGCCCGAATGAAAAACCACGGCCGCTCGATGAAGATTTCCAACTGCGTGGCGATCTGATTGATCTGCGGGACAGCACGCTCTTTGACCGCCGTCCGGAAACTATCATCAGCATGTTCCACCTGATGGTGCGCCATCGCGAAATCAAAGGGATTTACTCCACCACCGTCCGCCTGCTGCGCCATGCCCGTCGACATCTCAAAGAGCCGCTATGCATGATCCCGCAGGCGCGCGAAATGTTTATGTCGATCCTGCGCCATCCGGGCGCCGTGTCACGCGCGCTGGTGCCTATGCACCGCCACAGCGTGCTGTGGGCATATATGCCGCAATGGGGGCAGATCGTCGGGCAGATGCAATTCGACTTGTTCCACGCGTACACAGTCGATGAACATACCATTCGCGTGCTGCAAAAACTTGAAAGCTTTGCTCACGAAGAAACCCGGCCGAAACATCCACTCTGTGTGGAGCTGTATCCGCGGCTGCCACAGCCTGAACTGTTGCTGATGGCCGCCCTGTTCCACGATATTGCCAAAGGCCGCGGTGGTGATCACTCGATTCTCGGCGCGCAGGATGTGCTGGAATTTGCCGAACTGCACGGGCTGAATTCCCGTGAAACCCAGTTGGTCTCGTGGCTGGTTCGCTGTCACTTGCTGATGTCAGTGACGGCACAGCGCCGCGATATTCAGGATCCTAATGAAATCCAGCAGTTCGCCGCAGAAATGCAGACCGAAGTTCGCCTGCGCTATCTGGTCAGCCTGACCGTGGCGGATATCTGTGCCACCAATGAAACCCTGTGGAACAGCTGGAAACAAAGCCTGATACGCGAACTGTATTTTGCCACCGAAAAGCAATTGCGCCGCGGCATGCAAAATACGCCGGATCTTCGCGAGCGCGTGCGTCATCACCGCCTTCAGGCGCTGGCATTGCTGCGTATGGATAATATTGATGAAGAAGCGCTGCACCGTATCTGGAGCCGCTGCCGGGCAGATTATTTCCTGCGCCATTCACCCAATCAACTGGCATGGCACGCAAGACACCTGCTGGAACATGGCTCCACCAAACCGCTGGTGCTGGTCAGCCGTCAGGCAACGCGCGGCGGGACCGAGATATTTATCTGGAGCCCTGACCGACCGTATCTGTTTGCCACCGTCGCCGGTGAGCTGGACAGGCGTAACCTGAGCATTCATGACGCGCAGATTTTCACCAATCGCGACGGCATGGCGATGGATACTTTCATTGTACTGGAACCGGACGGCAGCCCGCTGGCGCAAGACCGGCATGAAGCCATTCGTTACGCGCTGGAACAGTCGATGACGCAGGCTTATCAGCCGCCGCGTGCGCGACGTCCTTCGCCGAAACTGCGTCATTTCAGCGTGCAGACCGAAGTCAGTTTCCTGCCGACGCATACCGACCGCCGGACGTATATGGAACTGGTGTCGCTGGATCAACCCGGTCTGCTGGCACGCGTCGGGGAAGTCTTCTCTGATCTCGGCCTGTCGCTGCACGGTGCGCGCATCTCGACCATCGGCGAACGCGTAGAGGACTTATTTATTCTGGCAAATGGCGAGCGTCGTGCGCTGGATAAGCAAACTCGCCAGGAAATCACACGCCGGTTAACTGAGGCACTCAACCCTGGCGATAAAATGTGATACAAGTACCACTATCTTTTAAAACCAATTCAGGAAAGAGAACAGGATGCAGCAACTACAAACCGTTATTGAACAAGCCTTCGAGCGCCGTGCAGACATTACTCCGGCTAACGTTGACAGCGTAACGCGCGACGCTATCACTGAAGTTATCAGCAAAATCGACAGCGGCGAATTGCGCGTTGCTGAGAAGATTGATGGCGAATGGGTGACGCATCAGTGGCTGAAGAAAGCGGTACTGCTCTCGTTCAGAATCAATGACAACCAGGTGATGGAAGGCGGTGAAAGCCGTTACTTCGATAAAGTGCCCATGAAATTCGCTGACTACGATGAAGCGCGTTTCCAGCGTGAAGGTTTCCGCGTGGTGCCACCTGCTGCCGTGCGTAAAGGCGCATTCATTGCACGCAACACCGTGCTGATGCCTTCTTATGTCAACATCGGCGCTTACGTTGATGAAGGCACCATGGTTGATACCTGGGCGACTGTCGGTTCTTGTGCGCAGATCGGTAAAAACGTTCATCTGTCCGGTGGCGTAGGTATCGGCGGCGTTCTGGAGCCACTTCAGGCGAACCCGACTATCATCGAAGACAATTGCTTCATCGGCGCGCGTTCAGAAATCGTTGAAGGCGTGATCGTGGAAGAAGGCTCGGTGATTTCCATGGGTGTTTACATCGGCCAGAGCACCAAAATCTATGACCGTGAAACTGGTGAAGTGCATTACGGCCGCGTACCAGCGGGCTCCGTAGTGGTTTCCGGCAACCTGCCTTCTAAAGACGGTAAATACAGCCTGTACTGCGCTGTCATCGTCAAGAAAGTAGATGCGAAAACTCTGGGCAAAACCGGCCTGAATGAGTTATTGCGCACAATCGACTAAACTTAAAAATAGCGGGTATTGTTTTAAAAAATAACCCGCTATTTTTTTATCTTCTAAACGGCAAACTGTGCAATTAATCAATGATTAAAGCCGCCGTTCAGTTCATCATGACACTCTGATTTTCTCCTAAACGAAGGTGGCGCTATGTATGACAATCTGAAAAGCCTGGGCATTAATAATCCCGACGATATTGATCGTTACAGCCTGCGTCAGGAGGCCAATAACGATATTCTGAAGATCTATTTCCGCAGAGATAAAGGCGAGTTTTTTGCTAAAAGCGTGAAGTTTAAATACCCGCGCCAGCGTAAAACCATCGTTGCCGATAATGCCGGTCAGGGTTATAAAGAAATTCATGAGATCAGCCCAAATCTGCGCTATGTGATTGATGAGCTGGATCAAATCTGTCAGCGTGATCAGGTAGAAGTGGATCTGAAACGTAAAATTCTGGATGACTTACGCCATCTTGAATCTGTCGTGGCGAATAAAATTTCTGAGATTGAATCTGATCTGGAAAAACTCACCAACGGCCGCTGATAAATTCCGGTCAGAAGATGTGAATACAAAAAAGGTCAGGCGTTTGCCTGACCTTTTTATTTCTTGCGCGCAGAACGGCAAAGGGTGTGACGTTATTTAAGCAACTGTCCCCATTTTTCCACCCACGGAATCGCAACGGTTTCCGGTTCGGCAGTTTCCATGGCGTCAATTTCCAGCATTTCGCCAATGCGCGATGCGCCTTGTTCCTGCAATAAATCATCCAGCTTATGGCCGCCGCCACAGAAATGATCGTAGCTGATATCACCCAGCGCAATCATGCCGTAACGCAACTCCGGCTGATAGCCCACGGTGTCACGGATGGCGACATACAAAGGCGCTATGCTGTCCGGCAAATCCCCCTGACCGGTAGTCGACGTCACAATCAGCACAAAGTGATGACGGTAATATTGCCAGGCTTCAAGCGTGCCTTCTTCAAACAGTTTCACGTCATGACCCTGGCCTTTCAGCACGGTTTCCGCTTCCTCTGCCACCAGTAACGCATTGCCGTATACCGTACCGACAAAAATTCCGACTTCTGCCATGGGTTTCACTCCTGTGTGATGCCAATATTTCAATCAAAGGGACTAAATTTGTGCACTATCCTGACGGCAAGTTTCTGCAAACTCAACCCTTTCAAGCTCAGGGATTTTTCCCTGCCAGCCAAACTGTGTCACCACATTTTGCCAGCGATGATCCCAGCGCGCCTGAATCGACAACGGCTCACCCGTAACCGGATGAGGCAATTGCATATGACTGGCGTGCAGCATCAGCCCGGAACAGCCGAAATGCTGCGTCATACCCCGGTTTTGCTTTAAATCACCGTGCGCACTGTCTCCGATTATCGGGTGACGCAGATGCGACATATGCCTGCGCAGCTGATGTTTACGACCGGTTTCTGGTTTCAGTTCAACCAGGCTATAACGCGCCGTATCATAACGACCAACAGCCACGGGCATCTCGACCTGAGCCACCACGCGATAATGCGTGACCGCAGGCTGTGGCGCTTTATCCGGACTGGCAAACTTATCGGCGATTTTATCAAGCTCTTCCGTCAGCGCGTAATCGAGGGTACCGTCTTGCGGCACATACCCGCGAACCACGGCATGATACACCTTGCTCATCTGGTTATTTTCAAACTGCTGCGACAGCAAACGCGCCACGTCACTGGACAGTGCCAGCAGCAAAACACCGGATGTCGGCTTATCCAGCCGGTGAACCGTAAACACATGCTGACCAATCTGATCACGCAATGTTTGCATCACAAACACCGTTTCATGGCGGTCCAGCCAGCTGCGATGAACCAGCATACCCGCAGGTTTATTTACTGCGATCAGATGTTCGTCCTGATACAAAATTTCCAGCATGTCAGTCTTCTATGTTCAGCAAATCGTCGAGGCGTTGCAGCTGAGTCAGCAAACGGAGTGCTTCAGGCATCGCCACTTCAAAATAGGGGGTGATAGCAAAACGGGTTGGCATTGGTGCCTGGGCCTCCAGCAACGCGTACATACGGGGAACCAGCACCCATTGGAGCCATTGTTCAGCAGACAGGGTATCCACTGAAAACGGCTCTTTGCTTTCAAAGGCTTCCGCTTCCGGCGGCGTGGCGTGCCACAATTTTTCATCACGCATGACCTGCTCGATATCTTCTAAAATCTGGCGAACCTGGTTTTCTATATTCATCAATGACTCTCTTCGTTCATGGCCCCGGGCAGCCTCCGCCGGGGGGGCGCAAAGCATAACATTGAAGGACTGATGCCCCAACTTTCTGCATCCTATCCAATTTATCTATCCAACCATAAGTTTTTCGTGGTAGCGATAAACGCCCGTTACGGGCAAACTACCGCCACTTTTTTCTTTACAGATCTGTCCACATGTCCGCACAACGCATTCAAAAAGCACACGCAACACCGGCAAAAGCCATGCTGGCCTCCGTCACCGGCTACGCCATGGACGGATTTGATTTATTGATCCTCGGTTTCATGCTCCCGGCTATTACCAGCGAATTTGGTTTGTCTTCCTCACAAAGTGGTTCGCTGGTGACCTGGACCCTGATTGGTGCCGTACTGGGCGGCGTCATTTTCGGACCTATCAGCGATCGTTTCGGCCGCATCCGGGTACTGACCTTCACCATTCTGATGTTCTCCCTCTTCACCGGTTTATGCGCTTTCGCACAAGGGTACTGGGATTTACTGATCTATCGCACTCTGGCTGGTGTCGGCCTGGGCGGTGAATTTGGTATCGGCATGGCGCTGATTGCAGAAGCGTGGCCGGCGGAAAAACGTAACCGCGCCTCGGCCTATGTCGGCATGGGCTGGCAGCTCGGCGTGCTAATGGCCGCCTTCCTGACACCGATGCTGTTGGGCATTATCGGCTGGCGCGGCATGTTCCTGGTCGGACTGTTACCGGCGCTGGCCTCTTTCCTTATCCGCCGCACAATGGGCGAACCGGAAGCCTTCGTAAAACACACTGCCAGCAATAATGATGGCTCACTGTTTAGCCGCATTAAGTTACTGTTCCGCGATAAAGTCACGACCAAAGCCAGTATCGGCATTCTGATCCTGTGCTCTGTTCAGAACTTTGGTTATTACGGGCTGATGATCTGGATGCCGAGTTATCTGTCGAAAAACTTTGGCTTCTCACTGACCAAATCTGGCCTGTGGACCGCCGTGACGGTTGTCGGTATGACCTTCGGCATCTGGCTGTTCGGCATGTTGTCGGATCGTTTCCCGCGCTGGAAAATCTTCCTGATTTATCAGATTGGCGCTGTCGTGATGGTGGTGTGTTACGCGCAGTTGTCTGACCCGACGCTGATGTTGTTCGCAGGCGCGCTGATGGGGATGTTCGTGAATGGCATGATTGGCGGTTACGGCGGCCTGATTTCCGATCTCTATCCGGTACGTGTCCGGGCGACGGCCCAGAATCTGTTATTTAATCTCGGACGTGGCGTCGGTGGTTTTGGCCCGCTGGTGATTGGAATGCTGGTGGCACAGGTGTCATTTACCGCAGCAATTACCTTGCTGGCCGCGATTTATCTGCTGGATATTTTTGCCACTTTATTCCTGTTGCCGAAAAAGCAGGGGCAGGATGATGTCTTGGGGGCGATCGGCTGAGGAATGGCTGGCGCTTTGGGCTGGAAGGAAGATTTTACAGAAGTAATTTTTATAGACATAAAAGTTGGGGGCACTGTTTTCACAGTGCCCCCGGTTCGTTTTATAGCAATCCAGCTACCTGAGTGCTCCCTGCTCAATCCCTGAAAACTTTTCCTGCGGTTATCCTAACCGGCTGTCCTTTGCATCGTCCAACTTTCATCCTGACGGTCTGTCCTAAGTCATCCTGACTGATGTCCCTTGGTCATCTGTGACCCGCTCAGCTTCCTTTGTGAGCTCTCTTCTCCGTCCTGGAGGTGTCCCTGGTTTCGTCCTGAAACATCCTGGCATAATCCGATGCCGTCCTGACTCTTCCTGAGCCGTCCCCTTTTTTATGAATCAGCCATCATCCTGATGTTCTGCTTCATGCTTCCTTAGTGCCTGACTAGAATCGTTGATTTCGGCCTTGGGAGCAAGGCAGGCTGTAAGCCAACCTCAGCGGGCGTAAGCCGTCTCACAACCAATAAATCAACCAACTAATTGATTTTATTTATGAAAATTATTTTAACCAGGAAGTAATTAAGTCAAATTAGCGAGATCTCTTACAGCCTTTGTGAGAGATCTCTCACACGCTTGTGAGCCATTTGTGCTCTGCGGGATGGGTCGTTCAGATGATGTTGCTCAGGCGGGACAAACAGCGGTCAGCATTGTAAGGAATTCTGATAACGATGGCGAGAGTATAGTTCGTTTTTTACTGCCGAACTGTTCCAGCACGACATTACCGGTCACATTGCATAACGAAACCAGATCCAGCTCGGAATCTGTGGTCGCCAGAAAAAGGGTAGGTGTCAGCTTCAGCCTCTTTTGCGTGACCAGATGCCCGATCAGATTTTCCTGCAAACGGGTGAAATCTTCCTGGCTCCAGACCTGCAACAACGTCAGCGGATTTCCCTGCCAGCTGGCGGTCATGTCCCCTGCATACTGTGTCGTGTAAAACTCATGCGCCTCAGGACGCAACTGTAATTCCAGCGCCCGTTCTACATTTTGCAAGGTCGCATCAGGGGTAAACGTCTGTGTTAGCCAGAAGACCTTGTCTTCATCTGTTTTGACCACGCACGGCGAATCCACACCAAAAAGGGCTTCACTGGCGGGCGGCATGCCGGTTTCCTGTTGCCAGAGATCGACATAACGTTGAGTAAATTCACGCAATGCTACAGAAACTTCAGACTCCATAATTCTCTCATCTTCCGGTAAGGCTGGGGTAAACTAGGGATTATTCTCTATTGTACCTATTTCGTAAGGTGACAGCATGTCCTCATATCAGGATAACCCCGCCCTAGCGCAACTGACGCTGGGTAAAAGTACGGCTTATGTCGATCAATACGACGCGTCTTTATTGCAGGCCGTTCCGCGCAGCATGAACCGTGAACCGCTGGGTTTATATCCGGACAACTTACCGTTTCATGGCGCAGATATCTGGACGCTGTATGAACTGTCGTGGCTCAATGCCAAAGGCCTGCCGCAGGTTGCCGTGGGTGAAATCAGTCTGAATGCCAACAGCCAGAATCTGATCGAATCCAAAAGCTTCAAGCTCTATCTGAACAGCTTCAACCAGACCGTTTTCGCGGACTGGCAGGCGGTCAAGGAAACATTAACCCGTGATTTAAGCGCCTGCGCGCAAGGCGAAGTCACGGTGAGCGTCAGCCGTCTGTCTGAGATTGAAGGTTCAGCGGTTGGGCATTTTGACGGTGTTTGCATCGATGAGCAGGATATTGAGATCGACAGTTACGAGTTCAGCACGGATTATCTGGCCAATGCTAAAGGTGCTGAGATCGTTGAAGAGTCGCTGGTCAGTCATCTGCTGAAATCCAACTGCCTGATCACCCATCAGCCAGACTGGGGTTCCGTTCAGGTCCAATATCGCGGCCCGAAAATCGACCATGAAGCGCTGCTGCGTTACCTGGTTTCTTTCCGCCATCACAATGAATTCCACGAACAATGCGTTGAACGCATCTTTAATGATTTGCTGCGTTTCTGCCAGCCGGAAAAGCTTGCCGTTTATGCGCGCTATACACGCCGCGGTGGTCTGGACATCAATCCATGGAGATCCAACTTCCCGTTTGAACCTGCAACCGCGCGACTTGTCAGACAATAATGCGAGACGTTGCTCAAGAACTGAGCTAACGCTCTGTCAGCATTGGTAAAAGCCTGATGACGGGGTTACTGTTAAATCGCGTACGGCGCAAAAAATATGATCCGAAAAATCATGCGCCGCAATCAGGTAGCAGAAAGAATCACTGCACCCGTTGGTGTCAAGGAGCAACTTTGATTACACATATCAGCCCGTTAGGCTCAATGGATTTGTTGTCGCAGCTGGAAGTCGACATGCTCAAACGTACTGCGAGCAGCGACCTCTATCGTCTTTTCCGAAATTGTTCACTGGCCGTGCTTAACAGCGGCAGCCAGACTGACAGCAGTAAAGAGCTTCTCGACCGTTACGAAAGCTTTGATATCAATGTGCTGCGCAGAGAGCGTGGCGTGAAACTGGAACTGGTAAACCCACCGGAAGACGCATTTGTGGATGGCCGGATTATCCGCTCATTACAGGCCAACCTGTTTGCTGTACTGCGCGATATTCTGTTCGTGAGCGGGCAAATTGACAACGCCGGTCGTTTTCAGCACCTGAATACCAAAAACTCAGCGCATCTGACCAATCTGGTGTTCTCTATCTTACGCAATGCCCGCGCCCTGCATCTGGATGAAGATCCGAACATGGTGGTTTGCTGGGGCGGACATTCAATTAATGAAATTGAATATCAGTATGCCCGTAACGTCGGCAGTCAGCTGGGTCTGCGTGAACTGAACATTTGTACCGGCTGTGGCCCGGGCGCAATGGAAGCCCCGATGAAAGGCGCCGCCGTCGGCCACGCGCAACAGCGCTACAAAGCCGGCCGCTTTATCGGCATGACAGAACCGTCGATTATTGCTGCTGAGCCGCCTAATCCACTGGTCAACGAACTGATCATCATGCCGGATATCGAAAAACGGCTTGAGGCGTTCGTGCGCATTGCGCACGGGATCATTATCTTCCCTGGCGGTGTAGGTACCGCAGAAGAATTACTGTATCTGCTGGGCATTCTGATGGATCCGGAAAACAGCGATCAGGTTTTACCGCTGATCCTCACCGGCCCGAAAGAAAGCGCGGATTACTTCCACGTTCTTGATGCCTTCATTAAAGAAACGCTGGGTGAAGAAGCCTGTAAGTTCTACACCATCATCATCGACGATCCGACAGAAGTCGCCCGTCAGATGAAACGCGCCATGCCGCTGGTGAAAGAAAACCGTCGTAACAGCGGAGATGCCTACAGTTTCAACTGGTCGATTCGCATTGCGCCCGATTTGCAGCACCCGTTCGAACCGAATCATGAAAACATGGCGAACCTGAATCTTTATCCTAACCAGCCACCGCAGGAACTGGCCGCCGCACTGCGCCGCGCCTTCTCCGGTATTGTGGCCGGTAACGTGAAAGAATTTGGGATCCACGCCATCGAAAAACATGGTCGCTTCAAGCTGCACGGCGATCCGGCTTTAATGAAAAAAATGGACAGCCTGCTGCAAGGTTTCGTCGCCCAGCACCGTATGAAATTGCCGGGCAGCGCATATATTCCTTGCTATGAGATTTGTGCCTGACCGACCGATCACACGGCAAGTCACACTTCTAAAGCAGATCTAAGGGCGACGCGAGTCGCCTTTATTATGGAGATTAACATGGCAATACATCTGCTGATTATTGATGCCCTGAACCTGATCCGCCGTATCCATGCGGTTCAGGGTTCGCCTTGTCTGATTACCTGCCAGAACGCCATAGGTCAGCTGATTCAGCATACTCAGCCCACACATGCCGTTGCCGTATTTGACGAAGATGACCGGGCAGACAGTTGGCGTCATCAGTGTCTGCCCGACTACAAAGCCGGGCGCTCACCAATGCCAGATAATCTGGTTGCGGAAATGCCCAGCCTGAAAGCCGGTTTTGAAGGGCTAGGCATTGCCTGCTGGCATTCTGCAGGTAATGAAGCAGACGACCTGGCGGCAACACTGGCCACGAAAGTGTCATCCGGCGGCCATCAGGTCACCATCGTTTCAACCGATAAAGGGTACTGTCAGTTACTGGCACCCAATATTCAGATCCGCGATTACTTCCAGAAACGCTGGCTGGATATGCCGTTTGTTCAGGAAACGTTTGGCGTATTGCCACAGCAACTCACCGATTACTGGGGTCTGGCCGGGATCAGCAGCAGTAAAATCCCGGGAGTGCCGGGAATAGGCCCGAAGACGGCGGTCACGTTACTGACGCAGACCGGATCGCTGGATGAGCTTTACGACAATCTGGAAGGCGTGCCGGAAAAATGGCGTAAAAAACTCGAAGAGCACCGTGAACTGGCGTATGCCTGCAAACGTGTATCAACGCTGCAAACCGACGTCGCGCTGGATGGCAATTTGCAGCAACTGCGTTTGCCATAAAAAAGCACTTCTCAAACGCAAGTGTTCAGGAAGGATACTCTGAATAATTTGAATTGCAGGCAGGTGGCAAGTAAGTGATTCGGGCGAACGCACGCAGCCCACGCCCCTGCAGTTCAAAGTATGACGAGTATCAGCGATCACGCTCGTCGCGGCGTCCGCCAATAGCCGACCAGAAACGGCGGATATGCACGGTGACTTCTTCGCGATCGTGATAAAGCTGCTTCGCGAAGATCTCGGCATTCACGCCATTTTCTTTCAGACGTTCGTCGATGCGTTCAAGAATATTAGAGACTTCTTCGTAACGCTTTTTCATCGGCAACTTCAGGTTAAAGATCGCCTCACGGCACCAGCCGTTGACCAGCCAGTCACACATCAGCGCAGCCACTTTAGCCGGTTTTTCGACCATGTCACACACCAGCCAGTAGTTCTTAGTGCTGGTGGATTTGTAACGGAAGCCGTCTTCACGCAGATGAATCACCTGACCGGTTTCCATCAGGCTGGGTGCCATCGGACCGTTGTCGACAGCCGTGACCATCATGCTGCGTTGTGTCAGCTGATACGTCCAGCCGCCAGGACACGCGCCTAAATCCACCGCGTACATGCCACTTGCCAGACGTTCATCCCACTCATCAGCCGGAATAAAGACATGGAAAGCTTCTTCCAGTTTCAGCGTTGAACGGCTTGGCGCTTCGGAAGGAAACTTGAGGCGCGGAATACCCATATAGAACGGTGAATTGTTATTGCTGTAGGAATACCCCACATAGCAGCAACCCGGGGCGATAAAGAACACATGCACTACCGGACGCAGCGCATTCTCTTTCTTGCCCAGCACTTTGCATTCGCGCATCGCGGAACGCAGCGGCACAGTCAGTTTGCGGCAGAACTTGGTCAGCTCTTTGCTTTCATTGGTATCAGGCACTTCAACGCGAAGCTCACCACCGTTGGTAATCACGTTCTGAACCATGCCGACAATCGGAGAAACACGATCTTCCGGCGGCAAATCTTTCAGCAACTCTCCCACCACGATCAACTGACGGGCAAAAATCAGCTCGCGGAAGGGCAGTTCTTTGGCGATACGGTCAGCATCATCTGGTTGATAGCATTCAAACAGCACATAACCGCTGTTTTCTTTCACGCGGGCAAAACCGAAGATTTCCATCTTCGCAGCTTTGTCAGTAATTTCTGCTGCGCATTCTTTTTCAAAACCCTGACGGCAGTAGAGAGCAAGTTTATTCATGGCGTTCGGCCTTTTTCTTCAGGCGCAATGCGCCGATCAACAACAAAATCCAACCGACCAGGAACAAGGTACCGCCAATCGGAGTGACAAAAACGAACAAACGGAGATGTGACAGCGCCAGACAATAAAGGCTGCCGCTGAATAAAACGGTTCCCAGCGCTAAAAAGGCGCTGCTCCAGTAGAACCACACATTGCGCTGGCGCTGCATCGCAACACCCAGAATCATCACTACCAGCGTATGAATGCTTTGATAAGTTAACCCGGTATGGATCCATGCCATTTCCGCTTCGCCGAGCGACTGGCTCAACACATGTGCGCCAAAAGCACCGAAAGCGACGTAGATAAAACCGCTGATAGCGGCGAAAATCAACATTGAACGACTGGTCATTATGCGTTACCTGTTATCGTTATTTGCTGATGAAAAACCTGATTAATCAATCTCATCAGCAGACTCAGGACTTTCTATCCCCAGGAATCAGGCCTGATCGAAACGAAAGCGCAGTTTTTCCTGCTCGCTGGCTGCACGGGCGAGGATCCACTGACGAAAGGCGGCTATTTTACCCAGTTCTGCCTGACTGTCATGACAAACCAGATAAAAAGCATTTTTACTAATTAAAACTTCACTGAACGGACACACCAGACGTCCGGCCTCAATCTCAGTCTGTGCCATGACATTATTCACCAGCGCAATACCCTGCCCGTGAACGGCGGCCTGAACCACCATCGCACTGTGGCTGAAAATAGGCCCCTGCTGCACATTCACCTGCTGCAACCCAAGCTGTTTGGTGTACGCCAGCCAGTCCCGACGGGAAGCATCGTGCAGCAGTGTGTGATGACTTAAATCGGCGGGTTCCTTCAGCGGATTATCCCCCATCAGCAACGAAGGAGAACAAACCGGCAGTAAATACTCCGCATACAATCGCTCTGCCCGTAGCCCCGGCCAGTTACCCCGACCATGGAATATGGCGACGTCGACATCGTCGGCCAATTTATCTTCTTCACGGTCTACCGCCTGGATGCGTACATCGATGCCCGGATAAGCTGAGTTAAAGCCAGACAATCTTGGCACCAGCCATTGAATCGCAAAACTGGGCGGTAAACTGACGGTCAGCGCGCCTTTGGCACTGCGTGCCTGAAGTTTACGTGTGGCCTCATTCAGAGCAGAGAATATCTCTTTGATATCCAGATAATAGCTCTGCCCTTCTTCGCTCAGTAACAAAGAGCGATTGCGGCGGCGAAACAGTTTTAACCCTAAAAAGTCCTCAAGTGACTTAATCTGGTGGCTAACAGCGGCCTGCGTGACGAACAGTTCCTCGGCAGCCTTAGTAAAACTAAGGTGACGCGCTGCGGCATCAAACACCCGCAGAGAATTCAAAGGCGGTAAACGTTTTGACATAGAATGGATACTTCTTATTCGCCGGTTAGCGGAACGCCTGTCCGTGGGTTTAGGTATTAGTTTTTTTAATCCGAGACATTATAATTTGTCCGTTGAGGATGTACAGGCAAAAACCTATAGTGGCGCCACTTCCTGAGCCGGAACGAAAAGTAGATTGGTATGAGGATGCTGAAATACTTTTGGCTTGTGGTTGTGATGTTGTGTTTGCAATTGTCTGGCAATCCAGACGCGTAGCTTGAATGCTACAAACTTTTCACTTCCTGTACATTACCCTGTCTGTCCAAAGTGATTTTTTAGCACCGCAATTTGCGGTGCTTTTTTTTTTGCTTTTTTTGCTGCATAAAGGACGCAAAGAAAACACCAGGCAGCAGAATGGCGAGCGCATAATGTGACAAAACCGGCTTCCTCGCAAGAGGAGCCGGTTTTGTCACAAAGCAAAATGTGAGGTTACCTGAGCGACTGACTCAAGGTGTTCACGTCAGGAATCAATTCCCTTCTGCCATTTCTTTGATTTCAGATTTATTGATCTGCTGCTTATTGCCATACGCATCGGTATAACTGATCATACCGGTATCACTGTCGGTGCTAGGTTTGCCTTCAGCAACAATGGTGCGGCCATCGTTGGTATGCATCACGTAGTTGCTCGAACAGGCGGCAAGTGTTGTCGTCAGCAGTGCAGCTGAAATTACGGCGGCGATCTTCTTCATCATAGACTCCTTGCAGATTAATATGCTTCAAATTCCTGGTTAGACTCCAGGCTAATGCTTCTAGTCTTCGTAATTCAGCATAACAAACCTCTGATGAATTTCCAGGTAACCATTCCTAAAATGAATAAGCGGCTTGTGTTACAGATAAACCTGTATTTTTAACTCAGGCCGAAGGATCTGATTTCGTATGACTGATTTTAACCCCGCAGATTTTCGTCAACAGTTTCCTGCGTTGTCTCAGGGGCAATGTTATCTCGACAGTGCAGCCACCGCCCTGAAGCCGCAGGCGGTGATCGAGGCCACTGTAAATTTCTACTCTCAGGAAGGAGCCACCGTGCACCGCAGCCAGTATCATGCGGCGCAAGCCCTGACAGATGACTACGAGCAGGCCAGAAGGCTGGTGGCGCAGTGGATCAACGCGCCGCATTCCGCAGATATCGTCTGGACGCGGGGAACCACGGAGTCCATAAATCTGGTGGCACAAAGCTGGCTACGCCCCCGACTGCAACCGGGTGATGAGATTATTGTCAGTCAGGCGGAACATCACGCTAACCTCATTCCGTGGCTGATGGTCGCACAACAATGTCAGGCGCAGGTGATCACGCTGCCAGTGGATGAGTGCGGCATTCCTGATATCACCGCCCTTTCCGCCCTGCTGAACAACAAAACCCGCTTGCTGGCACTGACGCAAATGTCGAATGTTACCGGCGGAATACCCGATATAGCCCGTGCCGTTGAACTGGCACACGCTAACGACACGCCCGTTCTGATCGATGGCGCACAAGGCGTTGTTCATTGTTCGCCAGACGTTCAACAACTCGATATCGACTTTTATGCCTTCTCCGGCCATAAGCTTTACGGGCCGACAGGCATCGGCGTGCTGTATGGCAAAACTAAATTGCTCGAGAATATGGCACCGTGGCAGGGCGGCGGGAAAATGCTGACCCAGGCTTCCATGACCGGTTTTACACCGCAGGCCGTGCCCCACCGCTTCGAAGCGGGTACGCCTAACATTGCCGGTGTGATCGGGATGTCAGCAGCGCTGAAATGGTTAAAAACCGTAGATCTGCAAGCGGCAGAGAAATATACACAAAATCTGGCGAGTCTGGCTGAAGAGCAGCTTACGCAGATTGAGGGTTTCCGCAGTTTCCGCTGTCAGAATGCCTCACTTCTGGCATTCGATATCGCCGGTGTGCATCACAGTGACCTTGTGACATTGCTGGCTGAACAAGGCATTGCCTTGCGCGCCGGACAGCATTGCGCCCAGCCATTGATGGATGCTCTGGGCATCAGCGGAACATTACGGGCTTCATTTGCGCCGTATAATAATGAACAGGACGTTATACGGCTGGTCAGGGCAGTAAAATATGCTTTCGATCTGTTAGCCGACTAATTCATTCTTTGGGGAATACCATGTTAGCGCCACATCCTTTCGGCCATGAGATCACTGAATCCTCACTGACCGAAAAATTCGCGTCATTCCGTCAGTGGGAAGACCGCTACCGTCAGTTAATCCTGCTGGCGAAATCTTTGCCACCGCTGGATACGACGTTGAAAACGCCGGAAAATGAGCTGTCTGGTTGTGAAAACCGGGTATGGCTAGGCGCGGAAAAAGCGGTGAATGGAACAATGCATTTCTATGGTGACAGCGAAGGAAGGATCGTTAAAGGTTTGCTGGCAGTGCTACTGACCGCCGTGGAAGGCAAAACGCCAGACGAGATTTTAATGCGGGATCCGCTGATGCTGTTTGATGTATTGGGGTTGCGTGAGCAACTGAGTACCAGCCGCTCCAGCGGGCTTCATGCGCTGGCAGAAGGCGTAATCGCCCTGGCTCGTCAGGCTGCCTGAGCCTGACGCTGCGCCTTAGCCATCATCTTCTTCAATACGTGGGATACCGCGACAAAACCAAACGTCGCGGTAACCATCGTTGCAGCCCCAAAACCAGACGAGCAATCCATGCGTTTAGGGCCTTCTGCGCTTGCCTTTGCAGCACATACCGAGCCATCAGCCTGCGGGTACATCAGCGGCTCGCTGGAAAACACACAGTCAATTCCGAGCTTACCTTTGCTGTTTTTCACCACGTTGAAATCATTTTTCAGACGTTCACGCAGTTTTGCCGCCAGCGGATCCTGAATGGTTTTCGCCAGATCCACGACAGCAATTTGGGTCGGATCAATCTGACCACCCGCACCGCCCGTCGTCACCACCGGAATTTTATAACGACGGCAATAGGCCAGCAGCGCGGCTTTAGGCCGGACGCTGTCGATAGCATCAATGACATAGCTGAACCCTTGATCGAGCATCTCCGCCACGTTATCCGGCGTAATAAAATCATCAATGCAGGTGACTTTGCACTCCGGATTAATCGCCAGAATGCGCTGCGCCATAATTTCCGTTTTTGCCTGCCCGACGTTTTCACGTAACGCATGGATTTGACGGTTGGTGTTGGTCACACACACATCATCCATATCAATCAGCGTGATCGCGCCAATACCGGTGCGGGCCAGTGCTTCCGCAGCCCATGACCCCACTCCGCCAATACCAATCACACAGATATGCGCCTGCGAGAACAGCTCCAGCGATTGCTGACCATAAAGCCGGGCAGTTCCGCCAAAACGTTGCTGATAAGCGTCGGAGTAAGTCGCTGTCATGAAAAGATAAACCTCAGTGCGTTCGAAGACTTTGTCGTTTGAAATCTAGTTGGATGGCGCGTATGCCGTGAACAACGGCTTGCCGTTCTGCGCTGATTTTAACACCCAGACGCGTCCGTAGTGATTATAAAATCCTGCGGAGTGGCCAGCGTCAGGACCAATCCCCTGATACATATCGAAATGTTGTCCTTTAATCGCACCACCAACATCCAGTGCGACCATCAGACGCATATGATATTTACCGGTAAACTTGCCTTTATCGTTAAGCTCCGGCACTTCCGCCAGCAAGGTAGTACCCGCCGGGATCAGCGAACGGTCAGAAGCTACAGAGGCTTTGGCAATCAGCGGCACACCGCTGGCACCGCGAACTGGCGCGAAAGGTTCAGGCTTGAAGAAAACGAATGACGGATTCTGTTCCAGCAATTCACGCACTTCTGCCGGGCTGTGAGTATCTGCCCACTGGCGGATCGCCTGCATAGACATATTCTCACGCGCCACTTCACCGCGGTCGATCAGCACTTTGCCGATACTGCGGTAAGCGTGACCATTCTTGCCCGCATAACCGAAGAACATGAACGGGCGACCATCGCCGTAATCGACATAACCGCTGCCCTGTACTTCCATCATAAAGTTATCCATCAGGGAGTTGGTCCAGGCCACCACATAGTTATCACTCAGGGCACCGGAGTAAATCGAAGCACGATCGGGCAGACGACCGCGTTTAGGCGGCATACGGTACAGCGGATACTGGAATTCGCCCTGACGGGTGTAGCGCGCCTGCACAACTGGCGTGTAATAGCCGGTCAGTTGCACGTTACCAAAATTGTCAGCACCTTCCATCTGATAGGCGCTGATGCCGTACTGGCTAAGATTGCGGGTATCAGCCCCGGAGCGCAGCCATTGTTCAACAGCCTGGAATGTCGTGTTATTACGGCCATATAAAGAAGAAGAGGCAATTTGTACCGCAGCGACCTGATTAGAGTAATCCAGCGCGTTTACCGGCTTGCCTGTAGCATTCGGCTCATTCACATATTCAAGCGCATTATCCAGACGGCCATCTTTATACTGCTGGCCCCGGTCAGTCGGTCGCGAAGAACACCCCGCCAGCACCGCTAACACCAGACCACCCAGCAGATATTTATTCCAACGTCCTTTCATTATTGCCGCGCTCTCTTACTTTCAGGGAAATGACTGGCGAAACGATAACAAACGCCCTATCAGAAAGGAATTGCCACAGCCGAAAAAAGTGTACTGAGCCAAATTGAACACCAAACGGCGATTTTGTGCATAAAAAGCCAGCAACTAAGTGCTTTATTTGAATAAATTCAAAAAAGGGTTGCACGAAATCTCATGGGGAGTATAGTTCGCCTCCATCGGACGCGGGGTGGAGCAGCCTGGTAGCTCGTCGGGCTCATAACCCGAAGGTCGTCGGTTCAAATCCGGCCCCCGCAACCAATTCGATATCGATGCACAAAATGCCCGGTTGAATTGTACGATGAATTAAAGCAGTATACGGACGCGGGGTGGAGCAGCCTGGTAGCTCGTCGGGCTCATAACCCGAAGGTCGTCGGTTCAAATCCGGCCCCCGCAACCAATTCGAGACAGACGCATAAAGATGCTCAGTTCGAATAATGTGATGAAATAAAGCAGTAAACAGTAGTGACGGACGCGGGGTGGAGCAGCCTGGTAGCTCGTCGGGCTCATAACCCGAAGGTCGTCGGTTCAAATCCGGCCCCCGCAACCAACTACTAAGAATCAGTGAAAAACATCAGGCACCCTAACGGGTGTTTTTTTGTATCTGAATTCCGGCGAAGCGCGGAATAATCACCCCGCCCCCGCGCGACTCATCCCATCGTCGACATCCCGCCTTGTGCGAAATACGCTTTGATCCCGGCCAGAATTGACTCCGCCACCTGCTGCTGAAAATGCGCAGTCCGCAATTTTTTCTCTTCATTAATGTTACTGATAAACGCCGTTTCGACCAGAATCGACGGAATATCCGGCGCTTTCAATACCGCGAATCCGGCCTGATCCACTTTATTTTTGTGCAGATGATTAATCTTTCCCATGCGCGTCAGCACTTCTTTGCCAAATTTCAGGCTATCGCTGATGGTTGCCGTCTGAACCAGATCAAACATCGTGTGATCCAGATACCGGTCGCCACTTTTACTGACGCCGCCTATCAGGTCAGATTCATTCTGCGTTTGTGCGAGAAAACGTGCTGCGGAACTGGTGGCGCCTTTGGTCGACAACGCAAAAACCGATGAGCCTCTTGCTGCCCGACTGGTAAAGGCATCTGCGTGGATAGAGATAAAAAGGTCTGCCCGCAGTTTTCGTGCCTTTGCCACGCGGACTTTGAGCGGAATAAACACGTCTTCATTGCGGGTCATATGCGCTTTCATATTGGGTTCACGCGCAATCAGCTTCTGTAATCTGCGGCCAATCTGCAACACGACATCTTTTTCACGGGTCTTGTATTTGCCAATAGCTCCCGGATCTTCACCGCCATGGCCGGGATCAAGCATAATCACCAGTGGCCGGCTTCGCCCCGCCTGGCCGTCTTTCTTCGTTTCCGGCGGTAATGTTCTCGCGACATCTCCGCGGTTGTAATCTTCCAGTAACGCCAGCAGCGGATCATCCTGAGCACTGATCTCACCTTCTTGCGGATACAAATCGATCACCAGCCGGTTATGGAATTCAGCGACCGGTTTCAGCGTGAAGACATGCGGATTGATTGTACGCTTTAGCTCAAACACCAGACGCACCGTTTTGGTATCAAACTGCCCCACCCGCGCCTGCCGGATGTAAGGATCACTTTGCTGGATTTTTTCACCCAGTCCCTTGAGCACACTGTTGAGATGCACGCCTTCGATATCCACCACAACGCGTGGCGGATCACTGAGCAGAAACTGCTTATATTTTAAGGGCGTGCTGGATTCGAGGGTGATTCGGGTATAAGTAGACGAGGGCCAGATGCGTACGGCAATAACCTGTGAGCTGGCCGCAAAACCTACTTTACTCACGCTGAGCATCCAGGAAGCAGCTACGGTTTGCAGGAGGCGTCGTCTTCCGGGATTATGAGTATCGTCAGTCATGCAGTCTCAAAAAGGTCAAAAAGTTAAAAAAAGATGATAAAAAACTCAATTTACGAATTCTAACGAATCATATCCTGCATGTCATTCCTAAACATTTAGTCTATTTATCAATTTGTTGTATGTTTGTGATAGGGGTTAAAACAAAAACAGAGATTTCTTACTTGCCACAGGGCCATAAAAGAATAAAAATACAAAAATTACGAATAAAAATTCATACGAGGTTTTGCCGTGAAGGAACGTAGTACTGAACTGGTCCAGGGATTTCGCCACTCAGTTCCCTATATAAATGCTCACCGTGGCAAAACATTCGTTGTCATGCTCGGTGGAGAAGCCATTGAACATGAGAATTTCAGCAATATTGTCAATGATATCGGCCTGTTACACAGTTTAGGCATCCGTCTGGTGGTTGTTTATGGCGCCCGACCACAGATTGATGAGAACCTTTCTGAGCATAATTACGAACCGATTTATCATAAAAACATCCGCGTCACCGATGCCCGCGCGCTCGAGCTGGTTAAGCAAGCCGCAGGTCTGCTGCAGCTCGATATCACAGCGCGACTTTCGATGAGTCTGAATAATACGCCACTCCAAGGTGCGCACATCAACGTCGTCAGCGGCAATTTTATCATTGCTCAACCACTGGGCGTCGATGACGGTATTGATTACTGTCACAGCGGCCGTATCCGCCGTATTGATGAAGAAGCGATTCACCGTCAGCTCGACAGCAATGCCATTGTCTTGCTTGGCCCGGTGGCAGTTTCGGTTACCGGTGAAAGCTTCAACCTGACTTCTGAGGAAGTAGCGACACAACTGGCAATCAAACTGAAAGCGGAAAAAATGATCGGCTTCTGCTCTTCTCAGGGGGTAATCAACGAGGAAGGTAATATTATTTCCGAACTGTTCCCTAATGATGCACAGCAAAGAATTGATCAGATGGAATCCAGCGGTGACTATCTTTCCGGCACCGTTCGCTTCCTGCGCGGCGCGGTGAAAGCCTGCCGCAGTGGTGTACGTCGCAGTCACCTGATCAGTTATCAGGAAGACGGTGCGCTGGTTCAGGAACTGTTCTCGCGAGACGGTATTGGTACGCAAATCGTGATGGAAAGTGCCGAGCAAGTGCGTCGTGCAACCATCAACGACATCGGCGGCATTCTGGAACTTATCCGGCCGCTGGAGCAACAGGGTATTCTGGTGCGTCGTTCCCGCGAACAGCTGGAAATGGAAATCGATAAATTTACCATTATCGAGCGGGATAACCTGACCATTGCCTGCGCAGCGCTTTACCCCTTCCATGATGAAGGGATTGGCGAAATGGCCTGCGTGGCGGTTCACCCGGACTACCGCAGCTCTTCACGCGGTGAAATGTTACTGCAACGCGTTGCCAGCCAGGCGAAACTTATGGGGCTGAACAGGCTGTTCGTACTGACGACCCGCAGTATTCACTGGTTCCAGGAACGTGGCTTCAAGCCAGCAGAAGTGGATGTGTTGCCGATTCAGAAACAAGAAATGTACAACTACCAGCGTCGCTCCAAAATACTGATCGCCGAACTGTAAAAATCTCACCACCTTTCCTCCGTGGTAAAAAAGGACGCTCTTGCGTCCTTTTTATTTTTCTTTGCACATCAGCACGTTATTTATCCGTGTGCGGTTCCAGCACCTGTTGCAACGTGGAGGTGTCAGGCCAGGTTTTAAAGCCCTCAGGCACCGCATATTGTGGGATCTTGCTATCGTTGCCTGAGACCTGCGAAAGCATCGCCAGACCATCCTGCTTCATTACAGCCTGATCGAAATAATCCGCCAGTTGAGTTTGAGTCAGCCTGGCAATAACCCGGATCACATTCGTGCGGGTATCAAATTGCGGATTTCCGCGACTGAAATCATTCCCCAGACGGTCGGCTTCCTCATCTAGCGTCTGCGGATTTTGCTGCATTTCATGCACCAGTCCCTGTTTATATTGCAGAAACTCATCATCCTTCATTTCACGCAGACGTTTTTCGGCCTGCTGATAAAATGCCAGATAGCGCTGATACAGATAGTCAGGTTGCTTGCTGTTACTTTGCAGCAGGAAACCAATCCCCCACTGTTTTCCTACCGGAATAGGGAAAGCAAACACGGCATAACCCAGCTGTTCCTGTGTCCGAAGCTGGCTGTAGAACCATGGCTGAATAATCTGTCCCAGCAATGCACTGTACGCCATGCTCTGAACTTCATCATAACCGGTGGGAACATATACCGCTGCCAGTGCTGAGTCCGAACTTGTCCCGATACGCTGGATATTTGCTTTCAGCGGCTGAGTCACTACAGCCTGCTTTCCGCGCCACCACCGTGTCCCATGCGCGCCCAGCTTTTGCATAATTTGCTGAGACATCGCTTTAACCTGATCAGCCGTCATGTTCCCCACAACCATCATTTCCACGGCAGCATGGTGAACCAGTTGTTCACGGTAAGCGTTCACATCATCCAGTGTGATGGCAGAAACCAGCTTTTCACGCTCGCTGCGCTCGGTGTAAGGCACCCGCGAAAGTAACTGAACCGGTTGCAGCGCCAGCTCAAACGCTTTTCCTTTATCTGCTGAAGCTAAGCGTTCGAGATACCATGATTTCGCCTGATCAAGCTGTTCCTGAGTCGGTTTGAAATCGGGGTAGTTATCAACCAGTGCGGCCAGTAAATCAGGCAGACACTCGGTAAAACCTGTGGCAGTAAACTGCAAACCGTTATCCGGAGATGTCCCGAACGTGATCCCGCCAATGGATGCCTGATAACTCAGCTGATCAAAAGCCACGCCGGTGAGGTAATCCGTCAGGCCATAGAGCACCTGATTTTTAGCCGTGCTGAGCGACTGCTCATTGCGGAAAGAAACAGTCACATTGGCTTTAGGCTCATCAGCAAAATAACGACTCGGCATGTAGAACACACGCAAACCTTTATCTTCAACCAGCAGCTCAGGTTTCGTCGCCGTCGAATCTTTAGTGACCAGCGCAAGTGAATCAGGAATGTACGGATTCAGCGCTGGCAGGGACAGCGAAATCCCCTTCCCCAACGTCTGCCACTGCGAGTAGGTTTGCGCGGAAACTTTATCAATTTCATATGGCGCATTAACGAAGTAGGCCACTTTATTGTGCGGCTCGTTCGGACTGATGATCCAGTAACGCGCATTTTGCGGCGTCATTTCTGTTAGACGTGCCTCAATCGCTTTGGGGTCATACTGGTCAGTCAGATAAGGTGAGTCGAGAACGTGTTCGACAGGAACCCGCAACATGGTGTCCACCAGCCATTCGACATAATCCATATCACGCGTCAGCGCCGGATAGCGGAAGTCGAGCGCCATAACGTGGGCAATTTCATCAAAATAGGTTTTTTTGATGCCCTGAGCGCGTATTTCGTTGAGATAGTTGAAAATGGCTGCAATAACCGTATCGCGCTGCGCCAGTCCCTTATCAGTCAGGGAAACAGAGATATTGAATACGCCCATATTACGGTTAACCATCGGGTCCGCACCTGCGCTGATCCCATCGGCATAGCCTTGCTTCTGTAACCAGTCTGATAAGGTATTCGGGCTGCGGTTACCCATCAGATAGCTGATATAGGTGTCGGTTTTACTGCGAAAATGGGCACTATTATTATCAATTGCAAATTCAACCCGTAATTCTTTGCGCGGCTGTGCAGGAACGAAATGGATAAACTCACCCTTTTGGTCTGCTGTTAATGTCGGGACCGTAATCGGCGGCACAGCTGCGTGGTGATTGGCAATCTGACCAAAGGTTGTGGCGGCCAGCTCAGCAAGTTCAGGCAACGGTTTATTACTGTAAATCACACCGACCATCAGGTTGGCAGAATAGTAGCGCTGATAAAAAGCCGTCAGCTGATCATGAAGCTTACTGCCCGGTTTATCTTTCAACGTATCCAGGTTTCCGCCTGAAAAACGGGACGCCGGATGCCTGGGATTTAATGTCTCTGCGCGAACTTGCGCCATCCGCATGCCGTCACGTGATCGGGCCATGGTCAGTTCAGCGTTCACCGCATTACGCTCACGGTCCCCGTTGGCGGGGTCTAACAACGGTTCACCGATAGCATCTGCAAGGCGATCTACCGCTTCTGGCAAGGCATCGTTTTCTACTTCAAGATAAAACGCGGTACGGTAAGAAGCAGTGCTGCCATTGTGGCTGCCACCGTGTTTCTTAAGGAATTCAGACAGACTTTCCGGCTGAGGATATTTCTTCGAGCCCATCAGTAACATGTGCTCAGTATAGTGGGCAAGACCCAGCTGAGAATCAGGATCCTCCAGCGAACCGACAGGAATGGCGAGCGCGGCGAGTGATTTGGGGGCTTGAGAGTCAGAAACCAGCAAGACGGTCATATCATTAGCCAGTTTAATTGCCTGATACTGGCGAGGGTCGTTCTGACTTTTATTGATAGCTTGTGCAAAAGGCTGCCAGTCGGCTGCACTTGAAACAACAGGGGCCCAAAAGGTCAATAACAACAGTACCCCGGAAATGCGGGTAACGTGTTTTAACATTGCCACTCTCCCTCAATCGAATAAACGTGCCACACGGGCAATAAATATACAGCTCACCGGTAGATGAACCTCAACAAGCTGTTTTGAGCGGTTAAGCCTGCTAAGCCCCCGCAGAAACAGGATAGTTGTGAAAAAAATCGAATCGGGATTTTCTTCCTATGTTCCGTCACGTTTTAACCATAAAGCCAATTACTCCCTATAGGGAAAAATAACCCTGTTAAACCACTCTAAGCTGTTAGCCCGCCATTGCAAGTGGCTTAACAGTATTTTTGTCCGGTAATATGCGGCTTACAGGCACAACTTCAGGGGCCAAAATTGCATATTAAGCGCTGCAATATTGCCTGATATTTTGCCGGCGTTTGAATTGTCGCAGTGACCAGCTTGCAGGATTGTGCATCTGAAATGCCTGTAAACCGATATTCCCAATCTTTCGCTAAAGGCTCCGTCCCCTTTCCTGCCACTGAATATGCTTCAAGCTGGGAATGTGCTTCTGACCACGCCTGCTGAACCTGCCACTGACGCATAAACCCATTGCTCAGTGATTGGTAATAATTCAGGAGCCCCAGAATGGAAACTGACAAGAACAACATGGCGATGAGCGCTTCCGTGAGGCTGAAACCTTGCTGTGCTGAGTGGTTTTCATTCATTGCAGATCTGCTCATCAGCCTCAGGACAAAAATCCAGCCATCCCTGTGTCAGCGGTGAAAAAATCAGATTTCCACCAGTCTGTTTTTTAATACTGACTTGCTGATACTGCATAACCGGCTCATTGCCTTCAGCTATGCGTCCCTCACCACGAACCAGAAAGATATCCTGACGCAATGAAGGCCGGGTACACGTCCTGCCACTTCCTGAAACAATGAGGCCTGCGGGCACATCCCGGCACTGCCAGAGAGGTTCGCGGCTGTCTTTCCATGACTGGCGGATACCCCATGCTAATGCTGAGGCTGCATTTTCCCGGGCAATGACATAGCGATGCTGATTTGACGTCAACGCAAGCCCGGCGGAAAGTTGCTGTTGCAGCGAGTTAAGGGCAATCAGCCCTAATCCCATCATCACCAGAATACTCAGGATCATGGCGCTCCCCCGCTGTCTGGACGAATCGCGCATTTTTTCTGCTGTCATAAGACGTGGCCTGCAATCATCTCGGTCACCTGCCGGTGGATGAAAGGATTTTTGCTCCAGCTGGCTTCAAGTTGCAGAGAATACAAGCGGCCGGAGCCACTTGCTGCGACCTCGGTTACCACGAACCGGGTCACGCTGACTTCAGCAGGGTCGAGGAGTTTTTCCCAACCTCCACTGCTGCAATCATCCGCCCCGCGCTGGATCTCAATACCGCCCTGACGCAAACGGTAACCAAAGTATTCAGAGTCCGCCGTCCCGGGCTTATCCCATGTTCCGTTGCGGTTCAGGTCATAGATAACAAGGATGCAGGAGCTGGTTGCTTCACCCGCAGCGTTGCCGATGATGACAGATTTACCCTCGCAGGTTCCGTTACAGAAACCGGCCCGACGAATATCTTTGCCAATGGCAAAAGTAGTCTGGCGCAACAGTTGCTCGAGCTGATAATGTCGGCCCAGACTCTGGCTTCTCTGGCGCATCAGCGGATAGATTTGCGCGGCACTGAGCATCAGCATGCTGCCAATCCCCATCGCAATCATGACTTCAGGCAGCGTGAATCCCTGACAACGGGCTAAATTCACTGGCATAAGCCGATACTCAGTAAAGGCTGATTTTCACTACACGTACGTAACCGTCCTCTGACAGAAAGTACGATTCGCAAACTACCCGCTGAATTTTTTAGTGTGATATGTCCGGCAAGTGCGGCATTACGCAGGCCGTAAAAACCCATGGTTTTTTCACTGACAGCGAGTAACTCCACACCGGGTTCATTGATGGCGAATATTTTACCCACGGCACTATGACAACCTGAAGGGCGGGTTCCGCTACCCACACATCCATTAGCACCGGCAATGCCCCATAAGACAGCAGAACGATTGTAATTATTGGCTTCGGCCTGCACCCCGTACAAATACAAACGCAGTTGCTGCGCAGATTGCTCAAGCTTTAATGCCTGCTGATAATCGCGCCAGGTGTGGATTCCCCACAATGTGCACATGGCGACCAAAGTCACAACAACCATCATTTCTATCAGCGACATCCCCTCTTCCCCTGCCCGCTCAAATGTTTTCATGCGGCCAAAATAGGCATTTAGATTTTTTCCGCCACTGGGAGAGTCATTTTTTCCAGGATGTCATGAGAACTATCGGTGCAACGAAATCCACGCGACAAATAAGTTGCGTGATGTCTCGCAGGGATAGCATCGGGATGTAAATCGGGATTGGAATCGTCAGTAAAAGGCGTAAAAAGTGGAGCAGAGGGAAAGCCGGATAAAAGGGAAATGGCCGCCTGACAGTGCTGTCAGGCGGTAAAAACAAGGAATCAGATCGCGACCGGCGCTTTGATTGCGGGATGCGGATCGTACCCTTCAATCTCGAAATCTTCGAAGTTGTAATCAAACAGGGAGGCAGGTTTGCGTTTAATGACAAGTTTTGGCAATGCACGAGGCTCACGCGTCAGTTGCAGATGTGTCTGTTCCATATGGTTGCTGTACAGATGTGTATCACCACCGGTCCAGACAAAGTCACCGACTTCCAGATCACATTGCTGCGCCATCATATGCACCAGCAGCGCGTAGCTGGCGATGTTAAACGGCAGTCCGAGGAAAACGTCGCATGAACGCTGATACAACTGACAAGACAGTTTCCCGTCGGCCACATAGAACTGGAAGAAAGCGTGGCAAGGTGCCAGCGCCATCTGATCCAGTTCACCCACATTCCACGCCGACACGATAATGCGGCGTGAATCCGGGTCTTTTTTCAGCTGTTCAACAACGCTCGCCAGTTGGTCGATTTGCCTGCCGTCAGCCGCGCCCCAGGCACGCCATTGCTTGCCGTAAACCGGGCCGAGGTCGCCATTCTCATCTGCCCACTCATCCCAGATGCTGACATTATTTTCACGCAGATAGGCGATGTTAGTTTCACCTTTCAGGAACCACAGGAGTTCATGAATGATTGAGCGCAAGTGACAGCGTTTGGTGGTGACCAGCGGGAAACCTTCCTGCAAGTTGAAACGCATCTGATGACCAAAAATCGACAGCGTGCCTGTACCGGTACGGTCGGCTTTAGGGGTGCCCTCATCGAGCACTTTCTGCATTAAATCCAGATACTGTTTCATGTTACCTCACGACAATTGTTTCTGCGGACGGCGATATGCCCAGACCATCACAATCAGGCCAATGACAACCATTGGAATGGACAGAACCTGCCCCATGCTGATGATCCCGTCGAACAGACCGAGCTGTGCATCCGGCTGACGGTAGTGTTCAACGATAATACGGAATAAGCCATATCCGATCAGGAACAAGCCTGATACCGCGCCCATCGGGCGTGATTTACGGATGAATATGTTCAGAATGATGAATAGCACGATGCCTTCAAGCAGCAGTTCATACAGCTGGGAAGGATGGCGCGGTAATACGCCGTACTGGTTCAACAAAGGCTGCCATTTAGGGTCAGCGGCAGCAATGGCGATATCTTCCTGACGGGATCCCGGGAACAGCATTGCCCATGGCACATCTGTGGTCACACGGCCCCAGAGTTCACCATTAATGAAGTTACCCAAACGACCTGCGCCAAGTCCAAACGGGATCAGCGGAGCGATAAAGTCGGAAACCTGGAAGAAATTGCGTTTGGTTCGATGGGCGAAAATCAGCATGACCACGATTACGCCAATCAGGCCACCGTGGAAAGACATGCCGCCATCCCAGACCTTGAAAAGATAAAGCGGATTATCGAGGAATAAAGGCAGGTTGTAGAAGAAAACGTAACCGATACGACCACCGAGGAATACCCCCAGGAAACCAGCATACAGCAAGTTTTCAACTTCATCTTTTGTCCAGCCGCTGCCTGGCTTATTGGCACGGCGTACTGCCAGCCACATCGCGAAGACAAAACCAACTAAGTACATCAGTCCGTACCAGTGGAGAGATACCGGTCCGATTGAGAAAATCACCGGATCAAACTGGGGAAACGCCAGATAGCTGTTGCTCATCTATCACCACAAATTGTTTATGATTATTGCCCGTTCAGGGGCCAGCAAGGAGCGAATAGTAGCATAGCCGGAAGGTTTTCCGGGGCTAAGCCGCTGGAAAAGTTCTGTAAAAAATCATCTCATCCTGTGCCGGAAAGCGAGCAGGATGGGAGTAATACGGTACAAAGCATCAACTCTGGTGCTTATTTACCACCACGGATCAGGCCGCCCAACCCGCGTCTTTCCATAAAAGCAGCGGTCATATGACGAACGTCCGTCGTAAAATGCGCCTGCAGCACCCGACCGGCAAGCTCTTCGGCATCATGAAGTTCGATACGGCGAAGCAGGTATTTTACACGGGCAACACTGCGCCCGTTCATACTGAGATTACGAAAGCCCATGCCGGTAAGCAGTAACGCGCCCATCGGGTCACCCGCCATCTCGCCGCATAAGCTGACATCCAGCCCGGCAACCTCAGCGGTGGTGACAATTTGTTTGAGCACCCGCAGCATCGCCGGATGCAGGCTGTCATACAGCCCGGCAACGCGGGTATTGTTGCGATCAACAGCGAGCAGATATTGCGTCAGATCGTTGGTACCGACGGAAATAAATTCCACTCTTCCGGCCAATGCAGGCAACATAAAGACCATTGATGGGACTTCGATCATTACGCCAAGACGCGTGTGTGGCAGCTCGTAACCCAACTGTTCTTCCACTTCACGTCCCGCACGATCGATTAAACGACGTGCCTCATCAATCTCTTCAAGGCTGGTAACCATCGGCAGCAGAATACCGAGATTTCCGGTCGCAGCATTGGCACGCAGCATCGCGCGAACCTGAATCAGGAAAATTTCAGGCTGATCGAGAGTAATACGAATACCGCGCCAGCCCAGACAAGGGTTTTCCTCGCTGATCGGCATATAAGGCAGCTGTTTATCAGAGCCGATATCCAGCGTTCGCAATGTCACCGGCTTTTGCGGAAACAACTGCAACATGCCCTGATATTGCGCGACCTGCTCTTCTTCAGAAGGGAAGCCGCTTTGCAACATGAAAGGAATTTCGGTGCGATACAGCCCGACGCCGTCAACGCGGCTGCCGAACAATTTTTCATGGTCAGCACTCAGACCGGCGTTGAGCATCACTTTCACCCGCTCACCGCTTTTCAGCGCTGCAGGTTGCTCAACATCATCTTCAGCCTTCTGACTCAGCTCCATTTCTTCGCTGATCAGCCGCGTGTATTCCGTGACCAGTACGGCTTCCGGATCAATCAGCAGTTCACCGCGATAACCATCGACAATCAGCTGTCGCTGGCTGAGCAGTGCAGGCTGAATATCGGCGCCCATCACGGTCGGCACGCCCATCGCACGGACCAAAATCGCCGCATGCGAGTTGGCTGCACCATCACGAACTACCACACCTGCCAGCCGGTCCTGCGGCATTTCGGCCAGCAAAGTAGCGGTCAGTTCGTCGGCAACCAGAATAAAACGTTCCGGCCACTGTGTGTTGCCCTGAATCGTATCATCAAGATGGAAAACCAGCCGCTGGCCCAGCGCACGTAAATCGCTGCCACGCTCACGCAGATAGGTATCCTGCAAGCTGGCAAACTGCGCCGCAAACTCTTCCACGACCTTTTTAACTGCCCATTCCGCGACGGCGCCCTGATCTATTTGAGCGAACAGTTCACGCTTGAGGCGTGCATCATTAAGAAGGTGAGAGTAGAGGTCAAAAATCGCCGCGCTTTCTTTCTGCGCACTCGCCGCGAAACGTTTACTGAAACGGCGGAACTCAGCACCGGCGTCTTCCAGGGCCCGGGTCAGACGTTCGCGTTCACGTACGGTATCCAGCGTAGACGCCATATAAACGTGATCGAGCGAAGGTTGCGAGCTGTCCTGCCAGCCGATACCGATGGCCACACCCGGCGATGCGGCAAGTGCACGAACGCGCGTCTGGCGAAAGCGCCCGTAAAGCACATTAAGCTGTGCCTGAGAAAGGATCGCCGCCAGCTGAGTGGCGAGCGTGACCATAAACGACTCTTCACTTTCGTCGAACTGCCGGTGTTCGCGTTGCTGAATAACCAGCACACCCAGCAACTGACGGCGGTGAATGATCGGCACACCCAGGAAGGATCGGAAAAGATCTTCTTTTACGGCGGGGATATATTTAAAACTGGGATGGCTCTGCGCATCGGCAAGGTTAATGGGCTCAGCCAGACGCCCTACCAGACCCACAATCCCCTGATCAAACGCCAGCGTAATAGTCCGCCCGCGAGGTTTTTTCAAACCTCGCGTCGCCATCAGGTAATAACAACGGCGGTCATTGTCAGCGAGATAGACGGAACAGACTTCCGTGTCCATCGCCAGGCAGGTTTCGTTGACCAGTACGTCCAGCGCATCATTGAGGCTGGACGCCATTGCTACCTTTTCAACAATTTCTCGCAAACGCGTGAGCATCTCTTCGTGACTTAGCCTCTTTTACGACGATAGGCGGGCGATGTCCTGGGAAGAGAGACTTCCTGCATCGGCATAATCGTGGTGGAAAACTCTTTCATTACACGCCGGTAAACATCGCGCTTAAATGACACCACCTGACGAACCGGATACCAGAAACTCACCCAACGCCAGCCATCAAATTCAGGCGTACTGCTGCGCTGCATATTGATATCAGCATCGTTACACATCAGTTGCAGCAAGAACCATTTTTGCTTTTGGCCGATACAAACCGGCTTTGTGTCCCAACGCACCAAACGTTTTGGCAATTTATAACGTAACCAGTTACGGGTTGAAGCCAGAATACGGACATCTTTACGGCCAAGCCCCACTTCCTCAAACAGCTCGCGGTACATGGCCTGCTCAGCGGTTTCACCAGGGTTTATGCCCCCTTGTGGAAACTGCCAGGAGTGCTGGCCGTATCGTCTGGCCCACAACACCTGACCCTGCTTGTCACAGATTACAATACCAACATTCGGGCGGTAGCCATCATCATCGATCACCGGACTACCCCAATAGCTAAACTCATAGATGTACTGATTGTTTCATACTACCAACAGGCGGTAAACCACTGGTTAATACCGATCAGCATGAATAAAAATGGGATAACTCACAGTTATACGCCAAGTTATAAACAGATTTTAGAAATCACCTGCGATTTTATTCACTTTTTCTGTGGATAGGTATGTGAAGAACTTCAGAGTAAGCAGGGTAAAACTCTTCTTAACTTATTTTTACCGGGAAAACATGCTCCGATAAAAACTTTTAAAAACAAATGCTTATTAACATTAAACAGAGTTATCCCACGGTTAAAAATGAGAGTTATCTCACACCTTCAAGTGATCTGGCGAAAGATCCACCAATGTTGTTTTTATCCACAGCGATCGTCTAAAAGTTGACGTCATTGCCCCAAAAATTGGATAAAACCCCTCCCGTCAAGCCTGTAAATCGAACCAGTGATCGAATTCAGGCAGGGTTATCCAAGAAATCTGTGGATAAGTAGGTGGAAGATCCTGTTCATTGTCGCCTTCAACAGGTGATCAACCTAATCGTTAAGGCGCAAAAGAAGTCAGAAACCTGAAAAAAAACTAAGACAAATCATGCTATTATTTCATTGCTCCACAGGAATAAGTTTTTATTCACTGTGCATGACAAAAGCAGTACGAAATTTAATCTATTGAGTGAGCATTGTTTTTTTATGTCTATTCCTTTACCTGCCACCCAGCCTCCGCACAACGAACAGCAACTGTTGCACCGCGCACAATCGCTGGCGGGTCATACGCTGGGTGAACTGGCCGCTCACGCTGGCCTGCCTATTCCTGAGAACCTTAAACGGGAGAAAGGCTGGGTCGGTATGTTGCTTGAGGTGTATCTCGGCGCCATTGCAGGAAGTAAACCGGAGCAGGATTTCGCTGATATTGGCATTGAGCTGAAAACGATCCCAATTGATTCCCGTGGCAGGCCGCTGGAAACCACATTTGTCTGCGTTGCCCCGTTAACCGGTAACAGCGGTGTGACGTGGGAAAACAGCCATGTGCGCCATAAACTGGCGCGAGTTTTGTGGATACCGGTCGAAGGTGAGCGCCAGATCCCCCTGGCTGAGCGCCACATCGGGGCGCCTTTATTATGGCAACCCTCTGAGGAAGAAGATGAGCAACTGCGTCAGGACTGGGAAGAACTGATGGATTTGATTGTTCTGGGTAAAGTCGAAAGCATCACAGCCCGACATGGGGAATACCTGCAAATTCGCCCCAAAGCTGCCAACAGCAAAGCGCTGACGGAAGCGATCGGAGAGTCAGGGCAACCCATTTTGACGCTGCCGCGCGGCTTCTATTTGAAAAAGCGTTTTACGGCGGCGCTTCTGGCCCGCCATTTTCAGCTTTAACCGATATCATTTCCCGCTGCCTGCGGGATAGTTTGCTACGCTAAATGTGAATATCTTCGGTACAACAAAAAGGAACGTTAACGATGATGAAGAAAACTTTAATGGCGGCCGGTGCTGCGCTTGTGGTGTTGAGCCTCGCGGGCTGTGCCAGCGATTATGTGATCTCAACCAAAGACGGCAATATGATCCTGACTGATGGTAAACCTAAGCTGGATAAATCTACCGGACTGCTGAGTTACACAGACGAACAAGGCAACGACCGCCAGATCAATAATGACAACGTCAGCCAGGTGATGAAGCGTTAAGCATTACGCTTCTTAACCCGTCGCAGAGCCAGTTATCAGGACTGGCTCTTTGTTATTTTATCCACCGACCGCGTCGTTCCTCCCGCACACACTGCCACTTCCCCCATCTGCCAGCCTTGTATATAGTCAGTTAAGGCGCTTTTTCTAACAGGCTGACATTCTCAGATATAAAGGAAGACCGGCAATGCAATATCACCGTATACCCCACAGTTCTTTAGAAGTGAGCTTACTGGGACTTGGCACCATGACTTTTGGTGAACAAAACAGCGAAGCCGACGCCCACCAGCAACTCGATTACGCCGTTGCGGCAGGCATCAACCTGATTGATACCGCAGAGATGTATCCCGTTCCGCCGCGTCCTGAAACCCAGGGGCTGACGGAAAGCTATATCGGCAGCTGGCTGAAAGCCCGTGGCAACCGTGAGAAAATTGTTCTGGCGAGCAAAGTCTCCGGGCCTTCCCGCGGTAATGACAACGCTATTCGTCCGGCTCAGATGCTGGATCGCAAAAATATCCGCGCGGCGCTGGATGCCAGTTTGCAACGTCTGAATACGGATTATCTGGATCTTTATCAGTTGCACTGGCCGCAGCGTCAGACCAACTTCTTTGGCAAACTAAGTTATCAGTACACCGAAGAGCAGTCTCCGGTTACCTTGCTGGAAACGCTGGAAGCGCTGAATGAACAGGTTCGTGCCGGTAAAATCCGCTATATCGGCGTTTCTAACGAAACCCCGTGGGGCGTGATGCGTTACCTGCAACTGGCGGAGAAACATGATTTGCCGCGTATCGTTTCGATTCAAAACCCATACAGCCTGCTGAACCGCAGCTTTGAAATCGGTTTGTCGGAGATCAGTCAGCACGAAGGGGTTGAACTGCTGGCCTATTCCAGCCTGGCATTCGGCACGCTGAGCGGTAAATACCTTAACGGTGCGAAACCGGCCGGGGCGCGTAATACGCTGTTCAGCCGTTTCACCCGTTACTCATCACCGCAGGCTGAAGCGGCGATTGCTGAATATGTCGCGCTGGCGAAGAAACGTAATCTGGATCCTTCTCAGATGGCGCTGGCCTTTGTGCGTCAGCAACCGTTTGTGGCCAGCACGCTGCTGGGCGCCACCACAATGGAACAACTGAAGATCAACATCGACAGTCAGGATCTGACACTCGATGAGGAAATCCTCGCTGATCTGGAAAACATCCACAAACGCTTCACCATTCCTGCGCCGTAAATCCTGATTGCAGGCAACAAAAAAGGGCGCTGAGCGCCTAATGCCGGTCACTTAAGCATTTTTATGAATACAAATTCATTTTTGTGCTTCAAAGGATAATGAAGGAATCAGGCTTATAGCGCTATTTTTCTTCATCGAAGGCCCAAATTCACGGGCCTCATTTCCTTAAGTGACCGGCATTACGCTGAGCGCCCTTTTCTTTTGTGCGAAAACAACATTACGCCATACGGCGTTTCTGCATGTTTTTCCAGATCCACAACCCGGCAATCGCCAGCGCGAACACCACACCGAACCCGATGCCAATCGCCACCACCGGCGCACCGGCCATCACCACCAGCGAATACAAGCCGAGCATCAGCAGCATGGCGGTGTTTTCACCCAGATTCTGTACGGCAATCGCGTTACCGGCACCGACAGAAATCTTACCGCGATGCTGCAACAGGGCATTCAGCGGGACCACAAAGAAGCCGCCTAAAATCCCCACCACCACCAGCACAATGTAAGAACTCAGCATGCTGGTTTGCAGCGCAAAGACCACCACGGCGATACCGATGGCGACACCTGCTGGCAGGCAGCGTTTCACGGTTTCCAGACGGATTAACTTCGCCGCCGCTCCCGCACCAAACACAATCCCGATCGCCACCATCGCATTCAGCAAGGTCGGGGTTTTGTTATCGGTGATGCCCAGCGCCACGGGAACCCACAGCACCAGCAGGAAACGCAGCGTCACGCCCGCGCCCCAGAACAAGCTGGTACCGACCAGCGAGAAGCGGGTTTCGCCATCCTGCCACAAGGTTTTGCAGGCAGAGAAAAATGTCCGGCTCATTTTTGCCGGATTCCATGACTGCCCCGGACGCGCCGGGTTCAGCTTCGGAATAAACCAGTTTGCCGCCACTGCCGCGCCATACGCCAGCACACAGATACCGAGCGCCGCCAGAATGCTCCAGTCAGCCAGTGCGCCACCGGCCACAGAACCCAGCAGGATCGCGGCAATAGTAGAGGCTTCCATCAGGCCATTGGCTTTCACCAGTTGTTCACCACTGGCGATCTCGCCCAGAATGCCGTATTTCGCCGGTGAATAAGCCGCAGCGCCAATGCCGACCAGCGTATAACCGAGGAACGGATTCATGCCCGCGCAAATCACCGCCGCGCCCGCCAGTTTCAGTAGGTTAGCGACCATCATCACGCGGCCTTTGGAAAAACTGTCGGCAAACTGCCCGACAAACGGCGCGAGAATGATGTACGTCGCCACGAACGCCATTTGTAAAACGGGCTGGCTCCAGTCGGGATAAAGCTGTTGTTTGATCAGCGCCAGCGCGGCAAACAACAGCGCGTTATCACCGAAAGCCGACAGGAACTGCGCCACGATCACCGCCGTCATACTCTTTGACATCAACGGCCCTGCAGCTGCCTTTAAAGGCTGACTCATGCTTCACTCTCCGGGTTCTCTGCCATCTCGCGCAGGGTGACAAAATCGGGTTTACCGCTGCCGAGCAACGGTAACGCTTTAACGACGCGAATTTCACGCGGCACGGCCAGTTCCGGCAACCCCAGTTCACGGGCAGCTTTACTTAACGCATCACGACGTAATTCAGGATCGGTGGTGAACAGCACCAGTGCCTCGCCTTTGCTGGCATCACTGCGCGATGTCGCCGCGTGCTGTTTATCCGGTGAAGCCTTGATCGCCAGTTGCTCGACACTTTCCAGCGAGACCATTTCTCCCGCCAGTTTGGCAAAACGCTTCACGCGACCACGGATGGCACAGAAACCTTTTTCATCCAGCGTGACGATATCACCGGTGTCATACCAGCCCGCCTGCATTTCACCTGCGGCATTCTCAGCCTGCGGAGTTTCCAGCACACCCGGATTTTCGACGCGCAGATAGCCTTTCATGATGTTCGGCCCGCGCAGTTGCAGACGACCGCCCTCCTCAATGCCCGGCACGGTAATCAGACGAGACTCCATCCCCGGCAGAATTTTGCCGACGGTATTCACTTTGGTCGCCATCGGTACGTTGATCGCCACCACCGGCGCACATTCGGTCACACCGTAGCCTTCGAGAATGCGGATACCGAATTTGTTCTGCCAGATTTCTTTGGTGCTTTCAGCCAGTTTTTCCGCACCGGCCACCACATACCGCAAGCGGGCAAAATCATACGGATGGGCAAAGCGGGCGTAATTGCCCAGGAAGGTTGAAGTACCGAAAAGCACGGTACAGTTCTGGTCGTAGACCAGTTCGGGCACGATGCGGTAATGCAGCGGACTCGGATACAGGAACACGCGAGCGCCGGTGATCAGCGGCGTTAACAATCCGACGGTCAGGCCAAAGGCGTGGAACAGCGGCAGCGACGACATAAAGCGGTCACGCGGCGTGAAGTCCGCCACGGTACGGATTTGCTCGACGTTAGCCAGCAGGCTGGCGTGTGAATGCACCACGCCTTTCGGATTGCCTTCAGAACCCGAAGTAAACAGCACCAGTGCTGCATCATCGGCTTTTTGCGGCAGCATCGCACGACGCGGGAAGATCAGATGGAACAGGATCCACAGCTTGTCCTGCGTGGTCACCGTGTCTTTCAAATCTTCCAGATAGACCCAGTTCGCCTCTGGCACGTTCTCCGGCAGGTGCGTCAGTTTGCCTTTTTCAAGGAACTGGCGGGAGGTAATAATGGTTTTGATCTGCGCCGCTTTCATCGCGCTTTGCAGCCCTTTGGCACCCGCAGTGTAGTTAAGCAACGCCGGAATACGGTTGCGCATTGACGCGCCAAACAGCGCCGCCGCCATGATCGTGGCATTTGGCAACAGCATCCCGACATGCTCACCTTCGCGGGTAAAACGTTGCAAAATGCGGCTCACGCCCAGGCATTTTTTCAGCAGTCCCTGATAGGTATCTTCTTTGAACGCGATATCAGCGATACAGGGTTTGCGACGGCCATAACGGGTTTGTGCGGACAAAAACGCCTGATACAGCGTTTCCGGTTCGCGGGTATCCATACGCGCCTGCATCATAATTTTATGCAGTTGCTCACCGGCGAGAATGCGGCGGTCACGGGAACGCGGCGCATCCGGCATCGGAATGGTAGTCGGCGGCAAAAGATTGATAGTGACTTTCGGGAACCAGCGGATTTTAAAGCTGCCGAACAACCGGCCAAACGGCGTATATTCCGGCCCGTCTATGCGCACCGGAATGACGGTCGCCTGTGACTTCGCCGCCACAAAGGCCGCGCCGTCGTAAATCTTCATTAATGAACCGGTAACCGTAATGCGCCCTTCCGGAAACACAACTACCGGACGCCCTTTCTCCACCTCGCGGATCAAATGCTTGATCGCCATCGGTTTGGTGGGATCCAGCGGCATGAAGTCCACATAGGGTTTCAGCCAGCGCATAAACCAGCTGTCCGTGATGTTGGAATACACTGCAAATACCGGTTTGACCGGCAGGAAAAGCACCAGCAACATGCCGTCAATAAACGAGACATGGTTCGGCGTGAGGATTAAACGCGGGTAATTAAAATCGTTTCTCGCCGGGGTCACGGTAACCCGGAACATCAGGCGGAAGAGCCATCTGAACGCGGCGAAAAGAAAGTTATACATGTTTGCCATCTCCTTATGTGTCATCCCTGATCTTGAAGAAAAAGGTTGGGGAAACAGCATACTATAAGCCGCTGAAAAATGACGACAGTCAGAGAGAGTTTAGGAGGGAACTGATCGGTGTGCCGGAGTTGAGGCAAAAAAAAACCTACGCATCCGCGTAGGTTGGTGCAAATTTAATCGGTATCAACATGCAGAGCACGTTGATGATTCACCAATCAATACCTCTGGGACGTTCAATTTAGCTGTTTTGTACGAACCACAGCCAGCAGGCAATCGAAACATAATTCCGCAAAGTGTAACGAGTGGTGAAAATAGGCCCGATTTATCCTAAATCGGGCTAACTATTTAAAAACTACCTTAAACAGGTCCCACTTCGACCAGGCAACTCATGGCATTTGGCCCCTGCGTCAGACGCGACGTGCCGATATCCAGCGTCAGTACATTCGGGTTCCCCGCCTGCTCGGTTTCCTGCCATTGGCCACCAAAGCCAGGATCAAACCAGGCGCCGGTCGACATCAGCACCACGCCACGCGTAATTCCGTCACTGAGTGACACCCCCGCCAGACAACTGCCACGCGCATTGTGCACTTTCACCCGGTCTCCCTCCTTCAGCTGACGGCTGAGAGCATCTTCCGGATGCATAAACAACGTTTCCTTACCGGCGGTTTTGTTCGACTGCGCCAGCGGCGACTGATCAAGCTGGCTGTGCAGACGATCTTTTGGCTGAATGGAAATCAGGTGCAGCGGCCACTGTTTGGCACTTTCCGCGCCCAGCCATTCGACCGGCGGCTGCCACTCCGGGTGCGGCGCGAAATCGTCATAACCGTAACCCGCGATGGTTTCGGAGAACAGTTCGATTTTGCCGCTGTGGGTCCCCAGCGGATTAGCACGCGGGCTTTTACGGAATTCCTCAAAGAACACGTAATCTTTTTCCGGTACCGGCAGTTCAACAAAACCGCGCTCCCAGAAGGTTTCAAAGTCAGGCCATTCCACGCCGGTGCCTTTCTGCGCTTCGCCACACTGACGGTAAATATGGCGCAACCATTGATCTTCATTACGCCCCTGCGTGAACTGCTCGCGGTAACCGAGACGGTCAGCAATGTCAGCGAAAATATCAAAATCGTTACGCGCCTGATGTTGTGGCGCAACAGCCTGATGCATCGCCAGCACGAAGCGGTCGCGTGACGATCCGCCGATATCATTACGTTCCAGCGATGTTGTCGCAGGCAGCACGATATCCGCCATCTGCGCCGCTGGCGTCCAGACGTTATCCTGCACAATCACGGTGTCCGGCTTCTGCCAGCCTTCGACCAGACGGTTCAGTTGCTGATGATGATGGAACGGATTACCGCCCGCCCAGTGCACCAGGTGAATATCCGGATAATTCAGCGTTTCGCCCTGGAATTCATACGGCTGGCCGGGATTGAGCAGCATGTCACTGATACGCGCCACGGGGATCGACAAACCAGAAGGATTCGGCCCGGCACTGACGGCAGGCCCCGGCGTGTCATAACGCGGATTACCCACGCTGTTCATCGAGCCGTGACCGAAGGAGAATCCGCCGCCCGGCAAACCGACCTGCCCGAGCATGGCGGAAATGGCGATCATCATCCAGTAAGGCTGCTCGCCACGGTGAGCACGCTGTACAGAATAAGAACAGGTGATAAAGCTGCGTACACCGATCAGATCATCCGCCAGACGCGCAATACGCTCAGCCGGTACGCCGGTAATGTGGCTTGCCCAGTCAGGGGTTTTCGGGATGCCGTCAGTGTCGCCGCGCAGATAGGCGGCAAGTTGCGGATAACCGACACAATGGCTCGCCAGAAACGCCTCGTCCTGCGCTTCTTTGCGCTGAATCTCAAACGCGACGGCCATCATCAGCGCCGCATCGGTGTTCGGGCGGATCGGGATCCACTCTGCATTCACGAATTCCGGACAGTCGTCGCGCATCGGGCTGATGTTAATGACGCGGGTGCCTTTTTTCGCCAACTGTTCCAGCGCCGGTTTCAGGGTATGTTCCACCGCGCCGCCGGACGCCACTTGCGCATTTTTCAGCGCCAGACCGCCAAATGCGACCAGAATGTCAGCGTGTTCGACCACACTTGGCCACGAGGTCACGCGTCCGGTCAGCGGGGTAAACGTGCCGATAACGTACGGCAGGAAAAATTGCGCCGAGCCCCAGCTATAGTTGCCCTGCTGATCCACCCCGCCGCCACCGGTGAAATAAAAACGACGCACCAGAGAACGGGCGTGATGCAGACGTCCGGCCGATGACCAGCCGTAAGAGCCGTTGAAAATGCCGGAAGCGCCGTAGCGATCACGCACGCGTTTATTCTCTTCGGCCACCAGATCCAGCGCCAGATCCCAGTCCACTTCGACAAAATCTTCGCGGCCCCGCAGCGAACGATCGCTGTTTTCGCGATGTTTCAACCACGAGCGGCGCACGGCCGGTTTGCGGATACGTTTGTCGGAATAGACCAGCGGCGCAATGGAATCGAGCAGAGGTGAAGGATCGGCATCCGCCTTATAAGGTTCACAACGGATTAAGCGGCCATCTTCCACCACAGCGGTATATGCGCCCCAGTGGGCCAGTTGCGGATAGCGTTTTATCGACATAATTTCTATTTTTCTCAGCGCAGATAAATGACTTTAAAAATACCATTCACTGCGCTGACACTTCAAAGAACAAATAATCTTAATAAAACGCATTTCCACCCTATCGCACTGGGATTTCGGTTAATCACCACGATCTTTTCCCGTTACATCGCGCTTACATCAAAAAGTTGCGATCAGCATCCTTGCAGCCACCGGTCTTTTCCGCAAAACTGGTCAGTGTAAACGATTACCCTCACGGAAAACGGAAGTGTTATGGCAACGATTAAGGATGTAGCAAAACTGGCAGGCGTATCGGTTGCGACCGTTTCACGCGTGATAAACCATTCCCCGAAAGCCAGCGACAGCTCGCGGGAAGCCGTACAGAACGCCATGCAGCATCTGCAATATCATCCGAATGCCAACGCCCGCGCCCTCGCCCAACAGGCAACCGAAACGCTGGGGCTGATCGTGGCCGACGTTTCTGATCCGTTTTTTGGCGCGATGGTCAAAGCGGTCGAACAGGTGGCCTACGCCACCGGCAATTTTCTGCTGATTGGTAACGGTTATCACAACGTTGAAAAAGAGCGTCAGGCCATTGAGCAGTTGATCCGCCACCGCTGTGCGGCGTTAGTGGTTCACGCCAAAATGCTGCCAGAAGATGAGCTGACCAGCCTGATGCAGCAAATCCCCGGAATGGTGCTGATTAACCGCACGTTGCCGGGTTTTGAACAGCGCTGTATCGCCCTCGATGACCGCTACGGGTCCTGGCTGGCGACGCGCCACCTCATTCAGGCCGGCCATCAGCGCATCGCGATTTTATGTTCCAACCACGGCATTTCCGATGCCAGCGACCGGCTTCAGGGCTATATCGACGCCCTCACCGAACACAACATTCCGGTAGATGACAAGCTGATTGCCTACGCGGAACCGGATGAAATCGGTGGTGAAAAAGCCATGGCGGATTTACTGGGATTGGGCAAAGGATTTACGGCGGTGACCTGTTACAACGACCCGATGGCCGCCGGTGCATTATCGGTATTAAGCGATAACAGTATTGATGTGCCGGGCGAAATTTCGCTGATTGGCTTTGATGATGTGCTGATTTCACGCTATCTGCGCCCGCGTCTGACCACCGTACGTTATCCGGTGGTAGCGATGGCAAATCAGGCAGCGCAACTGGCGTTAGCGCTGGCAAACGGTCAGCCGTTACCGGAAACAACCCATATGTTCAGCCCGACGCTGGTACGTCGTCACTCGGTGAGCGGCCCGGCAAACAGCTAAAGATGTTGATGGAAAAGATGCACCGGCTTATCCGGATAATCCAGCGCATCGCCGATGTATTTCCAGCCAAAACGTTCGTAATAGCCGGTGAATTCGGCATACAAATACAACTCACAAAAGCCGCTGCGGCGGCTCTGTTCCAGTACAAATGCCTGTAACTGCTGCCCCAGCCCGCACGAACGGAAATTTTCATCCACGTATAACGCCGCCAGCCACGGGGTAAGATCCTGACGGCTGATTAAATCACAGCGCCACAGGCCCACGGTTCCTGCCAGCCTGTCGCCTTCGAGTGCGATAAATGTTTGCGGTAAGTCCGCGCCGGACAGGCTGCTTCGCACCACGCTGGCAAAAAACTCCCGGCTGTTTTCGCTGCCAAATGCCTGCCAAAGCCAGTCTGTGACCGCGTCCTGAAATTCAGGCCGTTCACTCAGATTAATAATCTTCATCGCTTTCAGACCATCTTTCCCTGAAAAATCGGCACAGATTCAAACAGATAGCCGTCAAACTCCGGCGCATCCACATCCGACAATTCCATCAGCGTATTTTTCACATTTTCCATGTGCTGCCACATCGCCTGATACGAGCCCATGACGTCGCGGCGGCGCAGTGCGGCCAAAATATTCTGATGATCAGCCAGCCATTTCAGGCGGTAACCGCGGGTAGCTATATGGCTGTGTAACTGTTTCCACAGCGGGCTGGAATCCCGGTGCATCCAGATATTTTTCACCGAATCGAGCAGCATCTGGTTTTGTGTCGCACCGGCAATCAGCAGGTGGAACAGCCGGTCGTTATCACCGCTTTCGTCGTTAGCCACGATGGCGATTTGTTCCTGCTCCAGCGTGCGGCGCAGATTTTCGATATCCGCTTTGGTGGCCATTTTGGCGGCAAACGCGGCAATATTACTTTCGAGCAACTGCCGCGCCTGTAAGATTTCAAAGGGGCCAATCTGCCCCTGATACAACAGTTCGTCTTCGCCTTCTTCCTGAGAAGGAATGCGGATCACGTACACGCCGGAACCCTGACGGATATCCACCGTGCCCTCCAGTTCCAGCATCAGTAAGGCTTCGCGCACAATCGTCCGGCTGACGCCGTAGTTTTCCGCCATATTGCGTTCGGGCGGCAGGCGGGATCCCACGGCGAAATGCCCTTGCTTGATTTGCTCACGCAGGTCATGCCCGATTTCCTGATACTGCTTTCTGTCCTGCGAAACCACACCTTTTTCCACACAATCACCCTGATGCAAAAAACAAAAAAGACCGGATGTTACTGTATCAGAGATAATGCCTGATCCAGCACTTTTGCACCGTTTAACGTGCCGTAAGCCACCATGTCGATCACCGCAATCGGAATGCCGTGTTCATCAGTCAGCTTTTTATTCTCCGCCAGTTTAAAACGCACCTGCGGCCCGAGCAGCACGGCGACAATATCGCGGCCATAGGCTTCAAGCTCGTCACGCAGATTGTTTTCAGGGATCGCGTAGATCTGATATTCCAGCCCCCGCGCAGTGACTTCTTTTTCCATTTTGGTGACCACCAGTGACGTGGACATCCCTGCCGAACAAGCTAAAACGATTCGTTTCATAGTGTTTCCTTAGGTTATTTTTCCTGGTCATCGAGCGTTAAAGACAACACACCGCTTTCACTGAGTGATTTAAACCAGTGAGAGGATTTCTTCTGACGGCGATCACGATTGTTATCAAGATCAATTTCGATCAGCCCGTAACGATTTTTAAAGGCGTTCATTGGCGAGACATTATCGGTAAAGGCCCAGAGCATATATCCCTGACAATTGGCGCCGTCTTCACGCGCTTTTAATGTCCAGTAAAGATGCCCGGCAATAAATTCAATACGATAGTTGTCCTGAATTTCCCCGCTGACGGCATCGCGAAACTGGCCTTCATTTTCGATACCCATGCCGTTTTCAGCCACAAACCACGAAATATTTCCGTATTCCGTTTTAATGCGCATCGCCATGTCATAAATAATTTTCGGATAGATTTCCCAGCCACGCGATTTATTCATCCGGCGTCCGGGCAATTCGAAATGTTCGTAGTAATACGCCGGATGGAATGGCGTGTCTTTATTCCATTCGCGGGACGGTGCTTTCACCCGGTGCGGGTAATAAAGATTAATACCCACTTCATCCACGGTGTTATTACGGATAACCGCCAGTTCCGCTTCTGTATAATCGAAATGTACGCCGTGCTTTTCCAGTAGCTCCAGCAATTCCTGCGGATATTCCCCGTTGATCATCGGGTCCAAAAATACGCGGTTATAGAATAAATCGTATAAATGCGCCGCCTTTTGGTCATGCGCCGCCGATGAACGGGCGTACGTCACTTCCGGATTTAAAATCACCCCGACGGTACCTGCGGCGTGATATTTTTTGCGATGGAACAGTTCGACCACTCTGGCGGTTGCCAGCACTTTGTGGTGATTCCACTGCATCCATTTCGCGGTGTTTTGCTCGAACGGCCAGCGGATCGCATCCAGATACACGCGGGTTTGCACCACCACCGGTTCGTTGAAGGTAAACCAGCGGCTGACTTTTCCGGCATACCGTTCGAAGACTTTCTCTGCATACAACACAAACAGATCGACGACTTTTTTCGAGCTCCAGCCATCGTATTTTTCGATCAGAAACGCCGGTAATTCGTAGTGTTCCAGGCACAGCATCGGTTCGATGCCGTTGCGTTTCATCTCATCGAGCAGATCGTCGATATACGCCGCGTATTCTTCATCGACCGTACCCAACTCATAGTCGGTGAAAAAGCGCGACCAGTTAACTGACGTGCGGTAATGACTCAGCCCGCTGGCTTTCATCAGCGCCACATCTTCTTTGTAGCGGTTGATGAAATCGGTGGCTTTCGCCGGGCCGTAACCGTTGTGCCAGACATGGCGGTTATTTTTGTACCAGAGATCCAGATACGAATCCTGCCCGTCTTTTTTGCCGCTCCAGCCTTCGGTCTGCCACGCAGAGGCGGCGGCACCGAGAATAAATCCGTCAGGAATGGCGATTGAAACCTTACTCATAACATCCCTCATTTTCCGAATAATTTACGCCGTGGCAGCCTGTTTCTGGCTCTGCTGCATGGCTTCAAGCTGAGCCTGATCGGCACGACGCGCCGCGACTTTCACAAACGGCAGATAAATCAGTACCGCCACCACAATGCAGCCAATCTGGGTAAACACCGCGCCCATCGATCCGGCCGTTGACAGCCAGGCGTTGATAATCGGCGGTGTGGTCCACGGCACCATCACCACCGCGCGTCCGGCGAATCCGAGGCTGGTGGCAAAATAGCCGATGGTGCCGGTGATCAGCGGCGTGATGATGAACGGGATAGCCAGGATCGGGTTGAGCATAATCGGCATACCGAAAATCACCGGTTCATTGATGTTGAAGAAACTTGGCCCGAGGGACAGTTTGGCGATTTCGCGCATCTCTTTGCGGCGGGTAGCGATCATCACCGCCAGCAACAAACCGATGGTACAACCCGAGCCTCCGATGCTCATATATACATCCCAGAACGGCATGGTGATGATGTTTGGCACCTCATGACCCTGCTCAAACGCGGTCATGTTAACCATGATGGCGCCGAGCAACAGCGGTTCGCGAATCGGTTTAATCATCTGGTTGCCATGAATACCAATCACCCAGAACAGCTGCGCGACAAACATCAGCAGCAGAATGCCCGGCAGACTTTGCATCACCGATTCCAGCGGACGCTGAATCACCTGATACACCGCATCGTACAGATACATGCCGGTGACGCGGTGGAATACAAAGCCGAAGGTAGCGACGAGCACCACGGTAATAATGGCGGGAATTAACGCCGAGAATGACGCCGACACATTGGGCGGTACGCTCTCAGGCATCTTTATACGCAGGCCGTTAACCCGTTCCAGACGGGAATAAATCTCCACCGACAGAATGGCAATAAACATGCCGAGGAACAGACTTTTAGTATCGGAGAATTGTTTTGCCAGCACATCTTTCACTTCCTGCATCTGGCCGTTAACCATCATATCGACGGTGGTTGGCGTCACGGCAATAAAACAAATCACTGCCAGCAGGCCGGGAAATAACGAACGTGAGCCGTTAATTTTCCCGAGTTCGATACCAATTAAAAACACCGCACCGATGGTCAGAAAACTGAGCGTGGCGTAGTTAATACTGCTCATGATCGGTTTGAGGGTGGCCAGCCAGGAGAACATTTCAAAATGCGCTAGTCCGTTTTTCGGATCCATCACCATATTTGAAATTAAAACTGAGAATGCCCCCACAATAATAACGGGCATTAACGTGATAAAAGACGCCTTAATAGCCATGATGTATCGGAAGCTATTAAAGGTGTTGGCGAATCCCCCCAGAGAATCGATAAAGCGGTCTTTCAGTGACATGACAGCACCTCATTTTCTTTTTTCTATACTTCACAGGTGTTGATTTCGTCTTCACCTTTTATATTGAATGAGGAATAAAGGTGTCGTACGAAGCAGGGTCAGATTCCGGTTCTGTAAATCATCCTGTCGGCCATATTTCGGGAATAATTTCGTAATGTGGCATGCCAAAAAATAGCGGAATACGAATTAATTTCTGTGACAGCGTTCTCACATGTGAATATTGGAATTCCAATATGATGAATTCACCCTTTTCTGGTATACCAATTTGGAGTTTTCAATGGAATTCGATCTGGAACAAACGGTGATGGAGTTATTGATCAACGCCGGAGAAGCACGATCTAACGCCATGATGGCGATTCAGCATGCACGTAAAAAAGAATGGGAACAGGCTGATGCGATGCTGAAAGCCTCGGACGACGCGGCGCGTGTTGCGCACAAAGTACAGACGCAACTGATTGGCCTGGATGAAGGCGTGGGGAAAATTCCGGTGAATCTGATCATGGTGCACTCGCAGGATCATCTGATGACCGCCATGCTGTGCCGTGATCTGGCAGAAGAAATCGTGTTACTGAGAAAAGAGATGTTTGATAAGTAAACTTTCTCCCCTGCGAAGGGGAGGGTTGGGGTGGGGTATTAAGGTCAAAAACAAAATTCAAAGTGTGCTTTAACTCATTGCTTTGTATTTAAAACCCCCTCCCCGCCTCCCCCTTCGCAGGGGGAGGAGCAAAGCAAGCCACCTCACCGGCTCAGACGCAGAGACTAGAGCTCCAGAGCAATTAACTCTTCCACCGTCTGCCTGCGACGAATCAGTCTTGGCACGCCATTCTCAAACAATACTTCCGGCAGCAGAGGTCGGGTGTTGTAGTTTGATGACATCGATGCGCCGTACGCGCCGGTATCGTGGAACACCAAATAATCGCCGATGTGTACCGGCGGCAGCGGGAAGGTTTCCACTCCGCCGCCTGCCTGCTGGGTAAACACGTCGCCGGATTCACACAGCGGACCGGCGATCACGGAATCCGTCAGCGGTTGTCCGCTCACATCGCGGCCATCGGCCGGTAACAGTGAAATATGATGATAGCTGCCGTACATCGCCGGGCGCATCAGGTCATTAAAGCCTGCGTCGCACAGCACGAAATGACGGCTGCCCATGTTTTTCACCGCACGGATTTGCGCCACCAGCACGCCGGATTCCGCCACCAGGAAACGCCCCGGTTCGATCTCCAGTTTAATCTCATGCCCGAGATGCGCGGCAATCTGCTCGCGCGCACGATTCCACAGACCAAAATAGTGGCCGGTATCAATGGATTCTTCTTCAAAATGATAGGGGATCGACAGGCCACCACCGGCGGAGATCGCTTCAATATCGTGTCCGGTTTCAATCACCTGGCGCACCATCGCATCGCAAACCTGCTCAAGGTGACCATAATCCACGCCGGAACCGATATGCATATGAATGCCCACCAGTTTCAGGTCGTAACGGGCAATCTCTGTCAGCGCCTGCGGTAAATCGGCATACCAGATCCCGTGTTTACTGTTTTCCCCGCCAGTATTGGTTTTCTGGCTGTGCCCGTGACCAAAGCCCGGGTTCACGCGCAGCCACACCGGATGTCCGGCTTTGTGCTGGCCAATCTGACTGAGCATGTCGATGGAACCGGCGTTCACCGGAATATCCAGCGCTGTCACGCGCTCCAGCGTCGGTTGATCCAGTACGTCAGCAGTAAACACAATCTCACTGTCTGTGCCGCCCGGAATAAAACCGGCCACCAGCGCACGCTCAATTTCACCCAGAGAAACGGAATCGACCTTCACGCCCTGCTCGCGCATCAGACGCAGGATATGAATATTAGAACAGGCTTTCTGCGCAAAACGGATCACGTCAAACTGGCGCAACTGCGCGATGCGCGCTTTGATAATTTCAGCGTCATACGCCCACACAGGGCAGCCAAATTGTTGCGGCAGAGCCAGTAAATTCGCGGCATTAAGCGCGGTAGACATATCGTTCAGAGCGCGTGGCATAAGATTTTCCGTCAGTTGAAGTCCGTCATATTTCCCTCAGTATGCCGCGTGGCAGACCAGCGATAAAATATCTATTTCAGGCAAGTCTATTCATTTATGATATGGGCTATTGTCATCGCTTAGCGGATGAAACCATGCCAGCTATTTCCCTGCGCCATATCGAAATTTTTCATGCGGTCATGACCACCGGCAATCTGACTGAAGCCGCTGCGTTGCTCAATACCTCGCAGCCGACAGTCAGCCGTGAACTGGCGCGCTGCGAAAAGTTGCTGAATCTGCAGTTATTCGAGCGTCTGCGCGGACGGTTGTATCCGACGGTGCAGGGGTTACGGCTGTTTGAGGAAGTGCAGCGCTCGTACTACGGGCTGGACAGAATTATCAGCGCAGCGGAAGGCATCCGCCAGTTCGAGCAGGCGCAACTGTCCATCGCCTGCCTGCCGGTATTCAGCCAGTCGTTGCTGCCTGCGGTGTGTAAGCCGTTTCTCGACCGCTACCCTGACGTCAGTTTCAATATTGTGCCGCAGGAATCGCCGCTGCTGGAAGAATGGCTGTCGGCGCAGCGCCATGATTTGGGGTTGACGGAAAACACCCAGACCCCAGCCGGAACCGAGCGACAGACGCTGCTGACACTGAACGAAGTGTGCGTGCTGCCTGCCGGACATCCTTTGGCTGAGAAATCGCGACTCACACCACAAGATTTCAGCGGGCTGAATTATATCAGCCTGTCAGCGACCGACAGTTACCGGCAACTGCTGGATACGTTATTTATGGAACAACAGGTTACGCGGCGGCTGGTGATGGAAACCCACAGCGCCGCGTCAGTGTGCAGTATGGTGCGCGAAGGCGCGGGCGTGTCGATCGTCAACCCGCTGACCGCATTGGATTATTGTGACAACGGACTCGTCCTGCGGGAATTCAGCGTCGCCGTACCCTTTACCGTCAGCCTGATCCGGCCATTGCACCGCCCCGCTTCGGCGCTGGTCACCACATTTATCGAACACTGCCATCAGCAGGCGCAACGCTTTGCCGGGCATCTCGAGGCCGCGCTGATGCGCTGAACAGAAAAAAATAAGGCCACGCCGGAGAAATCCTGCATGGCCTTTAATTTTTTTAGCGGCTGAATTACGCGGCCGCTTTTTCCGCTTTCTTCGCCGCACGGCGGAAAGTGATCACACACAGTACGAAGCCGATAGCGCCGAGTGCGCCCGCCGCCAGCGGCACAGTGCTCAGTCCCATTCCGCGTTCAATCACCGCGCCGCCCACCCAGGCACCCAGCGCATTGCCCACGTTAAACGCCGCAATGTTCAGGGTCGACACCAGGTTTGGCGCGTTTTTGCCATAGGTCACCACGTTAACCTGCAAGGCAGGCACCGCGGCAAAGTTCACCATCGCCCAGATAAACAGCGTGATTTCCGCCGCCACCAGATGAACGCTGGTGTAGCTGAACAGCACGGAGAATATGGCGATCATCAGGAAAGTCAGGGTCAGCGAGATACCCAGACGCCAGTCCGCCAGACGCCCGCCCAGCACGTTACCGATGGTCAGACCGAGGCCGATCAGCAGCAGCGTCCAGCTGACACCGTGCTCAGACACGCCGGTAATTTGCGTCAGGATAGGCGCGATATACGTGAACAGCGCGAACATCGCGGCAGCAAAGAAAATAGTGATCGACAGCGACAGCCATAATCCCAGGCTACCCAGCGCACGGATTTCCTTACGCAGATCAGTCGGCTCTTCTTCTTTCTTATCCGGCAGCTTTTTATAGAGTGCGAACAGTGAGGCCACGCCAATCACCGCCACCACCCAGAAGGTTGAACGCCAGCCGAAAGCCTGTCCGAGCGCAGTACCGAGCGGAACGCCCAGCACGTTAGCCAGTGTCAGGCCGGTGAACATCAGCGCAACCGCTGAAGCACGACGGTTAGGCGCCACCAGACTTGCCGCTACCACCGCGCCAATCCCGAAGAAGGCACCATGACACAGCGCGGTGATCACGCGCGCCAGCATCAGGAAATCGTAGCTGTACGACAGCGCGCACATCACGTTGCCAATAATAAAGATGCTCATCAGCAGCAGCAGGGTGTTCTTGCGCGGCAGTTTTGCCGTCAGCACGGCCATGATCGGTGCCCCGATTGCCACACCCAGCGCGTATCCGCTGATTAACCAGCCTGCAGAAGGAATACTGACATTCAGATCCCCCGCCACGTTGGGGAGCAGCCCCATGATGACGAATTCAGTGGTACCGATGGCAAACGCGCTGAGCGCCAGTGCCAGGAGTGCGACAGGCATAAAAACTCCGGATATTTTTAGTGATGAGTAAAGGCACCGGCATTGCGCCGGATGGGTTTAAATACCACGTTGATCACACTTTTGACCAGACGCAGTCTGTGCCCTTGCTGCCTGAAAAACACCCGATATCAGGATTAATCTTTACATAACAATACATTGCAGGGAATGCGCGGAAGACGAAAAAGGGACCGATTCCACTGGCTTATTCCCTGCCGGTGACTCAGCGTTTTTCTTCTGTCAGCGACAGCCAGCGCGGATGGCCTTTGAACCATTCCACCAGAAAATCGAGCAGCGCTCGCAACGCCGCCGGCATTTGCCGCCGGGACATGTAAATCGCATAAATCCCCATTTCCTGTGGCTGCCACCCGCTGAGTAAGGCGACGAGCTGGCCGCTGGCAATCAGCGGTGCCGCCGAATAATAAGGCTGCATGACGATTCCCGCGCCTTCCACTGCCCCGGTCAGCAGCACCAGCGATTCATTGGCGCTCAGATTTCCGCTCACCGGAATCGCGACCTGTTCACCCTGCCGTGCAAACTGCCACAGGCTTTTGCCGAACCAGGTGTACGTCAGGCAGTTGTGGACTGCCAGATCCTGCGGATGCTGCGGCGTACCCTGCGCGGCCAGATAAGCCGGCGACGCGCAGACGACCGACGGACACAGCGCCAGCGGCCGGGCGATCAGGTTCGGATCCAGATCGTTTGTGATGCGCAGCGCCAGATCGATCCGGTCTTCCACCAGATTGATCGCCCGGCTTTCCAGCTGAAGATCGATACTGACCTGCGGATGTCGGCGCAAAAATTCACTGACCGCAATCACCACCGCACCCTGCCCGAAAGATTGTGAGCAACTCAGACGCAGCAAACCGCGCAACGCTTCATCGCCCGTATCCGCCACGCTGCTCATTTCAGCCGCCACCGACAGCATTTTCCGGCAACGCGCCAGCGTGTTTTCGCCCGCATCCGTCAGGCTGAGTTTGCGGGTGGAGCGGTGCAGCAGGCGCGCGCCCGACCACTTTTCCATCTCCGACAGATAACGTGTCACCATCGCCCGCGACATATTCAGCGATTCGGCAGCACTGACCATGCTTCCCCGTTCAACAATGGCAACAAACACTTGTGCAGCGGTAATTCTGTCCATGATTCGTCCGGTTTATGCAACAAACAGTTGCGCATTATCCGGTTTTTCCCGCGGATTATGCAACGTACAGTAGAGTCTTACTGAATGTGATTATTTACGTCTCTGAGGAAAACCCATGCAACTGAAACATCTGACTCTGATCGCCGCCCTGCTGGGCAGCAGCCTGTCCGCTCACGCCGCCAGTGCACTGAAAATGGACGTGTATAACCCCGGTGAAAAAAGCGTTTTCCCGGTTTCTTCTGAAATCATTACCGGCGATAAAGAAGCGGTTCTGATCGACGCGCAGTTCCAGCGCAATGACGCAGAAAAACTGGTGGAAATGATCAAGGCAACCGGCAAGAAACTGACGACGGTGTACATCAGCCAGTCCGACCCGGATTACTACTTCGGGCTGGATGTCATCCATGCCGCGTTCCCGGACGCCAAAATCGTGGCAACGCAGGCCACCATCGACCAGATCAACGCCAGCAAAGACGGCAAAGTCGCTTTCTGGGGACCGCAGTTGAAAGACAATGCGCCAAAATCTGTTGTGGTTCCTGAACCGCTGAAAGGTACGACCTTTGAACTCGAAGGCCATAAGTTTGAGGTTCAGGGCGTAGATAAAGAACGGACGTTTGTCTGGATCCCGTCGCTGAAAGCGGTAGTGGGCGGCGTGCTGGTGAATGGCAATAACATGCATGTCTGGACAGCAGATACGCAGACGCCGAAATCCCGTAAACAGTGGGTAGAAGCGCTCAATGAAATTACCGGTCTTAATCCGCACGTCGTTGTACCGGGACATTTCCTGCCGGGCGCGCCAAAAACGCTGGAATCGGTGGAATTCACCCGCCAGTATCTGCTGACGCTGGAAAAAGAATTACCGAAAGCGAAAGATTCTGCCGCGCTTATCGCCGCGATGAAAAAACATTATCCGCAACTGAAAGACGATTCTTCATTACAACTGAGTGCGAAAGTATTGAAGGGCGAAATGAAGTGGCCGCAGTGAATATAACCTGACTCGGCGCCCTCTTCGGCTAAAGGCATACGTCGATCGGCTCCCTCCCCTGCGAGAGGAGGTTGGGCTGGTGTATTGCAGCAAAATCAAAAAGTTGAAATGTGCATTGACGAGGTATTAGCCCTTAAAACCCGCCTGAGGCGGGTTTTAAACTTACGGCGTCACCCGCACAAATTCGCCTTCGGCCTGCACGTTGTGACCGAAACCGCAGTCATTGGTGGTGTGAAGTTTAACGCTCCGGGGTGCGAAATTCATGTCCACGCTACACTCGCCGCCACCGGCGGAGGCATCATCGGCTTCGTGGTAAACCGCGTGATTATCCTTGATTGCCGTCACCACCGAAAAATCGCCAGTATTCGGGCCGTAATACAGTGACATCTGCCCCATGTATAAACCGCTGAAATCGATTTTAAACTGCGCTTCTTCGGCTTTCACTTCGACGATATTCCAGCTACCAAACCCGGCATATTGCCAGTAAATCCCTGCCGGACTTTCGGCTGGCGGCAAGGCATCCAGTTTTGGCTGCATCTGACTCAGGTTGTATTGTGATTTTTTGTCAGCAGGTGCCAGCATCAGCCAGGCCTTGGCTTTCAGATAATCGCCCTGCTTTATGTAGGTCAACGCAATGTTGTTGTAGGCCGTGGCAATCTGGTCCTGCGGCTTATGGCAAAACTCGCTCCAGGCGACCTGATTACGAAAAATTTCCCGGGCTTTGCCCATATCACCCTGCTGATAAGCCACTTTTCCGGCAGCGGCATAAATCCCGGCTTTAACACAATCGGCGTCGATATCCGGTTCATCAATCTGGGCAAACGCCTGAACACTGGCAAAACATCCTGCCACCAGCAGTAAATTCACTGCGACTTTCATCAAACATCCTTCTACTTTTGTGGTCTACAGAGCTTCGTGCTGGAAAAACATCCTTACAAGTGGCTCATTGCCCTATCGCACTGAGCCACTCATTCTGGGATGATTGGCTTTACAACATATCGATTACACATGGCTATTATGACTAAAAAACCTGGGAAATCGGCGCAATGGGGCGCCGTCTGGCAGTTAATTAAGCCTTACTGGCGCTCAGAAGAAAAGTGGCGTGCCTGGAGCATGTTGACCACAATCATCATCCTTTCGCTGGCCGGTGTGTACCTCAGCGTACAGTTTAACGAATGGAACCGTGTCTTTTATGACGCGCTGCAAAACAGAAACTATCCGGTTTTCAAAGCCCAGCTATTTAAATTTACCTGGCTGGCGCTGTTGTTCATCGTTATCGCCATCTACAGAGTGTATCTGACGCAGGGTCTGCAAATGAGCTGGCGGCGCTGGATGACTGAAGAGTATATGGAGAAGTGGCTGACCAATCACGCCTATTATTACACGGAGTATCAGCATCAGGTGGATAACCCCGATCAGCGTATTTCCGATGACCTGAATGCCCTGACCAGCGGGACACTTTCTCTGGTGCTCGGTCTGCTGTCGAGCGTGGTGACGCTGTTCTCCTTCGTATTTATTTTGTGGTCGATCAGCGGGCCGCTGAACTTTATGCTCGCGGGCCATCACGTTGAAATCCCCGGCTACATGCTGTGGTTCGCGCTGCTCTATGCCGCCATTGGTTCCTTCATTATCTGGTATATCGGTAAGCCACTGGTAAGACTCGGGTTTAATCAGGAATGGTTCGAGGCGAACTTCCGTTTTGGCCTGATCCGTATTCGTGAAAACAGCGACGCGATCGCGCTGTATCACGGTGAAAAAAACGAGCACGATCAGCTGACCGGCAAGTTTGAATCCATCAAAACCAACTGGTGGTCTATCATGCGCGTCACCCGTCGCCTGAATGTGGCATCCAACTTTTACGCGCAGTTTGCCAATATTTTCCCGATCCTGGTGGCGTCACCGCGCTATTTCGCCGGCGCGATCCAGATGGGTGCGCTGATGCAGATTGCTTCCGCGTTCGGTCAGGTGCAGGGCGCGTTGTCCTGGTTCATCGATGCCTTTACCGATCTGGCAAACTGGAAAGCCACGGTTAACCGTCTTGCCGGTTTCAATGCGGCAATCGATCAGGTTAACGCTCAGCCGCGCGGCATCAGCGTAGGCAAAAGCACCGAACACGCCTTACAGCTTGATAAACTGACGCTGAACCTGCCGAACGGGAATCCGCTGTTTTGCAATATTTCTGCTGCCATGCAACCGGGCGAACGCGTGCTGATTGCCGGGCCTTCCGGTTGTGGTAAATCAACGTTGCTGCGTGCGATTGCCGGTATCTGGCCTTACGGCTCAGGCAATATTGCGCTGGCAGAAGGTAAGCGTTATCTGTTCCTGCCACAGCGCAGTTACATTCCGATTGGCACATTGCGCGATGCGCTCAGTTATCCTGACGCCAGCCGTGAATATACGGATGAACAACTGCAACAGGTGCTGACGCAATGTCGTCTGTCACATCTGGCGGCGGTAGAAATTCTGGATGATTACGCCAACTGGAGCCAGCGCCTCTCGCCGGGTGAACAGCAGCGGCTCTCCTTTGCCCGTGCGCTGTTGATCAAACCCGATACGCTGTTCCTCGACGAAGCCACCAGCGCACTGGATGACGAAACCGAACAACAGGTATACGCTCTGCTGCTGAGCGAATTGCCGGAAACGTCAGTTATCAGTGTGGCACACCGTAATTCGGTCGCGAAATACCATCAGCACTGCTGGCGGTTCAAAAATCAGGAAAATGGCCCGTGCGGATTCACCTCCACGGCGCTGTTGCCTGAATAACGCCTGACGCCACCGGAAAGTGGTTTCAAAATGCAGAAAGGTTGCTGATGTCAGCAACCTTTATTTTTTGTGTGTGCTGAAACCCATTTTGAGCAGAAAACCAACAGGGTGGCTGGCTGCTTTGTATAGCTGACTATACAATTATTCTTAAGTGAAATTTAAAAGGGTCGGAGGTAAGGGTTAATGAAGATAGATAAAAATTCGTTCACGCCGCTTTATCTGCAAATTGAGCAGCAACTTACCGAAAAAATCAGCACCGGCGAAATCCGCCCCGGAGATCCGATCCCGACCGAAGCCGCCATGTGCGAAATCTATGGTGTCTCGCGCATGACCGCGCGAAAAGCTGTGGATTATCTGGTGCGTCAGGGGCGTGTGGCCCGTTTTCGCGGTCGCGGCACCTTTGTCGTTGAGCCGCCAAAGCAGCAGAAAATCATTCTGCCGCTCGACCGGCATCTCACCGCCAGCGAAGTCGCCCAGGAAAATAATCAGCGCATTGAAAATCAGGTGCTGGAATTTCGCCGTATGCCTGCCAGTGAAGACATTGCCCGCGAACTGAATATTCCCGCCGGTACTGAAGTTTATTTTATGATCCGCCTGCGTCTGCTCGGTGATGAGCCGTTTGTGTATGAACAATGCTGGATGCTGTGCGACCGGTTCCCGGATATCACGCGCGCCGCCATGACATCGTCAAAATATGCTTATATTCGCTCGAAAGGTTTCCAGCCTGCGGGCAGCACCAAACTGATTTCGGCAGAACTGCCGTCCAACGAGATACGCGTCGCGCTCAACCTGTCACGCGACCAGCCGGTGCTGCATTCCCACGCGATTGTGTCGTTCACTGACGGCACGCTGTTTGAAGTGTCTGATGTCTACTACAACCAGAAAAACTATGGCTTCAGCGTCCATGCCAAAGTGAAAGCTTAAGCGCCGTCAGGCAATGCCCGACAACTCCGCCTTCACCAGATTCGCCACCTGTTCAACCTGCGGGCCATAGATCACATGCACATCCGTTTCGGTGATGCGTTTCACCCCCATCGCGCCGGTTTTCATTAATGTGCCATCCTGTATCTGAGTCATATCTTTGACCTTCACGCGCAGGCGGGTGAAACAGCAATCGACCGCCGTAATATTCCCCTCGCCGCCCAGTCCGATGATGATATTTTTGGTTTTTTCGCCCGTGCCCTGCGCCGGTTTTGCGCGTTCTTCGGCATCATTTTCATCCTCACGCCCCGGCGTTTTTACCTGCATCCGCAGAATGACCCAGCGGAACGTGAAGTAATACAGTGGCGCGTAGATGATGCCGAGGATCAGCGGATACCACCAGTGCGTGCGGCTGCCGCCGAGCACACCGAAGATCAGGAAGTCGATCGCCCCGCCCTGCACGTTACCGATCATCACATGCAGCATTTGCATCAGCACGAACGACAACCCCGTCAGCACCGCATGCAGGAAATACAGCACCGGCGAAACGAAAATAAAGCAGAACTCCAGCGGTTCAGTGATCCCGGTGGTAAATGACGCCAGTGCGCCCGCCAGCATCAGCGCTTTCACACGGCCTTTATGTTCCGGCCGCGCGCAGTGATACATCGCCAGCGCCGCCGCCGGTAACCCGAACATCATCACCGGGATTTTCCCCTGCGCCAGGAAGCGCGTCGCCTGCTGCGTGACCGCATCAGAGATCGTGCCCGGATTGGCCAGCGCGGCATTAAAGATATTCAGCGCGCCGACAATACTCTGGTTATCCACCGTGGTGACACCGCCGATGGGGGTAAAGCGCACGGTTTCATTAATGATGTGATGCAAACCGGTCGGGATCAGCAAACGTTCTGAGGTGGCATAAATAAAGGTGCCGATCTCGCCCGTGCGCCCGATCAGCTCGCCGATCCACTGGATCCCCTGGGCGATCGTCGGCCAGATCAGCGACATCAGCACACCGACGATCGGCAGCACCAGCACGGTGACAATTGGTACAAAACGCCGCCCGCCAAAAAACGCGATCGCCGTCGGCAGCACGATGGTATAGAAACGGTTGTGCAGCCACATGGTGATCAGGCCGACCAGCACCCCGCCCAGCACGCTCATGTTGTAGGTGAAAATCCCCAGCGTGTTGGTGAACTCGGCGGCGTAAATCATCGCGTCACTTTCGGTCATGCCTTTTGCCGTGAGTTTGGCGACCGTAATGGTTTCCGGCGTAATCCCCTGCGCCAGCAGGCTGTAATTAACCCCGACGTGCAGCCCGACAAAACCGATCACGGCGGAAAACGCCGCCGTGGCCTTCTCTGCATTAGCCAGCCCCATTGCCGTGGCGACCGCAAAAAACAACGGCAAATTAGCGAACAGCGCACCGGAGACCTGACGGATAAAGCCGATGACCAGTTGCAATGTTTTCATCTGGGTAAAGGTTTCACCGGTGACCGCCGGATTCTGCAATGCGGCGGCCAGGCCTAAGAAAATCCCGGCGGCGGCAATCACCGAGATAGGCGTCATCAGGGCTTTCCCCAGATCGTGAACCTTGCTGCCAAGTTTTATCATCTGTCTTCCCTCAATTCGCTGGCTAAAAATAAACCGTTAATTGAGTTAAGTCACAGAATGTATAGTTGTATAGACATAGCAGTCAGGAGTATGAAAGGGATCACAGTTTTGCGAGAGGAAAGCTGGCTGGCGGTGCAAAGGCAAAAAAAAGCCCACATCGGACTGTGGGCATGGGGGTTGCAACTGGCCGCTGTTCAAAACGGCTGGCAACAAGCAAATGTGAGAACTGCTCGTTCTCGGCCCTTAAGGTAACGGCTGCGGGCTTAATCCCTTAGTCTTTTCAGGTAAGGAGCAGGTTAAAATGTATAAATTTGTTTGATATGCATCACACTTTTTTAACACCTAACAATTCATTCACTTTTAGAACATCCCTCTGATAATTATTCTTATGGCCTATTAATTAGTTTACTAAGTAATGACTTTCCTGCCATTTTCCACTGCACGAAAAGATTAAAACCTTACAATAACAAGGGATTATGTAGCAACATTATCCTCATATTTTGAAATATAGAAACATGGGTGATGACAATATCCTTACACCGGGAAATCAGGCGCTCTCGTATAGTGAAGGACTTGTTGAGAATGGTTATTCTCAATTCCCCAAAAAGAGTGAATTCTATGCGCCTGAAGTTACTTTCTGTCAGTACAGTGGTACTGCTTTCCGCATGTGATGGTTCTGCCAGTTCTGCTTCCCCGGCAGCACAGGCTCCTGCGGTGAATATCGTTACTTTGCACAGCCAGCCCGTCGCCCTCACCACCAGTCTGCCCGGCCGCACCACGGCGGTTCGCAGCGCGGAAGTCCGTCCGCAGGTGAACGGCGTGATCCAAAAACGTCTGTTCGTGGAAGGCAGCGAAGTCAAAGCCGGTCAGCAGCTTTATCAGATTGATCCGTCAACCTATCAGGCCGCTTTCGATCGCGCGATGGCGACCTGGAAAAGCGCCGACGCCACCGCCCGCCGCTATAAACCGCTGGTTGAAGCGCAGGCGGTCAGCCGTCAGCAATATGATGATGCCGTAGCCGCCGAGCGCGAAGCCGCAGCGGATGTCGAGACCGCCCGTGTCAATCTGCAATACACCAAAGTGTACGCGCCGATTTCCGGCCATATTGGCCGCTCGCTGTATACCGAAGGTGCGCTGGTGACCAGCGGCCAGACGGCATATCTGACCACTATCGATCAGCTCAATCCTATCTATGTTGACGTCAATGAATCCTCACAAGATTTGCTGAAACTGCGTCGCGCGCTGGCTTCCGGTAAGTTGCAGTCCGCCGGTGACAACGCCGCGCAGGCCACCCTGACGCTGGAAGATGGCAGCAAATACGCCCTGCCGGGCAAGCTGGAATTCTCCGAAGTCACCGTGTCGCAAAGTACCGGTTCCGTTACCCTGCGGGCCTCTTTCCCGAACCCGCACGACGAACTGCTGCCGGGTATGTTTGTTCACGCCCAGTTACAACAAGGCATTGATGACAAAGGTATTCTGGTACCGCAGGAAGCCATCATGCATGACGTCAAAGGTGCGCCTTATGTGTATGTGGTGAAAGCCGACAGCACCGTTGAGCAGCGTTCCATCACCACCGGTCAGATGATGAACGGTAACTGGTTAGTCAGTCAGGGTCTGAATGACGGCGACAAAGTGATCACCGACGGATTACAGAACGTCAGGCCGGGTGCCAAAGTCAACGCCACCGAGCGTAAAGCCAGTGCCCCTGCCGAACAGGCTAATCTCGCGATGACCGATCCTTCCGCGCAATAGGTGAGCTGAATGTCTACTTTCTTTATTAACCGCCCCATATTCGCCTGGGTTGTCGCCATCGTCATCATGCTCGCCGGTGCGCTGTCGATCATGAAACTGCCGATCAGCCAGTACCCGAATATCGCGCCTCCGGCGATTTCCGTCAGCGTCACCTATCCAGGTGCGTCTGCGGAAACCGCCCAGAACACCGTAGTTCAGGTCATTGAACAGCAACTGAACGGGCTGGATAACCTGCGCTATATCGAATCGCAAAGTAACAGCGACGGCAGTGCCACAATCATTGCCACCTTTGATCAGGGTACTAACCCGGATATCGCGCAGGTTCAGGTACAGAACAAAGTGTCGCTGGCCGAATCGCAACTGCCGACCGAAGTGGTCAATCAGGGGATCCGTATTGCCAAATATCAGGCCAACTTCATGCTGCTGGTCAGCCTGATTTCGACCGACGGTAAAATGAGTAACTCGGATCTGAGTAACCTGCTGGTGACCAAACTGGAAGACCCGATCGTACGTACCAAAGGCGTCGGCGACTTCCTGCTGCTCGGTTCAGAATACGCGATGCGTATCTGGCTCGACCCGGCAAAACTGTATAAATATCAGCTGGTCCCAAGTGATGTCAGCGCGGCGATTGAAGCGCAAAACGTACAGGTGTCGTCCGGTTCCCTCGGCGGCCTGCCGACGGTCAAAGACAGCAAACTCAGCGCCACGATCATTGGTAAAACCCGTTTCGACAGTATTCATCAGTTCAAAAATGTGCTGCTGAAAGTGAACGCCGACGGTTCTCAGGTGCGTCTCAGTGATGTCGGCAACGTGGATCTGGGGCCGGAAAGTTATTCCATCTCCTCCACGTTTAACGGCAGGCCCTCTACCGCTATCGCCCTGCGTCTGGCAAGCGGCGCGAACGTGCTGGACACCGACAGAGCAGTAAGAGAAACCATCGCCGGGCTGGAAGATTCTCTGCCTGCTGGCGTGAAAGTCGAGTTCCCGTACCAGACCGCGCCGGTAGTCAGCGCATCGATTGAGGAAGTGGTAAAAACGCTGATCGAAGCCATCGTGCTGGTGTTCTGCGTGATGTTGCTGTTCCTGCAAAACCTGCGCGCAACGCTGGTCACCACGCTGGTGGTGCCGGTAGTGCTGCTCGGTACCTTCGGTATTCTGGCGGCAGCGGGGTATTCCATTAACACCCTGACCATGTTCGGGATGGTGCTGGCGATAGGCCTGCTGGTGGATGATGCCATCGTAGTGGTGGAAAACGTCGAACGTGTGATGACGGAGGAAAAGCTCTCGCCGAAAGACGCCACCATCAAATCGATGAAACAGATCCAGGGCGCGCTGTTTGGTATCGCGCTGGTGCTGTCTGCCGTACTGGTGCCGATGGCGTTCTTCGGTGGCTCAACCGGGATCATCTACCGTCAGTTCTCGATCACCATCGTATCCGCGATGGCGCTTTCGGTGCTGATGGCGCTGATTTTCACCCCGGCGCTGTGCGCCACCATCATCAAACACAACGACGAGGAAAAATCGCAGAAAGGCTTCGCGGGCTGGTTTAACCGTAACTTCGACAAAGGCGCGATGCGCTACACCCGCGCCGTCGGCACGGTCATCTCACGCCGCCGTCTGTTTATGGGCATCTACCTGCTGATCGTGATCGCCACCGGCTTTATGTTCACCCGTGTGCCGACCACCTTCCTGCCGGATGAAGATCAGGCCGTGATGTTTGTTCAGGCGACGTTGCCTGCCAACGCCTCGGCGGAACGAACCCAGCAGGTGCTGGATAACGTCCGGGAATATCTGATGACGCAGGAAAGCGGCATCGTTTCCTCGGTGTTTACCGCCAATGGCTTCAGCTTCGCCGGACGAGGCCAGAATGTCGGGATTGCCTTCGTGCAGTTGAAAACCTGGGCCGACCGCCCGGCCGCCGCGCAAAAAGTTCAGGCGCTGGCCGGTCGTGCGATGGCGCATTTCGCCACCATCAAAGATGCCCGCGTATTTGCTTTCGTTCCGCCAGCCGTTATGGAACTGGGTAATGCCACCGGCTTCGACTTCTTCCTGCAAGACACCAATGGCAAGGGGCATGAAGCCCTGATGGCCGCGCGTAATCAGTTCCTGCAAATGGCGTCACAGGACAAACGCCTGATGGCTGTGCGCCCGAACGGGATGGAAGATGAACCGCAATATCAGCTGGAAATTGACGATGAACGGGCGCAGGCGCTGGGTCTGAGCCTCGACGACATTAACAACACCTTGTCAGCGGCCTGGGGTTCAGCGTATGTGAACCAGTTCATGTACAACGACCGCGTGAAGCGTGTTTACATCCAGGGCAAGGCGGCTTCCCGCGTCACGCCTGAAGATCTGAACAACTGGTATTTCCGTAATTCCAGCGGCGATATGGTGCCGTGGAGCGCCTTCGGCAGCGGCAAATGGGTGTACGGCTCACCGCGTTATGAACGTTTCAACGGCGTGTCTTCCGTCGAACTGATGGGTTCACCGGCACCGGGCTACAGCTCAGGCGATGCCAACGAGGCGGTGATGGAAATCGCGGCCAAACTGCCACCGGGTTACAAAGTGGCATGGCACGGCCTGAGCTACGAAGAGAAACTTTCCGGCTCACAAACACCGGCGCTTTACAGTCTGTCGATGATCGTGGTGTTCCTGTGTCTGGCGGCGCTGTACGAGAGCTGGTCAATTCCGTTCTCCGTCATGCTGGTGGTACCGCTGGGGATTTTAGGCACCATCGGTGCTGTGTTGCTGCGCGGGTTGTCGAATGATGTCTTCTTCCAGGTTGGCCTGCTGACGACCGTCGGGCTGGCGGCGAAGAACGCCATATTGATTGTTGAGTTCGCCAAGGAGCTGCATGAGAACGAAGGGATGTCGGTGGCACAAGCGGCCATCGAAGCGGCCAAGCTGCGTATCCGGCCGATCATCATGACCTCAATGGCCTTCGTCCTCGGCGTATTCCCGCTGACCATTTCCAGCGGCGCGGGCGCGGGCAGTCAGCATTCCATCGGGACGGCGGTGGTCGGCGGCATGCTCACGGCCACCTTCCTGGCGATCTTCTTCGTGCCGATGTTCTACGTCACGGTTGTGAATCTGTTCACCCGCAAATCGAAAAAACACGATAAGGCGCTTCCTGCACCAGAGGCAACACACCATGAATAAACCGCATTTCGCGCTGTCGCTTATCGGCGCGTTTTCACTCACCCTGCTGGCCGGCTGTACGATGGAGCCGGATTATCAGCGCCCTGCGCTGCCGGTTGCCAGCAACTGGGACGGCGCCAAAACCGGTGCTGCGCAGGATATCGGCTGGAAAGCCTTCTTCAATCAACCGGCGATGAAGCAGCTGATTGGCATGTCCCTGGCTAACAACCGCGACCTTCGGGTCGCGGCATTAAACGTCGATACCGCCCGCGCTACCTTCCAGATTGACCGTGCCGCGCTGCTGCCGACACTCGACGCCAGCGCCGGTGAAACCAACCAGCATCTGCCGGGCGGATTGTATTCAACACAAACCAGCGGACCGGTGACGTATCAGCAATACAGCGCGAATCTGGGCGTAACGTCTTATGAGGTTGACCTGTTTGGCCGCTTACGCAGCCTGCGCGATCAGGGGCTGGAAACTTATCTGGCGACAGAAGCTACACAGCGCGCCACGCAAATTTCGCTGGTGGCTGAAGTCGCTTCCGGCTATCTGAGTCTGGCGGCGGATAACGATCTGCTAAAACTGGCGATCAGTACCGCCGACAGTCAGAAAAAATCTTACGAACTCACCAAACGCAGCTACGATTCCGGCATCGACACTTCACAGGATCTGGTGCAGGCCGAAACCACGGTGCGCGCGGCGCAGGCCGACATCGCCCAGTACACACGTCAGGTACGTCAGGACGTCAATGCACTGACACTGCTGGTCGGCACCACCATTCCACAGAGTTTGCTGGCGAACGCCACCCTGCAACAGGACTGGAAATTCCCGCAGACACCGGCCGGTTTGCCCTCTGATCTGCTGACCCGTCGTCCGGATATTATTTCCGCTGAACATACGCTGAAAGCGGCTAATGCCAATATCGGCGCGGCGCGTGCAGCGTTCTTCCCAAGCATTACGCTGACCGGCACGGCAGGCACAGAAAGCGGCAGCCTGAGTAAACTGTTCGACGGCGGCACCGGTGCCTGGTCATTTATGCCATCGGTTAATATCCCGATCTTCGACGGTGGCGTGAATCAGGCCAATCTCGACATCGCTAAAGACACCAAGAAAATTGATATCGCCAACTATGAGAAAGCGATTCAGACGGCGTTCAAGGAAGTCTCCGACGGCTTAGCCGGTCAGGCGACCTACAAAGATGAATTGCTGGCCCGCCAGCAGGACGCCGACGCCAATCAGCGCAACTACGATCTCTCGCAGATGCGCTTCAAAGGCGGTGTCGATAACTACCTGAGCGTACTGGTCGCGCAGCGCTCGCTGTATTCTGCTCAGCAAACGCTGATCACCACACAACTTGCCCAACTGAATCAGGACATCAGTTTGTATAAAGCGCTGGGCGGTGGCTGGAAGGAGTGATTTTTGAGTGAATGGAAACGCCGGCGGAAGTCGGCGTTTTTCGCAGGGTTCATCTGATATCAGAATAATTCAGAATGACTCCCTACCCGGTACAATTTTAATTCTTCGTCATTTCTCTGATAAATGAGTAAAAGATCTGGCGCACCATGGCATTCCATATATCCCGCATAACCACCTGAAAGCCGGTGTTCACAATATCGAATAGGTAAAGGTTCACCCGTCTGCAACAAGGATAATGTCTCCAGAATAGCTCCCTGCGCTCGTTTGTCGTTGTTGTATTTTTTCGCATCCTTTTTAAATCTTGTCTGATAAACAATCCTTAGCACATATCACCATCCCAGATCGTGCTTCAACTCCTCAATCGTTGCGACACTTTCAACACCAATTCCATTTTCCATATCACGAATGGCCTGAAGTGTTTTTGCATTAGGCTGCAACAAATCGACGGGTAGCTCAGCATTCACAGCCAACCTATTTACAACCATTCGAATGATTGTCGAAAGATCCAACCCCATTGCCTTTGCGTTTGCCATTGCAGCAGCCTTTGACGCTGAAGTTACTCGAGCTCTGACAACAGTGTCAGTCATAAAACCTCCGGATCAATTTTGTCGTGTAGCTACATTGTAGCCCTCATGTAGCCACTGAACAAAATGTATTCACTTACAGAGCAGTGTGCAGAATATAGATTACTGTTTTATCAGCAACTCTGTACTTTCATCGCTGCGGCAAAGCTTCCAAAAAAGCTCATCATCACTCAGGATTTAGCTGAATTCCGAATGACTTTCACTACCAGCTCTCCCCGCGCATCAAAATAACGGCTCGGCCAGATCACGCTCGGATGCACATCCAGCGCCTGTGCAATCACCTTCTCCCCTTTCGGCCATGATCGTGACAGCGCATTCGATAAGGTGGATGAGCTCAACCCGGCACTGCGCGATACCGCCGCCAATGTCGTACCCCGTTTACGCAATGCCGCAATGATGTCTGCCTGATGCCAGTCGGTATGATTCTGTGCTTTGTTCATGGAGGATCCTTTCCTGAGTTATGAGTAAACAAAACGTCTACACAGGAAGAGTAAACCGGGAGAAAAATTATCCCAAAACGGGATAAAACCAGATGAATAGTGATCAGGTCATTGATAGATAAGATGAAATGTAATATTGATGAGTTAACTGAGCTAAATACTGATAAAAATTATTTTGGTGGGAATTTTTTCACCGAGTAACCATTAATACCCCACCCCAGCCCTCCCCTTCGCAGGGGAGGGAGCCGACCGAGTTTCTACTCCAACCCCTGCAACAAAGGAGGAAGCCGATCGGGATTTAACTCCTCCCCCTGCGAAGGGGGAGGCTGGGAGGGGGTATTACAAATAAAATCAGAAGGTTAAATTTGTCTTCCGACGTGCAATTTCACTTATCAAATGCTCAATAACTTCAGGTAATTCCTGCATAACCTGAAGATTCGTAAACCGGATAACTTTCATTCCTGAATCACACAGAAAGTCAGTTCTGATTTTATCCGCCGCCATTCCTTCCTCACTGAAATGACTTTCACCATCCAGCTCAACCACCAGCCTCACCTCACCGGCGTAAAAATCCACGATATAGCGCCCAATCCCATGCTGACGGCGAAATTTAACACCCAGCGCTTTACACCGGACCGCCTGCCATAAAACAAACTCTGGATAAGTAAGATTTCCCCGCAGATCCTTGCGTAATTCTTTCTGTTTTGAATCGTTGAACATGCCACCACCGGGTTGTCTTTAATACCCCCACCCAACCTCCCCCTTCGCAGGGGGAGGAGCCGTACTGAGCGTATCTGCTAATGCGGCGATAATATTTTTCCCACACCATTCCTGCGGCCATCATTCCAATATTTTAATATTCACGCATTTTCGCCCGCCGTCACACCTGCTAATTATTCATTATTGGCTGTGAAGATTTTTTGAGTAAAAGGAAACGCTGGCAGAAGTCGGCGTTTTTGTTGCGTGATCTGTAGAAAATATTCCCTGAGGATCCCGCGCATGCATTGACATCGGGGAATACAACTACGTCAGTCTGGAATCTGCATTATCGGCATATGGCATCATTTCGCAGATACTGGTCGACCGACTGGCCTTCATGACGACCCGACGCCCTGGGGCACTATCGAACTGACGCATACTCACCGCAGCATTTTGGATATTCTCGATGCAACCGTCGAAACGCCATCACCACTGAAACAAGCGATACCCTCCACGGTAATCAGGGATTTGCGCCGTGTTGGCAGGAATACTCATCTGATGGATCTTAAGGAAGAATAATGAGTGAGAAGGTCGATTTTGATTTCGCCATCAGCGTAAAAGCCCCCGAAGAGCTGCGTCAGCTTCCCGATTATGACCAGATCAACATCGACCGCTGGCAAATAACTATTGAGACATCTCCCGGTCAATCCAGCGCGGAATATATGGTGTAACTGTCCTTCTGGCACCCCGCTGAAAGGGCTGTTTCCAGCCCTTTCATTCAAACTCTCTTACTTACCCACATCCCCGTTCCATCCCCCGCCCAGCGCGGCGATCAGCTTAACGCTGGTGACCATCTGGGTGCTGAGCAGTGACAGGACGCTTTGCTGTTGCGTCAGGCTGGTGTTCTCGGTAGTTGCGACGTCGAGATAGTCGATCATCCCCGCCTGATACTGGTTGTAGGTCACGCGGGCGGATTCTTTGGCGGAATCGGCGGCGTTCTGACGGGCGACCAGTTCGCTGTCCAGCGTGTGCAGTTCAACCAGATAATCTTCCACTTCCTGCATCGCGGTTAACACGCTCTGGCGATAACTGGCGACGTCGGCGTCATACGCGGCTTCGGCTTGTGCCACTTTGCCACGGGTGGAACCGAAATCCAGTACCGTCTGGCTGAGTTCCGGGCCTAAAGACCAGACGCGGTTTGGCAACGAGAACAGGTTATGGAAGGCCGAGCTGGCAAAACCGCCGCTGGCACTTAAGGTCAGATCGGGATAATACGCGGCAGTGGCGACACCGACTGCCGCATTGGCAGAGGCCATGGTGCGCTCAGCAGCGGCGATATCAGGACGACGCTGCAGCAGTTGCGACGGAATCGCATCCGGCATCGCAGGCAGGTTCAGTTTTACGTCGCGGGCGGCGAGGCTGAACTGGGCCGGTGGTTTGCCGATCAGTACGGCGATAGCGTGCTCAAGCTGGGCGCGCTGCCATTGCAAATCCAGCGCCGACGCTTTGGTACTTTCCAGCTGAGTCTGTGCCTGCGCCAGTGTGCCACGCGAGGTACTGCCACCGGCATACTGGTTCTCAATCACGGTCAGATAACGCTGATAGGCGTCAATACTTTGCTTATACAACGCGATTTGCTGATCCATCACCCGCAACTGGAAATAATCCTGCGCCAGTTCGGATTGCGCGCTGAGCGTCGCATCGGCCAGATCGGCCTTGCTGGCCTGCGCGCTGGCATCCTGTTCTTCTGCCGTGCGGCGCAGTTTGCCCCACAAGTCCAGTTCCCAGCTTGCACTCAATTGTGCGGACTGGCTGTTGCTGGTGGAGGTTGAGGTGCCACTGCGCGTGCTGCCGACGGTGGCATCCACGGAAGGATACAAATCAGAACGCGCCTGCGTCACCAGTGCCTGGGCTTCGCGGTATTGCGCGGCGTACTGGGCAACGTTCTGGTTGGAAATCTGCACCTGTGTCAGCAGGGACGACAGCTCAGGATCCTGATACACCGCCCACCAGTCGCCTTTGGCCTGATTATCTTTCGGGATCGCGGCCGTCCAGCCTTTGGCTTCTTTAAATGCCGTTGGCATAGCCACATCCGGCCGTTTGTAATCAGGGCCGACGGCACAGGCGCTGACCAGTAAGGCCAGCGCCAGCGGAGCAAGACGGAACACCATTGAACGTGTTTTTTGCAGAGTCATCAGATTCGCTTCAGGGTAATGAGTTTCAGTGTGATCAGTCATGAGAACTGGCCTCCGGCGGCGTCGCGTGAGGACGCAGACGTTGCCACAGACGATGCGTCGCGCGGCTGGTGCGATCCATATACAGGTAAACCACCGGCGTGGTGAATAACGTCAGGATCTGGCTCAGCGCCAGCCCGCCGGCAATTGCCAGACCCAGCGGACTGCGCAGATCCGCGTCCCCCCCGCTGCCCATCGCCAGAGGCAGGGCACCAAAGAACGCCGCCAGCGTGGTCATCAGGATCGGACGGAATCGCATCAGACAGGCCTGGGTGATCGCCTGTTGCGGCGTCAGACCCAGCCGCCGTTCGGCGTCGAGCGCGAAGTCGATCATCATGATCGCATTCTTTTTGACGATGCCGATCAGCAGCAGGATCCCGATCAGCGCGATCACCGTCAGTTGCGTATTGGTCATCAGCATCAGCAACAGCGCACCCAGACCGGCGGAAGGCAGCGTGGAAAGAATGGTCAGCGGGTGAATATAACTTTCGTACAATACGCCGAGCACGATATATACCGCCGCCAGCGCGGCCAGGATCAGCCACGGCATGGAACTGGCCAGCGCTTCAAACGCCTGCGCCGTCCCCGCATAACTGCCATGAACGGTATCCGGCAAGCCAATTTGTGCCATGGCGGTTTTCAGCGCAGCCTGCGCATCTTCCAGCGCATAGCCGTCGGCGAGATTGAACGCGATAGTCGTGGTCGCTGTCTGCCCCTGATGGGATACCGACAGCGGTGCGTTGGCGCCGCTGAAGGTGGCAAACGCCGACAACGGCACCTGATTACCAGAATCGGTCACGACATACAGCTGATGCAGGACATCCGGATTGCTGGTGTAGTCAGACGTCAGGTTCATGACCACGTGATACTGGTTCAGCGTTTTATAGATCGTGGCAACCTGCCGCTGGCTGAAAGAATTGTTGAGCAACGTGTCAATCATCTTCACGTTCACACCCAGTTGCGTGGCACGATCCCGGTCGATATTGAGCATGACCTCCTGACCGCCGGTTTGTGCATCGGAATCCACACCGGTCAGTTGCGGCAGTTTCGCCAGCGCTTTCTGCACCTTCGGTGCCCATTCCCGCAGCACCGAAAGATCGTCAGATTGCAGACTGTACTGATACTGCGCGTTGGCGCTGCGCCCGCCGATATGCAGATCCTGCGCCGCCATCAGGAACAACTGCGCGCCCGGCTCCTTGCCGGTCGCCATCATCAGACGGTTCGCCACCTGATTGGCGGTCGCGGTACGTTTGTCGAAATCTTTCAGACGCACGAAGAACGTGGCGGTATTACGTGAACCAAAGCCGCCGCTGCCCGCCGAACTCATCACCGCTTCTACCGCCGGATCATCCTGAATGATCTTGCTGTATTTCAGCACCTGCGGCTGGATCGACTGAAACGACGTGTTCTGATCCGCACGCAACATGCCCATCAGCATGCCGGTGTCCTGATCCGGGAAGAAACCTTTTTCCACCACGGTATAAAGATAGAAATTGAGGATCACGGTGAGGAACAACCCGATCAGCGTGATCAGCTGATGGCGCATAACCCAGCCGAGCGCGGCAGAATAGGCCGCCAGCAGTTTGTTAAGGCCATGCTCGATCATGCGGTAGATGCGCGGCTGACGTTTTTCCACCGGCGGTTTACGTTTGAGGAAACGTGCGCACAGCATCGGCGTGAGGCTCAGTGACACCAGCATCGAGATGATCAGCGAGACACTGAGCGTCACCGCAAATTCGCGGAACAGGCGCCCGACAATACTGCCCATCAGCAGGATCGGAATGAAAACGGCGATCAGCGACAGCGTCATCGACAGCACGGTGAAGCTGACTTCCTGTGCGCCTTTCAGCGCCGCCCGCACCGGTCCCATTCCCTCTTCGATATGCCGCGTAATGTTCTCCAGCACCACAATGGCATCATCGACCACGAAACCGGTGGAGATGATCAGCGCCATCATCGAGAGGTTATCCAGACTGTAGCCAAGCAGATACATCACCGCGCAGGTCCCGATCAGTGACACCGGTAGCGCCACGGCGGGGATCAGCACAGCATTCCAGTTACGCAGGAACACAAAGACCACGGCGATCACCAGCAGCGTGGCTTCCATCAGGGTCATTTCCGTATCACGCAGGGAAGCGGAAACGTTAGGCGAACGATCCAGAGCCAGGTTCAGTTGCACATCGCCCGGCAGACTTTCTTTCATCAGCGGCAGCGCGGCTTTGATCGCCTGAATGGTTTCCAGCATGTTCGCGCCAGCCTGGCGCGTTACACCAATCATCACCGACGGCGTGCTGTTGTAATACCCGACGTTGTATTTGTCTTCGACGGAATCATACACATTGGCGATATCGCTGAGGCGTATGGCCGAACCGTTGATGTAGGTGACAATCAGCGTTTTGTACTGCGCGGCGGTACTTTGCTGGCCGTTGCCTTCAATCATCCACGACTGATCCGACCCTTGCAGTAAGCCTTTCGGCAGGTTGCTGGTGCTGTCGGCAATCGCAGCACGAATGGTGTCGAGGGAAATCCCGTAAGAGGTGACGGCTTCAGGGCGTAAATCAATACGTACACCCGGCAGCGCGGACCCCACCAGAGAAACCTGCCCGACGCCGTTAACCTGTGCGATTTTCTGTTGCAACTGGCTCGAGGCAATATCGTACAGCTCACCTTTACTGCGCGTGGCCGAGGTCAGCGCCAGCATGATGATCGGCGCATCCGACGGGTTGGCTTTGCGGTAAGTCGGCAGCGACGGCATGCTGCTGGGGAGCAAGGCGCGGGAGGCGTTAATCGCCGCCTGAACGTCACGCGCCGCGCCGTTGATGTCGCGATCGAGATCGAATTGCAAAATGACGCTGGTCGAACTCTGCGAACTGCGCGAGGTCATTTCCGTCACACCGGCGATTTGCCCGAGCGCCCTTTCCAGCGGCGTCGCCACCGTCGCCGCCATGGTTTCAGGGCTGGCACCCGGCAGACTGGCACTGACCAGAATGGTCGGAAAATCGACCTGCGGCAGCGGTGCCACCGGCAGCAGGCGATACCCGAGCAAACCCAGCAGGAGTATCGCCATGGTCAGCAGCAATGTCGCGACCGGGCGGAAGATGAAGAAACGCGAAATGTTCATTTATTCCGCCTGCTTTGCTGCACGCCGGTGACGTGGATTAAGGCGGTGAGAAAGCCGGTCAAACATCAGGTAGATCACCGGCGTGGAGAACAGCGTCAGAACCTGACTGAAGATCAGACCGCCGACGATCACCAGCCCCAGCGGCTGACGCAGTTCCGCGCCGGATCCGCTCGCCAGCATCAGCGGCAACGCCCCGAGCAGCGCGGCCATGGTGGTCATCATGATCGGACGAAAACGCAGTAAACACGCCTGGTGAATCGCCTCACGCGGCGATAATCCCTGTTTGTTTTCCGCATCCAGTGCAAAGTCGATCATCATAATGGCGTTCTTTTTCACGATGCCGATCAACAGGATCACCCCGATCAGTGCGATCAGACTGAATTCCGTACCGGCAAAGATCAGCGACAGCAACGCACCGACCGCCGCCGACGGCAGCGTGGAAAGAATGGTCACCGGATGGATAAAGCTTTCGTACAGAATACCGAGCACGACATACATGGTCAGCAGTGCGGCGAGGATCAGCCACAGCGTGTTGCCGGTGGCACTTTCAAATGACGCCGCCGCACCCTGATAGCGCAAAGTGATGCTGTCCGGCATGGCGATATCAGCCACCGTGGTTTTGATCGCCTGTTGCGCCTGCTCCAGCGAATAACCGTCTTTGAGGTTAAAGGAGACGGTGACCGCCGGGAACTGATTGAGGCGCGCCTGCAACAATGCGCCGGTGCGCATGTGGATTTTGGCAATCGACGTCAGTTTGACCATGCCATTGGTCGCCCCGGCATTGGTGGTGGTGGTCGAGGTGCCGCTGTCCGATGTCGAAGAAGACGTGGTGCTGGTGGTGGTCGCCACCGTGCCGGATGTTGAGGTGCTGTTGTTGGTCGCCAGATAGACATCGTCAAAAGAAGCCGGTGACTGCTGGAATTGCGGAGCCACTTCCAGCACGACGCGGTACTGGTTCGCCTGAGTAAAGATGGTGGAAACCAGCCGCTGGCCGAAAGCATTGTACAGCGCGGTATCGACGTCAGACGCCGTAATACCGTAGCGTGCGGCAGCGTCGCGATCGAGCTCCACATAGGCGATCTGCCCCTGATTTTGCAGGTTGCTGACCACTTCGCTGAACTCCGGCAATGCACTGAGTTTCTCAATCAGCTTCGGTGTCCATTGCACCAGATTTTCGCTGTCGGCATCATCCAGTGTGAACTGGTACTGGCTTGGCGTGACCTGATCGTCCACCGTCAGATCCTGCGAAGCCTGCATATAAAGCTCAATGCCCGGCACGCCTGCGGTCTCCTGCTTCAGGCGTTCAATGATCGCCGGTGCACGTTCGCTGCGTTCATCAAAGGATTTCAGGCTGATCTGCAAACGTCCGCTGTTCAGACTGGTGTTATTACCGTCCACGCCGATGGTAGAGGAAACGCTTTCCACATCCGGATCATTGAGGATAGCGGCAGTCAGTAATTGCTGACGACGCCCCATCTCGCTGAAGGAGACATCCTGCGAGGCCTGGGTGATCCCCTGGATCATGCCGGTATCCTGCGACGGGAAGAAGCCTTTTGGCACAATCACGTACAGCAACGCGGTGAACACTAACGTCGCGGCAGCGACCAGCAGCGTGAGCTTCTGATGGTTCAGTACCACGATCAGCATACGATCGTAACCAGCGATCATTTTGTCAAAAAACTCACCGCCTTTACGGTAAAACTTGCTCTGTTTTTCTTCCGGTGTGTGACGCAGCAAATAGGCGCACAACATCGGTGTCAGGGTCAGCGACACCACCATCGATACCAGAATCGACACGGCCAGGGTAATGGCGAATTCGCGGAACAGACGCCCGACCACATCGCCCATAAACAGCAGCGGGATCAGTACCGCAATCAGCGAGAAGGTCAGGGAAATAATGGTGAATCCGATCTGCTGCGAACCTTTCAGCGCCGCCTGCATCGGTGTTTCGCCCTCTTCGAGGCGTCGTGAAATGTTTTCGACCACCACGATGGCGTCATCGATAACAAAACCGGTGGCGATGGTCAGCGCCATCAGCGAGAGGTTGTTAAGACTGAAACCGCACAGGTACATCACACCAAAGGTGCCAACCAGCGAGAGCGGTACGGCCACGCTTGGGATCAGCGTCGCCGCGACATTACGCAGGAACAGGAAGGTGACCATCACCACCAGCGCAATCGACAGCAACAGCTCAAACTGAACGTCGCTGATCGAGGCACGGATAGTCTGGGTACGGTCAGAAATCACGCTGATTTTGACCGACTCCGGCAGCGCTTCCTGCAATTTCGGCAGTTGTGCTTTGATGGCATCCACCACCTGGATCACGTTGGCGCCCGGCTGACGCTGAACGCTGATAATGATCGCTGGTTGTTTGTTCGCCCACGCAGAAAGGTACTGATTTTCCGCTGCTTCGGAGAGCGTCGCGACGTCGCGCAAACGCAGCGCCGCCCCGTTTTCATAATTAACAATCAGGTTGCCGTATTCAGCGGCGGTGCGTAGCTGGTCATTGGCATCGATGGTGATCGAGTGATGCGGCCCGTCAAAGCCCCCCTTGGAACCGTTGACGTTACTGTTGCCGATCAGCGTGTTGATGGTTTCCATGCTGAGGTTATGCGCCGCCAGTTTGCGCGGATCCACCTGCACGCGGATCGCAGGCTGATGCCCGCCCGCCAGGGTGACCATACCGACGCCGGAAATCTGCGACAGTTTCAACGCCACGCGGGTATTCACCAGATCCTGCACTTTGGTCAGCGGCAGGGATTCAGAGGTCGCGGCTAATGTCAGCACTGCGGCATCCGCCGGGTTCACCTTCTTGTAAGTCGGCGGATTGGGTAAATCGCTGGGCAGCAGGCTGTCAGCGGCATTGATCGCCGCCTGCACTTCCTGCTCAGCCACATCAAGGGACAAATCCAGCGAGAATTTCAGCGTAATAATGGAGGAGCCGCTGGCGCTGGTGGAATACATCTGGCTCAGCCCCGCCATCTGCCCGAGCTGACGCTCAAGCGGCGCGGTAATACCCGACGCCATCACGTCCGGACTGGCGCCCGGATACAGCGTGGTCACCTGAATGGTCGGGTAATCGACCTGCGGCAGCGCCGAGGTCGAGAGCATGTTGTAGGCGAAAATCCCCGACAACAGCACGGCGACCATCAGCAGAATGGTCGCGACCGGCCGGAGTATAAAGAGGCGTGAAGGATTCATTTAGACCCGCTGTCTTTACCGGCTGTAGTTGGGGGTGCATCAGGCGCGACGGCCGTTCTATCCGCGCCGGTGGTGGCTTTATCCACACCGCCGCTCTGCTGACGCTCTTTGGAAGAGCCACCTGCTGCTGCAGCCTCACCGGAATTCGGTGTGACAATCTCGACTTTGGTGCCGTTGTTCAGACGGTCAATACCGGTGGTGACCACCTGCTCGCCCGGCTTCACGCCGGACAAAATCGCCACCTGGTCATCACCAAAATCCGGGCCGGACTTCACGCTGCGACGCTCAATGGTGCTGTCGGCTTTCACCACATACACAAAGTCGCCGTCGCTGCTCAGCTGCAACGCCGCCGCCGGGATCACCGTGGCATCTTTCAGCGTCGCGACCTGTAAGCGGGCATTCACAAACTGATTCGGATAGAGTTTTTCATCGTCATTATCAAACAACGCTTTCAGCTTGATACTGCCGGTACTGGTATCAATTTCGTTGCTGATAAATTGCAGTTTGCCCTGTCCAAGCACTTCGCTGCCGCTCTGGTCAAAAGCCGTGGTTGGCAACTGATTGCCGCCGCGCAGGGCTTTGAGCAGGGTTTGCAAATTGCTTTGCGGCACGCTGAAGGTCACGGCAATCGGCTGAGTCTGGGTAATGGTGACGATGCCGGTGGTCGAACTGCTGGTGACCATGTTGCCCGGATCCACCAGACGCAGGCCGACGTGGCCGCTGACCGGCGCGGTGATTTTAGCGTACTCAAGGTTCAGCTTAGCGGCGGCGATTTGCGCCAGATCGGCTTTCACTGCTCCCGCGTACTGACCGGCGGTCGCAATCTGGCTTTCCAGATCCTGACGTGCCAGGGAATCCTGTGCATACAGTTTGCGGTAACGTGCCAGCGTCAGTTCAGCACTTTTCGACAGCGCCTGATTCTGCGCTAAATCGCCCTGATACTGTTCCAGCGTGGCCTGATAACTGCGCGGATCAATCTGCGCCAGCAACTGACCCTGCTCCACTTTCTGCCCTTCGGTGAAATACACCTTCATCAGCTGACCATCGACACGGCTGGTCACCGTCACCGTCGCGTTCGCCACCACCGTGCCCAGCGCACGCAGATACACCGGCACATCGGCCTGTGTGGCCTTTCCTGCCTGCACCGGCGTTGCCATTCCTGCCATCATCTGGCCGCGCATTGCGCGCATGCCGCCACGGCCCGGTTTTTTATGGGCAGAGGGATCAGAGGCACTTTGGTGGAAAGCAAAAAACCAGACCAGGATCGCGGCAACGATAATGGCGACAATAACCCACACGAATGTGCGTTTTTTGGAACGAGACGAGGCAGTCGGCAGCATAAATTTCTTGGTTTCGCAGTATTAATGAGGAGAAAACAGCTGAAAAATGACCTTCAACCAGAGATTTTCAATATCAGTCAAAAAACCATTATCCCCGAAAAGTGCGGGTGTCTGTTTTTAGGACAACGTAAAGATTTCGTTAGCAATTAAGAATTTCTATTTCTATCAGCAGGATGAATTATACCCGCTAATTTATCCTTTCGAGGCATCTAATGTTAATCACTAAATGAGAATGAATATTGAAGACCGCAACAAAAAAGCATCAGGAAGTGTCAACGAAGACCGGAATTTTGTCAGGAAAACGCGGAGTTAGTGCGGAAAATGCACTGAGATCCCACCCGAACAGGTGAGAAAACCAGAGCTAAATCCTGAAAATATGACCTATAGATAATTTATATTGTTTGCGCCGACCACGGCTTGATATGGTGAAATTTCTGATTGTTTTTCATTTCCATGCAGGGACTCAGGCGAATGCAGACAAAATTTCAATCCAGACCGGTCATTGGGGTAACGCTCGACAGCGAGGAAGCCGGTGGCTATGCCGATTATCCCTGGTACGCCTTACGTCAGAACTATATGAACAGCCTGGCGGAACTGGGTGCCGTTCCGCTGGCGTTGCCACATCACGCGGCGCTGGCCGATGAATATCTGGCGCTGTGCGACGGCATTGTCGTGACCGGCGGGGCGTTTGATGTACCGCCTGAACTGTTTAATGAGCAACAAACCAGTGATCAGGTTCGCCTGAAACCCGCCCGCACCGAATTTGAAAAAGCCATTGTTAAAGGTGCCATGCAGCGCAATATGCCGCTGCTCGGGATTTGCGGCGGCCAGCAACTGCTTGCCGTATTAACCGGCGGCACGCTGCATCAGCATATTCCCGATGCGCTGCCCGATGCCCTGGAGCACAGCACGACTGTTGATACTGAAAACGCGGGCGGCAAAAAGCGCGCGCGTCATGCGGTGGAGATTGTCGAAGGCACGCTGCTCAGCCGCTGCGTAGATCGTGACCATTACGTCGTGAACAGCTCACACCATCAGGCAGTGAAATCCGTCGGCCCCGGCTGTATCGTCAATGCTTACGCACCCGACGGCGTGATCGAAGGCATTGAATGTGAAGGCTATGATTTCTGTCTTGGCGTGCAATGGCACCCTGAATATCAGCAACATGCGCAGGATACTCAGCTTCTTAATGCATTTGTTGTTGCCGCTTCGCGCTATCAGCAGTCGATGCGCTCAGCAGGTAAGGCGATGACCGAAGCCATGAATGATGTGATCGGCCGTGCGGGAGACGAACCGGCATGAACCCGGCGGCACTGAAATCGCAAACGGAGCAGATACTGCGGGAACTGCATATCGACCCGGCGGTTATCGCACATCGTACGCTGCCGTATTTTGAGGAAGTAAGTGAGCACTTACTGGTGGAGGCGGAAACGGATGCCGAAAGCGGTAAAATATACCGTCTGACCGCCCCCGCCTCTGCCGCCTGGCATACCATGAGACAGCAGGCGGCTACTGACGGCGTGGGGATTTATCTGGTTTCCGCCTACCGCAGCCTGAATTATCAGGCTGATTTAATCCGCGCCAAACAACTGGCAGGCATCGCCCCGGAAGATTTCTTTACGTCGCTGGCGCCGCCCGGATGCAGCGAGCATCACACCGGCTGCGCCGTGGATATCAATACGCCGGGCTGCGACGAAGTGACCGGCGTTTTTGGTGAAACAGAAGCTTTTCAGTGGCTGCAAAGCCACGCCGCCGGATTCGGTTTTGTGATGTCATTCCCGCTGAACAATCCCTGGGGATTCATTTATGAACCGTGGCACTGGTGCTGGCATTCCAATTCCTGATGAATCCTCTACATTTACCGCCCTCTCCGCTACAGGCTTTAAGGGACCACCATGGAACTCGCCGTCACGAACGCTGATTTTTACCTTAAAATTTTGGGGCCGGAAGACACGGCTGTCGTTCATGCTTATTTTCGCGATAACGCCGCGCATCTCGCGCCGTGGGAGCCTTTACGGCCAGCGGACTTTTACGCGCCTGAAACCCTGCGGGTCCGTCTGAGCAATGCTTTTGATGAAGCGGCCTGCGGTACGGCATTCCAGTTTGGCATCATCAGCCGTGAAACCGGTGACATGCTCGGTGCCTGCAATTTTACCGGCATCGCCCGCGGTCCTTTTCAGGCCTGCCATCTGGGATATTCGGTCGCGGAAAACCAGCAGGGAAAAGGACTGATGCATCGGTCGCTGACAACCGCCATTGATTACCTGTTTCGCGAGCAGGGTCTGCACCGCATTATGGCCAGCTATATTCCGGACAATCATAAAAGTGAGCGCGTACTACTGCGTCTGGGCTTTGAACGCGAAGGGTATGCGAAATCATATCTGAAAATTGCCGGTTGCTGGCAGGATCACGTACTGACTTCCCTGATCAATCCTCACGACAATGCGTGAGGAACATCACAGTTACCATCACTAAAATTGTCGCCTGAAGATTTATCTGATAGGCCAATTTTCTGTTTCATTTTTCGAACAAATAAAACACACTATGCGTTCAACAGGCATCTGGCAGACAGATGCCTGATTTCAACATCTTCTTATAAGTCATAAATTTCAATGCAATCAGATACCGTTTCGCGCAGGACAGCATGGCTTCGCGTTGTGATGATGGCTATTGCCGCATTCATCTTCAATACCACTGAATTTGTGCCCGTCGGATTACTCTCCGACATCGCCGCCAGTTTCAATATGCAGACAGCACAGGTCGGCCTGATGCTGACCATTTACGCGTGGGTGGTCGCGCTGATGTCGCTGCCGCTGATGCTGCTGACCCGCAACGTTGAACGAAAGCGCCTGCTGATCATCATCTTTTGCCTGTTTATCGCCAGCCATGCGTTATCTGTCGTCGCCTGGGATTTCTGGAGTCTGGTGGCCTCGCGCGTCGGTATCGCCCTCGCCCACGCCATTTTCTGGTCGATCACCGCCTCACTGGCGATCCGTGTGGCACCGGCCGGTAAAAAAACACAGGCACTCAGTATGTTAGCGACCGGCACCGCACTGGCAATGGTGCTCGGCTTGCCGCTGGGTCGTCTTATCGGTCAGTATCTTGGCTGGCGAACCACCTTTATGAGCATCGGCATCGTTGCGTTGATGACACTGATTTGTCTGATTAAACTGCTGCCGCCGCTGCCAAGTGAACATACCGGTTCACTGAAAAGCGTGCCGATGTTGTTCCGCCGTCCGGCGCTGGTCGGTATGTATCTCCTGACTGCGCTGATAGTGACCGCTCACTATACGGCATACAGTTATATCGAACCGTTTATCCAGAGCGTTGCCAACATGGGTGAAAACTTCACCACTTTCCTGCTGCTGATTTTCGGCGGCGCGGGTATTCTCGGCAGCATTGCGTTCAGTTTGCTTGGCAACCGTTTCCCGGCAGCCATGCTCAGCGGCCCGATCCTGCTGGTCACGCTTAGCATGCTCCTGTTGTTTGCGGCGGTGATGAATCCGGTCGCGATTTCAGTGCTGTGTATTATCTGGGGACTGGCGATGATGATTATCGGCCTGGCAATGCAGGTGCGCGTGCTGGCGCTGGCGACCGACGCCACCGACGTGTCAATGGCGCTGCTTTCCGGTATTTATAACATCGGTATCGGTGCCGGCGCGCTGATCGGTAATCAGGTAAGTCTGCATCTGGAAATGAGCAACATCGGCTACGCCGGTGGCCTGATCGGCTGCATTGCGTTCGTCTGGTGTCTGACGATTTTCAAACGCTACCCGCAACTGAAAGCGACGAGCTGAATACGGATTAGCGCAAACCTCAGACCGAATACCATTCCTGTATTCGGTCTTTTTTATATCTGTATCTTCAACACATTAGCGCAATAACTTCAGGTTTCCCGTCAGCGATTTAATCCACTTTTCCGGCCCCACCAGCCCGACACCGTCGATCACTTCATCGTATAAATCCCGCAACGGGAACGTCATTTCGTATTGCTCAAACTGATGCATCGTGCGCGCAAATGCCGGGAACGGCACCACACTGCGCTCGCCTGCTGCGTCCAGTGCTTTAAACATCAGCGCCTTAATGTGATCGGGCGTGGCCTGCAGAATGGGCAGCGGAGTTTTAGAGATAGTATCGGTCGTGACACCCTTTGCGTCAGTCAGCGAACTGCCCGCCAGCATCGGGAATTTTGCCGCTAATCCGATGCCAATTACGCCTGCCGTGTTCGCCAGTAATCCCGGCGGAAGTTCGGGATTGAGAATAATTGCCACCCGCAGTTTATCTGCCATTTTTGCGCCCTTTTCATCATTATTGATGACAAAAATGATAGCGCCTGGCCGCTGAAAGGTGCTTTCTTTTCCCGCCGTAAAATGCCCTAATCTGGTTATCTCTTTCTTAAAATCACATTTAAAAGGCAGATTATGTCCGCATCTGAAATTTCACCGGCAGACCTTCGCATTCTCAAACAACTTCAGGGTTCGGGCAGAATGACCAATCAGGAGCTGGCGGAAAAAGTGGGCATGGCCGCTTCTCCCTGCTGGCGGCGCATGAAACAGCTGGAAGACAGCGGCGTAATCACCGGTTATCAGGCGAACATCGACAGGAAAAAAATCGGGCTGGGGTTGCTGGCGTTTATCCGGGTGAAAATCGACAGTCACAGCGAGGAAGATGCGCAACGTTTCGAGCAGGAAGTGGGGGCGCTGCCTTCGGTGATTGCCTGTTACGCGATTGCCGGTGATGCGGATTTTCTGTTGCAGGTGGTCGCTAAAGATCTCGACAGTTTTTCCAGTTTCGCGATGGAAGTGGTGCGTCGTCTGCCGGGCATCAAAGAGATGCAAACCTCGTTTGTGCTCAGGGAAGTGAAACCGCTGGATGTGCTGCCGCTGGAGGGAATGTAAGGCAATGCCCGACAAAAGCCGGGCATGTTTTTAAACAATGACGCGCCGTAATGCTTATCCCAGCACTCTTTTCACGCAGCCTTTAAACACCCTGACACCAATGTCCAAAGCGTCGAGATCAAAGCGCATATCAGGATGATGCAGCCCGGGCGTGAGATTCGCGCCCAGTCCCCAGAACCCGGTTTTAATGGCCGGACGCTGGCGTGAATAGTGGAAGAAATCTTCACTGCCCGGTGTAAATTTCGGTTCAGTCAGGCCCTCTGCACCTAAAACTTCTGTAACAGATTCCGCGATAATCGCGGTCACGTCACTGTCGACTTCTGCCGCAGGCATCTCTTTCATCACATGAATTTCCGCGGTGGCACCCAGCGCCGCCACGCTGTGCTCAATCGCACGAATCACCTTTGCTTTCAGTTCATCCATCGGTTCATTGTGCTGCGAACGCAAATCCCAGCACACGCGGGCTTCCGCTGGCACAGAATTGGTCACACCCGCATCGCACAGGAAACGGGTGGCTTTCACGCTGTATGTCAGGCTCGGTGCCAGATGAATAGTATTCACTGCCTGAACCGCCGCCACGGCGGCATCCAGCGCGTTAATGCCCAGGTGCGGGCGCGCCGCGTGAGAAGGAACACCAGTGATAATCGCCTCAACCGTCGCACAGGCAGAGTAATACATCGCGGGCACCGCCTGCCCCATCGGGCATTCTTCAAGTGGCCGCACATGGAACCCCAGCAGCATATCCACATCATCAATGGCGCCCCCTTCCACCATGGCCAGGGCGCCGGTGCCCAGCTCTTCAGCGGGCTGAAACAAAATTTTCAGGCGGCCTTTTTTAACCATGCCTTCTTTCATGATTTCCTGCGCCGCTGCGAGCACGACAGAGGAGTGACCATCGTGGCCGCAGGTATGGCGCGCCACCAGCTCGCCATCAATGATATGGCCGAGTGCATCCATATCGGCACGCAGCGCCATGACCGGACCGGGCTTGCCGCTGTCGATTTCAGCGATAATTCCTGTGGTGCCGTTCACATGACGCGTGACGTTAAACCCCGCATCTTCAAGCGCCTGCGCGATATAAGCCGATGTCTTAAATTCGGTAAAACCCAGTTCAGGGATGAGATGTAAATGTTGATAATGTTCAATAGCTTTCGACACGGGTAAACACTCCGGTAAATTCATTTTCAAAACAGTGCAATCGAAAATCAGGCAAAAATTCGCATCAGGATCATCGAAATAATGGCGTTCAGTACGCTGGTCAGCATCAGCAGAGGCCAGTATTTTTTCGGCACATCCGCCACGCCAAGCAGGCGTCCCATGTATTGCAACTGAGAACCCATCAGGAAAATTGCCGGTGCCAGGATAGTAATCTGCGTCATATCCAGCGTGCCTTTGGTCAGCAAACTGATAGCCACACCCGTACCCGCCGAAGACGATAGCCATGATGTGAGCAGCACGGTAACGGCTTCACCGGGCAATCCCAGCAACCCCATGAGTGGCGCGAAAATGTGCCCCACCAACGTCATTACGCCGAGCAGATTGAGCATTTCTGAAATGACGTAAGCCATTACCACGTTAGGCATCAGATTATTGATAGCAATATTGAAACCTTTACGGGCACCGACCACGAAAATATCGAACGGGTTTGAGGAAACTCGGGTGGCATTACTCATTTTCAAAATCTCTTTTATAAACGGTGTTCAACACAAAGCGGACAAATACCGCGCCGACAAATTTCATCACGAACATCACCACCAGCGGAATAATCACCGGCATGGTTAATGATGCAAACATAGCGGAACCGATGGAGAAATAGTTGTTGATCAGACCGGCACCGGAATATTGCCATGCGCCCATGATCACTACGTCTTTCTTTGTGACCTGTTTATTATCGTAAAGCTCTTTACTTAATGCAGCGCCGGCGTCAGTGCTTTGCAGATCGGTAATTAACGCCAGACCGGTGTGGCCGGGAATGCCTAATATCGGCTTAAGCAGTGGTGTTAATAATTTATGTGCAGCCCGGATAGCGCCGTAGTGCGTAAATATTTCTAATAATCCCAGTGCCAGCATGACCGTCGGCACCAGAGATAAGGCAAAAAGGAAACCGGCTTTCGCACTGACACCGCCCGCCCCGACAAACGTGCTGGTTTCACCTTTCATAGTACCGAACGAACCGCCCAGCGTGGTGAAGTCAAAGGCTCCCAGCCACGCCATGCCATCCACCTTTAAAAATGCACCAGAAAACAGCAGGATAACGACAATAAGCGACACGTATGCCCCCTTACCGACTTTCCACTCGTCCACCTCAGGGGTGGCTCTCTGTTCTGATATTCGTGTGTCACTCATACTAACGTTCCTTCTCTGGTATCTGTCTGCAATAAAAAATCAGGAATACAATTCCTGTCAGTTTTCAATGAATGTCATGTGAGAAAACAGGTTATTCATTCAGCACCTGATTTCTGCTCATTTTTATTTTTAACCACAGACAAGAGAGCAGGAAACGTGCCAACTTTCACTTTTTAATAAACAGTAAAAATAGTTAAAAAACAGATAAAAAATAAAAACGAAAAATAGCCCTCATCGTAATAAAGGCTTTTTAATAAAATCATTCAATCTCGATGAAATAACCCGAGATTCATTGCACCATTTTGGTTTATGACGCACCAATAAAGGGCCAGGTATTTTATTTCATGCACTGTTTATCAACATGTCATACGACTACTTCCCCGCTGCCCAGAATTATTTCAGCAAGCAATGCTGCCCGCAGCGGAATATCATCAATAATAATATGTTCGTCCCGGGCATGAATGCCGGAGCCTGTCGCACCCAGTCCGTCGAGCGTGGGGATACCCAGCGCCGACGTAAAATTACCGTCGCTGCCGCCGCCGACCGCTTTGCCTTTCAGCGTAATTCCCAGCCGTTCAGCAGCATGCTGCGCCTGCAAAAAAAGCGCTAAATTCTGCGGTGTCTGTTCCATTGGCGGGCGGGACATCCCGCCGGTGACCACCACCTGCGCACCTGCAAGATGCGGCTGGCAATCTTTGATTGCCGCTTCCACGCGCGCGGCCTCTGCCATATTGGTCACACGTAAATCCACACCCAGTACGGCATGATCGGCGACCACATTAATTTTGCCGCCACCGCTTGCCAGTCCGACGTTGACCGTCGTGCCAGCCTGCGGGGCATTCAGGCTGTGAAGGGCTAAAATCTGATGCGCCATTTCCTCAATCGCGCTGATGCCATCTTCCGGATTGTTGCCCGCATGGGCCGAACGACCGGTGATTTTCACTTCAAACCTGCCGGATCCTTTACGGGCAATTTTGGCCTCATGGGTACGCGCCACGGCCGGTTCGGCCACCAGAACCCGTCCGGAATCAGCAGCACATTGTTCAATCCATTTACGCGATGACGGGCTGCCGAGTTCTTCATCCGAAGGACAAATAAACTGAATGCGATGTGGCGACAGCGCGCCGGTTTGTACCAGCGCCCGCACCGCCCAGATTGCCTGCACCAGCCCGCCTTTCATATCCAGCACACCGGGCCCATATAAACGGCCGTCTTTTTCCACCATCTCCAGCTCACCGCATTCCCACACAGTATCGAAATGGCCAAGAATACTGGTCACCTGCGGCCCGTTACCGACACTGAACAGCAGATGATTGCCGAGTTTTTCCTGCGGGCAAACCTGTGCCTGCACATCCAGCCGCTCCGCCATGATGCTTTGCAGTACGTCTCCGCAACGGTTAACCGCCACTTTATTCAGCGAAGGGGATTCGGCCTGAACCAGGCGCTTTATATCACTGAGGATCAGCGAAGCATGTTGTTGCAGATAGTCATACACGGTTGGCATGAAATTTCCCGATGTCTGTTTTGTCGTCAATTTTGATTATCTACAACCCATCACATAATATAAATGTCGTTTCAATGACTATATTGTTGCCTTTTGGTCAACAGACACCGGGAACACCGATGAGCCAGATGTTTCACGAGAAGCAGATCAGTTATCTCTACGAGGTGGGGATCCAGGGCGGGATCCGCCGTGCGGCCGATATTCTGGGCGTCAACGCTTCGGTGATCAGCCGTCAGATCGCCCTGCTGGAACGCACACTGCAACTGCCCTTACTTGAACGCAGCGGACGCACAGTGGTGCTGACCGATGCCGGAAAACTGCTGGCGGATGATTTTTTTGAAAGCCGGATACGTCGTGAAAAACTGGAGCGGCATTTAAAAGATTTGCGCTATATGAAAGGTGGCGCGGTCACCATTCGCGTCGGTGCCGGGCTGGTTGATACCTTTGTCGAACACGTACTGAAAAACTTTGCGACATCCTATCCCAATGTTTTTGTGGAAATTGTCGCAGGGAATATGCAGGAAACACTGGCGTCGATTGTCCAGGGTGAGGCCGATATGGCACTGGCGTTTGGCCCGATTGGTAACCCGGAACTGAAGCGACACAGTTTTCCGTGGGGGCCGATCTGCGCAGTGGTCAATCCGCAGCACCCGATCGCACATCTGAAAACAGTCTCGATCGAAGAACTGAACAAGCACCCGCTGATTTCGCTCAGTGAGACGTTTGGTTTGCAACGCCACATGAACGCGATGTTCCAGAGCAAAGGTTTTTTGTTCACTCCTGCCTACCGCTGTAACCTGTTCTCGACGGCCATGAGCCTGAGCATTTCAGGCATGGGGATTTCCTTTATGAGCGCACAGGCGGCAGGTGAACGCATCGAGCACGACATTCTGGTGGCGGTTCCCATTGATCACCCTATCGCCACCGAAGCCCAGTGCCATTTATTGCGCAATTCAGACCGGCGCTTCACGCCCGCAGCGCATCATTTATGGCAGTTACTGCTGAATTTTTTCCAGAAACAGAATGAGCGGTAAGGCGTTTTGCAGTGCATGACAATTAGATAGTTATGCGGTAAAATTTACATAAATATGCAAAATGTCTTTTACCCGACGCCGGTTTTGCGATATCAATATAGGCATTGAAACTTTTAGCAGACAGACCCCCATTCATACAGGATTTAACCGATGACAACTATTCTCAAGCACCTTCCTATCAATCAGCGTGTGGGGATTGCATTCTCCGGCGGTTTGGACACCAGTGCAGCCCTGCTGTGGATGCAGAAAAAAGGGGCGATTCCTTATGCCTACACGGCCAATCTGGGTCAGCCTGATGAAGAAGATTACGATGCCATTCCGCGTAAAGCGATGGAGTACGGTGCAGAGAAAGCCCGCCTGATTGACTGCCGTAAACAACTGGTTGCAGAAGGGATTGCCGCCATTCAGTGTGGCGCATTCCATAACACTACGGCGGGCGTGACTTACTTCAATACCACGCCGCTGGGCCGTGCCGTGACCGGCACCATGCTGGTTGCCGCAATGAAAGAAGACGGCGTCAATATCTGGGGCGACGGCAGCACATATAAAGGTAACGACATTGAACGTTTCTACCGTTACGGTCTGCTGACCAATGCTGAACTGAAGATTTATAAGCCGTGGCTGGATACCGACTTTATCGATGAACTCGGTGGCCGTCATGAGATGTCCGAATTCATGATTCAGTCCGGTTTCGATTACAAAATGTCGACCGAGAAAGCCTACTCCACTGACTCCAACATGCTGGGCGCAACGCACGAAGCCAAAGATCTGGAATTCCTCGACTCCGGCGTCAAAATCGTTAACCCGATTATGGGCGTGAAATTCTGGGACGAGAATGTGGTCGTGAAAGCGGAAGAAGTCTCCATCCGTTTTGAGCGTGGTTATCCTGTCGCACTGAATGGCGTGACCTTTGACGACAGCGTGGAGCTGATGATGGAAGCCAACCGCATCGGCGGTCGTCATGGCTTGGGGATGAGCGACCAGATTGAAAACCGTATCATTGAAGCCAAAAGCCGTGGCATCTACGAAGCCCCGGGGATGGCGCTGCTGCACATCGCTTATGAGCGTCTGCTGACCGGTATCCATAACGAAGATACCATCGAGCAATACCATGCAAATGGCCGAGTACTGGGTCGTCTGCTGTATCAGGGCCGTTGGTTCGATCCGCAGGCTCTGATGCTGCGTGACTCCGCACAGCGTTGGGTCGCCAGCGAAATCACCGGTGAAGTGACTCTGGAACTGCGTCGCGGTAATGACTACACCATCATGAATACGGTATCTGAGAACCTGACTTACAAACCAGAGCGTCTGACCATGGAAAAAGGCGATTCTGTGTTCTCACCGGATGACCGTATTGGTCAGCTGACCATGCGTAACCTGGATATCACCGATACCCGCGAGAAGCTGCAAAACTACGTTGAGACAGGCTTGCTGACTTCTTCCGCCTCTACCGGTTTACCGCAGGTGGATAACAATAATCTGCCACGCGGATTGCAGGTGAAGAATAAGTAATTGCTGTTAGCTTAAACGAGCGGGCAGGATCATCATCATTACTGATGCCCTGCCCGCTCAATAATTTGCACCTAATGATTTCGTGTACGGCGTTCAATTAACTGATGTGTTTTCGGGTTGTAATAACGGCTCGGCCAGATCACCGCAGGATGCACACCAATTGCCTGACCAATCAGTATTTCCCCTTTCGGCCACGGACGCGAAAGCGCATTCGATAGCGTTGAAGAACTTAACCCCGCAGCCCGTGATACCGCCGCCAATGTCGTGCCCTTCTTACGCAACGCCGCAATAATATCTGCCTGATGCCAGTCTTGATTATTCATGAGTTTGTGCTCCTGAGGTCAGGATCACAGGGGAATGGGGGAAAGGTAAAAAGGTGAATAACTGATACAGGTTCATTGAGAACTCCATCTAACTAAGCTGATGTTTTCGCACAACAGAAATTGTGCCGTTTCCAGTAGAGTTCGAGTTCTCACGCCCGGCTGCGGATTTTGCCGCAGCGACGCGACTATAGCGTAAAGCACGTGACTAAACCAAGTGGCTAAGAACAAAACTGAGCTAATGATTCCAGATAAATTTAATGGTTTGCAAGGAGTTGCAGAGATTGCAGGTGTGCTCCTCCTCCTGCGAAGGGGGAGGCTGGGTGGGGGTTTCGCAAACCATAAAACAGTCAATGTTTCCGCATTCCGATCTGCCCTTAATACCCCAAGGAAGGGAGCTGATTTGCATCATTTTTTTAGTTATCAGACCAAATTTGGGATATGCAAAACGTCGTAACAGGAAGACGAATAAACGGAGTCGGGTAGTGAATTTTTTTGGGGTATTGAACAGATTTGAGGAAGAAGCTTTTGGAGCGGGTGAAGGGAATCGAACCCTCGTATAGAGCTTGGGAAGCTCTCGTTCTACCATTGAACTACACCCGCATCGGTGTGCGACTGGCATTATAACCGGTTACGACGGCGGAGCAAGACGTGATTGCGGATAAGCGCTGGAGTTTTAAGCAGTTAGCATATGCCGTGATCTGTGGCATGAAAAAGGGCGCCGGAGCGCCCTTCTGGTGTTTCTGAGGAAAACTTATTTCTGTGTCTGCGGACGCATTGCCGGGAACAGGATAACGTCGCGGATGGTGTGGCTGTTGGTGAACAGCATAACCATACGGTCGATACCAATACCCAGACCCGCAGTCGGTGGCAGGCCGTGTTCCAGCGCTGTCACGTAGTCTTCGTCATAGAACATCGCTTCGTCGTCGCCTGCATCTTTCGCAGAAACCTGATCAGCAAAGCGCTGTGCCTGGTCTTCTGCGTCGTTCAGCTCAGAGAAACCATTACCGATTTCACGGCCACCGATGAAGAACTCGAAACGGTCAGTGATTTCAGGGTTCACGTCATTACGGCGCGCCAGCGGAGAAACCTCTGCCGGGTACTCGGTAATGAAGGTTGGCTGGATCAGCTGTGCTTCGGCGGTTTCTTCGAAGATCTCGGTCACGATACGGCCCAGACCCCAGCTCTTCTCGATTTTGATACCGAGTGATTCTGCGATAGCGGTCGCTTTTGCCAGATCGTCGAGATCAGCCACGTTAGTTTCCGGACGGTATTTGCAGATCGCTTCACGCATGGTCAGCTTGGCGAATGGCTTGCCGAAATCGAAAGTCTGGTCGCCGTACTGCACAACGCTGCTGCCCAGAACAGATTCAGTCAGGGTGCGGAACAGAGTCTCGGTCAGAACAATCAGGTCTTTGTAATCCGCGTACGCCATGTAGAGTTCCATCATGGTGAACTCTGGGTTGTGACGCGGAGAAACGCCTTCGTTACGGAAGTTACGGTTGATTTCGAACACGCGATCGAAGCCACCGACAACCAGACGCTTCAGGTACAGTTCCGGCGCGATACGCAGGTACATATCGATATCGAGCGCATTGTGGTGAGTGATGAACGGACGCGCCGCCGCACCGCCAGGGATCACCTGCATCATCGGGGTTTCGACTTCCATGAAGCCGTTTTCCACCATAAAGCTGCGGATACCAGACATGATCTGAGAACGGATTTTGAAGGTCTTACGGGAATCTTCGTTAGCGATCAGGTCGAGATAACGCTGACGGTAACGCGCTTCCTGATCCTGCAAGCCGTGGAATTTGTCCGGCAACGGACGCAGTGCTTTGGTCAGCAGACGCAGTTCAGAACAATGGATCGACAGTTCGCCGGTCTTGGTTTTGAACAGTTTACCCGTCGCACCCAGGATATCGCCCAGATCCCATTTCTTGAATTGCTCGTTGTAGATGCCTTCTGCGAGGTCATCACGCGCAACGTAAAGCTGGATACGGCCACCGACATCCTGCAGGGTCACGAAAGATGCCTTGCCCATAATACGGCGGGTCATCATACGGCCACCCACGGTGACTTCGATGTTTAATGCTTCCAGTTCTTCGTTGGTCTTTTCGCCATATTTCGCATGCAATTCATCAGAGATGCTGTCACGACGGAAATCGTTAGGGAAAGCGATACCGGATTCGCGCAGTAAAGCCAGCTTCTGACGACGAGATTTCAGCTCGTTGTTAAGATCTGGTACGTTTTCTGCGCTTTGCGCTGCTGGTTGTTGCTCAGACATTTTGGTTCCTCATAACCCGGCTTTCAAACTTGCCTCAATGAATTTATCCAGGTCGCCATCCAGTACGGCCTGCGTATTTCGCGTTTCGACGCCCGTGCGTAAATCTTTAATACGGGAATCATCCAGCACGTAAGAACGAATCTGGCTGCCCCAGCCGATGTCAGACTTGGTGTCTTCCAACTGCTGCTTGTCCGCATTTTTCTTTTGCATCTCATACTCATAAAGCTTCGCACGCATCTGCTTCATGGCCTGATCTTTGTTTTTATGCTGGGAGCGGTCGTTCTGACACTGGGTCACAATGTTGGTCGGAAGGTGGGTAATACGTACCGCAGATTCCGTTTTGTTGACGTGCTGACCACCCGCACCGGACGCACGGTATACGTCGATACGCAGGTCGGCAGGGTTAATTTCGATTTCGATGTCGTCATCCACTTCCGGATACACAAACGCGGAACTGAACGAGGTATGGCGACGACCGCCGGAATCAAACGGGCTTTTACGCACCAGGCGATGAACGCCGGTTTCCGTACGCAGCCAGCCAAACGCATAATCACCGATGATCTTGATAGTCGCGGATTTCAGGCCAGCGACTTCACCGTCAGATTCTTCAATAACTTCAGTTTTGAAACCTTTGGCTTCTGCCCAACGCAAATACATACGCAGCAACATGCTCGCCCAGTCCTGTGCTTCCGTACCACCGGAACCAGCCTGGATATCGAGATAGCAGCTCGCGCTGTCGTATTCACCGGAGAACATGCGGCGGAATTCAAGCTGTTCCAGTTTGGCGGTCAGTACGTCGAGTTCGGCAACCGTTTCATTGAAAGTGTCTTCATCGTCGGCTTCTACCGCCAGTTCCAGCAGGCCGGTCACATCTTCCGCGCCCTGCAACAACTCATCGATGGTTTCAACAATAGCTTCCAGTGAGGAACGTTCTTTGCCCAGCGCCTGCGCGCGTTCTGGCTCGTTCCAGACGTCCGGCTGTTCCAGCTCGGCGTTTACTTCTTCGAGGCGTTCTTTCTTGGCATCATAGTCAAAGATACCCCCGAAGAACGACTGTCCGCTCGGACAGGTCCTGAATGCGGTTTTTAACCGGATTAATTTCAAACATGATTTTTCGCGTCTTACGTTAGATTCGGAGTTGGCCCAATGCCATTCGAACCGCAGATTCTAACGGAATTAGCGGTCTTTTTATAGCAAGGAGCCGTTTTTTTGCAGGGTTTATTACCGGCGTAAATCGCTTATTTCGGCCATAAATGTTCGATAATCAACTGAACGCTGCGATTTCCCCGAAATTCATTGATATCCAGCCGGTAGGCCAGTTGCACTTCGCGGATGCTGCTGTCCGGCCAGAAAGTCGGATCGATATTAAAAGCAATACCATCGAGCAACGGACCGCCGCCGACGGGTTCAATCATCAGCTTGAGGTGACGCTCTTTCAGCAGTTTCTGTTGCAGGATACGGAACCTGCCGTCAAAGGTCGGTTCCGGGAACGCCTGTCCCCACGGGCCGCCGTCGCGCAGCATTTCAGCCGTATCAATCGTCAGTTCACGCGCCGACAGCTCGCCATCCGACCAGACCACACCTTCCAGATGCGAAGGATCCAGCCATTCACCGACCAGTGCAGCGAAACGATCACGAAATTCGTCGAACTTGCTCTCTTCCAGCGACAAACCGGCTGCCATCGCGTGTCCACCGAATTTCATCATCAGACCGGGATTAAGCGTATCGAGACGTTCCAGCGCATCGCGCATATGCAATCCGGCAATCGAACGACCGGACCCTTTCAGAATGCCTTCACCCGCCGGTGCGAACGCAATCACCGGGCGATTAAAACGCTCTTTCAGACGTGATGCCAGAATGCCGACCACCCCCTGATGCCACTCAGGATGATACATCGCCAGCCCGAACGGCAGCGCGTCGGTACTGCTTTCCAGCTTGTCACACAGCGCCAGCGCTTCGACCTGCATGCCCTGCTCTATCTCACGGCGGGTCTGATTCAGCGCATCCAGATCGCTTGCCAGCGCACGCGCCTGACCGATGTCTTCACTGAGTAACAGCGCCACGCCAACCGACATATCATCAAGACGTCCGGCGGCATTCAGCCGTGGTCCAAGCGCAAAACCTAAATCACTGGCGCACAGCGTACGGGCTTCTCGCCCGGCCACTTCCAGCAACGCGCGGATCCCCGCACGGCATTTTCCGGCACGAATGCGGTTCAGCCCCTGATACACCATGATGCGATTGTTGGTATCAAGCGGCACGACATCCGCTACCGTGCCGAGCGCCACCAGATCCAGATGCTCCGCGAGATTGGGGATCGCCAGACCGTTTTGTTCAAACCAGCCACTTTCGCGTAATGCACTGCGCAGCGCCAGCATCAGATAAAACGCCACACCGACACCCGCCAGCGATTTGGACGGAAACTCGCAACCGACCAGATTCGGGTTAATGATCGCTTCGGCATCCGGCAATATTTCGCCCGGCAAGTGGTGATCGGTGATCAGCACCTGAATGCCTTTTTCATGGGCGAGCGTCACGCCCGCGTGAGAAGAAATGCCGTTATCGACGGTGAGGATCAACTCTGCACCGCGCGACGCCGCCTGTTCAACCACTTCCGGGCTGAGACCATAACCGTCTTCAAAACGGTTCGGCACCAGATAATCCAGATTACCGCAGCCCATGCTGCGCAAGGAAAGCAACGTCAGCGCCGTACTGGTCGCGCCATCGGCATCGAAGTCGCCAACGATAATTATGCGCAGACGCTCAGCCAGCGCTTTTTGCAGCAAGGCAACGGCGGTATCAATGCCATCAAGCTGCTGATAAGGCAGCATACCGCGCACGCCGCGCTCCAGCTCCTGGCTTTGTGTCACACCGCGGGCGAGATACAGCCGACGTAACAGCGGGGAGAGTTCGGCGGGAAGATCCACGCCAGTCGCCGCCTCACGACGGCGAAGTTGAGTCTGCAAGGTCACGAAAAATCAACCACCGGTTTTATGTGAAGGATCCTGCTGGTCGAGCATGGCAGCCATTTCTTTCGGCGGCTGATAACCAGGGATCAAAGTTCCGTCTGCCAGCACGATGGCCGGAGTGCCTGTTACGCCGAACTGAACGCCCAGCTCAAATTGCTTCGCAATATCACTGGTTTTACAGGTTGCCGGCGTGATGTCATCGCCGCGCATTGCCGCATCAAAGTTGGTTTTGCGGTTGCCTGTACACCAGATAGATTGCATGTCATTCTCGGTTTTGGAATTCAGCCCCTGACGCGGGAAGGCCAGATAACGGATGGTTATGCCAAGATCGTTATAGTCCTGTATCTGCTGATGCAGCTTGTGGCAATAACCGCAGGTGATATCGGTAAACACCGTGATCACATGCTTTTCGTTTTTGGCTTTATAAATGATCATCTCGTTTTGTAACGCATCCATCTTCTTCACCAGCGCTTTGTTGGTGACGTTAACCGGATGGCTGCCGCTGACATCATACAGCGGGCCTTGCAAAACGTGTTTGCCGTCGTCGGTAATGTAAAGGGTGCCGCTGTCGGTAGAAACCGCACTCAGGCCGGTTACCGGCGAAGGCTGGATGTCGGTATGGCTCATGCCCAGTTTGCCCAGCGTGGCTTTGATTGCTGCTTCATCAGCATGGACCGCGGAGCTCATACACGCAGCCAGAAGTGTCAGCAGCATTAAACCTTTTTTCATCATGTCGTCCTTTTTCTCCGGCCTGTTATGCACGGGGATGATGTTGTTGATGTAGCAGTTTGAGTCGTTCAGTCGCTACATGGGTATAGATTTGTGTGGTCGATAAGTCACTGTGACCTAACAACATTTGCACGACGCGCAGATCCGCACCGTGATTCAATAAGTGGGTGGCGAAAGCGTGGCGCAGAACGTGGGGAGACAACCGCTCTGCATCAATGCCCGCAAGAATCGCATAGTGTTTGATGCGATGCCAGAACGTCTGGCGTGTCATTTGCTGCGCCCGGTTGCTGGGGAACACGATATCCAGCGATTGTCCGTTCAGCAGCCACGGCCTGCCGTGTTCGAAATAATTTTCGATCCAGTACACGGCTTCTTCGCCCATCGGCACCAGCCGTTCTTTGTTGCCTTTACCGATAACCCGCACCACACCCTGGCGCAGGCTCAGATCACTGAGCGTCAGCCCGACCAGTTCCGAAACACGCAAACCGGTGGCGTAAAGCAGCTCCAGCATGGCTTTATCACGCAGTTCAAGAGGCACATCGACACTCGGTGACGCCAGCAATGCGTCTACCTGCGCCTCACTGAGATCTTTCGGCAGGCGTTGCGGTAATTTAGGCGAAGACAACAGCGCGGTCGGGTCATCCTGACGCACGGACTCACGGTTCATGTACTGAAAGAGGCGACGCATCGCGCTAAGCAACCGTGCTGAGCTGGTGGCTTTGTATCCGCCCTCAATGCGCTCGGAGAGGAACAACTGTAAATCTTCGGCGCTGACATGCAGGAGATCGGTATTGTTATGATGCAGCCAGCCCAGCAATGATTTCAGATCCTGACGGTAGGATGACAGCGTATTTTCCGCGAGATTGCGCTCAATCCAGAGCATATCCAGAAACTGCTCAGTCAGGCTCTGATCGGCCTCATTAACCGCTGGTGTCACCGGCTCAGGCGTAACATCCTGAGGATTCGCATTATCTTGTTTTGGCATCCCGACTCCTCTTACTCACGACGGCCATTATGCCTTTCATGCGCCCAAATCTGCTACACTGGCTGCCATTCGTATTCTGATAACGTTATGGCAGCAAGTATGAAGATCGGACTTTTCTACGGTTCCAGCACCTGTTATACCGAAATGGCAGCGGAAAAAATCCGCGATATTTTGGGCGAAGAACTGGTTGATTTGCATAACATAAAAGATGTTGATCCCGACAGAATGGAAGACTACAACATTCTGATCCTGGGCATCCCGACATGGGATTTTGGCGAAATCCAGGAAGACTGGGAAGCGGTCTGGAATCAACTCCCAACGCTGAAACTACGCGGTAAAATCGTCGCCATGTACGGCATGGGCGACCAACTCGGCTACGGCGAATGGTTCCTTGACGCGCTCGGCATGCTTTATCATCAGCTGGTTCCCCTTGGTGTGCATTTCATTGGTTTCTGGCCGACAGAAGGCTTTGAGTTTACCAGCCCGAAACCGCTGAGTGCGGACGGCAAGCATTTCGTCGGGCTGGCTCTGGATGATGTGAACCAGTTCGATCTCACCGAAGAGCGCCTGCAACAATGGTGCGAACAGATCCTGCTGGAAATGGACGCCCTGCTTTAACGCAGCATAAGAACACGGCGTCAGCCTTCCATGGACATGCCCCTCTCAGCCCGGTTTTACCGGGCTACGCGGAGTGCCACTGAGCAATATCTGTCGCAACCGCCGCCACTCTTCCAGACTCATGCTGTCCGACGCCAGCCATAACCGCTGCCTTGAACTGCGCATCGCCTGCGCCAGCCCGCCTTTACGTTTTTCGCGACGAAGCGAGAGCAGTACGCCGTGGCTTATCATCCATACCGGCTGTTTAATCTGCCATTCATGGCCGCGCCATAAAAGACGGTTATCCTCGAGCAGGATCATTTCACCTGTGCGTGCTGTAATACGCCGCTGGCTGCGGATGCATTCAAACAACACCAGCAAAAGCAACGTCATCCATACCGGCCAGTAACCCGCAGGCCAGGGTGCCAGCAAAATCAGCAACATCACTGCACCGTAACATCCCAGTGAAATAAGCTGACTGCGCCAGGACACCCTGAGATCACATCGCCACAGGGCCACGGGCTTTGTTTCGAGTCTGAATAAGGGCGACCATACGCTGCAATTCGGTGTCTTTCGGTTCGCCGTGATTCATCAGCCAGTTGAACAGATCCGGATCATCACAGGTCAGCAAGCGGACAAATACTTCTTTATCGGTCTCGCTCAGCGAATCATATTCATATTCGAAGAACGGCATGATGGAGATATCCAGCTCGCGCATGCCACGACGGCAGGCCCAGTGAACGCGGGAACGATTATTAATATCCAGTTGGTTTTTGCTTTCCATAACAAGACTCTTTTTTAGGATACAGAATGAGAATTCTTTTATATAGAAAGCGATTCTAACAGCCCGTTGCGCAGGGGCGTAACTTTTCAGTGCCCTGTTTTGTCAATCTCTGTGATGTGCTGGAAAACCTGATGCAAACCTGTCGTTTGTCTTACATTCTCTGGAAGGCGTCCTGGAAAAGGCACCAATAACTGTTTTCAAAGCGGATGGGCTCTTTTACCATGGGGCATCAGTCACATTTCATTGACCGGGATTAGAAAATGGCTAACGAATTTCCCTTTCCACCGCAAAAACCTTCAGCGTCTTCGCACCTTCCGCTGACATTGATTTCACTGGAAGACTGGGCACTGGTGACCATGACCGGCGCAGACACCGTGAAATACCTGCAAGGCCAGGTCACTGCGGATGTCGATGCGCTGGCCGCCGATCAGCATATTCTCTGTGCGCACTGTGATGCGAAAGGGAAAATGTGGAGTAATTTGCGCCTGTTCAAGCGTGGCGATGGTATGGCGTTTATTGAACGCCGCAATTTGCGTGACACACAGCTTACAGAAATCAAAAAGTACGCCGTATTTTCTAAAGTGACGTTCACTGCCGATGATGATGTGGTGTTACTCGGTGTGGCAGGTTTTCAGGCCAGTGCTGCTCTGACCGGGCTTTTTTCAACCTTGCCAACGGCTGAACAGCAGGTCGTACAACAAGATGAAACCACACTGCTGCATTTCTCCCTGCCAGCCGAACGTTATCTGATTGTCACCAGCCCGGAAAAAGCCCGTCAGGTGGTGGAAGAACTGGGTGAACAGGCACAACGCAACGACAGCCAGCAATGGCTGGCGCTGGATATCGAAGCCGGATTCCCGGTGATTGATACCGCCAACGCCGTGCAGTTTATCCCGCAGGCCACCAATATTCATGCGCTCGATGGCATCAGCTTTACCAAAGGCTGCTACGCCGGGCAGGAAATGGTGGCGCGAGCAAAATACCGCGGTGCGAACAAACGTGCATTGTACTGGCTGGCAGGCAAAGCGAGCAAAGTGCCTGCCCCGGCGGACGATCTCGAACTGCAACTGGGTGAAAACTGGCGCCGGACCGGCACCGTTCTGGCAGCCGTTCAGCTCAGCGACGGCACGCTTTGGGTTCAGGCCGTGCTGAATAACGATCTGGAAGCCGATGCCAGTCTGCGGGTGCGCGATGACGCGACCAGCCAGTTGAGCATTCAGCCGCTGCCGTATTCGCTGGAAGAAACGAAGTAACTTTCAACCTATTGCCGCCTTCCTGATATGAAGGCGGTGATTATAAATTTACTCGTGAAGGTGTTTGCCTTTCGCATTCAGCAAATCCACATACGCCTGATCCACCAGTTCCTGGCGGTCAATCCCCAACCTTTCCAGTAAGTCTTCTGCAATGACAATGCCCTGCTCAGGCGTTTCATCATCCGCAAGCACAACCTCGAATTCCAGATAATCGCCCAGCCCTTTTACCCTGTCGAGATGCAGACGGGTTTGTCCGATCATAAAAAGAGTCCTCTGTTTGATGACCCGTCCGGCGGCGCCATAGGCCAGCGTCAGGGTTTCGCGCAGACTGTCAGGATCATGTGTTTCAGAAAGCGTGTAGAAGCTAGTTTTCGGTCCCGCCTTGTCAGGACGCTGATAGAAAATCAGCTCGCCGCGATCGGGCGCTAATGTGCGCAATTTCAGGCGTCCGTGCGGACACACGAAAAAAGTGTCGTCCTGCTCAATGATGTCCGGCAATCCATCGGAAAGCAGCGCGATTTTTTCATACAGCGCAGAGAAATCATCTACCCTGGCTTTGATCTCAATGTTTCTGGCCATCTTTCACTCCTTAAAAGTTCATGCGTTTTTATACTGATTCAATGAACATGGAGTGACCTTACAGTGACATTATGTTGAACCGCAAGGGAGTTTGATCTCGCGCGTTAAATCGCCAATCAGGTGCTGCAAAAACAGGTCAGGATGCTAACCTGAATTCAGTTTTTGGAAAATTGAGGGAACGATAATGACCAAAATAGTCACACTCACACTGGCACCTTCGCTCGACAGTGCCACTCTCACCCCTAAGATTTACCCGGAAGGTAAATTGCGTTGTACGGCCCCCGTGTTCGAACCCGGCGGCGGCGGTATTAATGTAGCGCGTGCCATTGTTTATCTGGGCGGCCAGGCTACCGCATTATTTCCGACGGGAGGCCCGACAGGTGCACATCTGGTTCAGTTGCTGCGCGACGAGGGGATCACTACAGACACGCTGGAAACCCAGGACTGGACCCGCCAGAACCTGCACGTTCACACCGAAAATACCGGTGAACAGTATCGTTTCGTGATGCCGGGCGCGCGACTTACGGAGGCTGAATTTGCGGGCCTTAGCGCGAAAATCGAAAAGATCCCAGCCGGCTCAATACTGGTCATCAGCGGCAGTTTGCCACCGGGCACGCACATTACGGCACTGACAGAGTTAATCAGGAAAGCGCAGAAAGCCGGTTTACGCTGCATTCTTGACAGTTCGGGTGATGCACTGGCCGCAGGCCTGAAGCTCGGCGGGCTGGCGCTGGTCAAACCGAACCAGAATGAACTGGCCGCGCTGGTCGGGCATTCTCTGGAAAATCCGGGGGATGTTCTGGCTGCAGCTCAGCAAATTATCCGTGACGGTGGTGCTGAACGCGTGGTCGTTTCACTGGGGCCGCAGGGTGCGCTGGCCGTGGACGCGAACAGCTCATTCCAGGTTGTCCCGCCGCCGGTGAAAAAAATGAGTACCGTTGGCGCAGGTGACAGCATGGTCGGCGCGATGACCCTCAAACTGGCCGAAGGGGCTGATTTACTCGACATGGTTCGCTTTGGCGTGGCCGCCGGTAGCGCGGCAACACTCAATATCGGTACGCGTCTGTGCTCGGATAAAGATACTCAGCAAATTTATCAGTATCTGTGCCAGCAAACACCGGCTCATTAGGGCCAAACCCCGCTTCGTGAAGGCTCAGCACCTTCACGAAGCGAAAATTCTTTGTCACTCCTTCACGTATTTACCCTGATTAGCAGATAAACTCGCAGCATCGGGTGTTGCATGCACCTTTCACATCACGCCAGAAAAGGCCGGAGGCCAGAGTCCAGAATGATATGGATTATGCTTGCTGCAATTGTTGTGGTTTTTATTGTGGGTTATTGGTTTATGACAGCAGATACCCGTAAAGCGAATGATTCTCTCGCCAGTCTGTTGAAAATAAAGCCGGTTTATATCGATTCCATGTTGCTGGAAATGGGCAAACGTCAGAGCCAGATGTTTATCCGCTCAATCAGCGGTGGCTATGCTGAAGAAATCCGCAAAGCTGCTTATGTTGTTTTTATTTATCAGACGTTTATTAAAGATCCCTCGGAAGAGAATATCGTCCGCTGGCGAAACATTTTAGTGCGCGCGCATCTGCCGCCACAGTTAAGCAGCGAACACGCCGAGCTGGCGCTGTTCTATTTTGCCGAACTGGATATCGAACCCTTCGAGCTGGCGCAGTTTCGCCGCGACTACAACGAAACCTATAACCAAATCCATCTGGTTTAACGTTCCGGTTCGCCTCAGAAATGGCCCTTATCCGGGCCATTTTCTTTTCTGCTGCATTGAAAAAGCAATCTCAGTCAGGACAACCCCTCACACGGCGGGCAAAGTAAACGCCATGAAGGAGAGGAAATGAATCACGACAAAAGCCAGCTTTATCAGCGACGTTTTCAGCAGGTATTTACCTATATAGAACAGCATCTGGACAGTCCGATGACCGTGGAGCAACTAAGTGAAGTCGCCTGTTTCTCACGTTTTCACTTTCACCGGCAGTTCAGCCAGTTCTGTGGGGTCAGCGTCAGCCGCTACATCACGCTGATGCGCCTGAAACTCGCCTCGTTCCGGCTGGTACAAAACCCGCACGAGAAGGTGATTGGTATCGCGCTGGATGCCGGATTTGAAAACCCGGAGTCGTTTTCCCGTGCCTTCAGGAACACTTTTGGCCTGAGCCCCAGCGAGTTTCGCAAAAATCCTGTCTGGGTCGACTGGCATGTGCATTTTCAATTTCCCGGCAGGGAAAATCAGCAGAGGCTGGAAAATATGGAAGTCAAAATCATTGAAGTGGAACCCATGCAGGTCGCGGTGCTGGAACATCTCGGGGATCCGATGCGGGTGAGCAATACGGTCGCAACGTTTATCGAATGGCGCAAAGCTTCCGGGCTTTCGGATTACACACAGCGCGGCACTTACGGTATTCCGTATAACGATCCGCTGGTCACGCCGGGCGAGGAATTCCGCTTCGATGTCTGCGGCGAACTTAACCCGCAGGCTAATGGCACCGTGCCGGAAAATCCGCAGGGAGTGATCGGCAAAACGCTGCCGGGTGGACGTTGCGCGGTGGTTCGACACGTCGGAGCGTATGACCGGATAAGTGACAGTGTTTATTATCTTTATCGCGAATGGTTGCCGCACAGCGGAGAGGAATTACGGGATTTTCCGGTTTATTTCCGCTACCTGCATCTTGATCAGGAATTACCGGAGCATGCGCAGCAAACCGATATTTTGTTGCCGCTGAAATGAGATAAAAACCTGAGGAAACAGCGCTGGTGAAATCAGCGCTGTCTGTTTCTGTTCCGTCGCCGGATTATCTGAACACGTTGTCCAGATAGCTCGCCAGGATCTGGCGTGAACTGAAACCATGGCAAATGCCATAGTAAGTTTCATTGTCGCTGGAGACATCCAGCGGGAAATTCTTGTAGGCTTCACTGCTGCGAAACGATGCTGTGGGTTCAGCAAAACGCTCACTGCGCTCTTTCAGCGCCGGGTGTATTACCAGGGCAGTCCGGCCAAACCGCGCTTCCCGGTTTACATACACATAATGCTCGCCCCGGCGGTAACCGTAAGCTTTATCATCAATAAAATCACGTTCAAACCCTGAGGTTTCTAAAACACGTGCCACTTCATCTGGCCGTAAATACATGGTTGCTCCTCGCTTCTTTAACCGCAAGGCGACCTTACCGCAATAACTCTGCCAGACAATGCGTTTATCCCCGATTTCGGCGTATTTAGGATTTATCTAAATGCCTTAACCCTGAAATTTGAAGGGTTAATCAGCAGGAGATTGCCGCGAAGTATTTACCCACAATCTGAGGGTCAGCAGCCAGGCAATCACCACCATAAATGCCGCCGCAAGATAAATAGACGGCGTCCCAAAATGCGAAATAATCAGCCCGGCTACCGGTCCGGTAATACCGAGCCCGAGATCCAGAAAGGCGGAATACAGCCCCAGCGCCGTGCCCTGATTTTGTGGCGGTACCTGTTTTACCGCTTCCACACCCAGCGCAGGGAAAATCAGCGAGAAGCCGGAACCGGTAAGAAAGGCGCCCAGTTGCACCGACAACGGATCGTGTCCCAGCCAGATCATCAGTAACCCTGCGACTTCAAACACAAAGGACACCAGTGAGACCCGCAGGCCGCCGAACCGGTTAATCATGTTGCCGAAGACGAGGCGCGCGCCGACAAATCCGAGGCTGAATAAGGTGAGCGTGAATGCCGCCCCGCTCCAGCCTTTATCAGCGTAGTAAAGGGTAATAAAGGTGGCGATAACGCCGAACCCGATGGTGCCGAATCCCAGCCCGAGGCCATACAGCCAGATGCGCCCGACCACCGCTTTGAATGCAATCCGCTTACCGGCGGTGACGGAAATCGCGGCTTTCATGCTGGCCAGTATGGCGGCAAACGCGGCAGCGACGATAATCAGTACCGCCACCCCCATCAGCCCGTAAGCATGGTTGAGTAACACGCCGAGCGGCGCACCGACGGCCATTGCGCCGTAAGTCGCCACACCATTCCAGGAAATCACGCGTGCGGTATGTTTCGCGCCTACCGCACCAATTCCCCACAGCGTAGTTCCGGTGCTGCCGAAGCTTTCACCGACACCCAGAAAGATGCGGCCAACACAGAGCATCAGCAGACTCGCCAGCGGAAACGCCGAAAACCAAAACGCCATCGCGTAAAAAATACCGCTGATCCCGCAGCAAATAAGGCCAAAAATGACCACCCGTTTCGGGCCAAGGAGATCGGCATATCGCCCGGCGTGCGGCCGGCTGATGAGCGTCGAGAAATACTGAACACTGATCACCAGCCCCGCCAGCACCGAGTTATATCCCAGCGTGTTATGCACAAAGCCCGGCAACACCGCGAGCGGCAAGCCAATGGTCAGATAAACAACGAAAGTGAACAGCATGAACGACAAAATGCGTTTGTTGAGCAGAGCGTTAGAACGCAATGTACTTAAAGACATGGGCGGACCCGAAAATGAGATCACTGAGAGTGGAATAAACAGTATAAACAGGTTTGGCCTTCAAAACGGGCTAAAAATGTTATCGGCTGTAACGCGGATTTTGTTTTGCAGAGAAATCTGAGCCGCATCACGCCAGCCCTCGTCCCGCCTGACTTCTGACACAGTGCCATGGCCTGAAAAGGTTCGAAATCATAGACATTTGTCCTTAAAGAACCATCCGGTACAACATTATGGTCTATGCTTAATACAACAGTCACACAAGGAGAGACGGAATGTTTAAGAGAACAGATAAAGTAGAAAAAAATATCGATCAGGACGTAACCCTGCTGGCGGACACGCTGGATGAAGTGCTTCAGTCTGCAGGTGATAAATCCAAGGATGAATTGGATAAAATCCGCAGCAAAGCACAGGGTGTATTGCGTGAAACCCGTGCGCGTTTCAACAGCGAAAAATTAAGTCAGCAGGCACGCGATGCGGCGGCGACTGCCAATGATTATGTGAAAGATAATCCGTGGTATGGCGTCGGTGCTGGTGCCGCAATCGGTATTGTTATCGGTGTTCTTTTGGGACGCCGCTAACGTAAAAGGCAATTTGCGATGTTTCACTCCTGTGTCGGGAATATGGCTTAAAAACCTGAAACATCCGCGTGGCTCCCTCATTGCCGCGCGATTGCTAAGAAAAGACGACGGAGCCTCCGGGCTCCGTTTTCTATTTTTGGATCCCTTTAACGTTAAAAATGAACGCGAAAACTCTTTGACTGACAGGATTTAAACGTCCCCAGGTCACCTTTTTTATGTTGAGAAGATGCCTGCGTTTCATCGCCACGGCTGATGCTGATAGCTGACTCCGGCCACCAGGTTGCCGGACGTGAGCAGCCACTCATCGCGCGCCGGAGAATAGTCATATTCATCGCCATCATCCGAGCCGTTTTCCAGCTCCAGTACCTGCTGATAGCGGCGGATGCCGCACTGATCAGCGGCTGTTTTCAAGCACTGCCGCCAGCCGCTGCACCAGCCCGTCCGCCTGTTGCTGCGAACTGATATTCACAAATCCCATCAGCAGGCCGTTCGGACGTAAAGCCTCGCCCCTCACGTGGCGCTCAACCTGCCAGTCGGACAGCGCCTGCACTGCCAGCCCCTGTTCACGGGCATTTGTGGCGATCAGCGCATCGTCCAGTGCGGCATTCAGTGTGGTGCAAAGCTGGATCCCGCCGACCTGCTGGCTCACACGTAATATGTCCGCCGGAAACGCCGCCGTCAGCGCCTTTTCCAGATAGCCGCGCCGCTCAGCATAAAGCTGACGCATCCGTTTCAGATGCCGGTAGAAATGCCCCTGCTCGATAAATTCCGCGATACTGCTTTGCACCAAAGGCGGCGTTCCGCAAATTCGCAGCGGGCAATACGCTTCGATTTTTTCCACCAGACTGTCCGGCACCACGACATATCCACAGCGAAGCGCCGGAAACATCACTTTGCTGAATGTTCCCGCGTAAATCACCCTTCCCTGCGTATCGAGGCTTTTCAGCGAAGGCAAAGGCTGGCCGTGATAGCGGAACTCGCTGTCGTAATCATCTTCGATAATCCACGCCTGTTGCTGCGCTGCCCAATCCAGCAAGGCCATACGCCGCGCTAAACTCATGGTCACACCGGTCGGACTTTGATGAGCGGGCGTCACCACGGCAAATCGTGCGTTCGCAAACTGCGCCACCGCCTGCGGAACATTCATGCCTTCATCATCAACATTCACCGCCATCGGCGTGGCACCGGCGGCACGGAAAAATGCCTGCGTGACCGGATAACCCGGGTCTTCCAGCCAGACGCCGTCGCCCGGTTGCAGCAGGCTGCCGATGATCAAATCCAGCACCGGCGCATAGCCGCCGCAAATAAATATCTGTTCAGGACGGCAGGTAAATCCGCGGGAAAGTTGCAGATAACGGGCGACGGCGTGGCGTAAAACGTCCGTCCCTGCCAGCGGCGGATGGCCTAAATCATTCATGCTGGTGTGACGAATTTGCCGTGAAACAATGCGCGACCAGATCGCACGCGGGAACGCATCCAGTGCCGGAAGCCCGAGCTGGAAAGGCAGGGAAGAAACGGAAGGTAACATCGGGTTGACGGGTTTACGCCCGGCATCTTCTCTGACCGGCGAGGGTGCGGGCGCGGATAAACTTTCCGGCGCGCTGACTACCGTTCCGGCCTGTGCGCGGCTTTGCAGAAAGCCTTCCGCCATCAGCAAGCCATAGGCATTTTCAACCGTGGCGCGTGCCACGCCGAGTTCGCTGGCCAGCGCCCGCACCGACGGCACACGGCTGCCGCGTTTAAGCTGTCCTGCCATGATCGCCTGTTTCACCCGCTGATAAATCTGCCGGTAAAGCGGTGCTTTGTGTCGGGGATCGAGATGAAAGGCAAGGTCGAAGCGGTTCATTCATGACCTGCTTAAAGAGACATTTTATGGCCCTGTAGTATAGACCATATGCAGCGTAAAGTAGCGGTCATTGAGACGCACCCTGCGTCGCTGTTTAGCCCGAAACGCCCAGAGGAAATCATCATGACTGCACTTCGCCTGCCTTACTATTCCCTGTCTTCTTCGGTGATGGAACCGATGAAAGCCGCGCTCGGCGCACTGGAAAACGGTCCGCTGGATAACGTGATTATCGAGCTGGCGTTCCTGCGTGTGTCACAAATTAACGGCTGCGCCTATTGCCTGGATATGCATTCCAAAGCGTTGCGTAAAATGGAAGTCGCGCAGACCAAACTGGATCAGCTGGCGGGCTGGCAGGTCAGCCACGTGTATTCTGAGCGTGAACGTGCCGCACTGGCGTGGGCCGAATCACTGACATTCGTTGCCGCTACCGGCGCACCGGACAACGCCTTTGAGCCGCTGAAAGCGCAATTCAGCGACGTGGAAATCTCGGAACTGACCTTCGCCATCGGTCTGATGAATGCGTTTAACCGCCTCGCGGTGGGTATGCGCCAGTAATTTGACCGCTTAAAAAACGAACTGAAAAAAGTTTTTCCTCGCCAGCCCGCTTCCTGCGGGCTTTGCCGCTTTTGCAATAAGCAAATTTAGAAAATCTACATATTGTGTGGTTGAAAATCCAAATCACTACATCTAGTATTCAGTTCATCGGGACGCCACGATGGCACCGACTCTCGCGCCTTTCCCCCGGCTGAAGCAGCCGCACAACGGGAAGGCAAAAATTGTCTCTGATTTCTTACAAGATGGAAATACGAATCATGAGCATTATTATTTACAGTAAACCAGACTGTGTCCAGTGCAACGCGACCTACCGTGCATTAGATAAACAAGGCATCGCTTACGAAGTTGTGGATTTGACTCAGGATGAGCAGGCGCTCGGCCAGGTTCGTGCGATGGGCTATCAGCAGGTTCCGGTGATTGTGGCCGGTGACGATCACTGGTCTGGTTTCCGTCCGGACAAAATCAGCGCCCTGCGCCAGCTCCAGAACGCGTTCTGAGGGCTGGCGGATGAATCCGTTGGTCTATTTTTCCAGCAGTTCAGAAAACACCCATCGTTTCGTCGGCAGAACAGGATTGCCGGCGATCCGTATCCCGGTAGATCGTCAGCCTGAAAAATTGCGTGTGGACTTACCGTATATTCTGGTGGTGCCGAGCTACGGCGGCGGTTCGGCCAAAGGCGCGGTGCCGACACAAGTGATCCGTTTTCTGAACGACGAACATAACCGTTCACTCATCCGCGGCGTTATCGCCGCCGGAAACACCAACTTCGGCGCAGCGTATTGTATTGCCGGCGATATTATTTCCCAAAAGTGTCAGGTGCCTTACCTGTACCGTTTTGAGTTGCTGGGAACGCCGGAAGACGTTGCAAAGGTCAGACAGGGAGTAACAGAATTTTGGCAGCGACAGAACTAGCAATCACCGACCCCGGCACCCGCGGCCCGGACTATCACGCGCTTAATGCGATGCTGAATCTGTTCGATGCTAACGGCCAGATCCAGTTTGATAAAGACCGCCTGGCCGCGCGCCAATACTTCCTGCAACACGTCAATCAGAACACGGTGTTTTTCCACAATCTGGCGGAGAAACTGCGTTATCTGGTGGAAGAAGGCTATTACGAAGCCAGCGTGCTGGATCAGTACGCTTTTGACGATATTAAAGCGTTATTCAAACAGGCTTACGCCAAAAAATTCCGCTTCCAGACGTTTCTGGGCGCGTTCAAGTATTACACCAGCTACACGCTGAAAACCTTCGACGGCAAACGCTACCTTGAACGTTATGAAGATCGCGTGTGCATGGTGGCATTGACGCTGGCTCGTGGCGATATCCAGCTCGCTGGCCATTTTGTTGATGAGATCATTTCCGGCCGTTTCCAGCCTGCCACGCCGACGTTCCTTAACTGCGGCAAAAAACAGCGCGGTGAGCTGGTGTCGTGCTTCCTGCTGCGCATTGAAGACAACATGGAATCCATCGGGCGCTCGGTCAACTCGGCGCTGCAGCTTTCCAAACGCGGCGGCGGTGTGGCGTTTATGCTGACCAACATTCGTGAAGTGGGCGCGCCGATTAAGCGCATCGAAAATCAGTCTTCCGGCGTTATTCCGATCATGAAGATGCTGGAAGATGCCTTCTCTTACGCCAACCAGCTCGGTGCGCGTCAGGGCGCGGGGGCGGTCTATCTGAACGCTCATCACCCGGATATTCTGCGTTTCCTCGATACCAAACGCGAAAACGCCGACGAAAAAATCCGGATTAAAACACTGTCGCTGGGTGTGGTTATTCCGGATATCACGTTCGAACTGGCGAAAAATAATGAAGATATGTACCTGTTCTCGCCGTATCACGTGGAGAAAGTGTACGGCGTGCCGATGTCTGAAATCAGCATCAGCGAGAAATATCGCGAGATGGTGAATGACAAGCGCATTCATAAAAGCAAAATCAACGCGCGTGAATTCTTCCAGGTGCTGGCGGAAATTCAGTTCGAATCCGGCTACCCGTACATGATGTTTGAAGACACGGTTAACCGCGCCAATCCGATCAAAGGTCGCATCAATATGAGCAACCTGTGTTCGGAGATTTTGCAGGTGAATTCGCCGACGATCTACGGCGAAGACCTGTCTTATCAGGAAATTGGCAAAGACATTTCCTGTAACCTCGGTTCGCTGAATATCGCTTCGGCGATGGATTCACCGGATTTCGGCAATACTGTCGAAATGGCGGTTCGTGCGCTGACGGCGGTGTCTGACATGAGCCACATCCGCTCAGTGCCATCTATTGATCAGGGGAATCAGGATTCGCACGCCATCGGCCTCGGCCAGATGAATTTGCACGGTTACCTGTGCCGCGAGCGTATTTACTACGGTTCGGAAGAAGGTCTGGATTTCACCAATATCTATTTCTGCACCGTGGCTTTCCACGCGATCCGCGCATCGAACCAGATCGCCATCGAGCGCCAGCAGTCGTTTAAAGGCTTCAGCGATTCCACTTACGCCAGCGGCGCGTATTTCGACAAATATGTCGATGACGCACTGGCGGCGAAATGGCAGCCGAAAACAGAGCGCGTGCGCGAACTGTTTGCAGATGCCGGTATTGCCATTCCGACCACCGCAGACTGGGCGGCGCTGAAAGCCTCCGTGATGCAGCATGGCCTGTATAACCAGAATTTACAGGCGGTGCCGCCCACCGGTTCTATTTCCTACATCAATAATTCGACGTCGAGTATTCATCCGATTGTGTCCCGCGTAGAAATCCGCAAAGAGGGCAAAATTGGCCGTGTGTATTATCCGGCGGCGTTTATGACCAACGACAATCTGGATTACTACCAGGATGCCTATGAAATCGGCCCGGAAAAAATTATTGATACCTACGCCGAAGCCACGCAGCACGTCGATCAGGGGCTGTCGCTGACGCTGTTTTTCCGCGATACCGCCACCACGCGCGACATCAATAAAGCGCAGATTTACGCCTGGCGCAAAGGCATCAAAACCATTTATTACATCCGTCTGCGCCAGATGGCGCTGGAAGGCACCGAAGTTCAGGGCTGCGTTTCCTGCACGCTGTAACCGACTGAAAGGATTTAAAAGATGAGCGCAGTAAAACAATTGTTAGTGCCACAGCCGGTCAGCAAAGCCATTAACTGGAACAAAATCCAGGACGATAAAGATCTGGAAGTGTGGAACCGCCTGACGTCGAACTTCTGGTTGCCGGAAAAGGTGCCGTTGTCGAACGATATTCCGTCCTGGGCGACGCTCAGCGCAAAAGAGAAACAGCTGACGATCCGCGTGTTTACTGGCCTGACGCTGCTGGATACCGTGCAAAACGTGGTCGGCGCACCGACGCTAATGAAGGACGCGGTGACACCGCACGAAGAAGCGGTTTACTCGAATATCTGCTTTATGGAAGCGGTGCATGCGCGTTCTTACAGTTCGATTTTCTCGACGCTGTGCGCCACCGTGGACGTGGATGAAGCCTACCGCTGGAGTGAGGAAAACGTCGCGCTGCAAAACAAAGCCGCAATCATTTTGTCGTATTACGACGGCGAAGATCCGCTGATGAAGAAAGTCGCCAGCGTGTTCCTCGAATCGTTCCTGTTCTATTCCGGTTTCTATCTGCCGATGTACTGGTCGAGCCGCGCCAAGCTGACCAACACCGCCGATCTGATCCGTCTGATCATCCGCGATGAAGCGGTTCACGGTTACTACATCGGCTATAAATTCCAGAAAGCGCTGGCGCTGGAAAGCGAAGAGCGTCAGCGTCAGATCAAGGAGCAGGCGTTTGATCTGATTCAGGATTTGTACGATAACGAGATCCGCTACACCGAAGAACTGTACGACGGTGTAGGCTGGAGCGAAGACGTGAAGAAATTCCTGCATTACAACGCCAACAAAGCGCTGATGAATCTCGGCTACGAAGCCCTGTTCCCGGCCAGCATGGCGGATGTGAATCCGGCGATCCTTTCCGCATTATCGCCAAACGCCGACGAAAACCATGACTTCTTCTCCGGATCCGGTTCGTCATATGTGATCGGCAAAGCCGTCAACACCGAAGACGAGGACTGGGATTTCTAAACAGCTCCTTCCCCTCGTGAGAGGGGAAGGAGGAAAACGGATGTTGCCGTTATTTTTCTCAGCGTTAGTATAGAAACAGTGTTTCAAAACCCTACGCGATCAGAAAAAGGAAACATCATGACGCCCTATCAAGCCTCATCCTCCCGTTACGAAACCATGCAATTCCGCCGTTGCGGTCAGAGCGGTTTACAACTCCCTGCCCTTTCTCTTGGCCTGTGGCACAGCTTCGGCCATGTCAGTCCGCTGGAATCCCAGCGTGCATTGCTGCAAAAAGCCTTCGATTTAGGCATCACCCATTTTGATCTGGCGAATAACTACGGCCCGCCTCCGGGCTCTGCGGAAGAAAATTTTGGCCGTTTGCTGAAGCAGGATTTCGCGCCATATCGCGATGAACTGATCATCTCCACCAAAGCCGGTTACGACATGTGGCCAGGACCGTACGGTTCCGGCGGCTCGCGCAAATATCTGCTGGCCAGCCTCGATCAGAGCCTGCAACGCATGGGGCTGGATTACGTCGATATCTTCTATTCGCACCGGGTGGATGAAGAAACGCCGATGGAAGAAACCGCAGCGGCGCTGGCTTATGCGGTGCAAAGCGGTAAGGCATTGTATGTCGGGATCTCCTCTTACTCGCCGGAACGTACCCAGATCATGGCGGAGTTACTGCGTGAGCTGAAAGTACCGCTGCTGATCCATCAGCCGTCATACAATCTGCTGAACCGCTGGGTGGATAAGAGTGGTTTGCTGGATACGCTGGACCAAAATGGCGCAGGTTGCATCGCCTTTACGCCGCTGGCGCAGGGGTTGCTGACCGGCAAGTATCTCAACGGCATCCCTGACGGCTCGCGCATGCAGGTGGAAGGGAATAAGGTGCGCGGGCTGAACGCCAAGATGCTGACAGAAGATAACCTGAACAGCCTGCGGTTGCTCAATGAGATGGCGCAGCAGCGCGGACAGACCATGGCGCAGATGGCGCTGAGCTGGCTGCTGAAAGACGATCGCGTGACGTCGGTGCTGATTGGTGCCAGCCGCCCTGAGCAACTGGATGAAAACGTGAAAGCGCTGGATAATCTGCGCTTCACCGCTGAAGAACTGACAGCGATTGATAAGCATGTGGCGGATGGTCAGTTGAATCTTTGGCAGGCTTCGTCAGATAAATAACCATCCAAAACAAACGGGCGGATCTCCTGAAAGGATCCGCCTTTTTTTTAGCTCATCAGTTCTAAACGACGTGCGGTTTCGTAATGATCAACCCAATACTGATTATCCAGTGATGAAATAGTGACGCCTTCAATTTTCGAGGCATGAATGAACTGATGATCCCCGACATACACGCCGACATGACGATCGCCCGGCGACGTTTTGAAAAACACTAAATCTCCCGGTTTCAGATTATTTTTACTCACTTTTCTGCCGTTCCTGATTTGCTGAAAGGTGGTTCTTGGCAGGCGTGTTTGCAGGGAATCATTAAACAGATGCTGCATCAGCGACGAGCAGTCCACGCCTTTGTGGGTGGTGCCCCCCCAGCGGTAATGCGTCCCCTTCCAGCGCGGATATTCCGCCAGCAGGGCGCTTTTAATATTGTCTGAGTTGCCCGTATTGACCGCAGTCACGGTGGACCCTTTTCCATTAAAAAGTTCGCTATGGAAAAATTTGTAGGTGTCCATAGACTCAAATTCTTTAGGCATATCAAAAGCAAAGGAGTGGATGCTAAACAAACCGATAACGAGAAGCAGTAAGGCAGAAACAAGCGATTTAATACGGAACATGCGTGGATTCTTTCGTCAAAAAATAGTGCTCTTCCTTACGTGGGAACCTGCTCACGGGGCGGGTGACTCGTCTCTGAGTGCGCAAATAATAACCGCAGGACAATAAATAAGCAGGTTGAATTGAGTCCAAAATTGGACTGGGGATTTTTTCTCAGGAAAACCCACCCCTTAGGCTGAAGGGGTGGGTGAAGGTGTTATGAGAAGAACTTCGCCAGAACAAACAGGCCGACAGAAACGTTGATAGCTCCCCCGATACGGGTAGCGATTTGCGCGAAAGGCATCAGCGTCATGCGGTTGCCGGAGGTCAGAATCGCCACGTCGCCCGTGCCGCCCTGCCCGCTCTGGCAGCAGGAAACAATCGCCACATCGATAGGGTGCATGCCAATTTTCTTACCCACATAAAAACCGGTGCCGACCAGCGCCAGCACTGTGGTCACAATCACCAGCAGGTTCTGAAGGGTGAAAGCGTTGATCAGTTCCTGCCAGGGCGTGATCGCGACACCCACCGCGAACAACACCGGATAAGTTACCGCCGTACGAAAGAATTTATACACCGTCATCGAGCCGTGCTGAATAGTCGGCGAAACACCGTTCGCCAGTTTCACCAGCACCGCCGCAAACAGCATGCAGACCGGCGCTGGCAGGCCGATCCATTTCTGGCCGAGCATCCCGACCATGTACAGCAGGATGGCCAGCAGCGCACCACAGGCCAGCGCGTTGACGCCCGGATTGCCCTCAAATTCATCGGTGCCACTGCCCATCTGGCCTTTTTTCGACGGCATCAGTTGGCCTTCGCCGGTAAGATGCGGATAACGTTTACCAAGCTGGTTCAGCACGCCCGCCAGCACAATGGCCGTCAGGCCACCGAGCATAACAATCGGCAGAATGCGCCCAAGCGCCACGCCCTGCTCCATATGCAGGATGGTCGCGTAACCCATCGACAGCGGGATCGCACCTTCCCCGACACCGCCAGCCATGATCGGCAGGATCAGGAAGAAGAAGGTTTGCATTGGCGGTAAACCTAAAACAGTGCCCATCGCCATACCGGCAATCATGCCGACCACTTCGCCGCACAGCATCGGTACGAAAATACGCATAAAGCCCTGGATCAGCACCTGACGGTTCATGCTCATGATGCTGCCGACAATAATGCAGCAGATATAAAGGTAGAGAATATTGGTGGATTTATAGAATTTGACCGTGGAATCAACAACAACATCCGGCAGCAGGCCGTAATGCACCATCGCCGAAGGAATAAAAGTGGCACAAATCGCCGCGGCCCCCAGTTTACCCACCACAGGTAAGCGTTTACCCAACTCGCCACAGGCAAAACCGAAGAAGGCCAGCGTGGCGACCATCACCACGATGTCACTCGGCAACTTGCCATTCAGGCAATCGAGCAGGATCAGCACGCCCGCCAGCAGGAAAAAGGGCAGCGGGATAATGCCTATCTTGTAGTGATCAAGAATGTGCCACCATTTTTGTCTGGCCGAGAGGCCGGAGGTTTTCGTTTCTTTGACAGCGATGTAGGAATCGTCGGTTGTGCTCATGACATTGCCTCTTTCTTCTGAAGACTTTTCTTATTGATGGTCTGAGCATATGAAAACAGGCGGTCAGCCGGGTGTGAGGTTGTTCAAATTAAAACCGCAGGGATAAAGGTTGTTATGGTGTTTATGGTGTTAATGCACCCTGATTTATAAGGATTATAAGATTAGTAGTAAATCCCGCTATTAACCCTGTTATTACTGTGTGAAATAATCATTATTTTAATCTTCTGTTCACAACTCCGCTTCTCTGCGATTACGACTCACATTTCGCCGTGATAGGCTTATTGAATGTATATCTCAGGTTCGCCGTGCAGCAGGTCGTATGAAATTCAGGTTACCTTTTCAGGTAAAACTCTTTTTATCTCTGGTGGTATTTTCCTGCGTGTTGCTGGCACTGCTGGGGGCTATTTTATTTCATATTATTGACCGTCAGTTACATCATGATCTGGGCCAGCGTGCACGGGTTCAGGCCAGCGAGATCGCTCTGATGCCGGGGCTGGCGCAGAAGGTACAGGCCCGCGATATCCCCGGCATCGCGAAACTAATCCAGCCATTACGCGATAAAAGTGACGCCAGTTATATCGTTATCGGCGATACCCGCGAGCTGCATCTTTATCATTCCGAATCTCCGGAGCGCATAGACCTGCCGATGATTGGCGGTGATAACGCCGGTGTGCTGGCCGGTAAAACCATTATTTCCGTACGTCAGGGCGGCATCGGCGTTTCATTGCGCAGCAAAGCCCCGATTCTGGATGCCAGTAATCAGGTGATCGGCATTGTCTCGGTCGGTTATCTCACCTCTTACATCGATAATATTAATGGCCGCCGTCTGGCGCAGGCCGGTTTATACGGTTTACTGCTTTTATTACTGCTGTTTATTTTTTCATGGATGTTCACCCGCAACGTTAAAAAACAGATGTTCTGGCTGGAACCCAAAGATATTGCCCTGCTGGTCCGCCAGCAAAAAGCGTTGCTGGAAGCCATGTATGAGGGCGTATTTGCGATCAACGCCGAAAGGCAACTGATTTCAATTAACCGGGCCGCACGCGAGTTACTGGATATCCGCCAGCCCGAAAACGAGCTACTGGGTAAACCGCTGGCGGAGGTGCTTCAGACGCCGCCCACGTTCTTTACGCAACGTGGTGTCAGTGAAAACAACAGTCAGCATGATCAGATTACGGTACTCAATCAGAGACAGGTGATCGTCAACCGCGTACCCATCGAACTTGAACCCGGTGCAGAAAGTGGCTGGGTATTCAGTTTCCGCGATAAAAATGACATTAATACGCTGAGCAGCCAGCTGAGTCAGGTGAAGCGCTACGCCGATAACCTTCGCATTATGCGCCATGAACAACTGAACTGGACTGCGACGCTGGCGGGCTTGCTGCAAATGCAGCGTTACGACGATGCAATGCGCTATATTCAGGCGCAGTCGGAAGGCGCGCAGGCCGTGCTGGATTTCGTCTCAGCACGCTTTACCTCGCCAGCACTTTGTGGCCTGCTGCTGGGGAAATACGTCAGTGCACGCGAAAAAGGCGTCGAGCTGAGTTTCGATCCCGCCTGTCAGCTCACCCGCATACCGGCAGCCATCAGTGAAACCGAACTGATGTCAGTGATTGGTAATTTGCTGGATAACGCCGTGGACGCCACACTGAAAGCACTGACGCCCCCGGCACCGGTCGAATTGTATATTTCCGACCGGAACCGGGAACTGCTGATTGAAGTCGCCGATCAGGGCAGCGGCGTGGAAGATGCACTCAAGCCGCACCTGTTTGAACAAGGCGTCACCAGCAAGCCCTCCAGCGGGCAGGACGCCACGGGTGCAGAACACGGTATCGGCCTGTATCTGGTGGCCGGTTATGTCCGTCAGGCGGGTGGCAGCATCGAAATCTCAGACAACACGCCGCAAGGTACAATATTTTCAGTCTTTATCCCGTATCCGGCAGAAGCGTTAACAGGACAGAACCATGAATAACAGCAGCGCACTCGATGTCGTGATTGTGGAAGATGAGCCACATCTGGCTGGTCTGCATCGTGATTTTATCGAGCAAAATTTCAACCTGCGCGTCGTCGGCATTGCGGCCACACTGGAGCAGACGCGTTCTCTGCTGCGCCTGCATCAGCCGCGTCTGATCTTACTCGATAACTATTTGCCGGATGGTCAGGGTGTCGATCTGATCGACAGCCCGTTGCTGAAAAGCTTCGATTGCTCGGTGATTTTCATTACCGCTGCCAGCGATATGCAAACCTGTAGCCAGGCCATGCGCAGCGGCGCGTTCGATTACATCATCAAGCCGGTGTCGTTCCATCGTCTGCGCAGTTCACTCGAGCGCTTTATGCAACTGGTGCAAACGCTGCGTAATGTGAAAGTGGTCGATCAGCGGGCCCTGGATAAGTTGTTCAATCTGCCCGCCAGCGATACACCGGCAGCCCCTTCTGCCAAAGGCATCGAGCCGAATACGCTCGAACTGGTTCAGCGGGTTTTCACGGCGAAACCCGACGTCAGCTGGTCGGTGGAACAGGTGGTTGAAGAGGTTGGGATCAGCAAAACGACCGGTCGCCGCTATCTGGAATATTGCGTGGAAATTGGCTTTATCGGCGTCGAGATGCAGTACGGAAATATCGGTCATCCGAGACGTCTGTATCGCAAAATAGCAGACGAAGAAAAATCCGTATCCTGAGGCCGAATTTCGGCCGTTTTGCGTGAAGAACTTCCCCCTCCCTGCCGGTGTCATCACCGGCGAATTTCCCGCATACCCCGCCTGTTCAGGTGATTATTTCATTACGTAGTCATCTTTCAGACAAGCGGTAAATTCACGGCTTTCACGCAAAGCTCAAATCTCTATTTACCCTTGCAAATCCCCTCCTCATAAAACGCATTAACTTCAGGGAAATACCTCAATAACTCCGTTCTAAAATCACACAAATAAAAAAGACAACAAATCCCATAAAATCAATAAATTACTTATATTTTTAGCGAAAGCATCCGTCGTGAAATTAGGCAAAAACCCAAAGTGCTCTGGCGGGATAAATTGTCATTAATTGTCAGTTTGAATTTACCGAAATTAAACACCGCAAATACAGATAAATACGTAACCAGAAACCCAATCATGAATATTCATCGGAAACATTGAGACTTGTCTCAGAATTTCGATGTGTTAGGGTATAACGCGTTCACTATTTCGTTACAGGCAAAATCCTATACGGTCCAACACAAAAATTAGACATCGAGCCGATACGGCTATTTATATCCAAGGAATGCACATTGCATGGCAATTAAAATCGAAGTAAAGAATCTTTATAAGGTATTTGGCGAAAACCCGGATCGCGCTTTCAAGATGATTGATGCAGGCAAGGGTAAAGAAGAGATTTTTGAGAAAACCGGTCTTTCACTTGGCGTTAAGAATGCCAGTCTGGCCATTGAAGAAGGCGAGATTTTCGTCATCATGGGGTTATCCGGTTCCGGTAAATCCACCATGGTACGCCTTCTCAATCGTCTGATAGAGCCCACCCGTGGCGAAGTCCTGATCGACGGCGAAGACATCGCCAAAATCTCAGAAGCAAAATTGCGCCAGGTGCGCCGCAGTAAAATCAGTATGGTATTTCAGTCCTTTGCGCTGATGCCACACCTGACCGTGTTGAATAACACCGCGTTTGGTATGGAGCTGGCTGGTGTGCCGGTCGAAGAGCGCAATACCAAAGCGCTTGACGCGCTGCGTCAGGTCGGGCTGGAAAACTATGCCAACTCTTATCCGGATGAATTGTCAGGCGGGATGCGCCAGCGTGTCGGTTTAGCGCGTGCTATGGCCAACAACCCTGACATTCTGCTCATGGATGAAGCCTTCTCTGCACTTGACCCGTTAATTCGTACCGAAATGCAGGATGAACTGGTGAAGCTGCAGGCTCAGCATCAGCGCACCATTGTGTTCATTTCTCATGATCTGGACGAAGCCATGCGTATTGGCGACCGCATCGCCATTATGCAGGGCGGCGAAGTGGTACAGGTCGGCACGCCGGAAGACATTCTTAATAATCCGGCCAACGACTATGTGCGCACGTTCTTCCGTGGTGTGGATATCAGTCAGGTCTTCAGTGCCAAAGACATTGCCCGCCGCCGTGGCGCGCTTATTCGTAAAACCCCCGGTTTTGGTCCACGTGCCGCTCTCAAGCTGCTCGAAGATGAAGACCGCGAATATGGTTATGTACTTGAACGTGGACAGAAATTCATTGGCGTGGTGTCGATTGAATCCCTGAAAACCGCGCTCAAAACCAATCAGTCGCTGGAAAGCGCCTTGCTGGAATCTCCGGCAGCCGTGCAGGCAGACATGCCGCTCAGCGAACTGATTTCCCATGTCGCCGCCGCGCCTTGCGCTGTGCCGGTCGTCAATGAGGACAATAACTATATCGGCATTATTTCCAAAGCCATGCTGCTTCAGGCTCTGGACAAAGAAGGGGGTAACGAATGAGCACTTCAACCATAACGAACACCATTACACAGCACGCGCAGGCCGCTCAGGCCCAGGCTCTCGATCCTTCCGTGGATCCGTGGAGTGCCGATAACGCCAGTGGCGGTGTCGCGCCACAAGCTGACGCCGCCACCCATGCCGCGCCAGCCGATGCAGGCAGCAGTGATCCGTGGGGCGGCAGCAGCGATGCCGCAACCAGCACACCAGACGCGACGCACCATGCCGCCGCCCAGACCAACGACTGGCTGAGTGTCGCGCCGGAACAGCATCAGCATTTTAATATTCTCGATCCGTTTCACAGCACGCTGATCCCGCTCGACCGCTGGGTGACTGAGGGGATCGACTGGCTGGTCGGTAACTTCCGCCCGGTATTTCAGGGGATCCGTGTTCCGGTCGATTTCGTCCTGAGCGGTTTCCAGCATGGTCTGGAATCCCTGCCAGCGCCGATTGCGATCCTGGTCTTCGCCCTGCTCGCCTGGCAGATGGCCGGTTTCGGCATGGGTGCTGCCACGCTGGTTTCGCTGGTGCTGATCGGTGCGATCGGTGCCTGGTCACAGGCGATGGTGACGCTGGCGCTGGTTCTGACCTCGCTGTTCTTCTGTATCCTGATCGGCCTGCCGCTCGGGATATGGCTGGCGCGCAGTCAGAGAGCGGCGAAAATTATCAGGCCGCTGCTTGATGCCATGCAAACCACACCTGCGTTCGTCTATCTGGTGCCGATCGTGATGCTGTTTGGTATCGGTAACGTGCCGGGCGTAGTGGTAACGATTATCTTCGCCCTGCCGCCGGTGGTGCGTCTGACCATTCTGGGTATCAATCAGGTGCCGGAAGACTTGATCGAAGCCGCGAAATCCTTTGGTTCCAGCCCGCGTCAGTTGCTGTTTAAAGTTCAGTTGCCGCTGGCGATGCCGACCATCATGGCCGGTATTAACCAGACGCTGATGCTGGCGCTGTCGATGGTGGTTATCGCCTCGATGATCGCCGTCGGTGGTCTGGGTCAGATGGTACTGCGCGGTATTGGTCGTCTGGATATGGGTCTGGCGTCAGTCGGTGGTGCGGGTATCGTTATTCTCGCCATTATCCTCGACCGTCTCACCCAGTCGATGGGACGCGACAGCCGCAGTAAAGGCGGTCACCGCTGGTTCACCCGCGGTCCTGTCGGTCTGGTGATGAAGCCTTTCACGAAGAAAGCCTGATTCACACACTGCATTTTTCCCGGCGGCTCGCTGCCGGGAACTCTCAAAAAGCTAAAAAAACGCAGTCCACTCTTACGTATTCAACAGCAAGAATAAGGGTTCACCATGCGCACAACTCAGAATAAAACACAGATCAAAGCACTCATCCTCGCAGTATCCATGGCAACTCCCGCTGCTTTCGCTGCCGATTTACCGGGCAAAGGCGTGGTCGTCAAACCGTTGCAAAGTACCATCGCGGAAGAAGCCTTCCAGACAGAACTGGTTAACCGCGCGCTGGAAAAACTGGGCTATGACGTTCAGCAAACCGGCGAAGTGGATTACAACGTGGCGTATACCGCCATCGCCAGCGGCGATTCTACCTACATGGCGGTGAACTGGGAGCCGCTGCAAAAAGACATGTATAACACAGCCGGTGGCGACCAGAAATTCTACCGTCAGGGCACCTACATCAGCGGCGCGGCGCAGGGTTATCTGATCGATAAAAAAACCGCCGACAAATATCACATCCACGATTTGTCACAGCTGAAAGATCCGAAGATCGCCAAACTCTTTGATGCTGACGGCGACGGCAAAGCGGATATGGCGGGTTGTAATCCGGGCTGGGTCTGCGGCCAGGTGATCAATACCCAAATCAAAGCCTACGGTCTGAGCAATACCGTGACGCAAAACGAGGGCAACTATTCGGCGATTATCGCTGACACCCTCACCCGGTTTAAATCCGGTAAGCCGGTGTTGTACTTCACCTGGACGCCGTACTGGGTCAGCAACGAGATGAAACCGGGCAAAGACGTGGTCTGGCTGACTGTGCCGTTCTCGGCCAATCCGGGTTCGCAGAAAGATCTCGATACCACGCTGCCGAACGGCAAGAACTACGGTTTCCCGGTCAATAACGAACACATCGTGGCGAACAAAGCCTGGGCTGAGAAAAACCCGGCGGCCGCGAAACTGTTCGCCATCATGAAACTGCCACTGGCCGACGTGAATGCGCAGAACCTGCGGATGCATGAAGGTGAATCCTCATCAGAAGATATCCAGCAGCATGTTGATGGCTGGATCAAGGCGCATCAGGCGACCTTCGATGGCTGGATCAAAGAAGCTGCCGCCGCAGCAAAATAACGCATTATAAAAATCGAGGAATTTATGAAAAAGACAGGAATCTGGGCAGTTGCCGCCCTCACCACATTTGCAACAGCCACCACATTCGCCGCCGATCTGCCGGGTAAAGGCATCAGCGTGACACCCGTTCAGAGCACCATCAGCGAAGAGTCTTTTCAGACAGAACTGGTCAGCAAGGCGCTGGAGAAACTGGGCTATGACGTTCAGCCAACCCGCGAGGTCGATTACAACGTCGGCTACACCACCCTGGCTGCCGGTGATGCCACTTTCACCGCCGTCAACTGGTCGCCACTGCATGATGAAATGTACAAAGCCGCCGGTGGCGACAAAGTGTTTTACCGTGAAGGGACTTACGTGACCGGCGCGGCACAGGGCTGGCTGATCGATAAGAAAACCGCTGAGAAATACCACATCACTAATATCGAACAGCTGAAAGACCCGAAACTGGCCAAACTGTTTGATACCAACGGCGACGGCAAAGCCGATCTGACCGGTTGTACACCGGGCTGGGGCTGCGAAGCGGCGCTGAATGAACAGCTGAAAGCCTATGGTCTTGAACCGACCGTGACGCACAATCAGGGTAACTACTCTGCGATGATCGCTGACACCATCACGCGTTACAAAGAAGGTAAACCGATCTTCTATTACACCTGGACGCCGTACTGGGTGAGCAATGTGCTGATCCCGGGCAAAGACGTGCTGTGGATGCAGGTACCGTTCTCCGTGGTGCCAGGGGATAAAAACGCCGATACCAAACTGCCAAATGGCAAAAACTACGGTTTCCCGGTGAGCACTATGCACATCGTGGCGAACAAAGCCTGGGCTGAGAAAAACCCGGCGGCAGCAAAACTGTTTGCCATCATGAAACTGCCTCTGAAAGACATCAATGCGCAGAACGCCGCGATGCACGCGGGTAAAAATTCAGATGCGGATATCGCTGCACAGACCGACGGCTGGATCAAAGCCCATCAGGAAGAATTTGATGGCTGGGTAAAAGAAGCGGCTGCTGCGGCGAAATAACGCAGTCACAGACTCAGTAAGGCCAGCGGGCGGAGAGAGATCTCCGCCCGTTTTTTTGTGGGTGATTGCTGGTGTGTGTATTGGTGTGTATAATCATCCATCACCAAGGAGAGCCCATGAAATCAACGGAATTGATTAAAGCGCTGCTTGCAGCGGGTTGTGAACTCAAGCGTCACCGGGGAGGAAGTCATCAAATTTGGTGGTCACCTGTCACCAACAAAACCTTTCCCGTTCCCCACCCCAAAAATGATTTACCTGTGGGAACTCTCAAATCCATTAGAAAAATGGCAGGGATATGATCCTGCAACTGGAGGTTGAATATGTTCTTTTCAGTCGGTCTTGAAACACCAAAAGATGACAAAACCGCTTACGGTATGGTGGTACCTGCATTTACCGCGTTTGATTACGGATGCTTCTCTGCAGCGGATACCCGTGAAGAAATCGCCCCTATGGTTCGCGAAGCCATCCTGATGACAGTAGAAGATTTGATCGAAAGCGAACGCTTTGTTGTTGACGATATTTTTGATGCAGGCCATTTGGTGTATGCCGCTAATCCCGAATATGCCGACTTCGATACCTGGTTTTTGATTGATATTGATCTCTCGGAATTCGAAGGGAAAGCGCATCGAATCAATATTTCGCTGCCTGACACCCTGATCAAACGCATTGATAATAAAGTTAAAAATCATCCGTCATATCGCGACCGCAGCCATTTTCTGGCGATGGCCGCACGTAAAGAATTGCTGACCTGACAATCTGACAGCAGGAAACCCTCCTGCTGGCGACTCCCTTGCCACTGTGTCTATTACAAAACCAAATAGTTGCCATTAAAACTATTCATTGGTTTAATATTTCAACCAAAACGATAATCATCATCCGAATTTCCCCTGATTCTTCAATAAGATCTGTTAAATCTCATTATGAAAAAAACGACCACACATTCCCCACTCAGCCCGGCACTGATTATTCTGATGGCGGTGGCCACCGGGCTTGCCGTCGCCAGTAACTATTATCCGCAACCGTTGCTGGAAACCATCGCCCGCGCTTTTAATCTTTCCGTCAATCAGGCCGGGTTTATTGTGACGGTGGCGCAGCTCGGTTACGCCTGTGGGTTGATGTTTATCGTGCCGCTGGGCGATATGTTTGAGCGTCGCGGTTTAATCGTGCTGATGACGCTGCTTTCCGCCGCCGGACTGCTGATCACCGCCATGGCGCCCACGCTGACCGTCATGCTGGTCGGGACGGCGCTGACAGGACTGTTCTCGGTCGTGGCGCAGATTCTGGTGCCGCTGGCCGCCACACTGGCGGAACCGGAGCGTCGCGGTAAAGTGGTCGGACTGATTATGTCTGGCTTGCTGCTGGGTATTCTGCTGGCGCGAACCGTCGCTGGTGCGCTGGCGTCGCTGGGCGGCTGGCGGACGGTGTACTGGGTTGCCAGTGCGCTGATGATCGTGATGGCGCTGGTGCTGTGGCGCAAGCTGCCGAAACATCAGCAAAAAACGGATCTGAATTATCCGCAACTGCTGAAATCCATTTTTACGCTGTTCATCCACACGCCGGTGTTACGTACCCGCGCGCTGATCGGCATGTTCTGCTTCGCCAACTTCAGCATTTTGTGGACGTCGATGGCGTTCCTGCTGGCTGGCCCGGCGTATCACTATTCCGAAGGGGTAATCGGCCTGTTTGGTCTGGTGGGGGCGGCGGGGGCACTGGCGGCCACCCGTGCAGGGAATCTGGCGGATAAAGGCAAAGCGCATCTGACCACGACCGCCGGGCTGGTGCTGCTGTTACTGTCATGGGCTGCGATTGCCCTGGGACAACACTCGGTGATTTCGCTGATTATCGGTATCATCGTTTTGGACCTTTCGGTTCAGGGCGTACACATCACCAACCAAAGTGTTATCTATAAAACGATGCCGGAAGCGCGTAACCGCCTGACGGCGGGTTACATGACGACGTACTTTATCGGGGGTGCGGCAGGTTCACTGGTGTCGGCTTCAGCCTATCAGGCGGCAGGCTGGTACGGGGTCTCAGCAGCAGGCATCGTCATGTGTATACTGAATTTACTGGTCTGGTGGAAGGGTCATAAGTACACACTGGCCTGATAACGTACGAAACTACATCAGGCGGGAATCATCACCCCTCCTGATTAGCTTGCGAATAGTCATTTGGGAAATTTATTTGAACCAAAGGGTGTCAACAATACTTACAGTCTGGTAATGTTTACGCCATGAATTATTCGCTGGCAACCATCCGGTTTCACAATGTTTCAAATATCCATGCAAACCAATCCAGATCTCGAAGCACCTGACCCCGTCCGCGTTTCCACTTTCGCACAAGGTATTACCGATAGCCTTCCTATCGTGATTGGTTATCTGCCCATTGCTTTTGCATTCGGGCTCAGCGCGGTCAAACTAGGTTTCACTCCCGCTGAAAGTCTGCTGTTTTCCATTCTTATCTACGCTGGCGCCAGCCAGTTTGTGATCACCGCGCTGCTCAGTGCAGGAATGTCGTTGTGGGTTTCCGCCCTGACCGTGATGGCGATGGATGTCCGGCACGTGCTGTACGGCCCGTCGCTGCGCAATCGCCTGGCGGGAAAGCTCAATGGTAAAAAAACGGCGCTCTGGGCATTCGGCCTGACGGACGAAGTGTTCGCTGCCGCCACCGCCAGGCTGATCCGTGATAAACGCAGCTGGAGTGAAAACTGGATGTGCGGCATTGCGCTGTCATCGTGGCTGTCGTGGGTATCGGGCACCGCCGTGGGTGCACTGTTTGGTAATGGTCCGCTGGAAAATTTCCCGGCCGTCGAAGCCGCGCTGGGATTTATGTTACCGGCGCTGTTTCTGAGTTTCCTGCTCGCTGCTTTTAAGCGCCAGCAGAGCATAGTGTTTGTCGCCTCGCTGGCCGGTGCGCTGGGCGGGCTGTTGTTCTGGTCGATCCCCGCTGCCATAGGCGGTGGTCTGGGCGCAGGGTGCCTTGCCGCCCTGCTGCAACGTCCTCAATCCCCTTCTGCCACGGAGATAACCTCAGATGAGCACTGATGTCATTCTGGTTTGTCTGCTCGTCGGCACCGTCAATTACCTGTTCCGGTATCTGCCTCTGCGCCTGGGTTCGCGGCAGAAATCGGGACTGAAAAATGGCCCGCTCTCCCGCGTGCTCGACAGCATTGGTATCGCGTCAATTTGCGCGCTGCTGGTGGTTTCAGGCACCCCTGAAATTCTGCGCGATCAACAAAAGCTGCTGCCGTCACTGGCCGGTTTCGTTCTGCTCGCACTGATTTTCTGGCGCACCAAAAGCATCATTATTGCCACCCTGACCGGTGCCGTAGTGTACGGACTGGTGTTCAAGGTGATGCTGCTGGCAAGCTGAGGACCATTTTTACCGTAAGGCAACACCCGGGCAAAGTCTGCCTGATACATTAAACATCGAATAATTCACCGGAGTTATGAATAACACTAATTGCTAAAGAATTGGTGATTCATGACATTGATATTATTAATTACCATCGTTACTATGTCATTCGTAACTAATGAGGCTTCTCATATGGACAGTTCGTTCGCGCCAATTGAAAACATGTTGAATTTCCGGGCTAAAAAGCAAAAAGATTTCCCTTATCAGGAAATTCTGCTGACCCGCCTGTGTATGCACATGCAAAGTAAATTGCTTGAAAACCGTAATAAGATGCTGAAAGCACAAGGAATTAATGAAACGCTGTTTATGGCGTTACTCACCCTTGATGCGCAGGAAAGTCACAGTATTCAGCCTTCGGAGCTAAGCTCTGCGCTAGGTTCATCCCGTACCAACGCCACCCGTATTGCGGATGAGTTGGAAAAACGCGGATGGATCGAACGCCGTGAAAGCGATAACGACCGCCGGTGTCTGCATTTGCACCTGACGGCTGACGGTGAAGCCTTTATTCAGAAGTTACTGCCGCCTCAACATAAGAGCCTGCATTTTCTCTGGTCGACATTAGACGCAGATGAACAGAAGCAGTTAGAAACCCTGACGCGCAAACTGTTAACTCGCCTTGATCAGATGGATGCGACAGCACCACAACAATTCTAGATTTCTGTTCAGGTAAACCACACATGTCACTCCAAGCTCGCTGGAGGCTTACGCCGCTGTTTGCCGTTTTGACGTTGGCCGGCTGCGCCTCCAGTAATAATATTGCTCCTCAGTCGTCGCTGCTGGATACGCAACAGCTTCATCTGCAGCAGGAAAAAGTCAGTTCCCTGACCATCGGTCCTCAGTGGTGGCGCAGTCTTAATGACCCGCAACTCGATAATCTGATGACTACGACGTTGCAAAACTCGCCATCATTACGTCAGGCAGCCGCCCGCGTGCACGAAGCGCAAAGTGTGATGGGAGAAGCTGATGCCGCCAATGGCCCTTATCTGGATTTGAACGGTTCAACGCGTCGTGAACGTGTCGCAAAAAACACGATCCCTCCGTTTTTGACCAGCTATCCCGAAGCGCCAATTTACGACAGCAGCAACAGCCTCGGGCTGAATCTGAGCTATGAGTTTGACTGGTGGGGGAAATACCGCAATCAGGTGAATGCCGCGAAAGCACAGGTGGATTCCGCCCGTGCTGAACAGGCTGAAGCCGCTCTGACGCTGACCAGTTCGGTGGCGTCAGCCTATTATCAGTTGCAGGCAGATCTTGCCTTGCAGGATGTTCTGCAACACGAAGTGGACAATAATCAGCATCTGGCTGATTTGCGTAAAGCGCAATATCAGGCAGGCGTGTACGGTGTTGAAATTCCGCAACAAACCCAGGCTCAGGCCGACAGTGCCAAACAGCAAATCATCAATCTGAAAGCGCAGACCGAACAGCTAAGACATCAGCTTTCCGCGCTGGCCGGACGTGGCCCGGATGCCATGAACGGGCTGCACGCCGTGGCATTGCCGTCGCCTGACGCGCTGGCACCGAAAGGGGAACTGACGCTGGATTTACTCGGCAAACGCCCGGACATCGCTGCACAACGTGATCTGGTGGAGTCCTATTCCCAGCGGGTCAGTGCCGCGAAAAAAGAATTTTATCCAAGCCTTTCCATCAGTGCCTTCGGCGGTCTGACAACCACCAACTACGGCGGCACCAGCCCGAATCTTTTTGAAGCAGCCAGTAAAGCCTGGAATATCGCGCCAGCCATTTCGCTGCCAATTTTCCACGCCGGTGCGCTGCGCTCCAAACTGGGCGAAGAGTCCGCGTTATATGACCAGTCTGTTGAGTCGTATAACCAGACCATCCTGAACGCCATCCAGCAAACTGCGGATGCCATTACTGTCTCGAAAAGCAGCGTTGAACAATTGCAGCAGGCGTCTTCTGCCGCTAAATCGCTGGAAGAGGTGTATCGCGTTTCAGATGCAAGATACAACGCTGGCGTCATCGGACGGGATGAGCTGTTAACCAGCCAGTCAGCGCTCCTGCAACAACAGCAGGCGCAACTCACTGCCAGCAGTCAGTTGATGCAGGCAAAAATCAGTCTCATCCGTGCGCTTGGGGGTGGCTATCAGGCCCCTGCCGCGGACCAAAAATCATAATAAAAGACTCAGTGTGGAGAAGACCATGAGCGCAAATGCCGACACTCAGGCAACGCCGCAAGCTCCGAAAAATAAGAAAAAGACGCGCAAAGTCGCGATGCTCTTGTTAACCGGAATTTTCATCATTATTGCCATCGCCTACCTGTTCTACTGGCTGCTGGTATTACGTCATTTCCAGTCTACCGACGATGCTTACGTGGCCGGTAATCAGGTACAGATTATGGCGCAGGTGTCGGGCAGCGTGACCGACGTCAACTTCGACAGCACCGACTTTGTGAAAAAAGGCGACGTGCTGGTGACCCTCGATCCGACCGATGCAGAGCAGGCTTTCGAGCGCTCTAAAACGGCGCTGGCGAACAGCGTGCGTCAGATGCATCAGTTGATCATCAACGGCAAGCAATATCAGGCCAATATCGCGCTGCGTCAGACCCAACTGCAACAGGCACAGACTGACCTTAAGCGCCGCATTGTGCTGGGTAATGTCGATGCCATTGGTCGCGAAGAACTGCAACACGCCCGTGACGCCGTCGATACCGCGAAAGCGCAATACGATGTCGCCGTTCAGCAGTACAACGCCAATCAGGCGATGATTCTGGATACGCCGGTCGATAAACAGCCGCAAGTTCTGCAGGCCGCCGCGCAGGTTCGTGACGCATGGCTTGCCCTGCAACGGACTAAAGTGCGCAGCCCTGTTGACGGTTTCGTTTCACGCCGTGCCGTACAAATCGGCCAGCAGATCAGCCCGACAACGTCCCTGATGGCCGTGGTGCCAGCGCATCACATCTGGGTTGATGCCAACTTTAAAGAAACCCAGCTGGCGAATATGCGTATTGGTCAGGTGGCAACCGTGGTCAGCGATATGTATGGCGATGACGTGAAATACCACGGCAAAGTCGTCGGTATGGACATGGGCACCGGCGGCGCGTTCTCGCTGTTACCTGCGCAAAATGCCACCGGCAACTGGATCAAAGTGGTTCAGCGTCTGCCGGTTCGTATCGAACTTAACGATCAGGAAGTGGCTGAACATCCGCTGCGTATCGGTTTATCGACACTGGTAACGGTTGATACTCAGAATCGCGATGGCCTGGTGCTGGCCGATAAAGTCCGTACCGAACCGTTGTATCAGACTTCAGCACTGACGCTGGATCTGGCACCGGTTAACGCCATTATTGCTGACGTTATACATGCCAATGCAGGCTAAAACATCCGGAGGCCTCTGTGGCAAATAAACCGCTGGTAGGCGCCCCGCTGGCCTGGATGACGGTGGCTTTGTCTATGGCCACCTTTATGCAGGTGCTGGACTCGACGATCGCCAACGTGGCGATCCCGACCATCGCCGGGAATCTGGGTGCCTCGAACTCACAGGGTACCTGGGTTATCACCTCATTCGGGGTGGCGAATGCCATCTCGATCCCGATCACCGGCTGGCTGGCAAAACGCATCGGTGAGGTCAAACTGTTCCTGTGGTCCACAGTACTGTTCGCCCTCGCTTCATGGTTGTGCGGGATGTCCAACAGTCTGGAAATGCTGATCTTCTTCCGTGTGTTGCAGGGCGTGGTGGCAGGTCCGCTGATCCCGTTATCACAAAGTCTGTTACTGAATAACTATCCACCGGCCAAGCGGAGTACCGCGCTCGCGCTCTGGTCGATGACGGTGATCGTCGCCCCGATTTGCGGGCCGATCCTCGGCGGGTATATCAGTGATAACTATCACTGGGGATGGATCTTCTTTATTAACGTGCCGATCGGTCTGGCCGTGGTGTTCCTGACGCTCAGAACGCTGAAGGGACGCGAAACCGCCACGCAGATCCGTCCGATCGACAGTGTGGGATTAGTGCTGCTGGTGCTGGGTATCGGTGCCTTGCAGGTGATGCTCGACCGGGGTAAAGAACTCGACTGGTTTAACTCGACGGAAATTATCGTGCTGGCGGTCGTGGCGGTGGTCGCGCTCTGTTTCCTTGTGGTCTGGGAACTGACCGACGACCATCCGATCGTCGACTTGTCACTGTTTAAATCGCGAAACTTTACCATCGGCGTGCTGTGTATCAGCCTGGCCTACATGCTCTACTTCGGCGCGATTGTGTTGCTGCCGCAGCTGTTGCAGGAGGTTTACGGGTATACCGCCACCTGGGCCGGTCTGGCGTCCGCGCCGGTGGGTATTTTGCCGGTACTGATGTCGCCGATTATCGGGCGTTTCGCGCACCGTCTGGATATGCGAAAGCTGGTGACCTTCAGCTTTATCATGTATGCCTACTGCTTCTTCTGGCGTGCGTATACGTTCGAACCGGGGATGGATTTTGGCGCATCCGCCTGGCCGCAGTTTATTCAGGGCTTCGCGGTGGGTTGCTTCTTCATGCCGCTGACCACCATTATTCTGTCGGGATTACCGCCGGAACGGATGGCGGCGGCATCGAGTCTGTCGAACTTTATCCGTACACTGGCGGGGTCGATTGGTACGTCAATCACCACCACGTTATGGTCGAACCGTGAATCGCTGCATCACGCCCAGTTAACGGAAAACATCACGCCGTATAATCCGGCTGCGACGCAGACTTATCAGCAGCTCGAAGGTCTCGGTATGAGCCACCAGCAGGCTTCAGGATGGATAGCGCGGGAGATCACCAATCAGGGATTAATTATCTCTGCCAACGAGATTTTCTGGTTATCCGGCGGGGCGTTCCTGGTGTTGCTGATTTTAATCTGGTTCGCCCGACCGCCATTCACCAGTGGCGGTGGCGCGGGTGGTGCGCACTGATTCAGATAAACCCTGAATGTCAGAAAGCAAAACGGACGCCTTATGCGTCCGTTTTTTATGGCTGAAACCGGGCGATTACGCCTGGTTCTGACGCCACCATTCTGCCAGCAAAATACCGGATGCCACGGAAACGTTGAGGCTTTCCACTTTACCGGTACCGCCGATAGACACGCTCAGGTCGCCCTGCTGCCATGCGCTGTCAGATAAACCATCACTTTCTTCGCCCAGCACCAGCACCATTTTGGCCGGTAACTGCGCTTTGCCCAGCGCCGTACCTTTATGGCTCGACGTGGTCACGATGGTGTATCCCGCTTTACGGAAGGTTTCCAGCACTTCAAGGAAGTTATCCGCACTGATGGCTTTAACGTGTTCTGCGCCGCCTTCAGCGGTACGGACTGCTGCGCCAGATTCCAGCTGGGCCGGATCCTGAACCATCATCCCGTTGATACCAAAATGCGCACAAGAACGCATGATACCGCCGAGGTTGTGCGGGTTACCGACGTTTTCCAGCGCCAGCACACAGTCTTTCGCCGGAGCCGTTTGCAGATACGTTTCTGCATCCAGACCCTGACGTTTTTTGATCAGGAAGCACACGCCGCCGTGGTGTTCGGTGCCGGAGGCTTTCGCCAGTTCGTCATCTTCAACCACATGGTAGGCTTTGCGGTTCGCCGCCATCCAGCGCAGCGCTTCGCGGAAACGCGGAGTCACGGACTGCACAAACCATGCACGCACAATCGCGTCCGGACGGCTGGCAAACAGTGCCTGACAGGCGTTTTCGCCATACACACGGGTTTCTTCCTGACGCTGACGACGCAGTTGTTCAGGATCGATAAAGCTTTTACCGCTGATACCGCCGTGATCCGGAACAGATTCATCTGCCGGCGGACGTGAAACTGTTTTCCACGGCGAAGAGTACGGGCCGTCGTCGTCACGCGCCGGACGACGCGGGCGATCATCACTACGGCGTGGTGCCGGTCCGCGGGAATCGCCACGGGAATCGCTGCTGCGACGCTCATTGCGGCGGGCATCATCTGGACGGGAACCCTGGCGAGGTTTATCGCCCGGACGTCCTTTATTGTTAGAAGGACGTTTATCGTTATTGCGGTTATCGCCGTCGTCGTCACTGCGGACGTACATCACTTTGACTTTGCCGTTCTTGCCACTGAATGAATCGTTCATTTTTCTCTCCACCTACGCGCAGGGCGCGAAGATTACCTGATGTCTGTGAGCTAAGCCACAGGCTTTGGACCAAAAGCTAAAAACTATCGTAATCATTGAATAAACCACGTTGTTTACGTGACGTATCGACCCCATACTTACAACATATAAGTAACATATCAGCCGTGTTCTTTACCGCTTTTAAGGATAAAACCGGGGTTGTGGTTGATACCATTCTCACGTTAAGCAATGTAGAGGCTATTTTATGAATACGGTTTGTTCATCATGTCAGGCCACCAACCGCCTGCCTGAGGATCGTATCGACGACGGCGCAAAATGCGGCCGTTGCGGTCATGCACTTTTTGAAGGCGATGTCATTCACGCGACTGCCGCCACGCTGGACAAATACCTGCAGGATGATCTGCCGGTGGTTGTCGATTTCTGGGCACCGTGGTGTGGCCCTTGTGTTAACTTTGCACCGATTTTTGAAGACGTTGCACAGGAACGCGCCGGTAAAATCCGCTTCATCAAGGTTAATACCGAAGCTGAACCTGAACTGAGCGCGCGGTTCCGTATCCGCAGTATTCCGACCATTATGGTATTTAATGAAGGCAAAATGGTCGATATGTTGAGTGGAGCAATGCCTAAAGCACCGTTCAACAACTGGCTTAATGAATCATTGTAACGCATAAGCCGCTATAAAGCCCTGCTGAAGGCCCGTCACCGCACGGGCCTTTTTCTGTTCCGAACACAAGCCACTTGCCTGCCACCACCGGGCGATTAGAATAGCCGTTTTTCGCATACCGGAATGCCTATGTCAGACAATGCCGTCCTTCGCCTGCGTGAGCAGCGTTTAGCCCGATCCACCCGTCCTTTTCTTGCGCGTGGTTCACGGGCGATACGCTGTCAGACCTGCCTGTTGCCCAAACGCCACTGCATCTGCGCCACGCGCGAAATTCATCAGGCCACCAGCCGTTTTTGTCTGGTGATGTTTGACACGGAGCCGATGAAACCGAGCAATACGGGTCGCTTAATCGCGGACGTGTTGCCGGATACGCAGGCGTTTTTGTGGTCACGCACGCAAACCGATCCGGCTCTGCTGGAAGCAATTGCGGACCCGCAGCGTCAGGCTTATGTGGTGTTTCCCGCCTCTTTCGCCGAACCGCCGCGTCAGGTGTTTACCGAAGTTCCGGCGGGCAGCAAACCGCCTTTATTCATTATGCTCGACGGCACCTGGAACGAAGCGCGCAAAATGTTCCGCAAAAGCCCGTATCTGGATAATTTGCCGGTTTTCTCTCTCGATGTAAGCGCCAGCTCCGGCTATATCCTTCGGGAAGCCTCGCGCCCGGAACTGCATTGCACCGTGGAAGTGGCCGCCGCCCTGCTGGAAAAAGCCGGTGATCTCGATGCTTCAGCGGGCCTCTCACGCCACTTTACCCATTTCCGCACCCAGTATCTGGCCGGAAAACCCCATCATCCGGTGCACCAGCTCACAGCAAAGAACGAAGAAAACCTCTAGAATCATGGGAACATGATGAACCGGAGACGTTATGAGTCAGCGCGGACTGGAAGCCTTATTACGACCTGAATCTATCGCGGTCATTGGCGCGAGCAATAAACCGGGGCGGGCCGGATATCTGATGATGCGCAATCTGCTCGACAGCGGATTCAATGGCCCGGTGCTGCCGGTTACACCCGCTTATCGCGCGGTGTGCGGCGTACTGACCTGGCGGGATGTCGCCAGCCTGCCGATGTCGCCCGATCTCGCCATTCTCTGTACCCACGCTGACCGCAATCTTGCATTGCTCGAACAGCTCGGCGAACGTGGCTGCAAGACGGTCATTGTGCTTTCCTCACAGCCACAACAATTCGTTGAACTCAAAACCAGCGCCCAGCGCTTTTCGATGCGCCTGCTCGGACCCAACAGCCTGGGCATTCTTGCACCGTGGCAAAAACTAAACGCCAGTTTTTCGCCGGTGCCCATCCTGCCCGGTAAGCTGGCGTTTATTTCGCAATCGGCTGCGGTCGCCAATACGATTCTGGACTGGGCGCAACAGCGTGCCGTCGGCTTTTCCTATTTCGTATCACTGGGCGACAGCCTGGATATTGATGTCGATGACCTGCTCGATTTCCTCGCCCGCGACAGTAAAACCAGCGCTATTTTGCTCTATCTCGAACACATCAGCGATGCACGGCGCTTTCTTTCTGCCTCCCGCAGTGCCTCACGCAATAAACCGATTCTGGTGATCAAAAGTGGTCGCAGCGGACAGGCGCAGCAATTACTCAACAGCCCGCTTAGCCTCGACGCCGCCTATGATGCGGCTATTCAGCGCGCCGGTTTACTGCGCGTGCAGGATACGCACGAGCTGTTTTCCGCCGTTGAAACGCTGAGCCATATGCGCCCGTTACGCGGTGAGCGTTTGTTTATCATCAGTAACGGTGCCGCTCCTGCCGCGATGGCGCTGGATCAGTTGCTTTCGCGTAACGGCAAACTGGCGAAACTGAGCGATGAAACCTGCCAAAAACTGAGTGCCATTCTGCCTGACAATATTGCCGTCTCGAATCCGCTGGATTTGCATGATGACGCCACACCGCAGCTGTATCAGGCTGTGATGACCACCCTGCTGGACAGCACTGATTACGATGCGCTGCTGGTGATCCACGCCCCCAGCGCCGTCGCACACGGTACGGTGACCGCCAGCCATCTGATCGATGCTGTGCATAAGCATTCGCGTGGCAAATACATCACGCTGCTAACCAACTGGTGCGGCGAGTTTTCCTCGCAGGAAGCCCGCAAGTTATTCACCGAAGCCGGGATCCCGACTTACCGGACACCGGAAGGAACGGTGACGGCGTTTATGCATATGGTGGAATATCGCCGGAACCAAAAGCAGCTGAAAGAAACACCGGCACTTCCGGCCGACCTCGAGCAGAACACTGATCAGGCGCATCAGTTGATCGCCCGCACACTGGCGGAAGGCACGACACAGCTGGATACACATGAGGTACGCCCGATTTTGCAGGCGTACGGCATGAATGTGCTGCCGACGTGGATTGCCAGCGACAGCGCAGAAGCGGTGAATATCGCCAGCCAGGTGGGTTATCCGGTGGCGCTGAAATTGCGCTCCCCTGACATCCCGCATAATTCTGAAGTACAGGGCGTGATGTTATATCTGCGTACCGCCAGCGAAGTCGCGCAGGCGGCGAATGCCATTTTTGACCGTGCCAGACAGGCGTTTCCGCAGGCGAGAATTCTGGGGCTGCTGGTGCAAACCATGGCCAACCGGCCAGGCTCACAAGAATTGCGCGTGGTGGTCGAACAGGATCCGGTATTCGGCCCGCTGATCATGCTGGCCGAAGGCGGTACCGACTGGCGACCTGAAAGACAGGCGGCGATTTCCCTGCCGCCGCTGAACATGACGCTTGCACGTTATCAGATAGTTCAGGCGCTGAAGAGTGGCAAAATTCGTGGTCGCCATGCCCTGCATCCTCTTGATATACCGGCGCTGAGTCAGTTGCTGGTGAATGTGTCGAACCTGATTATCGACTGCCCGGAGATCGAACGGCTGGATATCCATCCTCTGCTGATTTCCGGCAGTGAGCTCAGCCTGCTGGATGTGTCCATGCAGCTTTGTGCACAGGGAGCAGAGGCACCGTCACGACTGGCGATCCGCCCTTATCCGCGCGAGTTGGAAGAGCGCGTTATACTGAAAGACGGATCACCGGCATTGTTCCGGCCAATCCTTCCGGAAGATGAGCCGCTGCTTAAAGCATTTATCCTGAAAGTCACTAAGGAAGACCTGTATTACCGCTACTTCAGTGAGATCAATGAGTTCACCCATGAAGATTTAGCGAACATGACACAGATCGACTACGACCGTGAAATGGCGTTCGTCGCCATTCGTACTGTGAATGATGAAAGTGAAATTATTGGCGTCACCCGGGCGGTCTCGGATCCGGATAATATTGATGCTGAATTCTCGGTACTGGTGCGGTCGGATCTGAAAGGTCTGGGGCTCGGAAGGCGGCTGCTTGATAAGATGATCCATTACGCGGCAGAGCACGGCCTGCAACGTCTGACCGGCATTACGATGCCCAATAACCGTGGCATGATCACGCTGGCCAGAAAACTCGAATTCGACGTCGATATTCAGATCCAGGACGGCATTGTGAACCTCTCACTGGCACTGGAAAAGACCCGGATTTCGCAGCAGAAAGCCGCGAGCCTGCGCCATGAACAGGCAAAAGATGCGCACATGGGGCAGGACTAATGGTATTATCGACCGATTGTGCGGTTACCACTGTCTGCTTGTGCCGCTAAAGCCATTACATGAAGAGAGAAGAAGCGCACTGTGATGTTGTCAAAATTTAAACGTAATAAACATCAACAACACCTTGCTCAGCTGCCCAAACTCCCCCAAACGGTTGATGCTGTAAAAACACTCTACTGCCCTGCAGATTTCCGTAAGACGCTGCTCGAAGCCATTGCCAACGCCACCCAACGGATTTATCTGGTCGCGCTCTATTTAGAGAACGATGATGGCGGTCGTGATGTATTGTCGGCGCTATATGCCGCCAAGCAGCAACGCCCTGAACTGGAGATTTGTGTGCTGGTTGACTGGCACCGCGCGCAGCGTGGTCGCATTGGCGCGGCAGCGTCAAACACCAATGCTGACTGGTATTGTCGCATGGCAAAAGAGCATCCTGAGCTTTCCGTGCCGGTGTATGGCGTTCCGGTCAATACCCGTGAAGCGTTAGGTGTTTTGCATCTCAAAGGCTTTGTTATTGACGATCAGGTGATCTACAGCGGCGCGAGCCTCAATGATGTTTATCTGCATCGTCATGAAAAATACCGCTACGATCGCTATCAGTTACTGTCCAACGCCCCGCTGGCAGATGCCATGATCGACTTTATGAAGAAGTCGATCCTGACAGCCGCAGCGGTACAGCGTCTTGATCGTGAAGATCGCCCGAAAAGCATTGAGATTAAAAACGAAACGCGTCAGTTCCGTCAGAATCTGCGCAGCAGCGGTTATCATTTCAAAGACAGCGCAGGGAATGATGAGCTGGCAGTGACCCCTATCGTCGGTCTGGGCAAACAAAATGAGCTTAACCGAACTATCCATCATCTCATGGCCAGTACGGAACATAAGCTGACGCTGTGTACGCCTTATTTCAATATGCCTGCCATGCTGGCACGTAATATTATTCATCTGCTGCGTCGTGGTAAGCAGGTTGAAATTATCGTGGGTGACAAAACCGCAAACGATTTTTATATTCCGCAGGATCAGCCATTCAAAATCATCGGTGCCTTACCGTATTTGTATGAAATTAATCTGCGTCGTTTCCTGAGCCGTTTACAACGCTTCGTGGACAGCGGACAGTTGATTGTCCGCCTGTGGAAAGACGGTGATAACAGCTATCACCTGAAGGGAATGTGGGTGGATGACCGCTGGCAACTTATTACCGGTAATAACCTGAATCCTCGCGCCTGGCGTCTGGATTTGGAGAATGCCATTTTGATCCATGATCCGCATAAAGAGCTGGCGATCGCGCGACACAAAGAACTGGAAGAAATACGCCAGCACACGCAGGTTGTCTCGCATTATATGGAGCTGGAAAGTATTCCTAATTACCCGGTGAAAGTCCGTAAGCTTATCCGCCGTCTGCGCCGGATACGTATCGACAGATTAATCAGCCGGATTCTGTAATTGGCTATACTGAAAGCCTGATCATCGTGATCGGGCTTTTTTGTATTTGGAATTCCACTTTGTGATGCAAAAATTCTCCTGGCTCTCAGGCTTCCTGTCATTATGCTTATAGCAGGCGCAGCTGCTGGCTACAGCGCTTATCATCTTATCCATTATTAAAAGTGCATCCCTGCACTCTCTCCGTAAGAATTACAGCCGTATTTCCTTTCCTTTGCGGTGCAATTTCATCGATACGACCAAAGCGATCAAACACATTACGCAGACATACCAGAAAAATACTTCCTCTATATTCCAGGATTTAAAGGTCAGGGCGACATATTCTGCCGAACCACCAAACACAGCATTTGCAACCGCATAAGATAATCCGACACCCAATGCCCTCACTTCCGGCGGGAACATTTCCGCCTTTAATAATCCGCTGATTGATGTGTAAAAACTGACAATCAGCAGTGCCAAAACAATAAGTCCGAAGGCGATATAAGGACTGGTAACGGTTTGCAGAATATACAAAATCGGGATGGTGAAAACAGTCGCCAGGCCGCTGAATATCAACATAGAACTGCGTCGACCTATTTTATCCGAGAGCCCGCCAATAATAGGCTGCAAACACATAAAGACAAACAGGGCGACGGTCATTAAGGCACTCGCTGTTTTGGTATCCATCCCGGCAGTATTCACCAGATATTTTTGCATATAAGTGGTGAAGGTATAGAAGGTCAGGGATCCTGCCGCCGTGAACCCTAATACCATCATAAATGCCTTTTTATGCTTCCATAAACCCGAGAGGGTACCAGCATCTTTATGCTCACGAGTTTGTTTATCTGATGTTTCGTTCAGTGAACGCCGCAGGAACAACGCCACGACAGCAAGCACAGCGCCCAAGGCAAATGGGATCCGCCACGCCCAGGATTTAAGCTCATCATTGGAGAATATCTGCTGCAGTATAACCAGAACCAGAAGTGCTAATAGTTGCCCACCGATCAAGGTCACATACTGAAATGAAGCATAAAAACCGCGACGTCCTTTAATCGCAACTTCACTCATATAAGTTGCGCTTGTTCCGTATTCCCCACCAACAGAAAGCCCCTGGAATAGACGGGCGACCAGTAATAAGACCGGTGCCCAGCTGCCTATCGTCGCGTAGGTTGGCAAACAGGCGATCACCAGCGAACCGCAGCACATCATGCAGACCGAGATCATCATTGAGTTTTTGCGCCCATGTTTATCGGCGATATAACCAAATAACCATCCTCCAATAGGGCGCATAAAGAATCCTGCGGCAAAAACGCCTGCAGTTTGTAATAACTGGGTTGTACTGTTTCCGCTGGGGAAAAATGAAGAAGCAAAATAGAGCGAACAAAAGGAATAGACGTAGAAGTCAAACCATTCGACCAGATTTCCCGAAGATGCCCCCACAATCGCAAAAATACGTTTCTTCTTATCTTGCTGATCATGATTCTCAGATTGAGATCCCAGAGTATCCTTCATATTATTTTCTCCCAATAGTTCCTGCTATAAGCGTGGTTATGACTATTTTTTATCGATAGGAAATATTGAGTTAAGCAACGAATGGATAAGGAAGAGAGGAAAGTTGACGAGTTACCTGCGTTTGCGTTGTTTTTTGTGATGCAGCGCGTGGTTAAAGGTAACTTTTAGTTAAATTCCGCATAGCAAAAAGCCCCGTACTTTCGTACGGGGCTTTCCACTTATTTGATGCCTGGCAGTTCCCTACTCTCGCATGGGGAGACCCCACACTACCATCGGCGCTACGGCGTTTCACTTCTG
>NZ_JBEPKE010000007.1:0-175895 GCF_040544515.1 Rahnella sp. 2050 | reverse complement strand
CATGGCGCGGGTAAATTAACCCACTAACGACGCCGGATATATGGTCGCAAACCGTATCGAACCAGTACTTGTAACACCCGGGGCGTCCATATATGGTCAACAAAAACTGGCCACGGCTTTAGAGTTTTTCCAAAACAATCTTTCCGCTTCTGCCACTCAGTTGCCCTAACAGTAAAGAGGGCAACTGTGAGCGAGAAGGCGACATTCGCTTTAAAGGTCACTTCATCCGTATGACAGAAAACCTCTAAAAAGCGGATTGAACGATTATGCGGGATTCTTACAGGAGCAAAAGAACCATGCAGTTTATTTTCCTGATAATCTCGTTCGCATCTGGGCAACGTACCTTGGTTCATCCGTTCCCGCCGTCCCCTCCATTTGCCCCGGGAGAACCATCAACCAGAACGAACCCATTAACGTTGTGTTGCGTTGATGGCCATTTGGACGATGCGTCCGCATGGGCGAACGATGTTGACGCCAAGTAAACGAGAGCTGTAAATATATAGATTAGTTTCAGACGCATAAGCAGCACCTTTTTGGAAAAACACTATTTGCCTGAGAGCGCTTACCTTAATTGCTACATGGGACGGCCGCGCCGCCTTTACCAGCCGCACCGCCTTTACCGCCTTTACCACCCTGCCCATTGTTACCATCCTTACCTGGCTGCCCATCTTTACCAGAATGCCCGCATTTTACCGTCACTACCTTAAGGGAACTGGCCTGGTCTGCTGACACAGGGATTGTAGCTGTACTGTTCGGCGTTATCGCATTTTCAGCATGTACTACACCCGACAAGCAAAACTCAGTACAAAACAAAAATGCTACTAATTTAAGATTCATATTCACAAAGAATTCTCCTCAACTGCGTGTTATAAAAACTGCCAGATCGTGTGATCTGGCAGTATGGGATTTATATGATCTTAGTCGCCACCCGCTCCGCCATCGCCTGCAAGAATAATCAGATGGTCAACAGAAGATGTATTGAAGTGGTGGAGTGGTTCCGCTGCTCTGGATAAACCCGTAAAGGAGATAAATAACAACGCTGCAATTCTACTTACTTTCATAATTAAAACCTCATTGTCAAAAGTTGGGGTTATTATTTCTGGTAAAAGAATGCCTAATGATCTTGCAAAATAAACATAGCAACCGATTTGTAATATCTTTATTTAATAATGTAATACTATATTTCCTTTCAACTTTTTTATTGTTGTTGAGCAGGTGATTTCTTTTCGATTTTTATTTTTTGTTTATGTATTGTTTATGTGGGCAGTTAAATAATCTTTTTCCAACCCGTTCTTCCAGTTATTGTAAAAGCTAAATTCAATATGGGGATTGATTGCTTTGTCAAAAAAACTTAATAAACATAAAGGGAAATGATTACGTGTGAATTTAAAATCAGCAGTTATGAGATTCAACGCAAATGATCTAACTCTGCTCTTGTAGGGCCTGCATGGAAAACGGACAACACCCTACGTTAAGCCTGTTTTTTAAGCAGGCATGACAGGCAACGTTGAGCGAGCAGCAGGCATGATACCCTCGGGATAGTTTGGAAACAGTGTTGTCCCATCCCCCGTTTTGGCTGATGCTTTCCTTAACAGAATGCTTTATGTTGGTCACACTCATCCTGCAGGGTATAACCATGATAACAGTAGAGAAATCAGATCCATTTTCTTCAGAATCTCATCGCTTAATCGAAATGCTGTCAGCAGAACTTGCCGCTATTACTGGTGATAATGGCAAAAGCAATTTCACCGTTGAAGCAATGAGTGATGACAAAGCTTTATGGGCATTAGCAAAGAATTCTCATGGCAAAGCTATAGGATGCGGTGCTATACGGCCATTAACGCAAAATATCGCCGAGCTTAAAAGAATGTTTTCAGACCGAAGTGTGTCAGGGATTGGCGGTGCCTTAATCACTTTTCTTGAAAAATCTGCAAAAGAGATGGGATATACAGAACTTAGGCTGGAAACCCGACACATGAACTATCGGGCTGTAAATTTCTACGAGAAAAATGGTTATATCCGTATTGAGAATTACGGCCCATACATAGGCAGGACTGAAGCTGTCTGTTTCTCAAAGCCATTGCGCTGATTGTATCTAGAGGATCTGACGTCCGCTTTTGGCACAAAGCTCCGCGCAATTATGCGCGGGAAGCGAACGTAAAGGTTTTCAGATGACAACGAGGGCGCTCCCCCGGCATAACGCCAAAAAAGCCAGCAAATGCGCTGGCCTGGTTTTTAGTGTATGTGCTTCCGGCGGGCTTACACCTTAAACATATCAGCACCAATATACTCGCCTTCCTTCGGTGCCGGTGGCACGAAGAAAATACCCGATCCGATATGTGAAATATATTCATTCATCGCGTCGGATGCGCCTAAACGGTTCTGAAGCGCTTCAAACTGCGCCGGATCTTTCTGATAGCTGATGAATAACAAACCGGCATCGAGCTGGGCCATATTATTCAGTCCGTCCGTGTAGTTATATGAACGGCGCAGGATTTTAATCCCCCCATTATTTTCATGTGCGGCCAGGCTGATATGCGCAGTGGCCGGAATAATTAAGTTGCCGTCCGCAGCCGTTTTCTTAAAGTCCGGCGTATCAAACTCTCTGGTGCCGGTCAGCGGCGCGCCGGAGACTTTATGGCGGCCGAACACATTGTTCTGGTCGCTGACGCGGTCAGTATCCCAGCTTTCAATGTGCATCTTGATTTTGCGTACCACCTGATAGGTGCCCTGCTGCTGCCACGCAGGACCGCCATCGTTGATCCAGACATATTTGTCAAAATCTGCTTTTTCGGTGATGTTGCGGGTGCCGTCTTTAAAGCCGAATAAATTGCGCGGTGTGGACTGGCCTTTACCGGCTGACGCACGGCCAAAGCCCATGACCGTCCAGCGGGTCTGCGCAGCGCCGGTACTTTTGGCGATACGCGCCAAATCACGAATGGCGTGATAGGCCACCTGCGGATCATCCGCACAGGCCTGAAGCGAGAGGTCACCGCCGGTCACTTCAGGTTGTAAGTCATCGCTCGGGAGCTGCATCAGTTCACGCATCAGCAACGGTTTTTGTTTCACCAGTCCAAAGGTTTCGCTGAACACGCGCGGGCCGAGGCCAACGGTGACGGTCAGTGACGCCGGACCCAGATCTAACGCCTCGCCGGTATCCATTCCGACGCCACTGTTACGCAGAGGCTCAATCTGACCAATGGTGCCACCTTTCATCAGTTGGGCAATCGCCGATGACCAGCGCGCCAGCAACACCTGCAAATCCTGACGGCTGGTGGTGGTGAGATCAAACGTCATGTACATGATGTGGCGCTGAGGCTGCGTGCTGATCCCCGCCTGGCCGCCGGTGCCGTAAAAAAGGTGTTCACGTGAAAGATCGACCTTATCTTCCGGGTCACGGGCGGCGGTCTGTCCGTGCGCCTGGCTGACCGCAGGAATGGCCAGCGCACTTGCGCCCGCCACTGCACCTTTGAGCAAATCACGCCGGGAGAACTTACCGGCCTCCCTGGCCGGTTGGTGTTTATCGCTCATTCCTCAGGCTCCTTTATTCGCCGCGACTTTCTCACCAATCTTAGACAGGGGTTCTTGCAACGCCTGAATAGTACGGCTCAATTTAGCAGCATCAGAGGCTTTCAGTTCTGCGGTGTAATATTTGTAACCGCCGGGGACTGAAGGATCACGATAGGTTTCCAGCATAACGTGCACGGCAGCGAACTGCGCGGCAACCTGTCTGGTCAGCGCCGGATCGATTTTTTCCAGCCCCGGTTGCAGGTAAGCGAACGCCTGTTGCGCACCTTCTACGTTACCCGCGAAATCAACCAGATCGAAGTGGCTGAAGGCTTCTTCCTCACCGTTGATTTTGGTGTTCTGCACTTCTTCCAGCAGATCTGCGGCACCGTTCGCCAGATCTTCAGGTTTGTAAGTCAGCGCTTTGGTCAGTGTGTCGAGCTGTGCGACGTTTTTCTGTAATTCGGCAGCCAGCTGTTTGGTTTCATTCGTGATTTTACCCTGACCGAACAGGTCACGCTCAATGGCGTGGAATCCATGCCAGCCTGCTTTCGGGTCAAGGTTAGACGCACGCATGTCGATCAGATAATCGAGGTTACCGGCGTTGTCCGTCGCTTTGAAGCCCGGCAATACAAACCCGCTCACATCAGATTCAATACGTTCGTAGAAAGGACGCGCTTTTGCGTAATCGGCTTTCGCTGTAGCAAGATCTCCCGCATCAATATCCGCTTTCAGGCGGTTCACACCGACCACCATCGCATCCACCACGCCATTCACATAAGTGGCGTAATCTTTGGTGCCCTGCGCCAGAATGGTCCCGGCGCTGCCCGCAGGTTGTGTGGCGCTTTTGCCGGTGACGGTAAAGTCGGTCATTTCATGTTGCGCGCCCGGACAATAGATTTGATATTTGCCGCCGTCGAGAGTCAGGGTGAATTTCACCATCGGCAGGCCGGGTGCCAGATTCTCTTTTTCGCCCAGAATACGATCATTGCTCAGCAGCTCTAACTCCGTGATGGCGGTTGCCGTTTTGTTCACCACATTGAACGTGACCGGCCCCGCTTTCGCTGAATTATGGTCAACCACACACGTACCGCCGTTGTCTCCGGTCATGGTGATATTCACTTGTGAAACGCCATTTTTTACCGCTGCCTGCGCCGCATCAGCCGGTGCTTCCACTGAAAACATCAGCAACGCCGCCAGGCCCGCCGTGGTCATCAGAGATTCTTTTTTCTTAAAATTCGGTTTACGCATGAATTTCATTTCCTTTATTTATTTTTTGGCAAATTGGTGTGTAGTTGAGAACCGAATGACAGGCTGTATTCACCCGCAGCGGCCAGCCTTTCATTACGGTGTTTCAGGAGAACCCGTCGTGCTGAGAAAACAAAAATCAGGGCCAGCGCGGCCAGAATGACCGGCAACATATATGCCCAGAAACGGTAGGTATCTTGTGCGATTTGCAGTTGTTGCAGGGCATCAGAAACGGTCTGCTGATACGCCCCGCTCACCTGCCAGTTGCAGGCAGAAGCGGCCGCCGTCGGATGACGAACGGTGATGGTTCGCGGGGATTGCAGGCCGCTGCCGGAAAGCGTGATCAGCTCATCTGCCCGGGCACTGGCCCCCAGCAACACGCCCTGCGCCACAGAGGCCTGAACAGTGCAACTGACCGACCACTGCGCCTGATAAGGCCCCGGATGCATCGCCGGATTCAGACCAATGGGAATACGGTTGCCATAGAATGCCACCAGTTGATCAAGCGTCAGAACGGCAGGCGCATCCGCAGGCGTAAAGCGAGATTTGGTTTGCCATTCGCGGGTTTGCAGGCCGCCATGATGACCGGCAATGGCGGCGCTGGCGGGCAGAACGGTCACCCTCACGTTGCCGTCCGCAGGCGTCACATTCAGCTGATAGCCGTTCGTATCAGACAACAGTTTTACCTCACCCGCCGGTGCGGTGTTCCGGGTGTCATTACTTACCAGCGGTGCGCTGGCAGGCAGTTGCAGTGTGTAGTTTGGGTAAAAAAGGCGCAATCCCACTGCTGACACGACCATCACACCGGCAAATGCCAGCCGCAGCCGCGCACCGTTAATCGCGGAGGGACGGCGGTGTGCAGGCCAGTAAATCAGCAGCGACACAATGACAATGTAGAGCAGCCAGGCGACAGTCTGGATCAGGTTCGGATCCGGCGGAATGCCCAGCACGCCGGTAATCAGCGCTGAGCGGACAGTGCCCGGCGGCACCAGCCAGGCGAGATCCGCCACGCGCTGCTGCCCGATATTCAGCCAGCCCGCTTCGTGTGCTGTCAGCAACGCGTTAATGATTAATCCGCCTGCGACCAGGATCAGGAACAACCCCGTGAAGCGGAAAAAGCGCGAGAGATTGATGCGGATGCCGCCGAAATAAATGCCACAGCCGATGCCCATCGCCACCAGCAGGCCGGTTACCGCGCCGGCCGCCGCCCACATGGCTGACTGCGCTACCGAGAATGTGGCGAGCAGAAACACGCTGGTTTCAAAGCCTTCTTTCAGCACGGCGAGAAAAGCCATACTCGCCAGCGCCCTGGCGCCTGACTGGCTTATCGCCTGCGCGGCTTCGCTTTCCAGCTCATTTTTCATGGTGTGAGCGTGGGTGTTCATCCACATGATCATGCCAGTGACAAAGAAAACAGCGATCAGGCCGATCACCGACTCCATTCCTTCCTGACTTGCCTGCGGTAACGCGCGTTCGGTCATCTCCAGCGCCACGCCGACCATCACCGAAAGCATCAGCGCCAGCCCGACGCCCATCCACATCGCGAAAAGGCTTTTACCGTTTTTGCGTAAGAATGCCGCAATGATCCCGACGATAAGCGCCGCTTCCAGACCTTCACGAAGACCGATAATAAATGTGGCTAACAAAGGGCAAACTCCAGGCAACAAGACGCATTATCAAATTATTAATGATAATTGATATCAGTTGACTGAACGCCAGGGAAGAAATGGAGTATGAGGATTTGCAACAGAGTGCTGGAGAAATATGAATATGATGTAAAGCGTGGTTTATTTGTAACCAAATAAAAAATTCACTAAAAAATAGCCGCTGGCTGACAACAGTACAGAAAATGCTGACTGATATTCTGTACTGTTCAGACCCGACTTTTGCGCTTAAGACAGATAATTTGCCGCACGGATTCACGCAAACTGATGGTACAGAATATATCGCGTATCATCGACACATCGGCCTTTAATCCGCGCAACCAGCCCATTTTAGCGGCTTTATACGGGCTGATAACGCCCTGCCAGCTGACAACCTGCACGCGCAATCCGGCGGCAATCCACTGCTGATTAATCCAGACTTCCAGCCCGAAATGCGGTAACCGGCGGATGGCTGCGAGATGCTGTGCGACTAACTCGCGCGCAAACACCCGTTCACCGGAAATATAATCCAGCCCGATAAACCGCCAGATCCACGGGCTGTTGCGCCTCAGGCTTATCGAGACCTCCGCCTGATGCGCCATCACCGGCCTGATGAGCGCGGTTATATCGTCATAACTCAGCCCGACAAGATCCGCATCCAGCATCAGCAGATGGCTGCCCGTTGCTGCGGCAATGCCTTCGGCAACGGCATAACTTTTACCGCGATTTTCAGGCAGGCTGATCACCCTGACGTTCTTGCCCTGCGCGATTTGTGCGGTGTTATCGGCGGAGCCGTCATCCACCACGATAATCTCCCGCAGTAAAGGATGGTTCTGCACCACATCCAGCACCCTGCCGATGCGGCTGCCCTCATTGTGTGCCGGAATAATGCAACTCACCGTGATCATTGTTTAGACTTAAGCCAGATAACACCGGTGACGGCCAGCAGGATGAACAAACCCAGGGATACCCAGGCTATCCAGTTGTTCACCTGTGCGATGATATCGCCGAACATCCAGCCGATACCCAGAAGAAACAGGCTCTTGGGAACAGCCGCGATGATGTTATAGAACAGAAAAGGCACCAGCGGCATGCGCGCCATGCCCGCGCCGGTCAGCACCAGTGCGCCAGCGGAATGAGTCAGTTTGGCCAGCACCAGCAACCGCCCGCCTTTGCGGTCAAAACTTTTCACCATTTTTTCCAGTCGCGGCTGGGTCAGCCCGAGACGGGCCAGCCAGGCGGGCGGTTGGCCGTCAGCTTTGATCACCCAGCGCCCGAGCGAGTAAAAAATAATATCCCCGAGCACTTCCCCGATCATCACCACGGTCAACATGGCGGACAAACTGAAATAGCCGAGACGAACGAAGTAGCCTGCAATCACCGTCACTACCGGCCCTTCAAGGATAGCCAGCGGCGTCATGATCAGCAGGCCGTGGGCTCTGATAAGCGTTTCGAGTGTTTCAAGAGAAAACATACTGTCCTTATTTCCCCGACGGCTGGCTGGCAGATGCGGGGTGTTTTTTATCTACGTGCCTTTCACCTAAAACTGTGCCCCGCCACGTAAAGCCGCGCCCGGTCCAGCACCATAACCACAAGGCGGGCAGCAGGATATCGCGGATGCACATTGCCAGAATATCTCTCAGTTGATGCGGCCAGCCGAGCGCTTTGGCCAGCACCCATTCACCGCCATACCACAGCACAAAAAGCACCGGCAGAGCAAACAGTGGCAAATCACCGCGGGCAGTCAGCCACAGCACCGCCGCCAGCACGGGCAAGAAACCAATGATAATTTCAGGCACAAACAGCCAGAAAAAACCGGCACGGCGGATACGCGCCCAGCGCAGTTGTCTGCTCCAGACCGCTTCCAGACTGCGATGCCCGATAGGCTGCGCAAAAGGCTGTGCAGGTAAACGGACTTTCAGCCCGGCGCGGCGCACCAGTTTGGTTGAGGCGACATCTTCCGCCAGCTCACTACCCAGCGCCGCCATTCCGCCGCCATTATCAAGCACCTCGCGCCGCCAGCACAACGTTTTCCCCTGCGCAAAGCCGTTACCGAGAAAATCCGACAAATACTGCCAGCGCGCCTGATGCGTGTTCAGCATGGCGGCTTCCACGGCACCCCAGAAATTCTCCGGAATCATCCCGACTGCCGGAGAACTCACCAGTCCGGTTTGACTGTCAAAGGTATTCATCAGTGAACGCAGATAATCCGGCGGTAACAACAGGTTGCTGTCTGCCATGGCCACCACGCCTGCGGTGGTATGACTCCAGGCTTTATTAAGATTGTTCACCTTCGGGTTGGCAGATATTTTGTCATCGCCAGTCAGCAGGCGTGCAGGCTTATCAGGGAATTCAGCCATCAGCTTTTCCACCAGCGGGATCACCGGATCAAAGCGTGACGCCACGCAGAACACAATTTCGTAAGCGGGATAGTCCTGATAAAAACTGGAGCGCAGTGTTTCCTCTTCAAAGGCGTTATATCCGCACAAAGGCCTGACCAGCACGATAAATTCCGAGGTTTCATGCGCTTCATCGCGCAGGATACCGCGGCGCATTCGCCACCAGGCGATCAACAGAGAGGAAAACTGGAGGGTGATCAGTACACTGCCCAGTGCGGCGATCACTGCGGTGTTCAATACCATGACGATGCCCCTTCATTCAAAATATCTGCGATGAGAATTCCAGACTTCCGGCAGTCAAAACGCCATCCTACAGGCGTTACGTTAAGGAATTCTTAAAGGGGACGCGGGGCACTGCGGAAGAAATAAAGGAGTGAGTACGGGGCATCCGTACTCACGTGGGTTTTTATCGCTATTATTTCGAACGGCTAAAACCTATTTCGCCCCTGCCACAGCTTCGCGGGCAAGTGCAGTAATACGATCGTAATCACCGCTTTCCAGCGCATCGGCTGGCACCAGCCAGGATCCGCCGATGCACAGCACACTTTTCAGCGCCAGATAGTCGCGGTAATTCGCCAGTGAAATCCCGCCTGTCGGGCAAAAACGCACCTGCGGGAACGGACCACCGATCGCCTGCAATGCTTTCACCCCGCCGTTAGCTTCCGCCGGGAAGAATTTGAATTCGCGCAGACCGTGATCCAGACCCAGCATCAGTTCAGAAACGGTACTGATACCCGGGATCAGCGGAATGGAACCGGCGGTCGCGGCGGCAAGCAATTCGTCTGTCAGCCCCGGACTGATGGCAAACTGTGCGCCAGCGTCGGTGACATCTTGCAGTTGCTGCGCATTCAGCACAGTACCCGCGCCCAAAATCGCCTCCGGCACATCGCTGGCAATGGCACGAATGGCGTCCATGGCACAGGCGGTGCGCAACGTCACTTCCAGCACACGAACACCACCGGCCACCAGCGCTTTCGCCAGCGGAACCGCCTGTTCCAGTTTATTGATAACGATGACCGGCACAACCGGCCCCGCCGTCAGAATGTGTTCTGCGCTTGTTTTCCAGTTTTTCATTCTTGTCTTCTCATCCGTTTCGATAAATTAAAAAGTAATGCAGCAGGCGCCCTGTTCCGCGCCGGAAAGCTGGCTGCGCAAGGCACTGAACAGCTCACGGCCACAACCGATATGTTCTGCGCTCAGATCAGGCTGATACGCTTTTCGTTCAGCCAGTTCGGCAGCATCAACACGCAATTCGAGTTCGCCGGTTCGCCCGTTGACGCGAATAATGTCGCCGTCACGCACTTTTGCTAACATGCCGCCGCTGAAAGCCTCCGGCGTCACGTGGATAGCAGAAGGCACTTTGCCGGAAGCGCCGGACAAACGACCGTCGGTGACCAGTGCGACACGGAATCCGCGATCCATTAATACGCCAAGCGGCGGCATCAGTTTATGCAGCTCAGGCATGCCATTGGCCTGCGGCCCCTGAAAACGCACCACCACCACACAATCGCGGTTCAGCTTACCGGCCTCGAATGCCGGAACAATGTCATGCTGGCTTTCAAATACCACCGCAGGGGCTTCGATAATCTGATTATCCGCAGGCACCGCCGAGGTTTTCATCACCGCACGCCCGAGATTACCCGACAACACTTTTGTGCCGCCGTGATGCTCAAACGGCTGTTGCACGCTGGCAATGACGTTTGTGTCGAGCGAATGCTCTGCGCCTTCGCGCCACGCCAGTTCGCCGTTTTCCAGCCACGGTTCCTGCGTGTAACGGTCTAATCCGAAACCAGCCACGGTGTTGACATCCTGATGTAACAGGCCGTTTTTCAGCAATTCGCGCACCACCAGTTGCACGCCGCCCGCCGCCTGAAACTGGTTGATATCCGCCGGGCCGTTCGGGTAAATACGGCATAACGAAGGCACCGCATCGGACAACTCAGAGAAGTCATCCCAGTTGATGACAATGCCTGCCGCACGCGCCATAGCGACCATGTGCATGGTCAGATTGGTGGAACCGCCGGTGGCTAACAGCGCAACAATGCCGTTCACCACGGTTTTCTCATTCACCATCTGGCCGAGTGGCTGATAGTTGCCGGTGGTTTCGGCCAGACGGGTGACCTGACGTGCTGCCGAATCGGTCAGTGCATCACGCAGCGCGCAATCCGGCGGCACAAACGATGCACCCGGCAGATGCAGCCCCATCACTTCCATCACCATCTGATTGGTGTTGGCAGTGCCGTAAAATGTACAGGTGCCGATGCCGTGATACGACGCGGCTTCCGCTTCCAGTAATGCCTGACGGTTTACTTTGCCTTCGGTATAAAGCTGACGGATACGCACTTTCTCTTTGTTCGGCAAACCGGTGCTCATCGGCCCGGCGGGCACAAATACCGCCGGCAGATGGCCGAATGACAGCGCCGCCATCACTAAGCCCGGCACGATTTTGTCGCAGATACCCAGATACAACGCCCCGTCGAACATGTTGTGTGAAAGGCCGATGGCCGCCGACATGGCAATCACGTCACGGCTCATCAGCGACAACTCCATGCCGTCCTGCCCTTGCGTGACACCGTCACACATTGCCGGTACGCCGCCCGCCACCTGCCCGACCGCACCCACCGATTTCAATGCGTCTTTCAGGCGTTGCGGGTAATGCTCGTAGGGCTGATGCGCCGACAGCATGTCGTTGTAGGCGGTAATAATGGCGATATCGCTGCGCACCATATTTTTCAGGGAATTCTTTTCATCCGGCTGACAGGCGGCAAAGCCATGCGCCAGATTGCCACAGGCCAGTTGCGCACGGTGAACGGTTTGCGAACGGGCAGCATCCATACGCGCCAGATAGGCTTCACGGGTGGATGCGGAACGGTTGATGATCCGCTGCGTGACACGGGCCACAGTGTTGTTAATCATAATGTTGTCCCCTTTCTTAAAGCATCGTGAAAGCAATCATGCCGATGATCCCGCCAGTCGTGCCGAGCAGGGTTTCCATCACCGTCCAGGTTTTCAGCGTTTGCAGTTCGCTGGCACCGGTGAACTTGCCGAATAACCAGAAACCGGCATCGTTTACGTGGCTGAGCACAATGGAACCGCCGGTAATGCAGATGGCGAGTGCGGCCAGCTGACCGCCGTTGAGCCCCATCTGATGGGTTACCGGCAATACCAGCCCGACAGTGGTCAGGCAGGCCACGGTGGCTGAACCCTGAATAACCCGCACGACCGCTGACAGTGCAAAACAGGCCACGGCAATCGGTAAGCCGGTGCCGATCATCGCGTCACCAATGGCCGGGCCGACGCCGGAATCCACCAGAATTTGTTTGAATACGCCACCCGCACCGGTCATCAGCAGGATGATCCCGGCGGGCTGAACGGCGGCTGAGCAGATGGCCAGCGTCTGTTCGTTGGTCATGCCGCGTGGTTTTGCCAGCCCGTAAATGACAATCAGGCAGGCAATCAGAATGGCGGTAAACGGATGGCCGATAAACTCCAGCCAGTCGTGCAATGGCGTACCCGCCGTGACAAAGCGTGCGCCGATGGTTTTCATTCCCACCAACACCAGCGGACACAAAATCAGCGCCAGACTGAAACCGAATGACGGCAGGTTATCTTTGTTGAGCGTCGGGGCATTTTCTTCAACAGGCATCGGCCAGCTGACATGACGGCTGATAAAATTGCCGTACAGCGGACCGGCGATCAGCATGCCGGCAATCGCGGCCACCAGACCGATGGCGATCATCCAGCCAAAATCGGCATTCATCTGCGACGCCAGCAGCATCGGGACCGGTCCCGGAAGCAGGAAACACGCCGCTGCCGCGACACCGGCAAATAACGGGATCGCCAGCCTGACGATGTTGCCGTCAGTACGGCGCGCCACCGCGAACACGATGCCAATCAGCAGCACAATCGCCACATCGAAAAACAGCGGCAAGGCGCAAACCAGCCCGGCAATCCCGAGAGCATAATGGGCTTTGTTTTTGCCAAAACGATTCAGTAAATGGGCCGCAATTTGGTCAAGTGCGCCGACTTCATGCAGGATCTTGCCGAACATCGCCCCCAGCGCCACCACAATCGCCAGAAAACCCAGCGTGCTGCCCATGCCTTTCTGCATGGTGTCGGCAATGGTATTGACCGGCATGCCGGAGAAAATCCCGGCGGCAATCGACACCAGCATCAGCGCGACGAACGCGTGCATACGCACTTTCATCACCAGAAAAAGCAGCAGCAACACGGAGCCCGCTGCAGTACCGACTAAAGTCACTGTATTCACGCGCAATGCTCCTGTTGCTGAAAACTACGGATGTGTTGCAGGGTCTCTGCAATCACCGCATCAAGCGGCTGATGAATGCCGATGGTGATCACGTCACTTTCTTCAGCGCCAGGTTGTTCGAGTGCTGCAAACTGTGAGATCAGCATCTGCGATTTAAAAAAGTGCCCTTTGCGTGCGGCCATGCGTTCTTCGATGACCGGGAATTCGCCCTGTAAATAGATGAAAGACAGGTTGGCGTTGCCTGCGCGCAGACGATCGCGGTAACGTTTTTTCAATGCCGAGCAGATGATGACCGACACATTATTGGTACGCTGCATGGCAAACGCGGCATCATTGAGGGCGGCCAGCCACGGCGCGCGGTCGTCATCATTGAGGGCGTCACCGGCGGCCATTTTCAGGATATTACTGCGGGGATGTAAGAAATCGCCGTCAAGAAAACCGGCGGAAAGCTGATGTGCCACGGCGTTGGCGACGGCTGATTTTCCGCTGCCTGATACGCCCATAAACACATAAATTCGGTTCTGATCATTGTTCACGGTTGCGCTCCTCGACTGGTTAAAAAACGCGAAAGACGGGTCAGTGGTTTTATTCGTTATGTCCACCCTGTTCATGTTTATCCGCAATGTTACCGGTAACATGTTATCGGTAACATTATCAGAGGCTTTTTCACCCGTGACAATCTGCCCGTGCAGGGGAAAAGCATAAATGTGATCTACTTCAAAGTTAATTATTAGCAATGAAACATATTTCGGACGGGGGTTAACAGATGGATAACATGCGCAGGCGAAACGAAAAGTATGTGATTGCTATTACTGTGTACAAAACCTCCGGCACAAAAGACTAAAAACCGCACCGGTTGCTTAATTTTTTCTTCCCTCCTTGTAATTATTGACTTCCTTGTCTATTACTAAATGGCAGTGATAACTCACTCTTTTAAACAGTGAGTTATTGATTAACAGGGTTTCACTAAATAAACAGCTTTCTATTACTTTCCTTCAATTTACTGGGCAATTTAAAATCTGAGGATTACATGAAAATATCTAAAGCTCTGCTGGCAGTGGCTGTGATGGGCTGTGTCTCTTTCAGCACTTATTCTGCTGAATTAATGAAGAAAATAGATTTTGAAAAAGTGGCTTCTGAGTATACCAAAGTCGGCTCTGTGACCACCTCAAATAAAACCTCGCAGTCCGGCGCCATTGAAGATCTTTCTAAGAAAGCCGATAAAAAAGGCGGCGATGTATTTGTATTAACCTCCGGTAATACCAACAATAAAATTCACGGTACTGCTGACGTTTATAAGAAAAAATAAGTATTTTGTTTTCTGCACAATAAGCAATAAAAAGAAGCCTGCAAATTTGCGGGCTTTTTAATGGACGATTATGCTGCTGTCGGCTCCGCTGATGCTGGTTATTATCGGGCTGGGATCGTTTGCCGTGCGCGAAAACCATTCGCTGACAATTTTAAAGGAAGGCAATATTCCGCCGGTGCCCTGCACCCTGATTGCGCTGGTGAACGGCGAGTCATAAAAAAATCCACGCTTTCACGTGGATTGAGTTTTGCGGGAAACCGGATGTCAGAAAGGCCTGATTATCGCCAAAATACCAATGAGGATCACACCGACAATAATCACCGCGCTGGCGTTGCGCACCAGCGCGAAATCTTTCACCTGCTGACCGGTGGCGCGACGACGTAAATCGCCGGAAAGCAGCCCGTGCAGCGCGGAGAGAACCAGCACCACCACCATTTTTATCAGCAGCCAGGCATGGGGGAATTTGCCATAACTGACGATCATCACGATGCCCGCCACCCACAACAGGATCATCGCCGGGCTGGTGACACTGCGCGTCCATTTGCGCACGGTTTCCAGTAACAACGTCTGCCCTGCACTTTCCGCAGTACCGGATGTCCGCGAACAGGCCATCGATACCAGCGCCATCGCCAGCATGCCGCCAATCCACAATACGCCCGCAATCACGTGCAAGGCATTGAGCCATTCATGAAGCATTTTTATCCCTCCGGAAGTTAACAATAATTCTGCCTGCCGCAGATGACCTCAACCTGCTGTCTCTCCACAACTTTTAGCGGATTATGGCGGTTTCCCACACGAAAGGCACGGTTAAGTCGTCACTTTTTCTTATTCTCAGCCGGTGTTTACATTGAGTAGGTAGACTGGTATACATACAGGCAAGATGAACAACACGAGTAAAAAAAATGTCCACCACAGACTCCTCTCCTGAAAGCGCCCGCGACCGGCTTCTCGGTGCCGCCCGGGTTCTGTTTTATAACAACGGCATTGCTGCGACCGGGATTGACGCAATCATCAAACGTGCCGGTGTCGCCAAAAAAAGCCTCTACAACAATTTCGAATCCAAGGCTGAACTGGTCGCGACGTACATTGAAATACGTCATGACGAATGGCTGGAGCTGTACGCCCGGCGTGTTGAAAAAGCTAAAACACCGAAAGAAAAAGTGCTCGCCGTGTTTCAGGCGTATGACGATCACGCTGAATTTGCCTATGAGCACGGCTTTCGTGGCTGCGGGTTACTGAATGCCGCCGCCGAACTGCCCGCCGGAGCGCCCGGCAGGCACGCCGTGCGCGGGCATAAAGAACATGTTGAAGCTATCGTGACTGCGCATCTTCTCGAACTGTTCCCCACTGACGAGGCCAAAGCCCGCCTGATGGCGCGGCATTTTTCATTTTTACTGGAAGGCGCGATTTCGCGTGCAGGTCTGGAAGGCAACGGTCAATGTGTCCGTCAGGCGATGGACATGGCGGCCTCAATGATGGAGGTGCCATGACGATAACGCCTCGTGAACGCATGACGGGCGTACTCGCCGTGGTATTTGCTTCCGTTCTGTGGGGGTCGACCGGCACGGCGGCGACATTTGCGCCCGACGTCAGCCCGCTGGCGATCGGCGCAGTGGCCATGGGGCTGGGCGGATTGTTGCAGGCGCTGATTTCCGCCAGAAGGATAGTCACCAGCCGGGTAACTCTGGTGAACAACGCACGCATGTTATTTACCGGCGCACTGGCGGTCGCAGTTTATCCGCTGGCGTTTTACGCCTCGATGCACCTGGCGGGCGTCACGGTCGGTACCGTGATTTCCCTCGGTTCTGCGCCGCTGTTATCCGCACTGATTGAATATTATCTCGACGGACAACGTCTCACCCGCCGCTGGATGACCGGCGCCGCCATTGGCGTGGCGGGCATGGTGTTACTTTGCGTCGGTGAAAGTGGCAGTCACTCCACCGCCGGTCAGGGCGACCACGCGATAGCCGGTGTGGTACTCGGGCTGATTGCCGGGCTGACCTACGCGCTTTATGCCTGGGCGGCGCGTCATTTAATGCAGCGCGGCGTCCCTTCCCGCGCGGCAATGGGCGCCACGTTCGGGCTGGGCGGTTTACTGCTGATGCCGGTGCTGTGGATGACCGGCGCGCCCCTTCTGGCGTCATGGAATAACGCCGCGGTCGGCGCGTACATGGCGCTTATCCCGATGTTTGTCGGTTATGTCTGTTTCGGTTATGCCCTGGCACGCATTCCGGCCAGCATGGCCACCACCATCACCCTGCTGGAACCGGCGGTCGCCGCCGTGCTGGCGGTGGTGATTGTGGGCGAACGCCTGCCGCCGCTGGGCTGGACAGGTATCGGGCTGGTGGTTGCCTGTCTGATTTTTATCACCGTGCCGCTGAAAAGACGCGCAACCTTACCGGTTTCTGCCTGAAAAAATGGCTCCCGCAGGAGCCATTTTTGTCTTCATTGCTGCGACAGATTACACCGCCGCAGGCGCGGTCAGGGAGGCCATATCAATCACAAAACGATAGCGCACATCGGCTTTTTCCATACGCTCAAACGCTTCGTTAATTTCATCCATGCGGATCATTTCACAATCCGGCAGAATGTTTTTCTCAGCACAGAAGTCGAGCATTTCCTGCGTTTCACGGATGCCGCCGATTGGCGAACCGGCCACGCGACGACGGCCTAACAACAGCGGTACGGTGTTGAATTCGTCCATCGGCCCGACCTGCCCGACCAGCACCAGCGTACCGTCCACATCCAGCAACGGCAGGTACGGCGTGACGTCATGTTTGACCGGCACGGTATCGATGATTAAATCAAAATGATCGTGTGCCTGCGCCATCGCGTCGCTGTCGGCGCTGACCAGCAGACGGCTTGCACCTAATTCCAGCGCATCGGCTTCTTTGGCATTTGAACGGCTCACCACCGTAACATCTGCACCCAGACCGACCGCCAGTTTGACCGCCATATGGCCCAGACCGCCCAGACCAATCACGCCCACACGGCTGCCCGGCCCGACGTTCCAGGTTTTCAGCGGCGACCAGGTGGTGATACCGGCGCACAGCAGCGGCGCGGCTTTGGAGAGATCTAACCCTTCCGGCATACGCAGACAAAACTCCTCGCGCACCACTAAATGCTTGGAGTATCCGCCCTGCGTCGGCTCTTTGGTGAAACGATCATAACCGGCGTAAGTCCCGGTGTTACCTTCGCGGCACAACTGTTCTTCACCTTTTTTACACTGATCGCATTCCTGACAACTGTCTACCATGCAACCGACGGCAACATGATCGCCTGGTTTGTAGCGGGTGACGCCTTTACCAATGCTGGTGACACGTCCGACGATTTCATGGCCGGGAACAATCGGATAATAGCTCCAGCCCCAGTCATTTCTTGCGGTATGTAAATCGGAATGGCAAACGCCGCAATACAGAATTTCCATTGCGACATCGTTATCACGCAGGCCGCGGCGTTCAAACGTAAACGGCGCCAGCGGTTTTTTAGGATCGTAAGCAGCAAATCCAACAGTTTTCATCAGTAAACTCCTGAGTCGTTAATGACCCGTTAACTATAGAATTTACCGCCGAAGTCACAAGCCACAGTCCTCCTGAATCCTTGCCTGATCCTGTTCAGTTTATTTCTTAAAGCTGCCGAACATTTTGTAGCGTCCGCCCGGATACAACAGCCGGGCGCAGGTCACCACTTTTTCATGATGCCAGGTGCGGCGCAGGGTTTGCAGGCACGGCTCGGTCTGATGAATATTCAGCAGGCGCTGTTCGTCGTGACTGGCCATCACCGCTTCAATGGTATGTTCGCCCGCCGTCAGCGGTGCCAGTTGGGTCAGATAGGCGAAAGGCGTGGTTTTAGTGAAATCCTGGTGTAAATACAAGGGGGCGATGTCCGGATTCACCAGCCGGTCTTCCAGTTGCACCGGAATGTCATTTTCGTAATGCACAATCACCGAATGAAACAACACCACGCCGGGCAGCAGCATAAATTTCATCGCCATGCTGTCACCGGCACTTTGCTTACCCAGTTGCAACACGCGGGAGGTATGAAAGTGCCCGCGGCTCTTAATTTCGTCAGAAATGTTATTCACTTCCAGCATCGGCGTGAACGCTTTCATTTCATTGACAAAGGTGCCGACGCCCTGCAAACGCAGCAGATAGCCCTCCGTGGTTAACTCGCGCAGTGCCCGGTTTATGGTCATCCGGCTGAACCCCAGCTCGGCGACCAGTTCACTTTCTGACGGCACGCGCTGATGCGGTTGCCAGTGTCCGTGCAGGATCTGATTAATGATCCCCTGTTTCACCTGCTTATACAGCGGAGAAGGCTCGTCTCCGGCGTCCGCAATGATTTCTGATAGCGTTCTGTTTGATGACATTATTCCTGCCTTGTATGTCGCACGGAGCACGGCGGCTGGCGTATTTCACCGGACGTTATTTGCCGGTAAACGCCGCCTGTTCTTTCGCCGCCAGTGCACGCATGCCTTCGCTGCGGTCGTCACTGGCCGCAATCAGGGCCGACAACGAACGTTCATAACTGATGCCCGCCGTTAAGCCCATATCGAAACTCGCCAGCACGGCTTTTTTGGCCATCTTAACGGCGAGCGGTGCGGCACGGGAAATATTCTGCGCAATCTTTAACGCCTGTTCCGTTAACGTTTCCGGCGTGGTGACACGGCTGATCAGTCCGGCGGCCAGCGCTTCTGTGGCGGTGATTTTTCGCCCGGCGAGGATGATTTCCATCGCCAGTGATTTCCCCACCGATTTAACCAGCCGCTGCGTGCCACCCGCGCCGGGGATAATCCCGATGTGCGTTTCCGGCAGCCCGATGATGGCCGTGTCATCGGCAATCACGATATCGCACAGCAACGCCAGTTCCAGCCCGCCGCCCAGTGCATAACCGGATAACGCCGCGACAACCGGCGTTTCAATGGCGGCAATCTGATCCCACTTTTCACTGAAACCGCTGGTGTAAAGGGCTATCGCTGAGGCGGTGGCCAGCGTGCCGGTATCGGCACCCGCAGCAAACGCACGCGCGGAGCCGGAAATCACCATCGCGCGGATCTGTTTATCACCGTCCAGTTCGCGCATTTTCTCCAGCAATTGCGTCAGCATTTCTGCACTCAGCGCATTAAGTTTTTCCGGCCGGTTAAGAATGATATGCGCCACGCCCTGATGACGTTCACAGCGGATAAGTTCGCTCATGGTTTTTGCATCCCGCTGATGGCAAGGATTGTGGCGTTTCGGTGCGCGAGACCTTCTTCAATAGCCTGCGCCGTCCACGGATAAAACCCGGCGCCGGTTTTGGTGCCCAGATTGCCCTGCTCAATTTGCGCCAGCAACCACGGCGGCAGCTCCTCGTCGCGCGATAAGGCTGGCAGTAATATCGCGGCGACATTTTTCACCGTGTCCAGTCCGGCAAAATCCATCAGCTTCAGCGGCCCCATCGCCGACCAGCGCGGGGCGAGCGTACTTTGTACAGCGAAGTCCACGTCTTCGATGCTGGCAATTCCGGCTGTGACCAGATGCAACGCCTCACGCAGCATGGCGTATTGCAACCGGTTGACGATAAAACCCGGCGCTTCTTTATGAATGGTCACCGTCTGTTTACCCAGTTGCTGACAAAGCGCATCGGCCTGCTGACGCGTATTTTCATGGGTTTGCGGTCCGCAGACAATTTCCACCATCGGCATCACATCCGCCGGATTAAACCAGTGCAGGCCGATAAAGCGCGACGGCACCGCCAGTACGCTGGCAATCTGCCCGACCGGGACGCTGGAGGTGTTGGTGGTCAGCAGACAGTCGTCGCTGACATGTTTTTCGATCTCCTGAAAAATCTGCTGCTTAAGCGCCAGCACCTCAGCGATATTCTCCGAAACAATCTTCGCGCCTTTCAGACATTCCGCCATGGACGTCGTAAACGTGACCGACGCCGTCAGCCCGGCGTCGATACTGTCGATCACTTTGGCCGCATTGTGCAGCGAGTTTTCAGTGCGTGAATAAAGCGCCACCTTAAAGCCGCTGGCGGCAAATACCGCAGCGATCCGCGCGCCCATCGTGCCCGCGCCAATGACTGCAACCTGCGTTGGTTCCATATTATCTGCCTCAGGTTAAATGACGCCCTGTTGCGCAAGTGTGTCCATCTCCTGCGAAGACAGCCCCAGTTGTGCACTGAGAATGGCGCGGGTGTGCTCGCCAAGCTGTGGCGGCATTAAATCGGGTAGCTGGTTCATGCCGCTCAGCTTCACGGGCTGCGGTAAGATACTGATTTCACCGGCAACCGGATGCATCACCTGATGCAGTAATCCGCGTTCGGCGGCATGCGGGCTTTGCAGCAGTTCATCCAGCCCCCAGACCGGTGCGGCGGGAATACCACCGGCGTCGAGCAGGGCGAGCGCCCCGGCCACCGTTTTGTCGTGCAACCACTCTTCAATCAGCACCCGTAATTCGTACTGATGTTTCAGGCGCTGCGGATCCGTCGCAAAGCGCGCATCCTGTACGATTTCCGGTTTGCCAATGGCCTGTGCCAGACGGAGGAACAGGCTGTCATTGGCGACGGCAATCACCAGATAACCGTCTGCCGCACGGTAGCTGTCCATGGGGGCGCTGATCGGATGTGCATTGCCCAGTCGCCCGGCCAGCGGCATACCGCCCAGCAGTTGTGTCAGCGAGACCATTTGCATCGACACCATCGCATCAAGCATCGCGACATCCACATGTTGCCCGAGGCCGGTAATGCCCCGTTGCAGCAATGCCGCCAGAATGCCCCACGAACAGTACAGACCCGACACCACATCACCAATCGCATCCCCCACCCGCGTCGGTTCGCCGTTCGCCCAGCCGGTGACCTGCATAATGCCGCCCATCGCCTGGATCACATGATCGTAAGCGGCTTTATGCGCCAGCGGTCCCTGCTGCCCAAAACCGGAAATACTCGCATACACCAGCTTCGGATTGATCTTCTTTACGGCGTCATAATCAATGCCCAGGCGGGTGGTCACACCGGGCCGGAAATTTTCCACCAGCACATCCGCGCTTTCGATCAGTTGCTCCAGCACGGCCCGGCCTTGCGGTGATTTCAGGTTCAGCGTCAGGCTTTTTTTGCCGTGATTAAGCAGCATGAAATAGGTGCTTTCGCCATTAACATGCGGGGTGAAATCACGGGAATCGTCACCTTTACCCGGCATTTCAATTTTGATCACTTCCGCACCCAAATCATTGAGCAGCGAAGCGCAGTAAGGCCCGGCCAGCACGCGGGAAAGGTCGAGCACTTTGATCCCTTCCAGCGGCCGGGATGTCGCTGATACACTCATGCGGTTTCTCCCTCAACGGTGTCTGCGAAAATCAAAGGTGTCAGCGCGCGCAAGATATCGCCCTGTTTGATGAGCTGGCGGATAGCCAGCATATCCGGATACATTTCCTCGTCACTCTGCCGGAAGGCCACCTGCTCACGCACCAGAGACAGCACGGTTTCCGTGCCCGCCGAGGCGCGCAGTGGCCGGTGGAATTCCACCGCCTGCGTGGCACACAGGATTTCTATCGCCACGATATCAATGGCATTTTCAACGGCATCAATAGCATTGCGTGCCGCCGTCACGCCCATGGAAATGTGATCTTCCTGTCCGGCACAGGTGGACACGGTATGCACACTGGCCGGTGCTGCCAGCGCACGGTTTTCCCCTGCCAGCGCGGCCGCTGCATACGGCGGGATCATCATCCCTGAATGCGCCCCGCCATTGGCCACCAGAAAAGCCGGCAATCCGCTGAGATGGCTGTTCGTCAGGCGGTCAGAACGGGCCTGCGAACCGGTGCTGAGTTGCGCAATGGCAATCGCCAGCGCATCCAGACACAGCGCCACCGGCGCACCGTGCCCGTTGCCCCCCGGCAGTACATTCAGCTCGCCGTCTTCGACCATAAACACCGGATTATCCGTGACAGAATTCACTTCCGTGGTCAGCGTTTTCAGGCAATAACTCAGCACATCCCGCGCCGCGCCGTGCATTTGCGGAATACAGCGCAGGCTCAGCGCGTCCTGCACGCGAAAATCACGGTATTTATCGAGGATCTCACTGTCACGCAGTAAACTGCGCAAAATCCGCGCGGTTTCCTGCTGACCGTCGTGCGGGCGCAGCGCATGAAGGCGGGCGTCATACCCGCGGATGTTTCCCTTCAGCACTTCCAGACTCATGCCACCCGCGGCATCCGCCACCGGCAGCAATTCGCGGAAAGTTTCCGCCGCCAGACAACCCAGCGCAGTGATTTCATACGTACCGCTGACCAGTGCATGGCCTTCGCGCGGGCCGGGAATGCGCACGGCAATCCCCGCCCGTTCCAGGGCTTCCCGTGCCGGTAACAGTTCGCCCTGATAGAACGATTTTCCATAGCCGAACACTGACAGCCCGATATGTGCGGTGGCAATCAGATAGCCGACCGACCCTTTGGCGGGTGACCACGGCGTCACCCCCTTATTGAGCATATCGGCCATCGTCTGCACCAGCGCCGGGCTGACGCCGCTGAATCCCTGCAACAGGGATTTCATCATCACCGCCATCATCGCCCGCACTTCATGCTGCGCCAGAACCGGCCCTGTACCGCAGGCATGGCTTTTCAGCATATTGAGTTGCACGTCGGAAATTTGCTCCGGCGACAGGCGCTGAGTGACCAGGTCGCCCACGCCGGTGGTCAGGCCGTAAATCACTTTATTGTTATCAATCGCCTGCCTGATTTTCTCGTGCACGATCAGCATGGCGTCCGATGCTGACGGGTCCGGCAGCACCTGCGCCCCGTAAGCGATATCGGCGATGTCACGGACGGAGGTTTCCGCCGTGCCCAAGATGACAGTGCGCGTCATCATTTATTCAGCCCGTGCCCGGTCAGCCACTCTTTTGCCACAGCATCCACGCTTTCGAAATTCGCCAGTTTGCCGTTCATCACGATCAAATCGCTGGTGGTCAGTTGCCTGGACACATTGTTCAGCGTGGTTTCAACCACCTCGCTGGCTTTGTCTTTTGCAATCAGCGGCACAATGTTTTGCGCCGGGAATAAGTGTTTGGAATCTTCCAGTGCCACCAGATTCTTCGTTTTCATCGCCGGATCGGTTGAGGTCATGTCCGCGACCTGAATCTGATTGTTGGTCAGTGCAGACAGCGTCAGCGGACCTGCGACGTCGAGCACTTTGAAGTTCTTAAAGGTCAGGCCGTAGACTTCGTTCAGCCCTTTCACACCTTCACGACGGGTTTTCCATTCAGCCGGACCACCCAGTACCAGCGTTTTCGCCACCGGCGCCAGATCACTGATATCTTTCAAATTGTATTTTTTGGCAGTTTTTTCAGTCACTGCCAGCACATCGCTGTCCTGCGCCGCAGAAATATCCAGCATTTTGATTTTCTCAGGCAGCGCTTTCGCCAGCGCCGCCGCCACATCTTCAGCAGAATGCGCCTGGGTTTTTTCGTCGAGATAACTCAGCGTGGCACCGCTGTATTCCGGGATCAGGTTGATTGAGCCGTCAAGCAGCGCAGGCATATACACCTCACGGCTGCCGATATTAAGTTTGGTTTCCACCTTGACGTTTTTCGCCGCCAGCGCCTGCTGATAAATAGTGGCAATCAGCTGGCTTTCCGGGAAGTCCGCCGAACCGATAATAATGGTGCCACCCGTCTCAGCGGAGAAAGCGGCAGGGGCGTGCACGACGGCAGCAGAAAACAGGGCAACGGCGAGCAGATTTTTCAATTTCATTTTTGTCAGGCTCCGGAATGAGTGAGTAGATAATTCAGTTATTCGATAAAGGAATTGTTTTTTTACGGCGGCGTTCACGCTGCCGTAATCCTGGTGAAACAATGAAACGAATTAAAAAAGAGAAAAATACATCAACCAGTAACGCTAATATTCCCACCATAAAAGCACCCGCAACCATTTGCGGATAATCGTTCTGCGCACGGCCATCAATAATCAGCCGTCCTAACCCCCCAAGCGAAACATACGCAGCAATCGTGGCCGTAGACACAATTTGCAGCGCAGAACTGCGAATGCCGGATAATATCAGCGCCATCGCACAGGGTATTTCCACCGTCAGCAGTAATTTCAGCGGTGAATATCCCATGCCGGTTGCGGCGTCAATAATCGCCGGATTAATCGCCCTGATGCCGGAATATACCCCCATCATGATGGGCGGTAATGCCAGAATGATCAGCACAATCAGACAAGGCACAATAAAAGCCAGGTCTGATTCAAATACCGGCCCGAACAGAATTACCAGTAAAATGATCAACCCGAATGAGGGCAGCGCACGCATGGCATTGGCGCTGCCGATTAATAACATCGCACCTTTGCCGGTATGACCGACATAACAACCGATCGGGAAAGCGATAATCACCGCAATAAACAACGCTTCAATGCTGTAAATCAGATGCTGAAATATCAGCACCAGCAAGCCGTCATCGTTGAGCCAGTGACCGGAGTCCAGCAACCAGTTAATCATTTCGCATTCCTTTTCGGTTGCCAGGTGGTCATTTTATTGCCGGTGCGCAGCACCAGATTATCCAGCAGCAGCGCCAGCACAATGCACAGGAAAATACCGGCAATAATCGGCGTCAGAAAATGTAGCTGGAAACCCTGAGTAAATAACGCCCCCAACTGCGGCATGCCGACCAGTGCTGAAATCGACACAATACTGACGTTCGATACCACCACTACCCGCATACCTGCGGCGATTACCGGCACAGCCAGCGGTAATTCCACGCTCAGGAAACGCTGCAAGGGCCGGTAGCCCATGGCGACAGCGGCCTGATGGGTTTCATGTGGAACAGAATCCAGCCCGTCGCACACGGTACGGATCAGCAGCGCAAACGCATAAAGTGTCAGAGCCACCACGACATTCACGGTATCCAGAATTTTCGTGCCCAGCAGACCGGGTAATAAAACAAATAACGCCAGGGAAGGAATGGTATAGAGCAGTCCTAATATATTGAGAATGCCGTCTTTAAATTTCCCACAGCGGTGCAAAACACCCCCGACCGGAATAGCCAGTGCCAGCCCGATTAATACCGGAATAACAGACAGGTAAACATGCCAGCCGAGCAGCGTTAATATATTTTCCCGCTGCTGAAATAACCAGTCAAAACGCATGGTATTACCTCACAGCACGGGAATGAGAAAGTGAAAACACCTGTTCGATATTTGCCGTACCCATAAAGCGCTGCTGTTCATCAACCACGATACCGCGCTGACAGGGAGAACTTAATACCGAATCCATTAACTGACGCAGCGTGCCATTTTTCGGCGCAAAGGTGCTGCCGAGATTAATATCTTCCGGGTCCACGGTGGTTTTATTTTGTGTCACATCATACCAGCCGAGCGGACATTCATTTTCAACCACCAGTAACCAGGCACTTTCTCCGGCAAGGGATCGGGCTTCGCTGACGGAAATACCCGGCGCGATCACAGGTTCTTTCGTCAGGCTGATATTATCAGGGATCATATCGAACGAAAGTTTGCGGTATCCGCGGTCACGGCCAATAAAGTCAGCGACAAACGCATCCTCCGGTTCATTAAGTAATTTCACCGGTGAGGCGATTTGCGCCAGACGACCACCGGGGCGGAAAACCGCAACCTGGTCGCCTAATTTCATCGCCTCATCAATATCGTGCGTGACCATAATAATGGTCTTGCCGATTTCACGTTGTAATCTTAAAAACTCATCCTGTAACTGTTCGCGCACCACCGGATCGACGGCGCTGAAAGGTTCGTCCATCAGCATAAATTCCGGGTCCGATGCCAGCGCACGCGCCACGCCGACCCTTTGTTGCTGACCACCGGACAACTGCCACGGATAGCGCTCCGCCATCGTCAGCGAAAGCCCGACCATTTCAAGTAATTCGAGGGCTTTTTTACGCGCTGCCGTGCGTGTCGCACCGTTGAGAAGCGCCGTGACTGCAATGTTATCCTGCACGGTTTTGTGCGGAAACAGCCCAGCGTTCTGGATCACATAGCCTATTTTGCGGCGCAGTTTGACCAGATCCATTCCGGCGGTCGGCTGTCCGTTCAGCAAAATGTTGCCTGAAGACGGCTCGGTTAACCGGTTGATCATGCGCAGTGAAGTGGTTTTTCCGCAGCCCGAAGGCCCGACCAGCATAGTAATTTGTCCCGTCGGCGCACTGAACGACAGCCTGTCTACAGCCACCGTCCCATCTGCGTAAAATTTGCTTATGCTCTCAAATGAAATCATTACGTTTCCAGCCACATTACGGAGTGTTTTTCATAAGGCGCCTGCGTGTGATTATTTTGCAGACCTGACATGTACTAACTTGTATGTACAACCTAGCAAGCAGGATGCCAACTTCTCTGTGCGGGTGAAAAGCCACGGATTACGGCGGATGGGATGTGCCGGGGGGTAAAAAGTGAACGGAAGATGCGGTTTTTTTGCACCAGAAACAAACACCCCGCCCCATTGCGGTGCGGAATGTTTTACTTTCTGGCTACAGGCTGTTTACGACTTTCGCTCTGACAACTGACTCAGCCACTGACTGCGATATTCAGAAGGCGAACGGGCGGTGCTTTTGCGGAAAACCCGGCAGAAATAGTTGCTGTCAACGAAGCCGCTGCTGGTCGCCACTTCTTTGATTTTCAGTTCATAACCTTTAAGCAACAGTTTTGCCTTTTCCAGGCGGACGTGATTCAGATACTCGCTGAAGCCGATATCTCCGGATTTACGAAACAAATGAGACAGATAATTCGGCGTGATATGGAAACGCTTTGCCACGTTTTCGCGCGTCAGCGGCAGTGAGGCATTCTCTTCAATATACTTTTTGATTACCTCAAACAGCGCCCCGCTGCGGGTAAGGATCTGCGCCCTGTTAGCGAGCTGTTCCTGACAATGACTTAACAGCCCCGCCACCACGCAGCGCGCGGTTTGCTGGTCGTCAGGACTGGAGACAATTTCATTCATCGCCTGCAACAGAAACGAGCCTACACGCGGGCCAAGGCGGGAAACACTTTGTTTATCCGTGCCGGTAAATGTCACGCCATCCCAAAACTGTAAACTGAACCCCAGTTTTTCTTTGCTGAACAGAACACTCAGCACAATCGCGGGCTTGTCCCACACCATCAGATTCCATTTTCCCCCCGGAATATACAGCGCATCACCCTGCCTGAGCAGCCCTTTGCCTGTGGCAATGCTGCGATCGCGGACTTCGCCTTCAACGACAAATTCAATACGGGGAAAACTGACCACGGAGGCCAGTTCAGGCGGCGGCTGGGAATTATCAGGAAACCTGACAGCAAACACATCACTGCCGGACACCGATCGGAACAGTGTTTCTATCACGTCTTGCAGCATGGCAGTCTCTCAGAGGTTTTCTCTTCATAATAACATACACGTAACACATACGCGGTGATGCGGCCAGCCACACTGTGACCGCCCTCTGATGTCCGTCATAAAGGCCGGTAAAAATGCCATGAAAAAGCCTGACCGGCAGGCCAGGCCTGGGGAAAACAGAAATTCAGAGCACGTCGAGCAACCATTTCTGCGCAGGCGTCAGGCGGCTTGCCGTTTCCGGCTTCAGCCATTTACGCTGATCCTGCTGCTGTGCATCCGCGCGGTCGATATACAAACTGTGCAGCACGCGGCGACGGGTGCCGATGCGGTTATTGGTGCCGCCGTGCCAGGCGTGAGCGTTGTAAATCATCACGCTGCCCGCCGGTGCTTCGAACACCACTTCATCAGGATGCGGTAATTCAACATCCGCCAGCACATCCTCCGGCAATTCCGGGCGGTGATGGGTGCCGGGAATAATGCGCGGTGCGCCGTTGGCGGCACTCAAATCATCAATCGCCACGATGGCATTGACCAGATGGACTTTCGGAAAATCCGGACGCGGCTTTTTCCAGTCAGCATGCAGCGGCTGATGGCCGCCCCGGTGCAGCGCTTCGCGTCCGTTGAGGCTCGAAACCTTAAACGCGCCACCAAAAATATGATGACAGACGGACAGGATCAGCGGATGCGACCACACTTTTTCCCACACGGTACCTTTGTTGATCATGTTGGCGATACGGGTCGCGGTGGCTTCCTGATGGTGTTCGACGGCGAGATTATCGCCCTCTTTGTCCACCAGCATGTCAAACGCGGTGCGCATCTCTTCCAGCCAGTCTTTGTCGATAACATTATGAATAACAAGGTATCCGCGCGTCTCCAGCTCGTCAGCCTGCGCCGGAGTTAATGGTTGTGTTGCGCCCAGCGCTGCAAGATATTGCTCAGATGAATGATTCATTTTCCGCCCCTTCAGTTAACGTTTGCGTAACATAAAAGTACGGCAGTTTTTATAGGAAAAAACGATGCAAATCCTACAAAACACTGGATTTATGTGTGATCGCCCAAAAAGTGTGACGCAGGTCTGCTCACCTCTGCGGTGCTTATCTCAGGCCGATACCAGCAGTTGTGCCTTTAGCCTTTCCTGTAAAAAATCGAGAAATACCCGGGTGACTTCGCTGCGCTGACGGTGCTGCGGATAAATGGCATGCAGGCTGAGTGCGCCGGGATGAAATGCATCCAGCACGCGAACCAGTGCGCCATATTGCAGCGCCGGTCCGACGATAAATTCCGGCAGTAATACCAGCCCGAGTCCGGCGACGGCCGCATCGCGCAGCACTTCGCCGTTATTGCTGACAATTGGCCCGCGCACATCAAACAGACGACGTTTGCCCTCCAGCTCCAGCTCCCAGCCGGTCTGTCCTTCGCGCCCGTAACGCAGGCAATGATGGTTGAGCAAATCCTCCGGCATTTCCGGCGTCCCCTTACGCTGAAGATATTCCGGGCTGCAGCAGATCACCCGCTTCAGTTCACCAAGCCGCCGCGCCACCAGCGAGGAATCCGCCAGATTACCAATGCGCAGCGCGATATCGAAACCTTCACCCACCAGATCCACATAGCGATCGACCAGTTCTACCTGAAACTGAATCGCCGGATGCTGACCTAAAAACTCGGCAATCAGCGGCGAAAGGTGGCTGATACCAAACGACATCGGAATGCTGATGCGGTACGTTCCCTGAAGCGCCTGCCGCCTGGGCGATACCGCCCGTTCGGCCTCTTCGATATCGTCGAGGATGCGCTGTGCATGTTGCGCGAACAACTGGCCGGACTCGGTCACCGACAGTTTGCGGGTATTGCGGTTGAGCAGCCGCGCATGTAAGCCAGCCTCCAGCGACGCCATGCGGCGACTGACCTATTGTTTAGAAAGCATCAGTTGTTCAGCCGCCGTGGTAAAACTCCCCGCTTTTACCACAGCAATAAAAATACGAAGATCTTCTGTCTGCATCTTATCCGCACCCTTTATTCTCACGCCATTTATTGTCAACCAAAACGTGACAGTAATAGTCAAACAACCGCATTGTTGAGCAAATTAGTTTACGTGTATTCTCTGTTCATCGGAAGGGCAAACGCGCTTCCCCCCTGACAAACTGAGGAGCACATCATGATTGAACAACGTCTCTCTGAACAACGCGGATTGGGTGACCACGGCTGGTTGCATTCACGTCACACCTTCTCCTTCGCCAGTTACTGGGATCCAAAACAGGTCGGCTTCTCAGACCTGCTGGTCATCAACGATGATCAGGTTGCACCGGGTCGCGGCTTTGGGGCGCATCCGCACAGCAACATGGAAATCATCTCTTATGTGCTGGAAGGCGCGCTGGAGCATAAAGATTCAATGGGTACCGGTTCTGTGATTGTCCCCGGCGACGTGCAGCTGATGAGCGCCGGTTCCGGTGTGACGCACAGTGAGTTCAACCACTCCGGTGACGAAAAGGTGCATTTCCTGCAAATCTGGATCGTGCCATCTGAAAATGGGACTAAACCGGGTTACCAGCAGGTGTCTGTGCCTGAAGCGGAAAAACGCGGCCAGTTCCGCCTGATTATCTCGCCAACAGGTGACAATGGCTCACTGAGCGTGCGTCAGGACATGAAGATTTACGCGGGCTTCTTCGACGGTGCGGAACAGGCCACGTTCGACCTTGACCCTGACCGTTATGCCTATGTCCACGTGGCACGCGGCAGCATCAAAGTGAACGGCATTGAATTCAGAACCGGTGACGGTGCACGTATCCGTCAGGAAGATAAACTCACCTTCACGGACGGCGACCAGGCAGAAGTCTTGCTGTTTGATTTGCGTCCGGTGGAAGTCAATCATCCGACCCGCTGATTGAAAGTGTTTAAGCAGGCGTATTACCGGTTTTTCGGCAATGCGCCTGCCCTTTTATTATCTTCGTCCTCACGGACAAAAAAACCTGCTGTAATCCTCTTTTACAGAGGGTTTTCTCTGGAAAGCATCTCCCATCTATGTCGTTATCCAGTTGGTTTATAACCCTTCCTTACGTTATATTCGCCTCGTCGCGTCAAAAATACGCGGCTAGGTTTCGCAGCCTGAATACCACATCGGAAATACATATGTAATAATTATGTATTTGCCTCCGTACACCTGTCAGATACAGATGCTTGTAATTTGTACATCCTATGGTGACTCAGGCAAGGCAGCCTCCGGGCTGGCCGGCTTCCGATGTGACCGGTACTGCGAACCTTGTCTGAGCCACCACCAAACGAGTTTCGCAGCTCCGGTGGTGGTTAACTATCACATCGGAGAATACCTATGAAACTGCCCCATAGTCCGACTTTCCTGCCTTTTCCTACGTCGTACATCCAGCAGCATGAGGGAGAAATCCTGATTAATCAGGACTGGCACCCCGCTGACATCATTGCTGCACTGCGCAAAAAAGGCACCACCTTGTCTGCGGTTTCACGCGCTGCGGGTTTATGTTCAACCACATTAGCCAATGCGCTTACCCGCCCCTGGCCGAAGGGGAATTGCTGATAAGCCAGGCTATCGGCGTGCCACCTTCGATTATCTGGCCAAGCCGGTATTTCGATAAGCGCACAATGCAATTTGTTGAACGTCCATTGCGCACGCCCGGTAAGAAACCCCCGTCAGACGAATAGCATAAACATCTCAGGGCGTTGTAAAGACGCCCTTTTTCTTCCTCTCCCGGCTAACTCTCTGAATTCGGCACATCGCAGCCGTGGCTAACGTCAGGCTCGGGCAGGCTGTTATGGCTTTCCACCAGCACCCCCCCTGTCGGATCAACCACCATGCCACACAAACGCAATCCTGCGGTCTGACGGTCAATAACCCGGTAAACAAACTGCACATCATCTGGTTTATGACTGTGCCATGCAGGCGTTTGAAAAACAGCCATCTTTTAAAACTGTTCTGCTTGCACATCCGGTGCTGGCGGCCAATATTACTGAACGGGATCTTGACCACTGGTGAGATCCGGCTCATTACACCGGCCGCGCCGCGCAAAAAGTTGATGAGGTCATCCGCTTTGCCGTGCAGTCCGGTCATCTGACTTCTTCTGAGGGATCCGGGTTATGACACAACATTTCAGGCGGCTGACGCTGGATGATAAACACGATTATCTGGCGCTGATGCTGGACGCTTATGCGCCAATCAAAGCACTCGGGATTCAGTTTGATGCTGCCACCGCCGATCTGGCAAGCGTGACACAACATCTCAACGATCATGCAGTGTTTGCGCTCTTTGATGACCAGCGGATGGTGGCTTCGGTCACCCTGCGCTTCCCGTGGGGTGCAATGCCGGGACTCATAGGCCTGCCGCATATTGGCTGGTTAGGCACGCATCCGGATTACACCGGTCAGCGTCTCGGCAAGAAGCTGCTGGACTGGCTGGAAGACAACATTCTGATCCGCGAACTGAAAGCCCCGGCTTACTCGCTTGGCACCGCCACCAGCCATCCGTGGCTGCGTGACATGTACCTGAAACTGGGTTTTCAGCCGGTCTTCGAAAGAGACATCGGCAAAGGACACACCACGCTGTACATGAAAAAAATTCTCGATGAAAAAAGCCACGCCCGCTGGCTGGAACGTCAGGAAAATTTGTTATGAGCCTCACCGCCATGCTGACGAAACGGATTGTCAGCGCGGTTTATAACCTCGTCCGGCGGTATTAGTGAAAGAGCCCAGGGGGTCTTGGGGGGCGGCGGCAGGCCGCCCCCCAAGTCGGTGTGGGCCGACGCCCACGGTTTTGACTTTGAAGTTAACGCCCGTATGGGCGGCCACCCCACCCCCTATTCCATCTCCCGCAACTGCATAGCAACTATTGTTGTTTTACATCCTTTGTTCCTGACTTTAATAATCGTTGTTAACGATGTGTTGCGAACAACAGGAACTGGATATGAGCCACGTGATCCGCCTTGCTCAGGAGTCTGAAGCAGCGGCGCTGCACAGCCTTTTGCAAAAGGCTTACGAGCCGCTGCTGGAACATAACATTCATTTCACCATCACCCGCGCCAGCGTTGAAGACGTGCGGGATGTTATCCGCAATGAAACCACCTATGTGCTGGAAAACGACGGCGTACTGACGGCGACGCTGACCACCCGTTTTTTGTGGACACCGGCAAAAAATCATCTTGCACCGTGGCCGTTTGTGCACTGGTTTGCGGTGGCAGAACATGCCAAAGGCCAGGGATTTGGCAATGAAATTATCCGCTACGTGGAAGAGACGTTTTTGCGTGACACGCTGAAATCACCGGCGGTGTATCTGGCAACGGCGGTGAAACATCCGTGGCTGACCGGGTTATATCAGCGACGGGGTTATGAGCCATTTCATACCGCGACCAACCCGCTGGGTGTCGAACTGGTCTATCTGCGCAAAATTCTCAACCAGCAGGCATTCGAAGCACAGGAGCAGGCGCCGCTGGTGCGCTCCATCGCTGAATTACGCACGCTGGTTTAACGGCGGCTGAATAATATATTCTTAAGGATGAAACAATGAGTCAGAAAAAACAAATACGCCTGGGTGCCATTATTCAGGGCGCATCCGGAAATATGTCTGCATGGCGTCATCCGGATGCGGTTGCTGATGCCAGTATTAATATTCAGTTCTGCCAGCAATTAGCGCAACGAGCTGAACAGGCTAAATTTGATTTCTTATTTGTCGCCGACGGACTTTATATTACTGAGAAATCTATTCCGCATTTCCTCAACCGTTTTGAACCGATTACCCTGCTTTCTGCCCTGTCGCTGGTCACCCACAACATCGGACTGGTCGCCACCTTATCCACCTCCTACAGCGAGCCGTTTACCGTCGCGCGTCAGTTCGCCAGCCTCGATCATCTGAGCGGTGGCCGGGCGGGCTGGAACGTGGTGACCTCGCCGCTGGAAGGCTCGGCGAAAAACTTCTCCCGCGATAAGCACCCGGAACATGACGAGCGTTACCGCATCGCCAGTGAATACGTCAGCGTGGTGAAAGGGCTGTGGGATTCCTGGGAAGAAGATGCATTTGTGCGCAACAAAGCCACCGGCCAGTTCTTTGTGCCGGAGAAACTGCACACACTCAATCATCACGGCAAATACTACTCGGTGCAGGGGCCGCTGAACGTCGGACGCTCGCCGCAGGGCCGTCCGATCGTCTTTCAGGCCGGGGCGTCGGAACAGGGCAAAGCCTTTGCTGCCGAAGCCGCTGACGCCATTTACACCCGTCAGGAAACCCCCGAACTGGCCCGCGCATTTCGTCTCGATGTACAGCGTCAGCTGGTGGAAAACGGCCGTGCCGCCGAAGATATCCGCGTCTTCCAGGGTATCAGCGTCATTATCGGTGAGTCGCCTGCCGATGCTGAACGTCGATATCAGGAAACCGCCCAACTGGTGACGCTGGAAAGCGCGCTGGATTATCTTGGCCGCTACTTTGAGCATCACGATTTTGCACAATACGACCCGGATGCACCATTCCCGGACATCGGCGGGTTGGGGCAAAACAGCTTCCGCAGCACCACAGATGAGATCAAACGCAACGCCCGCGAACGCGGATTAACCCTGCGTCAGGCCGCACTGGAAGCCGCGACACCACGACCGACCTTCTCCGGTACCGCCGAAGATGTCGCCGACGGTCTGGAACACTGGTTTACCTCAGGTGCGGCCGACGGTTTTATCGTCCGGGGCGGCACCCCGACGGCGTTTGATGATTTCACCGACCGTGTGATCCCAATTTTGCAGGCGCGGGGATTGTACCGGACGGACTATGAGGCACAGACCCTGCGGGGGAATCTGGGGTTAAGTGAGCCGGAGAATCAGTTTGTTTCTGTGCGGGACGCCGCACTCGCGTCTTAAAATCAATCTTCACATAAAGACCTTGGGTTGCCACCCAAACGGGCTTTAAGGTCAAGACCTTGGGTTGCCACCCAAACTGGCCTTAAGGTCAACACCTTGGGTTGCCACCCAAACCGGCCCTAAGGTCAACACCTTGGGTTGCCACCCAAACCGGCCCCAAGAGGCGCCTATCGCCGCGCCTCTTAGGAATCTCCGGCTCTTTCACTGCGCGCTCCGCTCGCTGGCTATGTTTCAGGTATCGCAGCGACAGGCTGGAAAGCTTGCCGCTTTGCGGTTCCTTCACTCGGTCCTGGAGCCTCTGGTCTCCAGGCCGCTCCGTTCAGCAAGCTTTCTGAATCGCCCGCACGATCTTAAATTCAAAGACAGAATGTTGTGATCTTTTAGAAAAGTGGATTGGCGTGATCAAAATTCAGCTGAACGGAGCGGCTTCAAGACCTATGGCTTGAAGACCGAGAGAAGGCAGTGCGAAGCACCTGAATTTGCGCCACTGACTAGTGCACCAGAACATGTCCGTCATACCCGCGACAGCGCGAAGTGAAAAAAGCGCGGAGTCCAGAGGCCCGCGCGTTACCGGGTCTCTGGTCGGTGTGGGCCGACGCACACGACCTTGACCTTGACCTTGAGGCCAGTTTGGGTGGCAACCCAAGGTGTTGACCTTTGAGCCCGAGTGGGCGGCGATCCCAAGGTTCTGCCGGTGTGGGCCGACGCCAGCAACCCTGAATTTGAGGCAGTCACTCAAAAAACAGATATCGATAGCGAATTATATTCTCCTTCATTTTATTTCGGCCATGCCACTCATTTACTAAGTCATTTATTGTTTCTGATAAGCAAATATTGTGATTTTACAACTTAGCAACCTGACATTAATAATCCCTTCAGCCGCGCAGAATAACGCGGCGCTATTTATTGAGTTCATTCGAATAATTCATGGCTTATTACCTGACGGGAAATGTATGAAATCCTCTGTTAATGTTCGTTCTCTTTCTGCGCTCGCGCTGTTAGTGCTTTCCTCCGGCCAGTCGCTGTATGCCGCTGAACAACCTCAACAAGGCGGGAATCTGACGTGGGGCGTGGAAACCGAACCCAATACGCTCAATCCACAGCTAAACGGCCAGTCAAAAGCGGAACTGATCCTGCGTGTGGCCTATGAATCGCTGTTAGCGCGCAAGCCCGACGGTTCGTACATTCCGTGGCTGGCGACCGGTTATCAGGTGGCTGACGACGGCAAAACCTACACGTTTACCCTGCGCGATGACGTGAAATTCTCTAATGGCGAGAAATTTAACGCCGCCGCCGTGGCCGAAAACTTTCGTCATGCACAGGATCCGGCGTACTGCGCAGGGTCAAGTATTTGCGCGCTGGCCGGGCGAATTGCCAGTGTTACCACGCCGGATGAGCACACCGTCAGCATTACGCTGAAAGACGTTTACAGCCCGTTCCTTTCTTTTGCTTCCGGCCTGAAGCTGATTTCGCCTTCTTCATGGACTTCACCGCAGCTGAAATCCGGTGGTACAGACATCGCGGGTACCGGGCCATTTATTCTCAAACGCTATGAGAAAGGCCAGCAGATTGAATATGTGCGCAACCCGGATTACCGCTGGGCGTCGGCGAATGCGAAACATCAGGGTCCGGCGTATCTCGAAGGGATCACGTACCGTTTCCTGCCGGAATCCTCAGTGCGTACCGGCGCGCTGCTGTCCGGTCAGGTGGATGTGATTGAAGGCGTTTCCGGTAACGATGCCGGTGAGTTCAAAGACAATCCTGATTTTTCTTATCAGCACGCACTCAATACCGGCACGCCGTATTCGCTGTTCCTCAACGTCAAATATGGCCCGACGCAGGACGTCAAAGTCCGTCAGGCGATTTTACAGGGGCTGGATATTTCACCGATTTTGCAGTCGATCTATCGCGGCGAACGGACGCGTGTCTGGGGCATTACGTCGCCGGTCGATCCTTTGTACGACGCCAGCCTGAGCGGTAAATATGGCAATAATCCGACGCTCGCAAACCAGTTGCTTGATGAAGCAGGCTGGAATACCAAAGGCGCTGACGGCATCCGAACCAAAGACGGCCAGCCACTGAGCATTGAAATTATTCAGGCGCAGGCGACCGTGCGCGACCAGCGCGACGTGTTGTTGCAGGCGATACAGGCGCAGGCGCGGCAGCGGCTGGGCGTGGATCTGAAAATCCGTTATGTCGATTCCGGCACCTATACCGAAGTGCGTAAAACCGGCCAGTTCGGATCGATTGCCAACTCCAATACCGACACCGACGGCATTGATATCGAAAATCACTATCTGCCCGTCAATGGCGGCGGTGCGATCAACTACAGCCGCACCGATGCGCCGGAAATTATTCCGCTGCTCAAAGGCGCGTCGCTGACGCTGGATAACGCACAGCGCAAAACCTTCTACGGTCAGTTGCAGAATTTTGCGGTGTTGCAACAGGCACTGGCGATCCCGCTTTACGAGCCGGAAGACCAGATTGCGGCAGCGTCTTACGTTCACGGTGTCGGCTTCAGGCCTTTCAAACAGATGCCTGAAAACGCCTATGACGTCTGGCTGAGCAAGCATTAATCAGAAGTAAGGAATCAGAATATGTCGGCTGAAACTGCATTTATTTCTCCCCGTCGCCCTGAGGCCAGACCGTCGTGGCGCGGGCGGATCATCCGGCGGATACTCACCGGCATGCTGGTGCTGTGGGCAGCGGTTACGCTGTCGTTTATCAGCGTTTACCTCGCGCCCGGCGATATCGTCAGTTTGCTGATGGGCGAACAGGTGCATACACCGGCGATTGAGGCGGCGATCCGCGCCGAATGGGGACTGGATCAGCCGCTGTATCTGCAATATCTGCATTACCTGTGGCGCGTATTGCACGGGGATTTTGGCCGTTCGTACATGCTCAATACCGACGTCAGTTCGCTGGTGCTGTCGCAATTGTGGCCGACGCTGAAACTCACCGGTCTGGCGCTGGTGGTCAGTCTGGTGTTTGCCGTGCTGATGGCGGTCACGACCGCGCATCGTCGCCGGGGGCAACGCATCGCCGGTTTCATCGAACTGGTTCTGGCGTCCACGCCCTCTTTCTGGCTTGGCATCGTGCTGCTGTTTATCTTCAGCTTTACCTTGCGCTGGTTTCCGGTCGCCGGTGACCGCAGTTTTTCGTCGCTGGTGTTACCGGCGTTCTCCCTCGGACTGGCGCAGGGCGCGGTGGTGTCGCAGGTGCTGCGCCGCGGGCTGGAAGATGCGCTTGATGAGCCCTTTGTTCTGACGCTGCGCGCCTGGGGACTGGGCAACACTGTCATCCGTTTACGCCATGCGCTGCGCCACGCCGCGCTGCCTGCCGTCACCCTCACCGGCTGGCTGATTGGCGGTCTGCTCAGCGGTGCGGTGATCACCGAACAGGTGTTTGGCCGTCCGGGGCTGGGCAAAATCACCGTCGATGCCGTGCTGGGTAAGGATTTGCCGGTGGTGCTGGCGGTAGCAATTTTCTCGGCGCTGGTGTACGTGGTGCTCAGTACGCTGGTGGATATTTTGTACCTGTTTATCGATCCGCGCTTGCGCGACGCTCCCGCTGCCGGGGAGGAAAACGCATGAGTCAGATTCTGCTTTCCGGGCGCAATACACGCCGTTTCTCTGCCGGTGTTTTGCTGGCAGCCGGTTTTATATTTCTGGTACTGCTGGCGGTTGTCTTCCCCGCGTTGCTCACGCATTACGATCCGCTCAATGCCGATCCGGTTAACGCACAGCTTGCACCTTCCGCCAGTCACTGGCTGGGCACCGATCAGTTAGGCCGCGACGTGCTGGCGCGCATCATTTATGGCAGCCGTTATTCCCTGCTGATTAGCCTGGCGGCGATGGTTGTCGCGGTCAGTATCGGCACCCTGCTTGGCCTGCTGGCGGGTTTACTCAAAGGGCCGCTGGATGAGCTGATCAGCCGCGCGGTGGACGTGGTCTCAGCCTTTCCGGATTTGCTGCTGGCGCTGATGCTGATTGCCTTTACCGGTCCCGGCACCACCAATCTGATTTTCGCACTCGGCGTGGCGTCAGTGCCCCGCTTCACCCGCGTAGTGCGGGCACAAACCTTTCTGGTGATGTCTTCCGGCTATGTCGAACAGGCACGCACGCTGGGACTGAAGCGTCACGTTTTGGTCTGGCGGCATGTGTTGCCGCACGCCATTGCGCACGTTCCGGCGCTGGCGACCCTCGGGCTGGGCACGGCGATTATCGGCACCGCCGGGCTGAGTTTTCTCGGTATGGGCCCGCAACCGCCGACCGCCGAATGGGGGCTGATGCTGGCCGAAGGCCGTAATTATCTGCGTAATGCCTGGTGGATTGGCGTCTGGCCGGGCGTGGCCATCACCCTGACCGTGATTTCAGTCAACACACTCGGGCGTTACTGGCAGGCCACTTTTGAAGGAAAACGTCCATGAGCGACGAACTGTTTATTGATATCCAAAACTTGTCGATTTACTTCCCGGCGGCAGGCGGTGAAAAAGCCGCCGTCAGCGGGCTGAATCTGCAACTGCGTCGCGGGGAATCCGTGGCGTTTGTCGGTGAATCCGGCTCAGGGAAAACCGTGACAGCCCGCAGCCTGCTTGGCTTACAGGATGTCAAAGCGCGTATTACTGCCGATCGTTTTGTGATTGGCGGTGAAGACATGCTTGGCGCCAGCCAGCGGCGCTGGCGTAAAATTCGCGGCAGCCAGATTGGCTATGTATTGCAGGACGCGCTGGTGTCGCTCGATCCGTTACGGCAGGTCGGGCGGCAGCTTCGCGATGCGCTGACCGCCAGCCGCAAAACCGATCCAACGTTGCTCAGCGGGCAGGTGATCACCTCCCTGAAATCGGTCGGATTTCCCGATGCGCAAAACCGTCTGAGTGCCTATCCGCATCAGCTTTCCGGAGGGTTACGTCAGCGGGTTTTAATTGCCACCGCACTGGCCGGAAATCCCGGTTTACTGATTGCCGATGAACCGACCACCGCGCTGGACATGACGGTGCAAAAACAGATCCTGGATTTGCTGCAACAGCGGCGCGATAAAGGCGAAAGCCTGCTGCTGATCAGCCACGATTTGTCGGTGGTCGGGCAACTGGCCGACCGTATTCTGGTGATGCATCAGGGCAAAGTCGTTGAGGAAGGTCGCGGCGAAAAGCTGCTGTCCGCGCCGGACCATCCCTATACGCAACAGCTACTGGCGGCGGTTCCGAGTCCGGCAACGCGCGGGTTTAAGCTTTCCGGCAAACGTGGTGAACCGCTGCCTGCACGCAATATTTCCTTCACAAATCCGGTGCTGGAAGCCCGACACCTCAGCAAAGCGTACGCCGGTAAAACTGTGGTCAGTCACGTCAGTCTGCAACTGTTTGCCGGTGAAACGCTGGGCATTGTCGGCGAATCTGGCTCAGGGAAAACCACGCTGGCGCGGATGATCCTCGGGCTGACCGAACCGGTATCCGGCACGATAGAAATTCAGGGGCAACGCTGGAGCCAGGTTCCGGAAGCGCAGCGCAGACTGCAACGGCGCGGTATTCAGCTGATTGCTCAGGATCCGCTGAGTTCATTTGATCCGCGCTATAACGTGGAAAAAATCATCGGCGAAAGCCTCGACAGCGTGGGCATTTTTGGTGAAGAACGGCGCAACCGCGTCCGTCAGTTGCTGGATGAAGTGCAGCTTGGCGACAGTTTTCTGCACCGTTATCCGCGTGAACTGTCCGGCGGACAGCGTCAGCGTGTGGCGATTGCCCGTGCCTTTGCGCCAAATCCGGCGCTGCTGGTGGCCGATGAACCGGTCAGCGCGCTGGATGTTTCGATTCAGGCGCAGGTACTGGATTTGCTGGCAAAAATGCAGGCCGAACACCGCACCGCACTGTTGTTTATCTCGCATGATTTAGGCGTGGTGCATCATCTGGCTGACCGGGTGATGGTAATGAAAGACGGCAGCGTCGTGGAGCACGGAAAGGTCGATGATGTGTTCCACCGCCCGGTGCATCCGTGGACGAAAAAGCTGATTGATGCGCTGCCGGTTGTCAGTTCAAACCGGCACAATAAAGATTATCCGCTCCGGCATTACGCATAATGTCAGCAAAAGACGATAACCGCATTGTTGCCGTGGTTTTCCGCTGCAAAACCCCCGCCCGAAACAGGCGGGGTTTTAGTTTACGTCCGCAAACCCTGACGACGTTTTATCGATTTACCCGCCAGATACGCCAGCGTCACACACAGCAGGTAATACATCAGTCCGACCAGCAGGAAGATTTCTGCCGGGTAAATTTGCACCCGGTTGTTCACCTGTCCGGCCACCGTGGTGAGTTCCGGCACGTTGACGATAAACGCCAGCGATGTGTCTTTCACCAGTGAGATCAGCAGTCCGAGATAGGACGGCAGCAGATTCGGCCACGCCTGCGGTAACAGCACGAACAACAACACTTTGCCGTAGCTCATGCCGGACGCGATCCCCGCTTCGGTTTGCCCGCGCGGCAAGGCTTCCAGACCCGCCAGCGTCGAATGCATCACCGCCGCCGAGGTAAACCAGGCCAGTGCCAGAATCACCGTCAGCGGACCGGGGATCGATCCGCCAAACACCACCGGCAGCAGGAAATACAGCCAGAAAATCACGAAAATCAGCGGAATGCCGCGGATAAACGACGCCCAGATAAACAGAATTTTTCGCGTCCAGCCGCCGAAACGCCACGCCAGTGCCGCCATCAGAACCCCGGCCAGTAACGCCAGAACGCCCGCCGATGCCGCCATGATTAATGTGAGCAACACCCCGCCCGGCTCACCGTCAGCCAGTCTTCCCCACAGCAGATAAGTGAAATTATCCTGCAAAACAGACCCGTCAAATTCCATCGCGGGTTTCCTCCGTCATTGCCGCCTGCGGCCTGCGCTGCGGACGTTTCGGACCAAACGCCGTCATCAGCCCGCCGAGGATCAGCCCGAGCGCCAGATACAGCAATGTCCCGACCGCAAACCCTTCGAAGGCGTGTGCGTTATAGCTTTCAATCTGACTGACCTGATACGTCAGTTCCGAAAAACCGATGCCGGTCGCCAGCGAGGAAAGCTTCATCAGATTCAGATACTGGCCGGTGACTGGCTGCCACGCATTGGTCAGCGCCTGCGGCAAAAGAATGGAAAGCAGCAATGTCTTGCGGCTAAACCCCTGCGAAATCGCCGCTTCAGTCTGGCCTTTGGGCACGGAATTCAGACCCGCCTGCACTTCTTCCACCAGAAACGCCGCCGTGAACAGCGCCAGCCCCCAGGCCGCACACAAAAATTCCGGCGTCAGCCAGGCAATGTTGCCCGGAAACGTCGCCCACGGATGATTGTCGCCAATGTAAAAACGCCAGCTTTGCGGCAGCGCGCCATACGCCGCGAAATACCAGAACAGCAGTTGCACCAGCAGCGGCGTGTTACGGAAAACAGAGACGAACGCCGCCACCGCGCCGCGTGCAATACGCGAGGTACTCAGGCGCAGCGCAATCAGCAGCACAGTCAGTAACGTAGCGATCAGACTGCCCGCCAGGCTGACATACAGCGTGGTGAGAAAGCCGGAGATAATCCATTGCAAAGGCTGGCCGCTCAGCACGCCCGCCCAGTCAGGATGCCAGATCATCGCTCTGCTCCTGCCTGCGGATGCAGCGGAAACAATACTTTCTGCAAAAACCGCTGCGCGCGCGGATGTTGCGGACGCAGGAAGAAATCTTCCGGCTGCGCCTGTTCGAGAATTTCTCCGCCATCCATGAAAATCACCCGGTCGGCGATTTCACGGGCAAAACTCATTTCGTGCGTCACCACAATCATGGTGATGCCACTTTTCGCCAGCTCCTGCATCACCAGCAGCACTTCGCCGATCATTTCCGGATCGAGCGCTGAAGTCGGTTCATCAAATAAAATTATGTTCGGATCGGTGACCAGCGCCCGGGCAATTGCCACGCGCTGTTGCTGACCGCCGGATAGCTGCTCGGGATAATGCCGCGCTTTATCCCCCAGCCCGACACGCGTCAGCAGCGCCCGCGCCTTTTCCCGCGCTTCACTTTTCTTCCAGCCATGCACTTTGATCAGCGCCAGACTGACGTTGTCTTCGGCGGTGAGATGGGCATACAGATTGAACTGCTGAAACACGAAACCGATATGCGTGCGTAACTGGCGTAATGCCGCGCCTTTGAGGTTTCGCGTCGGCAGATTGTCGATCAGGATCTCGCCGCCTGAGGCGGATTCAAGCTGATTAATCAGGCGGATCAGGGTGGATTTTCCGGAGCCGGAAGGCCCGCAAACGGCCACCACTTCGCCGCTGTCCACACGCAAATCGACGTTGCGGATCACTTCATGCGGACCAAAAGATTTACTGACCTGACGAAATTCGACGGCAGCGGTTTTACCGGCGGATGAATGTGAAAAAACCGCAGACGTTGCTGCGGTTGAGTAAGTGTCTTGCGGCATGTGCCTTACCTTGCATAAACAGATTATTTGGCTTCGATTTTGAACAGACGCGGCTGAGGAGATTTGGTCTGCGGGCCGAACCAGACGTTATAAATGCTGACCGCCTGGCCGTTTTTCTCCAGATTCAGCAGCTCGTCGTTGACCACTTTCAGCAGGCTGGTTTCGCCTTTTTTCACGCCAACGCCAATCTCTTCCTTGCTCAGCAATTCAGGCAACACTTTGTATTTCGCCTTGTCCGGCGCGCCATCCAGCAAACCGGCCAGAATGGTGCTGTCCTGGGTAATCGCCTGCACGTTGCCGTTACGTAAAGCGGAAAGCGCCAGCGGAATATCGTCATAAGACAGCACGCGGGATTGCGGGAAGCGATTATGCAACTCCTGCTCGCCGGTGGTGCCTTTCACCGCACCAATGCGCGCCGTGGCATACGCATCGAGCTTATCCGGCGATCCGGCGGGCACCAGGAACTGCTGGCCGGTGACGAAATAAGGCACGGAGAAGTCGATCACTTTCGCGCGTTCCGGCGTGATGGTGATATCAGCCACAATCAGATCCGCCTTGCCGGACTGCAACAACGGAATACGGTTGGCCGGATTGGTCGGCACCAGTTGCAATTTCACACCCAGCGTTTTCGCCAGCGCTTTGGCGAAATCGACGTCATAGCCGACAATATCGTGCGTTTTCGCATCCACAGACCCAAACGGCGGATTGGAATCGAAAGTCGCAACTTTCACAACACCGGCTTTTTTGATATCCGCCAGTTGGTCCGCATGGGCGGCAAAGGTGGAAAGCGTGCTGAGTGCCAGAACCAGACCGGCAGCAATTTTGCTTGTTGTCATTTGACGTTGATTAAACTGAATAACGGTCATCGTTTTTCCTTATGAATAGTCTGCAGAGGGCTTGCGCCCCAAATTTACAAAGCAGGAGATTTAATTTTTTTTCTTTTGTGAGTCAGAGAATTGCATAAGGAATGAGGTCGATGCCACTAACAAAAAAGGATATAGATGGATCAATTAAGCATAAGCTTTTCGGATGATCGTGCGGGGGAGTTGTGCGTGCTGCCGATTCAGAAATCTTGCTGAACGGAGCGGCCTGGAGACCCAAGGCTCCAGGACCGGGAGAAGGGACCGCGCAGCGGCAAGATTTCCAGCCTGTCACTGCGGTAACTGAAGCATAGCCAGCCAGCAAAGCGCGCAGTTAAAAAAACGCAGGATTGCAAAGAGGTTCGGTTAAAACCCTTTGGGCCGGTGTGGGTGGCACCCCACGGTCTTGACGTTGCCCCTCTCCCCGGTACATCCCCACCACGTCACCGACAATCAGCAGCGCAGGCGTTTGCACCTGTCCGGTAAGGATCATGTCTGCCAGTGTTTCCAGCCTGCCGGTCAGCACCCGCTGTTCCGGCCGGGTGCCGCGCTCAATGACTGCCACCGGGGTCGTCCCCGGTAAGCCATGCGCCATCAGCTGGTGGCTGATGGTTTCGCTGTTGGCAATGCCCATATAAAACACCAGCGTCTGACGCGCTTCGGCCAGCGCCCGCCAGTCAACATCCGGCTCTCCCTGAGCCCCGTGACCTGTCACAAACCGTACTGACTGCGCCAGACTGCGGTGGGTCAGCGGGATACCCGTGGATGCCGCACACCCCATCGCCGCCGTGATGCCGGGCACGATGTGGCACCTTACGCCGTGCTGCTGGCAATGTGCCATCTCCTCGCCGCCGCGACCGAACACAAACGGATCCCCCCCTTTGAGGCGCACCACGCGATGCCCGGCCAGCGCCAGACTGACCAGCAACTGATTAATTTCTTCCTGTCCCAGCGTGTGATTGCGCGTCGATTTACCGGCATCAATGCGCAGCGCCGCGTCCGGGATCAGCGCCATCACCGGCTCAGACACCAGCCGGTCAAACACCACCACATCCGCCTGCTGGATCACGCGCAGCGCTTTCAGGGTCAGCAGCTCGACATCCCCCGGCCCCGCGCCGACCAGCCAGACTTCACCGCGACACACCGGATTACGCCGGTGGGCACCCGCCAGAATTTGCGCGATCTGCTGCATCTGTAATGTTCTTTCGGGAATGTTGTTCATTGGCTGTCTCCCGCCGTCAGCGTGGCGAGCTGACCGGCAATGATTTTTTTGAGTTCAGGAATGCATGAGCCGCAATTTGTGCCGCATTTTAGTTTTTCGCCAAGCTGTTGCACGCTGTGACATCCCTGGCGGACGGCTTCAGTGATCGGGATTTCCCCCACGGAATAACAGCTACAAATGATGGCACCGGCGGGCGCTTTATCACGGCCTGCACGGCCTGCCAGCAACGCCAGACGCTGTTGCGCCGTGTGCGGCGGTGTGGTGAATGCCGCCAGCACCGCCTGCCGGTCGGGTGACGGCGGCCTGCGGCGGGCATAGAACGCCAGTTGTAACGCGCCGTCAGACCAGGCCAGCAGGCTGAAACCGTCATCGCCCAGTTGCGCGGTCTGGCAGAGCAGGTTGTCCGTGGCGTAAGACTCCTTCAGCCACGCCATCCAGTCTGCCGGTAGCGAAGAGTCGGCAAGCGTAAAGTGGGTCACCCCCGGCTGGGTGATCAGGCTCCAGTAAGTGGTCACCGGTGGTGTAATATTTTCACCACGCACAAACAGTTCGGCCTGCCACGCGGCAGGCCAGCGGCTCAGGCTGACCGGCATATGTTTGCTTTCCGGCTGTCCCGACAGCGGATCAACATGCGCTTCAATCAGTGCATCGACCCGCGCCTGCTGGCTGAACCGGCTGTTCCAGTGCATCGGCACAAACACGCTGCCGCGCGGTTGCAGATTGTCGGGTTGGGCGCGCAGCAACAACCAGCCGTGCGAGGAGGCAACGCGTACCAGATCACCGGGCTGGATATGCGGCGCGTCATCAGGATGAAACTGACAAAACGGCTCGCTGATGTGCTGCATCAGACGCGCTGACTTACCGGTGCGCGTCATCGTGTGCCACTGGTCGCGTACCCTGCCGGTATTCATGATCAGCGGATACGCCGCATTCGGCGAATTTACCGGCAGCCTTGGCGTGATGGCGATCAGTTTCGCTTTGCCGTCAGGGTGAAAGAACCGGTTATCCGTAAACAGCCGCGCCGTGCCCTGCGGATTGGCGGCATTCACCGGCCACTGCACAGGCTGCAGGGTGTCCCACTCCTCATCCGAAAGCTGCGCCAGCCCGCTGATATCAAACGCCCGCGAACCGTGATTTTCAAAACCGGAAAGCGCAGCATGTTCGCGGAAAATTTCTGCCGGATGCTGATACGAAAATGCCTCTGCAAACCCTAAACGCTGCGCGACCTGACTGAGGATCCACCAGTCCGGTTTCGCCTCACCCGGTGCAGGCAGAAACGCCCGCTGGCGTGAAATACAACGTTCAGAATTGGTCACGGTACCGTTTTTCTCGCCCCAGCCCAGCGCGGGCAGGCAGATATGCGCGGCACGGGTGGTATCAGTGTCGCGCATAATGTCGGAGACGATCACCAGCGGGCAGCTCGCCAGTCCGGCCCGTACCCGGTCGGCATCCGGCAGCGACACCAGCGGATTGGTGCCCATGATCCACACCGCTTTTATCCGGCCTTCTTCCACCGCGCGGAACAACTCCACGGCGTTCAGCCCGGCTGATTGTGTGACGTTGTCACTCTGCCAGAACCGCCCCACGCGGCTGATATCTTCCGGCGTAAAGCCCATGTGCGACGCCAGCTGATTCGCCAGTCCGCCGACTTCCCGTCCGCCCATCGCGTTCGGCTGGCCGGTGATTGAAAACGGTCCGCACCCCTCGCGCCCGATATGGCCGGTCGCCAGATGCAGGTTAATAATGGCGTTGCATTTATCCACGCCGGAAGCGGACTGATTGATCCCCATCGAATACAGCGTCACCAGCCGCTGGCTGTCGCCCAACATCTGATAAAACGCCAGCAACTGATCCACAGGCAATCCGCAATACGCGGCGGTACGCGCCACTGTCCAGTCCCGTGCCGCCCGCAATGCGTCTTCAGCACCCTGTGTATGGCGTTGCAGGAAAGCGGTGTCGAGTTTTCCGCTCTCCGCCATCGCGTTCAGCGCACCGCAGAACAGCGCCGCATCACTGCCGGGGCGTAACGCCAGGTGCAAATCGGCGATATCACAGGTGGCGGTCTGGCGCGGATCGATAACAATAATGCGCATCTCCGGCCGGTCCTTTTTGGCCTGCGCCAGCCGCTGATACACCACCGGATGTGCCCATGCCGTATTCGAACCGGTCAGCAAGACGCAGTCGGCCCGTTCCAGATCCTGATAACTGCACGGCACCGCGTCGGCCCCGAACGCGCGTTTGTAACCCACCACGGCAGAGGCCATGCACAGCCGCGAATTGGTATCCATATTTCCCGCGCCGATAAAGCCTTTCATCAGTTTATTGGCGACATAATAATCTTCAGTCAGCAACTGGCCGGAACCGTAAAACGCCACAGCCTGCGGCCCCTGTTCGTCGATCACCGCCTGTAACCGCTGCGCGACCGTATCAAGCGCCCGCGTCCAGCTTACCGGCTGGCGGTCGATTTCCGGCTGTAACAACCGCCCCTGCAACCCCAGCGTTTCTCCCAGCGCGCTGCCTTTTACGCACAGTCGTCCGTGATTAGCCGGATGCGTTTTATCACCACGGGCGCTGAAACCCCCGGTCTGCGGTTCCATGCTGACGCCACATCCCACGCCGCAGTAAGCGCAGGTGGTCAGCGCCGGTGCTGTTGCCGGAGGTCTTTTCATACGCTGACCGTCGCAATGGTTTCAGCGGTTTTCACCCCCGGCTGTTCCTGCACCCAGACACGGCCATTTTCGACTTTCACCGGCCAGACGCTCAGCGCCAGTTGCGCGTCGTCCACGCTGCGCCCGTCGTGTAAACGGAAACGCTGTTTGTACAGCGGCGAAATCACCACCGGCTCGCCTTTCACATCGCCCACCAGCCCGCGTGCCAGCACATTGGCGTCGCTGTCCGGCTCATGATTACTCAGCGCGAAAACCTGCTGCGGATGCTCCGGCAAATGGAACAGCGCAATCTGCCGGTTAGCCAGCCGCGCCGCCATACCGGCATTGGCCGGAATGGCGCTGAGATCGCACAGCTCCACCCAGCCCTGCACCGCCATCACCGGCTGAGAAACGGCGCTGACGGAAATACCGGCGCGTTCCTGCGACGTCGCGGGGCGAACCTGCTGTCGCTCCGTCACCATCACCACCGCTTCATCCGGCTCGCTGCTGTTGACGAACGGACGGAACAGCGCCAGCCGGTCCGGATCTGCCAGCGTGGTTTGCCATTCGCACTGGTACGTGCCGACCACCGCGTTCATCTCACTTTCCAGTTCTGCGCCGATGTGCAGACTGTCTTCCAGCACCACCTGACGCAGGTAATCCATGCCGCCCTCGAGATTATCCATCCAGGTGCTGGTACGTTGCAGGCGGTCAGCGGTACGGATGTAAAACATCAGAAAGCGGTCTACGGTGCGGATCAGATCTTCCGTGCTCATGTCCTGCGCCAGTAAATCAGCGTGGCGCGGTTTCATGCCGCCGTTGCCGCACACGTACAGGTTCCAGCCCTTTTCGGTGGCAATCACGCCCACGTCTTTGCTTTGTGCTTCGGCGCATTCACGGGTACAACCCGAGACCGCCATTTTGATTTTGTGCGGGGAGCGCAGCCCCTTGTAGCGGTTCTCCAGTTGCAGCGCCAGGCCGGTGGAATCCTGTACACCGTAGCGGCACCAGCTTGAGCCGACACAGGATTTCACCGTGCGCAGCGATTTGCCGTAGGCGTGACCGGTTTCAAAACCGGCGTCCACCAGTTGCTGCCAGATTTCCGGCAGTTGTTCGAGGCGGGCGCCGAATAAATCCACCCGTTGCCCGCCGGTAATTTTAGTGTAGAGGTTGTAGCGTTTGGCGACCAGACCGATGGCGATCAGCCCGTCAGGCGTGATTTCACCAGCCGGAATGCGCGGCACCACGGAATAGGTACCGTCTTTTTGAATATTGGCGAAATAACGATCGTTGGTGTCCTGCAACGGCAAATGCTGCGGTTTGAGCAGGTAATCGTTCCAGCAGGACGCCAGAATGGATCCCGCCAGCGGCTTGCAGATTTCACAGCCGCTGCCGTGACCGTGTTTCTGAATCAGTTCGGCAAAGCTGCGGATATTGCCCATGCGCACCAGGTGATAAATTTCCTGACGGGAATAAGCAAAGTGCTCGCAGACGTCTTTTTTCACTTCAACGCCCATTTCGGTGAGTGCGAATTCCATCACCTGTTTGGTCAGCGCTGCACAGCCGCCGCAACCTGTCGCCGCCTTAGTGCAGGCTCTGACCGCCGCCATATCGCCGCAACCGCCCTTCACCGCGTCACAGATATCTGATTTGCTGACGTTATGGCAGGAACAGATTTGCGCACCGTCCGGCAATGCCGCGACGCCCAGCGTTTGTGGCGCTGCACCGGCGCTGGCGGGCAGGATCAGGTTTTCCGGACTGGCGGGCAGCGGCATATCGTTAAGCATCATCTGCAAAAGCGTGCTGTATTCGTTGCTGTCGCCGACCAGCACCGCGCCGAGCAGGCGTTTGCCGTCCTGCGAGACCACGATTTTTTTGTACACTTCCGCCGGACCGTCGACCCAGCTATAACTCTGACTGCCCGGCGTGCGGCCATGTGCATCGCCGACTGAGGCCACTTCTACGCCCAGCAGTTTCAGTTTGGTGCTCATGTCCGCGCCTTTAAACGCCACCTCGCTGCCGGAAAGCGTATCGGCCAGCGTGCGCGCCATCTGATAGCCGGGGGCGACCAGACCGAAAATCTGCCCGTTCCACAAGGCACATTCACCGATAGCAAAAATGGCCGGATCAGAGGTACGACACTGATCGTTAATCACGATACCGCCACGCGGACCGACCTCCAGCCCGCACTCTTTTGCCAGCTGATCCCGCGGACGGATACCGGCGGAGAACAGCACCAGATCGGTCTCGAGATGACCGCCGTCGGCAAACTCCATGCGATAACGACTGGCTTCTCCGGCCACAATAGCGCGGGTTTCTTTGCCGGTATGGACCTGCACATCCAGCGCTTCAATTTTACGGCGCAGCATCGCCGCACCGCCTTCATCAAGCTGAACGCCCATCAGCCGTGGCGCGAATTCCACCACATGCGTTTGCAGCCCGAGATGTTTCAGGGCGTTTGCGGCTTCCAGCCCCAGCAAACCGCCCCCCACCACCACACCGGTTTTGCCGGTGGCAGCGCAGGCCTGAATCGCCGCCAGATCGTCCAGCGTGCGGTAAACCAGGCAGCCCGGCGCATCGTTGCCCGGAATTGGCGGGACAAACGGATAAGAACCGGTCGCCAGCACCAGCAAATCGTAAGCCGTCTGCCGCCCCTGATGATCGACAACAAAACGGTGACGGGTATCGATATGACCGATGCTGTGCCCGAGGCGCAGTTCAATGCCGGTCGACGCAAAGAAACCCTCTTCTACGACCGACAGCGACTCCGCGCTGCGACCGGAGAAAAACTCGGACAAATGCACCCGGTCGTAGGCCGGTGATTTTTCTTCCGCAAACACAATTACCTGATATTGCAGATGCAGTTCACGCTCGACCAGTTGTTGCAGAAAATGGTGGCCAACCATGCCGTGTCCGGCCATGACTAATACGGGTTTCGACATTGCAGTGCTCCTCGTTACCTCGGCGGGTAACTGTTCTGATTTAATGGCCGGTTCATCGCCGGGGCTGAATATGCTCAATGGCGTCTGGCAGTTGGCGGGATGGCTGATGCGGGCGAAATATTCCGGCCCGTCGCTGATATCACCCCACAGCAACACGCCGGTGAGCCGGTTATCACGCAGCAACAGGCGGCGGTAATGACCGTCAACCGGGTCAGATACCGTGTGAATTTGTGCGCCGTCGCCGCCGTGCAGTTCACCGGCACAGAACACGTCAATGCCGGTCACTTTCAGGCGCAGCGGCACCCTGTGCATCACCGGAGAGACCACCGGTGCACCGGCCAGACGGGCCGCCAGCGCCTCAGCCTGTTGCCAGCACGGCGCGACCAGACCGGCGGTCAGTTCCCCCTGCTGACAACATTCGCCGATGGCCGAAATAGCCGGGTCGGAGGTTTGCAGCGTGTCGCTGACCAGAATGCCGCGATCACAGTCCAGTCCGGCGGCCTGCGCCAGGGCAATCTCGGGCCGGACACCGGCGGCTACCACCACGCGTTGCGCGGGAATTTCACGCCCGTCGCTGAGCCTCACCGCCCGTACATTCCCGGCGGGGTCACCGGCATAGGCCACGGTCTGCGCCTGTAAAAGGGTCGTAATGCCGCGCGTGGCGAGGCTGGCGCGAAGCAGTTCTGCGCTATGTTCATCGAGCTGGCTGTCCATCAGATGGTTGCCGCGATGCAACAGGCTGACCTGCATGCCCCGCAGCGCCAGTGCGGCAGCGGCTTCCACGCCTAATACACCGCCGCCCACTACCACGACCGGCTGTCCGGCGTAATCTCCCCTAAGGATGTTTTCCACATCCTGCTGCTGACGGAAACCGTGAATACCGCGCAGTTGTGCGCCCGGCACCGGCAGCATAAAAGGCCGCGAACCGGTGGCGAGCACCAGATGGTGATAGTCAAACATCTGCCCGCCAGCCCGCACCTTGCGGGCAGTGCGGTCAATTTCTGTCGCCGCCGCACCGGCGATAAACGTGACGTTGTGACGTTTGTACCACTGCGCATCATGAGTCACGATGTCATCGAACTGTTTTTCACCGGCGAGCACCGGCGTGAGCAGAATGCGGTTATACGCAGGCTGTTTTTCTTCGCCGATGATCACAATGCGGTAACGCTCCGGCGCACGCTCGCACAGCCGTTCCACCAGCCGCACGCCCGCCATTCCGTTGCCAATCACTATCAGGGTGGGTTTATCCATTGCGCTTATCCCGCCTGCTGAATCAGGCAACTGACCGGTGTTTTTCATACAGGAACTGCAGCACCTGCTGACGGTACTGGTGGAACTGGTGATCGTTCGCCAGCGCCAGCCGTGAGCGCGGACGCGCCAGTTCTACCTGCAACACGTCGCCGACTTTCGCTGCCGGGCCGTTGGTCATCATCATTACGCGATCTGAAAGCAATACCGCTTCGTCCACGTCGTGTGTGATCAGCAAAATCGTGGTTTTCAGGCGCGACTGAATCTCCATCACCGCATCCTGCAAATGTGCACGGGTTAACGCATCGAGCGCGCCGAAAGGTTCATCCATCAGCAACACTTTCGGTTTCATCGCCAGCGCACGGGCGATGCCCACCCGCTGTTTCATACCGCCGGAAATCTCACCCGGACGTTTGTCAGCCGCATGCCCCATGTGCACCAGATCGAGGTTGTGCGAAATCCAGTCACGCATTTCACTTTTACTCATCACCCCTTTAAATACCTGATTCACCGCCAGCGCCACGTTCTCAAAAGTGGTCAGCCACGGCAGCAGTGAATGGTTCTGAAACACCACGCCGCGTTCCGGGCCGGGGCCGGTGATTTCCTGGTTATCACACAGCAACACGCCTTCCGTCGGGCGACTCAGCCCGGCAATCAGATTCAGTAAGGTGGATTTTCCGCAACCTGAATGACCAATCAGGCTGACCGTTTCGCCCTGCGCAATATCAAAGCTGACGTTGTCGAGCGCCAGAAACTGCCCTTTCGCGGTCGGGAAACTCTGGCTGACGTTCTGCACGCGGATAATGGCTTTGTCGTTTTTCATCTCAGGCTCCTAACGGTTGTCGTAACTGAATCGGCGGGCAATGGCCATCAGCCCCTGCTCCAGCACCATGCCCACCACGCCAATCAGCAGGATGGCGATAATGATGTTTTCCACGTTGAGGTTGTTCCATTCGTTCCAGATCCAGAAACCAATCCCGACACCGCCGGTGAGCATTTCGGCGGCAACAATCACCAGCCAGGCGATACCAATCGACAGACGCACACCGGTGAGGATGTAAGGCAGTACCGCCGGAAACAGGATCTTACGCATTACAGTGAATTCGCTGAGTTTCAGCACCCGCGCGACGTTGAGATAGTCCTGCGGAATACGCATTACGCCCTCAGCCGTATTGAGGATCATCGGCCAGATCGAGCAGATAAAAATGGTCCACGCCGAGGCGGGTTCCGCGCGCTGGAACAGCAGTAAACCGATGGGTAACCACGCCAGCGGACTGACCGGCCGCAGCAATGAAATGATCGGATTGAGCATGCTGGCGATAAAACTGAAACGCCCGATCAGGAATCCGGCAGGAATGCCGATCAGTGCCGCCAGCCCGAAGCCCATCGCCACACGTTTGAGCGATGCCAGTACGTTCCAGCCAATGCCCATGTCGTTCGGTCCGGCGATGTAAAACGGATCGGCGAAAATCACTTTGGCCGCTTCCCAGGTTTTCAGCGGCGTCGGAAACCCTTTACTGCTGAGCGCGGCAATCTGCCACAGTGCGATCACGACGATGGCGCCCAGCAATGCCGGAATGGCTTTTTGCAACACGCGGTGCATCACCACGCGCAACCGGGCGAGATAAGCCGTTTTGGCGGCGCGGACCGGCAGCGCGGCGTTCTGCGTTACCGGGGCGATCGGTACAATTTCTGCACTCACCGGCTCGGTCAGCGCGATAACATTAGGTTTTGAATTCATGGACATCGGCGACCTCACTTAGCGTTTCATGGCAAAACTGTTGGCGTATTCAGCAGGATTACTGCCGTCCCAGACTTTCCCGTCCATCAGCGTGCTGCTGCGCATATCCCCGGACGGCAGGTTGATGCCGCCGACCGCCGTCGCCGCCTGTTTGTAGACGTCAATGCGGTTGATTTTTTTGGCGACCGCCAGATAGTCCGGATCTTTGTCCAGCAATCCCCAGCGTTTGTGCTGGGTCAGGAACCACATGCCGTCGGAGAGATACGGGTAGTTGACTGCGCCGTCGTTGAAGAAGCGCATGCTGTGGGCGTCTTTCCACTTTTTGCCCAGTCCGTTTTCGTAATCACCGAGCATCCGCCCCTGAATCGTTGCCACCGGCGTATTGATGTAGGCGCGTGCGGCGACGACCTGCGCGGTTTCGGTACGGTTGGCATCGGAGGTGTCAATCCAGCGTGAGGCATCAAGCACGGCAGCGGTCAGCGCACGGGCGGCATTCGGATTGGCCGCGACCCAGGCTGACGTCGTTCCGAGAATTTTTTCCGGATGATCCGGCCAGATCTCCTGTGACGTGGCGGCGGTGAAACCGATATCGTCCTGTATGGCGCGCTGGTTCCAGGGTTCACCGACGCAGTAACCGCTCATGTTGCCGATCTTCATGTTCACCACCATTTGCGGCGGCGGTACGACCACGTTGCGCACATCGTTAAACGGGTGAATACCGGCGTTCGCCAGCCAGTAATACAGCCACATGGCATGCGTGCCGGTGGGGAATGTCTGCGCAAAGGTGTAGGTGCCTTTGGCGCTGGCATCGACCATTTTTTTCAGCGAAGCCGCATCGGTGACACCGGCCTGTTTCAGCTGATTTGAAAGCGTGATCGCCTGCCCGTTATTGTTGAGCGACATCAACATCGCCATGTCATGCTGCGGGCCGGACACACCCAGTTGCAGGCCATACACCAGCCCGTAAAGCACATGCGCGGCATCGAGTTCACCGGACACCAGTTTGTCGCGTACCGACGCCCAGCTTGATTCCTTGCTGGGGATAATTTTGATGCCGTACTTCTCATCAAACTTTTTCACTGCCGCCATCACCACGGACGAACAATCGGTCAGCGGAATAAACCCGACGCGGATTTCTTTTTTCTCGGGCGCATCTGAACCGGCCGCCCAGACGCTGTTCATAAAGCCCGGCATCATCATGCTGCCGCCCAGCACCGCACTGCCGGCAATAAAGCGGCGGCGGGAGAATTGCCCCGGAGTTTTTTTATCGTCTTGCGTCATTGCGGCTTCCTGTAATGTTGAAAAATGAGCAAAAAAAAAGCGTCCTGTCAGCGCTCAGTTTCCTGAACGCTGACGGACGCCTTTATCCGTAATCCTGACTAAACCGCCATTGGTTTAGTCCTTATGTTGTAAAACAATGCAGCTTGTATGCCAACTTCGTGCATCGCAATAAAATCAGCCGGTTAGCGCATTTCCCGCACTCGCCTGACCGCCTGGTGCACCGCCACAGCACGCAGTGCACATCACAATGGCACACGGACAGTGCAGATACTCCTTAGGGATTAGTCGCCTTTCTTCCCTAATACAGCCGATACCGCAAGCATCGCTTCGGCAATCTCCGACAGCTTCTTGTTCTGGTTCATCGCCATATCACGCAGAGTTTTATGCGCCTGCGGTTCGGTCAGGCCGTGGTGTTGCATGAGCAACCCTTTGGCGCGTTCCACCAGTTTTCGCTCAGCCAGCGTGGCGCGAAGCCCGGCCAGTTCGGCATCGAGCGCCTGTAACTGACGGGATTGCTGCTCGACCAGCTCCAGTACGCAACGGCTGAGCTGCGGCGGCATCAGCGCCGAATAATGCGACTCCTGCTGCGGCATTTCTCCGATATCTTGCTGCTGAAGGGCAAGCGACGCCTGCGCTTCGCGGATCCGCTCACGGCAGCACTCCATCAGAATGTCTTCCAGTAAATCTTCCACCACTTTCATGCCGTCAATACGCACGGTGGTCACCTCAAACCAGCGCAGCGCAGCATCCGGGCCGTCATCTGCCGGGGTGGTTCGGGTGCAGGCAATCCTGCGCAGGCGCTCGAACTCGCTGCTGTCGGCGCTCAGTTGTTGTTGCCACAGCGCCAGACAGCGGACATCGGCAAATTCCCTGAAGGTTTGAAAACACCGCTCCTGACCTTCGATCAGATCTAAAAGCAACTGATGCGTCACGTCATCGAAGTGCCGCGCGGCAAACCCTGCAGCGCCTGATGCACGCTCCTGCCCGGCCAGTTCCTTACCCTGCATAAAGCTAAACATCGCCAGTAACGCCCGTGAAATGGACGGGTCACCCGAAATATCGGCGGCTTCAAATACCAGCGCCAGGTGCGTGCGGATAACCTCGCTGTACTGACGCATGGCTTCCGGCTGGCTGATATCCAGCGCCCGCACCTGACGGCGCAGCACCGGCAATGTGCTGAGGCTGTGTAAGACGGCAGCGATACGGCTGAACAGACGCGGCGCATTGCCCATGCTCTGTCCGTTAAGATCCCGCGCAAGCAACTGCTGGTCCACCGCCTGTTCCGCCATCTGGACCTGTAACGCCCGCTCACTCAGTTGTTCCGCCCACAGTTCGCCGTGCGAACATAAATAGATGTTCGCCGTGCCCCGCTCACGTTGCAGCACATGGATCAGCTGGCTGACCGCGCCGACCAGCTTGCCCATCTCCAGCAGTTGTTGCAGGCAGATGATTTCACTTTTTTTCGATGCCAGTACGAAACTAAGGGCAGAAAGGGACATAGAGGAACCTGATATCAGACAGAGGTTGATCAGGTTAAGCAAGAAGTGTGCCGGAGATGAAATACCGGTGCAGGTAGCCTGTCCCCGCGCGTATTGATGATTACAACGTCTCAAGTACGCGGCAGGCTATCTGGTTGAGTTCGATAAATTCAGGCCAGCTATATTGCTGCTGATAATTCAGTAAAAACTGTTTTTCGACCTGACATATCAGCGGGCGCTGGTCATAAACCTTACATTGGCGGCGGGTATCATCGTAGTGACGGCAGGCACCGTCACCGCGATCGAGATAGCGCGTTTCCTCTGCCCGATGAACATGGCGGCAACAGGCACCGCACTGATTACAGGGAAAAGATGGCGTCAGACTCATAAAGAACTCAGCCAGCTTCGGGTGGATTGTGCATTTCCGGCCTCAAAAGGCAGGCTGATATTGCGTTTCTCCGCCTCTGCTTTCAGCAGCAATCCGCGGCAAATTTCATCATTGATCAACCCTAAATGTCCGGTAAATGCGGCAAGTTCATCCGCATCCATAGCAAACTCAATCCGGGTTAATTCCAGAATATAACGATCAAGCTCCGCATTCACATTCTGGAAATAGTCTACCGCTTTCTGATACTTATCCTTGAATCTGTCGAGGAATGCCCATAGTTTTTGCATCAGAGCACTGCTTTCCAGAAAATAATTCATGGTCAGCGTGAGGATCCCCGTCGCCAGTGCGCTGCAAAATGCAGCAAGTTCAGGGCCGAACGGGAACAGAAATACGCTCGCCAGATATTCATTAATCAGCACACCCGTTACGACGGCAATTCCCGCGGCTATCACGCGACTCGCTGCTTTGGCCTGCTGGCCTGGCGGCAGATTATCCGGATTGAACACCATGATTTTGAATGCCTGAACCAGATTATTCCACATCTCGCGGATCAATCTGACCAGCATCTTTTTCGTAGTGAAAACTATGTTAAACAACGCCGTGGTGATAGCCGACAGCACGCCACCCAATACGCCGTCTTTAAAGGCCGTGAGAAAATCACGAAATTTTGCTTTTACCCGTTCCCATGCGGCGACCAATATTTCACCGATATCACCCAGGAATTCTCTGGCATCAAAGCGTTTACGCTGGCGGGCATAGAGGGAAGGGATGCGTTCGTGAACTTCAAACCAGACCTCTGCGAGGATAAGCCCCAGCATCTGACGGCTTCCCATCCGCAATCCGGTTGATAACGACGCACTGGCGACATTCAGGGCAAATTTGCTGCTGGTGTAATAGCTGAGGTTGACTTCTGATTCATAACGCCCCCGTGCTTTTTCATCTGCTTTCTGCATCCGTTCAAAATCTGCTTTAGACTTGTTTTCCAGACTTTGCAGGCGCTTCTGCTGTTTCTCCGTCAGCACCGGCTGACTTTTTAAGGTCGCGATTTCCTGCTGATTAACCTGATATTCCTTTTGCAATTTTTTCACGAAATCCGACATCGGCTGTGCTTTTTTAGAGGTGTTTAGCGTTGCTCCGGTCGGCGTCAGATTGCTGTCATCATTGGCCAGATCGGCTCCGTTCAGTTCTGACAAGATCCGACCCGCATCATGATGAATTTCGTTGGCGGCAATAATATGGTCAAGATGCACCTTGTCATTGGGCTTTAGCGTTTCGCCCGTGTAGCTGTCCGTTAATGTCCCGGCTTTGCGCTGCGCACTGACGCTGGCGTTGTTTTTTTTATAGTTTGCATGTTGATGGTAGACATCAGGATCATAGGCTGCACGGTTTTCATACCGCGTGCGTTCTTCTTCAGTAGCGTAAATCCCCTTTCGGACATTTTGAATCGTATTAACATCACCGCCGTCCTGATCTTTAAGCAGCAGAAAATCAAGGCCAAATGATGTTGCGAGACTTTTCACCACAGTCTCATGTAATTCCTTTCCCCAATCTATTTCCTGCGTCGCCATAGGATAATGCCACCTGTTGTATAAATAGCCACTCTGAAAAATACCGGGCACGCAGGCCCGGTCAGTTTTAAGCTTTTAAGGTATATTTCGTGCTATCCACTTCGGATTTAGCCAACGCCTTATCCAGTGCGTGTTTATTCAGCACGTTGATCCCATCCGTATCGGTCTGCAATTGCACGACACCGTTCTCAATAACAGCTTCATTTTTTTCATTGGTCACTGGTTTAAATAACGGCGTGGTAATGACATCAGTCATAATAGCCGCCAGCATGTAACCATTCTCAATCATACGCAGACATTCTTCAGAGTCTTCAATAGCATCCTGAATATTGTTATTACGACGCTCGAGAATTTTCTGATGCATTTCTTTCAGCGGGGTGAAATAGGTCGCAAAAAGGGTGTGAAGCTGAGACAAGGAAGTATAAATAGAATCAACATATTTATTCACCACTTTAAGATGCGACTCGGCCAGATTCATTTTATCTACGGCAGATCTCACCTGACGGGCGACATCCTGTGCATTTTCCAGTGCTTTCTCCGCATGTGCCGCATAAGCCCAGCCGGCGATCATCAGGATGGGTGCAACCACCGCGCCGCCCAATACCATCGCCCCACCGGCCATACCCCAACCGCCTGCCGCCAGCGAGCCTCCGCCAATGGCAGCCATCGTGGCATTATAGGCTGCTGCACCTGAGAGTGCTGCGATAGGTGTGCCGGTGGAGGCCGCCGCAAACGCCACGACACCACTGTAAACAGCGAATCCGGCCGCTGCACCTGATGTTCCGGCCCCCACAACAGTTCCGAGATATTCGGTCGCCGAAATAGCCAGCTTCTCAATCTTGTTTAAACGATGCTGTGGTATTTCCAGACGCAACTGGGTATGGCCGTCTTGCTCCATTTTTGCCAAAAGTTCTTTAGCTATGGTGTCAAACTCGCGGAATTCCTCGCCAATTCTTAATTCTTTTTTACCCAGGCGTTCAAGTTTGCGGGAAGCGTCATCATTGACGATATCGAAGGCTTTCTTGCGACTGTCATAGCGATTTTTAGCCCCCTCAAGGATCTCATTGGCTTCAGATTTGTCCTGATAGCCTTTGTACGCTTTTTTACCGCCGACGGCAGTTGCAATTGCTGCGGCACCTAAAATGATTACAGGAATTGCCATAATACATCTCCATTGTTATTTAAATTATTTTGCCTCTGCGGGCAGTAAGGATTTTTCAGCTGAGGACAGGTAGCCTTTTAATAAACGGAAAAGCGCATCCCTGAGCCAGAAAGGTTCAAGAATTTCTATCTCAGGCAACCAGAAAAGTATCAGCGGTAATATTTGATTTTCATGCGCAGCCCGGCAACTCACGACAACACCATTTCCGTCATCCTGAAGCATTTTCTGTTCAGGCAGTAAGTCACGTCTTTTGAAATAATGAGCATGGCGTCCTTTCACATGAAGTTTCACGTCAAAGCCTTCCCGGCTAATCCAGGGATCCTGACTGCTTTCCAGTAAAGCCATTACCGTAATATCAGGAATAAAGGTTTCTTTTTTAATATCCAGCCACTCGATCTGACTCAGTGAAAAAGATTTCAGCTTCCCTTTATCTGTCGCCTGTAAATACCAGATATTGTGCTGATTGATAAGCCGGTACGGGTGGAGTTCCCGGTCTTTACCTTTATAGGTCAGTTTACAGAGATTCCGCTGTCTGATGGCTTTCTCGATGGCCGGGAAATGACGACGAAGATCGGCCTTTAACGTATGTTCAGGGCTGGCATTCTGAATGCTGATATGTTTTTCGTTCAATCGGGCATCGAGATACTGCCAAAAATCACTTCCACGTTCGGGGAAGTAACTGTCAGCCTGCAAAAATTTTGCCAGCGAATGATGCAAATTTTCCGTTTGTGTCGATTGCAGGGCGGATGAAAGCCGGTATTCACCTTCGCCACAGTGCTCAATGACCGTCGACAGTGCATTCAAATCACGATAGACCGTCCGTTCAGTGATTGAGAATTTCTCCATCAGCGAATTGCGTTTAACAACGCCATTCAGGTGTAGCTCCGTTAATATATCAACCAGCCGCTCCGCCGAGCGGCATTTTACGCGACGCGCCATCGTTTAATCCTAAAGCTACAGTGAGGTGATGTGGTGATTATCCATAACTCACTGACAGGGTTTGTCAGTCACCCATTCGGTACTTCTCTTTTATCGCCCGTTTTTGACAAAACTTAAATTTTTAGGGGAATTCATCACGAAAAAATATGAACAACTTAATGAAGTAAAAAAAAGTCCGTCAGCACGCAGTTTCCCGGATGCCAACGGACGCCTTTTCTTTCAAATTTCGGCCTGTAACATGGAAACATAATGCTGTTTCAGCAGCATAATAATTCAGCATGTCAAAACCTGAATAATCAACCTGTACTTTTAATGCGCGTTAAACGGCGGACCAGATCCATTTCGGCGCGACGGAACGGAATGCCGTATTCGTCGAGCACATCGTGAAACCATAAATGGGCATAATCGTGATTGCCCTTGCGCACTGAGGGCCACGGCAGCGTGGTCTGGGTTTTACCGCGCACTAATCCCCACTGATAACAGCCCGCATTGAACGCGCTGAACAGCGGCAGTTGCTCCTCAAACACGCTGCCGACATGGCGCGCCAGCCATTCGGTACATAACATCGGGCGGTTGAATTTCTGCCAGAAACGCAGTGTCTGTAAAAGTTTCGGCGTCGCGACATACGCGTGAAAACTGATGACGTCAGAAAGTTCAGCCGCCGCCACATCAATAGGATGGGTGAAAAACTCGCTTTCCGGCTGGTCCGGATCCTGTGAACAATGCCAGGCACCGACGGTCAGCGGCTGGACGGGATCTTCCCCGCGCGCCCAGACAAATGCCTTATGCATCAGTTCCAGCGCAAACCCTTCCAGTTTTTCGTCATACATCGTTTCTTCCAGTCCGGTGGCGAACGTGCCACGGTTACCCGGTTCGTTGTACAAATCCCAGATGGCAATACGGTCGTCGGTGCGGAAATGACGGATGATGTCGCGCACATAAATCTCCACCTCCGGCCACATATCGCGGTTGCAGACCACATCCCGCCCCGGACTGGCAGCCGCCTGACTGTTATGTTTGCCCGGTTCCGGTGCTTTTTGCGGCCCGAGGAACGGCTCGTCGCCGGAGAATCCGCAATCGTCCATCAGCGTGAGCATGACCCTGATGTCATGACGACGGGCAATACTGAGAAACTGATCGATGCGCGCCAGCAAACCGTCGCGATCGGCCTGCCAGACGATAAACGGCAGATTGATACGCAACTGGTTATAACCCGCTTCCTGTGCCCAGCCGAGTTCCTGATCAATCACCGGCGCATCAAAAGTTTCACGCTGCCACAGTTCGGTCCAGTTAACCGCCGTGCGCGGCAGATAATTAAATCCGCAAATCCAGCCCTGTTGCTCACTCCACGCAGCCGCCTGTTCCCTGCTCCATTGCTTTTTCATTCATCACTCCTGATGTTAAAATGCATTAACTCATATTATTCGCTGCTTTTTATTACCTGCGAACAATAGCTGCAATTTGCATGCTCAGGTTCTGCAATTAAGATCACACTCTTTTTACCTAATTTGCTGAGCCAACAGGCAAATTTCCCCGCGTGACAGAGGGTGAAATTAAAATAGAATTAATGGAGAAGGAGAAAAAGAATAGCAGAGTGGATGCAATGGGATAATTATATTGCATGTTTGTTACAGGAAATAATAACGTTAAAACTATAATAAATAATGACGAAAATAACTTCAGTAAATGAAATGATTAATTAATACCTTCCGGTAACGGGGAATACCCGGTCTGCGGATATTCCCCGTTACGGCATTAGCCCAGATCCCCCCCGTTACTGGCAATCACTTTCTTGTACCACCAGAACGATTTCTTTCTCTTTCTTTCCAGCGTGCCATTACCTGCATCGTCGCGGTCGACATAAACGAAGCCGTAGCGCTTGCTCATTTCACCGGTCGAGGCGGAGACAAGATCGATACACCCCCATGAGGTGTAGCCGATCAGCGGAACGCCATCGGTGATCGCTTCACCCATCGCGCGGATGTGCTCACGCAGATAGCTGATGCGGTAATCGTCATTGATTTCGCCCTGCGCGTTGATTTCATCTTTCGCGCCGAGGCCGTTTTCGACCAGGAATAACGGCTTCTGATAGCGGTCGTACATCATGTTCATGGTGATGCGCAGACCGAGCGGATCGATGCCCCAGCCCCATTCGCTGGCCTCGATGTACGGATTTTTCAGCGATTTAACAATATTCGCCGCGCTGCTGTTGTTGTCGTTCATGTCTGCTGACGCACAACGCGACGCGTAGTAACTGAACGAGACAAAATCGACGGTGTTTTTCAGGATGCCGTCATCGCCCGGCTCAGTCACGACGTTAACGCCCTTTTCGGCAAAGACGCGGCGGGTATATGACGGATATTCGCCACGCGCCTGCACATCGATGAAGAACAGGTTCTCGCGGTCTTTTTGCAGGGCCGCCCAGACATCAGCCGGTTTACAGGTTTGCGGATAGAAATTCCCGCCAGCCAGCATACAGCCGACCTGATTCTCCGGGTTCACTTCATGGGCAATTTTTGTCGCTAAAGCACTGGCCACCAGCTCATGGTGCGCCGCCTGATATTTCACCTGCTCCTGATTTTCGCCCTCTTCAAAGACTAAACCGGCACCGGAGAACGGGCTGTGCAGCAGGATGTTAATTTCGTTGAAGGTCAGCCAGTATTTCACCAGCCCGTCGAACGCTTCAAAACAGGTACGCGCATAGCGGGCGAAAAACTCCACCATTTTGCGGTTACGCCACGAGCCGTATTCGATGACCAGATGCATCGGCACATCAAAATGGCACAGCGTCACCAGCGGTTCGATGCCGTACTTTTTGCATTCCGCAAATACGTCACGGTAAAACGCGATACCTTCCTCGTTCGGCACCTGCTCATCACCATTGGGATAAAGACGGCTCCAGGCAATCGAGGTACGGAACACGGTAAAGCCCATTTCTGCCATCAGCGCGATGTCTTCTTTGTACCGATGGTAGAAATCAATCGCCTGATGCGCCGGATAAAACTCGTCGTCTTTCAGGGAGAAACGTTTTTCCTGACCGGTTTTTACCGCCAGACGGTGCGCGCCATGCGGGATCATATCTACCGTGGTCAGCCCTTTGCCTCCTTCGAAACTGCCGCCTTCGGCCTGGTTTGCGGCAATCGCGCCGCCCCATAAAAAACCTTCAGGAAATGCTGATGCTGACATGTAAAATCCTCTCCTTTAATTTATTTAACTGCGCTTTGCGAAACCGCAAAGGCGGCGGAAGCCGTTGATTCCGGCGCTGTATTTTTTGGCGCCACGGTTTCCACCGGAATATCTTCAAATCCGAGCAGCAAGGTAGTGAAGAAGGAGATCACCACCGCGAGGACCATCACGCCCACCACCCAGACAATGCTCATCGGATTCGACGGGTCGAAGAACTGCACGCTGGTAAACAGCCCCGGCGACGCCATCGAATGGCTGGCGAGTCCGCCTAATCCCGCCACGCCACCGCAAATAAAGCCGCTGATTAAGCAGGCGATCAGCGGACGTTTCAGCCGCAGCGCCACGCCGTACAAGGCGGGTTCGGAAATCCCGGCGACAATCGCTGAAGCCGCTGCGGCCAGCGCAGTCTGACGCAGTTCCGGGTTTTTGGTACGCCACGCGACCGCCAGTGAAGAACCGCCCAGTGACAGGTTCGCGCCAATTTCCGACGGCATCACCATGCCCTCTTTGCCGGTTTCCGCGATGGTCTGAATAATGGTTGGCGTGAACACGCGGTGCATGCCGGTCATCACCAGCAGCGGCCAGGCCGCGCCCATAATGGCGACAGAAAGCCAGCCCAGATAACTGTGAACGGTATACACCACCGCTGAAATCCCGGTACCGATCCAGATGCCCAGCGGACCAATCAGCATGATGGCGATCGGTGCGGCAATCAGCATAATCAGCATCGGTTTGAGGAAGTTTTTAGTGACAACCGGTGTAATGCGATCGACCCATTTTTCAATGTAAGACAGCAGCCAGGTCATGCACAGCGCCGGAATAACGGTGTAGGTGTATTTCACCGCCGTGACGGAAATGCCAATAAATTCGACTTTCTGCCCCTGTGCCGCTTTCGCCATTAAATCGATAAATGCCGGATGGACAAGGATCCCGGCAATCGCAATCGCCAGCGACATATTGGTTTTAAATTTCACCGCTGCCGACGCCGCCACCATCACCGGCAGGAAGAAGAACGCACCGTCGCCGATGGTATTGAGGATCACCAGCGTGGAAGCGCCCTTGTCGAACACGCCGGTCATATCCAGGATCATCGCCAGCAGTTTCACCATTGAACCACCGATAATGGCCGGGATCAGCGGCGACATGGTGCCGATCAGCGCATCCAGAATGCCGGAGCCGATACGTTTCAGGGTGATTTTATTTTTCGCCGGTGCAGCGCTGTCGTCACTGGCTGAGAAGCCTTCCGGCAGCAGTTTCAGCACTTCAGCGTACGCCTGAGAAACGTTGTTACCGATGATCACCTGGCACTGTTTTTCGTTGCGCACCACGCCCATCACGCCGGTAATGGCTTTCAGTGTGGCGGCATCAACAACAGATTCATCATTCAGCACAAAGCGCAGGCGCGTCATGCAGTGTGTCACTGCCGCAACGTTCTGTGCGCCGCCGATGGCATCCACAATCGACTGTGATATTGCTGCAAAATTTTTAGACATGTGTACAACTCTCTCAGATTCATAGGGTTATGAATGTTTTTCAGAAGCCCTGGCTCCTGTGAAACCACTTTTTATGAACGTTATGCTTTTTTTATGAAAGGCTGTGAAACGATAGGTAACCGGTTTCATACGAGAATGTGCAGTTACCTCTGTAACTTCAATAAAAAAATGCAACGTTGTTTTATTTTTGTGATGACGATCTCTCACTGTCGTTCTGTTATGCCAAAAACATCGTAAAACGGCTGAAATGTGTAGAATGACGCATCATTTTTCACTTTCAGGAAGCCCTGATGTCGACAATGCAGGAAGTGGCTAATAAAGCGGGCGTCTCCAAAGCCACCGTTTCCCGTGTACTTTCCGGTAAAGGTTATGTGAGCCAGGAAACCAAAGATCAGGTATTTAAAGCCATTGACGAAGCGGGATACCGGCCAAATTTACTGGCGCGCAATCTGGCGACCAGCAAGTCGATGTGCATTGGCCTGGTGGTGACCAACACGCTGTACAACGGCAATTATTTCAGTGAGTTAATTTCTCAGGCGGCAAAAAAACTCGACGCCAATGGCCGTCAGTTGATCCTGGTCGATGGCAAACACAGCGCCGAAGAAGAACGGGAAGCCATTCAGTTTCTGCATGATTTACGCTGCGACGGCATTATTATTTATCCGCGCTTTTTATCCGTTGATGAAATGGATGAGATCATCGATAAATATAAAAAACCGGTGATGGTGGTTAACCGTAAATTGCGCAAACATCAGAGCCATTGTATTTACTGCGACCACAAAGGTTCCGGTTTTAATGCCACACAGACCCTGATTGAACACGGTCACCATAATATTGCGTTTATCACCGGTTCCCTGGATTCCCCGACGGCGATAGAACGTCTTTCGGGTTATAAAGAGGCGCTCGCCGCAGCCGGATTGCCGGTCAGGGAATCGCTGATTGCGCAGGGAAAATGGTCACCAGCCAGCGGCGCTGCCGCCGTGGAAACCCTGCTGATGACCGGTCAGACTTTCAGCGCAATTCTGGCCAGTAACGATGAAATGGCGATCGGCGCGATGAAAAAACTGAACGAAACCGGTATTGCCGTACCCGCACAGGTTTCGGTGATCGGGTTTGATAATATCCCGACCGCGCCGTTTCTTATTCCGGCGCTGTCGAGTGTAAAGGATCCGGTCAGCGATATGGTCAGTGAAGTCATCAGTCAGATTATTTCCATGCTCGATGGCGGTTATTTATCCCAACAGAATAAGTTTGTGTCTGAACTTATTTTGCGGGATTCGGTGACTGACGGACCCTGCGCCTCCATCAGCTTTCCCTAAACGCGGTTTAAATTATCCGTTAAACACAGCGGATTAAGCTTTATCCTGATTGTTGTTTCAATCCTGAGCGCCTTTAAGCGCCAAAGACTCAGCCGCACATTGTTGCGGCTTTTTTACATGCTGATTAACTGCTTGTAACGCATGAACATTATGTGCCTTTTTATTAAAGCCCCGAACTTCCCTGCCGATAACACTCCCGTTAGTTAAAACCCAAATAACGGATTTCACTTAAGGCCGATCTTTTTGCTAAATACGCTTAAATTTAAGCACGTTAGAAGCAAAATTTGGCGAAGTAAGAATTTTCTTATGCTAACGTTTCACGGGCACATCACAGCAAAAATGCGTCGGGAACAGGCGCACTATTTAGCCGGACTCTGATTTGGACGGACCCCGTGCAGAGACGGCCAGCTATCAGGCAAAAAATATGAGTGAAGATTCTGATGTACTTTATCGATTGCTGGTTCAGCGCGTAGAAGATTATGCGATTTATATGCTGACTCCCGATGGCCATATTGCGAACTGGAATGCCGGTGCGCAGCGGGCGAAAGGTTATACGCCTGAAGAAGTTGTCGGTAAGCATTTTTCCTGTTTTTACACCGAAGAAGACAGACAAAACGGCTGGCCGCAACGCGGGCTGGAAACGGCGCGTTCCACTGGCCGTTACGAATCCGAAGGCTGGCGACAGCGTAAAGATGGCTCACGCTTCTGGGCGCACATTATTATTGAAGCCTTACGCGAAGCCGGGGAAATCATCGGATTTGCCAAAATCACCCGTGATGTCACGGAGCGTCGTGAAACGGAAAAGGCCCTGTTGCAGGCCAAAGAACTGGCCGAATCCAACAGCGAGCAGCTCTCGTCCCTGTCACATTTCCTCAATACCGTGATCGCCAATATCCCGTCCTCGGTGATTGTCGAGAATGCCGTCTCGCGCGAAATTCTGCTGGTCAACCGCCAGGCAGAGCGTCTGCTGGGGATTCCCCGCGACAAAATGCTCGGTAAGCGCCCGCAGGATTGTATGGGCATCGGACTGAGCACCTTTATTAATAAGCAATCGGATGAATGTTTGCGCGCAGAAGGCCTGCACCGCAGCGAGCAGCAATTACTGACGGCTATTGGCGACCGGACGTTACAGACCACCAGTTCGGTGATCCGCGGGCACGATCCTCAGACCAGCTACGTGATGATGATTGCTGATGACGTGACGGACCAACAGGCCGCCCACGCCCGTATTCACCACATGGCGCATCACGACAATCTCACCAGTCTGCCGAACCGCATTCTGTTCAGCCAGCGTCTCAGTGAAGCCTTGCAGCGCGACAGCTATACTCACAGCCACACCGCCACGCTGTGTCTGGATCTCGATAACTTCAAGAACGTCAATGACGCGCTCGGCCACCAGGTTGGTGACGAACTGCTGCGCGCGATAGCCAAACGTCTGCGCATGACGCTGCGCGATGACGACACGCTGGCACGCATCGGCGGTGACGAATTTGCCGTGGTGCTGCCGGGGCTGAAAGACATTTCTGCCGCGCACCAGATTTCCAAACGCCTGATTGAATCAGTACGTCCGCCAGTCATTATCGATGGCCATTCGTTATCCGTCGGCCTGAGCATCGGTATTGCGCTCGCCGGTTCGACGGAAAACACCCCCGATCAATTGCTGCGTTGTGCGGACATGGCGCTGTATGAAGCCAAACGTAACGGCCGCAACCGTTATGAAGATTTCCGCCTTGAGATGGATGCCGCCGCGCGCAAACGCCGGGTGGTCGAAATGGATTTACGCGACGCCATTACCTGTAATCAGTTGCGTCTTTACTACCAGCCGATCACCGATGCCCGTCACGATGCCGTAATGGGTTACGAGGCGCTCATGCGCTGGCATCATCCGGAAAACGGGCTGATCATGCCGGTCGATTTCATTCCGATTGCCGAAGAAACGGGGCTGATCCACAGTCTTGGCTCATTTGCGTTGCACGAAGCCTGCCGCGAAGCCGCAAGCTGGAAAGGCAGTCAGACGGTTGCCGTTAACCTTTCACCGATTCAGTTCAAAAACAGCGGGCTGCTGTCGGTGGTGGAATCAGCGCTGGAAGCCTCAGGGCTGGATCCGTCACGTCTGGAAGTGGAAATCACGGAATCGGTATTGCTCGATAACACGCTTGGCAATATCAGCACATTGCGGAAACTGAAATCGCTGGGTGTGCGGATTGCGCTGGACGATTTCGGCACCGGGTATTCGTCGCTGAGTTATCTGCGGTCTTTCCCGTTCGACAAAATCAAAATAGACCGGTCATTCATTAACGACATGCACGACAGCCGCGAAGCGCTGGCAATTATCCGTGCCATCACCGGCATGAGCCGCAGTCTGGACATTCAGACCACGGCAGAAGGTGTGGAAACCGACGAGCAATTCCGGCGTCTGAAAGAAGAAGGTTGTACGTTGTTCCAGGGGTATTTCTTTGGGCGCCCTCAACCCTCAGAGTCACGACTAACCGGGTTCGCACCTCTCTGATGATAGGTATTAGACACGGTTTGTGCCGGGAGTGATCGGGGGAACAGCGGTATATAAGCCTGTTATTTCTGACGATTGTTTTAGCTCCTCCCCCTGCGAAGGGGGAGGCTGGGAGGGGGGTTTTAAGGGTTAACACCCGGTCAAAGTACACTTTAACTATCTGATTTTGCATTAATACCCCACCCCAACCCTCCCCTTCACAGGGGAGGGAGCTGAACTGAATTCTCTGGCTCCCCTGCGAAAACTTCACCATTACTCACAAACTTGCAGACGAAACCACTGCCCGTGTCCGCTCCGGCTTGCGAATTATTCCTTAATACCCCGCCCGACCCTTTCCTTCTTTGGTAAAGCAACGAAATAGCGAACCATTAGCCAACTTATACCATTTATTTGATCGGCTTCTCATCCCGCAAAATCACGCACCATTACGATCCGTTAACATTAATTTAACGCACTACACTTGTGCATATAAGATGAATATCAATATCTTATAAAAAATTAAAACGATTCTCTGACTAAAGTGCGTAAATTTTAGTCTTTTGAAATTAAAAACAAATTCTCCTGTTTGCAAAACTTTTTCACGAACCATTACAAAATTGGTTCAGAAAATGCAAAGGACTGATTAACGATTTAATTCCCAGCGGGAAACTGACATATGACAACGCACTCCGGGGCGCTACCCCCTTCTAACGGCACATCGAATTCAGCGCTGGAACAGCTACGCCAGCTGATACAACAGCATCCGGATCAGACGCAGCCACTGCCTGCGGAGCGTGATCTGATGCAAATGTTTGATGTCGGCCGCCGTGAAATCCGCCGGGCGCTGGATGTGCTGGAAGAAGAAGGTCGCGTGTGGCGCAAGCAGGGGAAAGGCACGTTTATCGGGCCGAATGGTCCTGCCCAGCCGCTGAGCCTGCAGGCGTTACCGAAACAATCCAACTTGCAGGAAGTGATGGAAGCCCGTCTGCAAATCGAACCGGGGCTGGCGAAATACGCCGCACTGCGCGCTACGCCGGAACAAATCCAGCTGATGCGCCGTTTACTGGACAAAGTGAAAACGATGTCGCGCGGTGATCCGGATCAGATTGAGCTGTGGGACAGCGCCTTTCACCGCGCTATTGCCGATGCCGCGGGTAACCGGTTGTTGCTCGGATTGTTTGATGCCGTCGACGCCATCCGCCGTGACCCGAGCTGGCTGGCGGTGCGCAACGCGGCACGCAATCAGGAGCGCCTGAACCGTTACGACGATCACCATGAACGTATCGTAGAACACATCGCCGCACGCCAGCCGAAAGAAGCCGCGAAAGTCATGCGCGAGCACCTTCTGGCGCTGCAACAGGCATTTCTTTCCACCCTGCATGATGATGACGAGGATTTTACTGATGACTGACCCCGCCGGACCCGTCAGGCCGCTGTTACACATTAACGACCTGAGGGTGCAATTTTCCGGTTCTCCCGCGACCGTGCTCGACGGTATTTCCTTACAACTGGAAGCAGGAAAAACGCTGGCGCTGGTGGGCGAATCTGGTTGCGGCAAAAGCGTGACGTCGCTGGCGCTGATGGGGTTATTGCCCGCCAGCGCTAAAGTGTTGCAGGGCGATATCCGGCTCAATGATACCTCGCTGCTCGGGCTGTCTGAGCGTCAGTACGCCGACCTGCGCGGTCAGGAACTGGCGATGATTTTTCAGGAGCCAATGACATCACTCAATCCGGCGCTGACACTGGGCGATCAGCTTGCCGAAGCGGTCATGCGTCATCAGGGTGTCGGCAAAAAACCGGCCCGCGAACAGGCGCTGGAAATCCTGAAAAAGGTGCAGATCCCCGCTCCTGAATTGCGGATGGAGGCTTATCCGCACCAGCTTTCCGGCGGTATGCGCCAGCGGGTGATGATTGCCATGGCGCTGATCAACCGTCCGCAGTTGCTGATTGCCGACGAACCGACCACCGCGCTGGACGTCACCATTCAGGCGCAAATCCTCGCCCTGCTCAACCGTATTCAGCAGGAAACCGGCAGCGCATTGTTGCTGATCACCCACGACCTGGGTGTGGTGGCGGAAGTCGCCGACAGTGTGGCGGTGATGTACGCCGGGCAGATCGTCGAACAGGGTCTGGTGACCGATATTTTCAATAATCCGCAGCATCCTTACACCATCGGGCTGATGGGGTCGATGCCGTCGCTGGCTCCGCGTCAGGGCGCGCTGTCCACCATTCCCGGTGCCGTGCCGTTACCGAAAGACATGCCGCAGGGTTGCCGCTTCTCGACGCGCTGCCCGTTCGCCACCGAACGCTGCCACCAGGAGCGTCCGCCATTGCGCGCCCTGAATCAGTCGCCGCACCACGTCGCCTGTTTCTTTGCGCCGCTGGAAAACTATTTCGTGTTATCCGCCGAAGGAGCCTGCGCATGAGCCTCACTCCCCGCCCCATTCTGGAAGCCGCCGCGCTGAGCAAAGTTTTTAAAGGGCCGTCGTCACTATTCAGCAAACCGAAAATCGTGCAGGCGGTAGATCGTGTGTCTTTGCGCGTCTGGCATGGCGAAACGCTGGCGATTGTCGGCGAATCCGGCTCAGGGAAGTCAACCCTGGGTCGCCTGTTATTGCAGTTGCTCAGCGCCTCCGACGGTGACGTGTTTTATGAAGGCGAAAACCTGAAACAGTTTTCGGCTGAACAGATGAAAAAGCTGCGCCGCGACCTGCAAATCATCTTTCAGGATCCGTTTGCCTCACTCAACCCGCGCATGACCGTGGAAGAAATCGTCGGCGAACCGCTGTGGCTGCACAACATTGTCAGTGGTAAAGCAGACAGACAGGAAAAAGTGCGCGAACTGCTGACCACGGTCGGCCTGCCCGCCGCATTCAGCAACCGCTATCCGCATGAGTTTTCCGGCGGTCAGCGCCAGCGCATCGGTATCGCCCGCGCACTGGCGTCCTCGCCGAAACTGCTGCTGGGGGATGAACCGGTGTCGGCGCTGGATGTGTCAGTGCAGGCGCAGGTGGTGAATCTGCTGGAAAGCCTGAAACAACAGTTTGGTCTGACGATGATTGTCGTCGCGCACGGTCTGGCGGTGATCCGCCATATGAGCGACCGTGTGGCGGTGATGTACCTCGGGCAAATCGTGGAACTGGCCCGCACCGATGACATTTTTGATCAGCCGCTGCATCCGTATACCCAGGCGCTGATTGCCTCCGCGCCGCTGCTCACACCCGGCGTTAAACGCCCGGTGCCCCTGTTGCAGGGTGATATGCCCAATCCGGCCAATATGCCCACCGGCTGCCGTTTCCATACCCGCTGCGCGTACGCCACCGACGAATGTCGTCTGGTGGAACCGCCACTCGAAACCGTCAGTGACAACCGCATGGTGGCCTGCCACCGCTGGAGCGAACTGCAACGGGACCGCACCTCGGTGCTGGTTCCGCCGCCGTCCGCCGCTTTTACCTTACGGCGTGCGCTGTTTGAACAAGCGAGCCAGTCCCGGCTTTCACTTTCCACTCCAACCTCAACCCAGGGAACCCGACCATGAGATTTGCACCCCGCTTAACTGCCTGCATTCCCGCCTTAATGTTGCTGACGTCTGCGGGCCTCGCCCATGCGGAAAGCACCCTGCGCATCGGCCTTGGCAGCGATCCTGACATGCTGGATCCGGCCACGGCGCGCACCTATTACGGGCGTTTCGTGTTCAGCGCCATGTGTGAGCGTCTGGTGGATGTCGATCAGCATCTTAAAATCGTGCCGGGTCTGGCGAAAGACTGGGCGTACAGCGACGACGGCAAAACGCTGACCCTGCATCTGCGCGAAGGCGTGACCTTCCATGATGGCGAGAAATTTGATGCGCCGTCGGTGAAATACAATATCGAACGTTACCTGACGCTGCCGGGTTCTTTGCGCAAAAGTGAGCTCTCTTCCATTGAATCCGTGGAAGTCACCGCGCCGTACACCGTGGTTTTCCATCTGAAAACCGCAGATGCCGCGTTGCTGATGCAACTGACTGACCGCGCGGGCACCATGATGGCGCCGGAAGCGACGGCCAAAGGCAATGTGGCGGCGCATCCGGTCTGTTCCGGCCCGTACGAGTTTGTCAGCCGCGTTCAGCAGGACCGCATCGTGCTTAAGCGTTTTGAAAATTACTGGAACAAAGGCGCGTATCACTTCGATAAAGTGGTGTTCCTGCCTATTCCGGATGCGTCGGTTCGCCTTGCCAACCTGCGTGCGGGCGATTTAGACATCACCGAAGGCATTGCCGCCAGCGACACCGCAACGGTGAAAGCCGACAGTAATCTGCAACTGGCCAGTACCACCGGCCTCGGTTACATGGGGCTGACGATCAATATCGCCAACGGCACCGCCAATACCAATACGCCGCTGGCGAAAGATGCCCGCGTGCGTCAGGCACTGTCGCTGGCGATTGACCGCGACGCTTTGAATCAGGTGGTGTTCCAGGGGCAGTACACGCCGGCGAATCAGGCCTTCTCGCCTGCCAGCCCTTATCACGCCGACATTCCGGTGCCAAAACGCGATATCGAAAAAGCCAAAGCGCTGCTGGCCGCCGCCGGGGTGAAAACACCGCTGACCATTGATTTCCTGGTCGCCAACAACCCGACTTCTCAGCAGGTTGCGCAGGTATTGCAGGCGATGGTCAGCGAAGCAGGCATCAACCTGAATCTGCAAATGACCGAATACGCCACGCTGCTGGATCGCCAGCAACGCGGCGAATTCAAAATGAGCATGTCCGGCTGGTCAGGGCGCCCGGATCCGGACGGCAATATCTTCTCGTTCCTCAATACCAAAGGCGGCCTGAACGACGGCAAATACAGCAATCCGCAGGTCGATCAGTGGTTGCAGGAAGCGCGTCTGACCAGCGATGTGGAGAAGCGTAAAGCCCTCTACAAGCAGATTGTGGTGCAGGAAAACCTCGACGATCCGCTGGTGTATCTGTACTTCGAACCGCGCATTTTCGGCATGAGTAAAAAAGTGACCGGTTTCGTACCTTACGCCGACGGGCTGATCCGGCTGCAGGGTCTGGCGCTGAACAAGTAATTGCCTGAGGAAAGACAATGTTAGAACTGGTGGTGAAACGGCTGATTTCAGCCATACCGACGTTGTTTCTGGTCACGCTGATGGTGTTCTCGTTGCAGAAATTACTGCCGGGCGACCCGATCACCGCGATGGCGGGCGAGGAGCGGGATCCGGCAGTGATTGCGCAGTTACGCGAGCAATATCATCTGAATGACCCGATCCCCAGCCAGTATTTCCACTGGGTCGGCAACGCGCTGCGCGGCGATTTCGGTACGTCACTGCGCACGCAGGAACCGGTATTACAACTGATCGCCAGCAAACTGCCGGTGACGCTGGAACTGTCGCTGCTGGCGATGATTGTGGCGCTGATTATCGGTATCACCATGGGCGTGCTGGCGGCGGTGAACAAAGGCACCTGGATAGATAACGGCACCAATTTTCTGGCACTGTCGGGGATTTCGATCCCCCATTTCTGGCTGGGTGTGCTGCTGATTATGTTGTTCTCCGTGAAACTCCACTGGCTTCCTGCGTCAGGTTACGTGCCATTTTCAGAAGATCCGCTGCAAAACCTGAAAACCATGCTGCTGCCTGCGGCGGTGCTCGGTACCGGCCTTTCTGCCACGCTGATGCGCCATACCCGTGCGGCGATGATTGCGGTGCTGAAAGCCGATTACATCCGCACCGCCCGCGCCAAAGGGTTGCTGCCGAAAAAGGTGATCATGAAACACGCGCTGCGCAATGCGCTGGTGCCGATCATCACGCTCACCACGTTACTGTTCGGCGAACTGCTGGGCGGCGCGGTGCTCAGCGAGCAGGTTTTCACCATCCCGGGCTTTGGCAAAATGATTGTCGATTCAGTGTTCAACCGTGATTACGCCGTGGTTCAGGGCGTGGTGATGGTGGTCGCGGTCGGATTTCTGCTGATGAACCTGCTGGCCGACGTGCTGTACGTTCTGGTCAACCCACGCATGCGGAGAGCCTGAGATGAGCGTTTCTGTGATTTCCGTGACAACGTCACTCCCTGCCCGCGAGCCAAACCGCGTACTCAGCAAATTTCTGCGCAATAAAAGCGCAGTGACTGGCGCGGTGCTGGTCATCACCTTCGCCTTGCTGGCGTTGCTCGCCCCGTGGATTTCGCCGTTTGATCCGATCAAAGCCGATTTCATGGCGGTACGCAAAGCGCCTTCCGCCCTGCACTGGCTGGGCACCGATGAACTGGGCCGCGACATTTTATCGCGCCTGTTCTGGGGGGCACGCACGTCGCTGATGGCCGGCTGTGTATCAGTCATTATCGCGATTGTGATTGGTGTGCCGCTCGGCCTTATCGCCGGTTTCTGGCAGGGCTGGATGGACAGCATTATCTCCCGCGTGGTCGAAGCGCTGCTGTCGTGTCCGTTTCTGGTGCTGGCGATTGCGCTGGGTGCTTTTCTCGGCCCAAGTCTGGGTAATGCGATGATCGCCATCGGGCTTTCGGCTATGCCGATTTTTGCCCGCCTGACGCGTGCGCAGGTGATGAGTATCCGCAACGAGGAATACATTGAAGGGGCGCGGGCGATTGGTCTGCCCGACCACTGGATCCTCTGGCGTTATGTGCTGCCGAATGTGCTGTCGCCCATTCTGGTGCAGGCGACGCTGGCGATTGCTTCAGCGATTATCACCGAAGCCAGCCTGTCGTTTCTCGGCCTCGGCCAGCAACCGCCGGACGCCTCGTGGGGCGCGATGCTTAACACCGCGCGCAGCTTCCTTGAGCAGTCGCCGTGGATGTCAATTTTCCCCGGTCTGGCGATTTTCCTCACCGTACAGGGTTTCAATTTGCTGGGTGACGGGCTGCGTGATGCGCTCGACCCGCGTTCTGAATAAACCGTTTGCAGCTTTTTTAAGGAAGAATACATGTCTGAGAATTACGATTTTAATGTGGCTTATCCGACCCTGCGTCCGACCATGATGGGTGCCAATGCGGTGTGTGCCTCGCAGCCGCTGGCGGCTCAGGCAGGCATGAAAATGCTGATGTTGGGCGGTAATGCTGCCGATGCCGCTATCGCCACTGCCATCGCACTCACCGTCCTTGAGCCGAGCGGCAACGGCGCAGGCAGTGACGCATTCGCGATCGTCTGGGACGGCAAAAAAGCCCACGGACTCAACGCTTCAGGCCGTTCACCGGCAGCGTGGACGCCGGAGTATTTCGCGGACAAAGGGTTAGATGCCGTACCGACCTACGGCTGGGATGCGGTTACCGTGCCGGGTGCAGTCTCCGGCTGGGTGGCGCTGGCAAAACGCTTCGGTACCCTGCCGCTGACCACGCTGGCACAACCGGCGATTGATTATGCCCGTAACGGTTTTCCGGTATCGCCGCTGATTGGCCGCCTGTGGGAAATCGCGGTGAAAAAACTGCATAACCAGCCGGGCTTCATGGAGTGTTTCGCGCCCGAAGGTCGTGCGCCGAAAATCGGTGAAATCTTCCGTAATCCGGCACTGGCTGACTCACTTGAACTGATCGCCAGAACCGAAGGCGAAGCATTTTATCGCGGCGAACTGGCGGAAAAAATAGTGGCGCACAGTCAGGCCCACGGCGGCGCAATGACGCTGGACGACCTGGCGAATCACCAGGCCGACTGGGTGGAAACCCTGCAGCAGTCGTTTGCCGGTGGCTCGGTTCATGAGTTGCCGCCGAACGGTCAGGGCATCGCCACGCTGATTGCACTGGGCATTCTCGACAAGCTGAATATCGGCAGCCAGCCGGTGGATTCGGTGGAAACCACGCATTTATGTATTGAAGCGATGAAACTGGCACTGGCGGATCTGGACCAGCACGTCACCGACAGCGACCATATGTTCTTCGATCCGCAACTGTTCCTGAACGATGATTATCTGGCAGAGCGGGCAAAACTCATTGACCGCAGCAAAGCCAGCGACGTGACTTACGGCGCACCGCGTCCGGGCGGCACCGTTTATCTGACGACGGCAGATTCCAGCGGCATGATGGTCTCTTTCATTCAGTCGAATTACATGGGCTTCGGTTCCGGCGTCGTGGTGCCTGGCACCGGTCTGAGTATGCAAAACCGTGGCTGCGGATTTACTCTCGACCCGACACACGCCAACTGCGTCGCACCAAACAAACGCACGCTGCACACCATTATTCCGGCCTTTGCGCAGGATGCGGCGGGCAAACCGCTGATGTCGTTCGGCCTGATGGGCGGTCCGATGCAGGCACAGGGACATCTGCAACTGGCGTTGCGCATGATGCTGTATAAACAAAATCCGCAGGCCGCCATCGATGCGCCGCGCTGGCGGATCAACGGCGGCCGTCAGGTGGCCATCGAATCGACGTTCAGTCACAACACGCTGGCAGCGCTGCGCGCAATGGGTCATGAGCTGATCGTCGAAGACCCGCTCGGCGGCCATTCGTTCGGTGGCGCGCAGGTGATTGTCACCAATCCGGCAGGCGGCTATCTGGCGGGCACTGAATCCCGCAAAGACGGTCAGGCACTGGTGATGTAGGTCGGGTTTCACTCTGCACCGCGAGCGGGTTTTGCCCTGCTCCTCCCCCTGCGAAGGGGGAGGCCGGGAGGGGGTTTTAAGGGCTAACACCCTGTTTAAACAAACCTTAACATCAGTTTTTGACCTTAATACCCCACCCCAACCCTCCCCTTCGCAGGGGAGGGAGTTACCCCCGCCTTTGTGACTTCCCTTCCAAATCTTCGCTAAATCCATGTAATTCGATCCCATCGCTATAAAAATTTGAAACAGCGTTCTATAAATGGGGTGTTGAGTACTTTCCACTTTCATATGGAGAACGAATGTATGAGCCGTCCACTGTTTCATGGCGTGATCCCCCCTGTCGCAACGATCCTGAATGAGAATGAGCAGCTTGACCGTCAGGGGATGGCGCGTCTGATTGATTTTACGATTGAAGGCGGCGTGAACGGCCTGTTTTTCCTCGGCAGTGCAGGGGAATTCGCGCATATGTCTCAGGCGCTGCGTCATGAAGTGGCTGAGTTTTGCACCAGGCATGTTGCCGGGCGCGTGCCCGTTTTGATCGGCGCAGCGCTTCCGGGTACGGCAGAAACGCTGGCCTTCGCGCAACACGCTAAAAGTATCGGAGCGGACGGCGTGGTGGTGGTGAATCCTTATTACAACCCGATAACTGAAGAAGCGCTGTATCTGCATTACCGCACGATTGCTGAAGGCGCGGGTTTGCCGGTGATCATGTACAACTATCCGGGACTGACGGGTCAGCCGTTGCCCGTCAGCCTGATCAAACGTCTGGCGCTGGAATGCCCGAACATTGTCGGCCTGAAAGATACCGTGGACAGCCTCAATCACATTCGCGAAACGATACAGGCCGTGAAACCTGAGCGCCCTGATTTCGCCGTGTTCTCCGGTTATGACGAATATCTGTTCGGCACGCTGATCCTCGGCGGCGACGGCGCGATCCCCGCCAGCGCCAACTTCGCCCCGCAACTCACCTGCGGAATTTACCGCGCCTTTAAAGAGAAAGATTTCGCCACTGCAGTAGAACTGCAACAACGGTTATCCTTCCTGCCTCCGCTCTACACGCTGGATACGCCGATCTACAACGTCATCAAATACGCCATTTCACAAGTCATCAGTGAAATGCCGGTGTATTCACTCAAACCGGCGCTGCCGCTGAGCAATGACAAACAAAAGGTTGTGCGTGAGATTTTGAAACAAGCGGGCGTCAGTGTCGTCGGCTAACGTTTCCTCTGCGCCTCCCCTTCACTGCGGGAGGCAAAAACCCTCAATCTAAATCGAAATCATTACTATTCCGCTTTAATATTCGTTACTCTATTCCCATGATTTACCAAGCCGAATGACTTTCATAACCTGATGATGCAAACACTCCTCGACAGTTTCCGCGAAACGCCGGTCAGCTGGGTTGCAGAGACTTTCAAACCGATGACACCGCTGGTGACCAATGCGGTGCCGATGTCACTGCTGACCACTGCCGAAGGTTGCGCCAGCGTGCTCAAACGCTATCTGGATGCCAATGCCGCCGATGCCGCAAAGTGCGACACACGCCGTGCGCGGATCTCGATGTGGTCACAATGGTATTTCGCCACCCTGCTGCCGAGCTGGGTGATCGTCTCTCTGCGTCACGGCTGGCAACTGCCTATCGCCGCTGAAAATGTCTATCTGTGCATGCAGGAAGAAGGCTTACCTGCGCAAATCTATCTCGACGGCGAAGGCGGAGCGCTGACATCCGCTGAACCAATGGCGCGTTTCGATGTGATGATCGAACAGCAATTGCGTCCGGTTTGCGAAGCGCTGGCAGAATTCTCCGGTTTAAAGCCGGGCATTTACTGGAGCAACGCGGCAATCCGCGTCGGCTGGGGCGTCAAACAGGCAGAGCTGGTCAATGCCGATATCTCGGACGGTATGCGGCTGATGGAATCGCGCGAGCTGCGTTATGGCGGCAAAAACCCGTTATTTCAGCCGCTGCGCGCGGAAGATCCCTCAGACCCCGACAGTCCGCAATACCGCAAGCAATGCTGTCTGCGCTACGATCTGGCCGATCACGCCATGTGCCCTTCCTGCCCGTTATTGCTAGCAGAACGTAAATCCGGCAAAAGACGCAAAACCGTCGCCGGATAAATCAAACACTTACAAAACCTGAATAAACTTAGCGTAAAAAATGATTGGATCTTAGCCGCGGATAATTATAAGAATTGGGTTATATAGACCAACGAGGTATTTATCATGACTATGAAAACACCGAAGAGCTGGCCCTCCGCTCTTAACTCGCTGGCCTCAGAGGTGATTGATTCTCTGGCGCAACCCGTTAACCGCGTATGGAATACGTTAACTGGCAAGCAAGAACCGCTCAGAGCAAGGATTGTTCATCGTTACGCTATTCCGTCTTCCCGGACGATCAGCGTCACGGAAGGATTCTTCGGGTTTATTCCGGTGGAATCTTACGAAAACGAACGTTTTATTCTGGAAGTCGCTTACGCTGACAAACAGTATCAGGTAGAAGTCCCGCGGGCTTACTACCAGAAAAGCAATATCGGCGACGGTATCGACATCCACACGCTGTAACTGCCCCGCTTTTAAACAGGCTGCTCCTTTCGAGGCGCAGCCTTTTTTATGCCAAAAAACCTGCCTGACCCCACACTTCCCGCTTTAATTTTGTTCAATACATGAAAATTATTGACATAATAATCACCAGAATTTAGAAAATTATTTACATCCTATTCTTATAACAATGTTCTTTTCCTGAAGAGGTTAATGATGACCCGCACCGGACAGATTTCCCCTGCTACCGCCAGCCAGTCACGTCGCGCACTCGTCGCCGGTTCGGTCGGTAATTTTATTGAATGGTATGAATTCGGCGTTTACGGTTATCTGGCGACGCTGATCGCCGGTAACTTTTTCACGCTGGAAGGCCAGACCGGCCTGACCGGGTTACTTCTGACGTATGCGTCGTTCGCGCTGGCGTTTTTCTGTCGTCCCATTGGTGCGATCATTTTTGGTCGCATCGGCGACCGCATTGGCCGCAAGCCGACACTGATCGCCGTCGTTCTGCTGATGACACTCGCCACAGCGATCATTGGTTTACTGCCGACGTATGCGCAGATTGGTGTAGCCGCGCCGCTGTTACTGACACTGATGCGCATGTTCCAGGGCTTGTTTGCGGGTGGTGAATTCGGTGGCGCGGTCTCCCTGATGACCGAATTCGCACCGAAAGGCAAACGCGGTATTTACGGCGCGTGGCAGTCGTTTACCGTTTCGCTGGGTTTGCTGACCGGCGTGGCGCTGGTCGCGTTGCTGGTTCAGACCCTTCCCGAAGCACAAATGAAAGACTGGGGATGGCGTATTCCGTTCCTGCTGGCGCTGCCGATGGGGCTGGTGGCGTTGTATCTGCGCCTGAAACTCGATGAAACACCCAACTTTGTTGCCAGTAAAAAGGCCGAACCGAAAGCGCAAAAAACAGCCGCTGAAAAAGCCTCTGCTGTCGCCACTGCCAAAGCTATTGCGCTGGGGATTGGCCGCATGATGGGCTGGTCGGCGGGCGGTTATACCTTCCTGGTGGTGATGCCGTCTTATCTGCAAACCTCCCTGCACGCCACGTTTTTACAGGCACTGGTGGCCACCGTGCTGGCGAACGTCGGTTTCGCGCTGGCTATTCTGCCTTCCGGCTGGCTGAGCGATAAAATCGGCCGTAAAAAAGTGATGATGATTGCCGTATTTGCCGTCATCGTGCTGAGTTTTCCGTTGCTGCATTTGCTGCAAAACCCTGAAAGCAGTCTGCTGGTGAAAGGCATTGCAGTGCTGATTGCCGGGGCAACAATTGGCATGATTGCCGGTCCCGGCCCGGCGATGCTGGCGGAAATGTTCCCGACCCGCGTGCGTTATACCGGTCTGGGATTATCCTATTCATTGTCGAACGCCGTGTTCTCCGGCTGTGCCGGTTTGATCATAACCGGTCTGATTAAAGAGACCGGCAATCTGGATATTCCGGCGTATTACGTGGTCGCCACCTGCGTGGTCAGCCTGTTTGCGCTGATGACGTTACGAAAAGACGATCATTTACGTGAACTGGAGGAATAAGCATGAATGGCAGTGACCTGCAGTCACGTCTGAACGCATTACAGGGCAGTTTTTCTCCGGCGGAAAAACGCATCATCACCATTATCAGGCTCAATCCGCTGGGTGTGGCGAAAATGGGCGTGACGGAACTGGCAAAATACGCTGAAACCAGCACCGCCACGGTGGTACGCACCAGCAAACGGCTGGGGTTTACCGGCTATCCGGCGCTGCGGCTGGCGTTGGCCGCAGAAACCTCCAGTCCGATGCCCATCGAGATGCCCCTGGCGGCGGATATCGGCGACAATGATTCGCCCAAACAGATCCTGCAAAAGCTGCTGGAATTCGAGGTCAAAGGCGCGACCGAGACCACGCAACTCCTCAGCGCAGCAACGCTGGAACAGGCGGTCAGCATCCTTTCACAGGCACGCCGGATTGATATTTACGGCACCGGTGCCTCAGCGCTGGTTGCTCAGGATTTCTGCCAGAAGCTGCGGCGCATCGGCGTTGTCGCCCAGACTTTTGGCAGCACCGACGAAAGTCTGGTAAGCGCCTGTCAGTTAACAAATGCAGATGCCGCGCTGGCGATTTCCCACTCCGGCCAGACGGCAGATGTCATTGAAGCGCTTACACAGGCTAAAGCCGCGGGGGCAACAACGCTGGCGATCACCGCCACTGGCCGTGCCGCCCTCGCCCGCAAGGCCGATATCGTGTTACGAACCAGCAGCCGCGAAATGGGTTTTCGTGCCGCGGCGATGGCCAGCCGGACCAGCCAGTTGTTGATCATCGACTGTCTGTTTATCGGTGTCGCGCAGCGTCTGCCGGGTGCGCGCGACGCCTTGCGCAAAACCCACGACGTCGTGCGTCAGCGCCGCCGCTGATATTCTTACGCTCTGCTGCGCGCCTTCTATACTTCATAAAACACCTGAGTTTATGAGGGCATGCATGTTCACCCATCGTTTGGTATTTCCTGCCAGCGTACTGCGCGGGCGCGGCGCTATTAAGCATCTGGGCGCGATGTGCGGACGCTTAGGCCAGCGGGCAATGTTAGTGGGCGGCAAACGCGCCATTGCCAGCGTCGAGGCGAAAGTCGCGGATCAGCTCGAGCAGCAGATGGTCAGTTATCTTGGCAGTGAAATCTTCAACGGCGTGTGTTGTCAGGAGGAAATCAACCGGCTGGCAGACGTGTTCCGCACGCAAGGGGTGGAAGTGATTATCGCCACCGGTGGCGGAAAAGCGCTGGATACCGCCAAAGCGGCAGGCGTGGCGTGCAATATTCCGGTGGTGACACTGCCGAGCATTGCGGGCACCTGTTCGGCGGTGACCTCGCTGGCGTTCCGTTATCATCAGGACGGTGAATTCCGTGACATGATGCCGTTACCCTGTGGCCCCGCTGCGGTGGTGATCGACGCTGATTTACTGGCCACCGCCCCGCTGCAATGGCTCTCAGCGGGCATCGGCGATACGCTGGCAAAATGGTACGAATATCGTGCCATCAGCGACCTGAATCAGCTTACCGGCCTGGCAGGTGTCGCCAGAACCAACAGTGAATTGTGTTACACCCTGATCGAACATTTCGCCGCCGACGCCTGTTTTGCGGTGCATGACGGCAAAGCCAACAACGCCCTCGAACAGGTGCTCGATGCCATTTTCCTCTACGCCGGACTGACCTCAGTCATGAGCAACGGCGCACACACCGGCGCTTCCCATGCGTTATACGAAGGTTTCACCGCCTGCCCGAAAACCCGCCACATCCCTCATGGTTTACTGGTCGGTTACAGCAACCTGTGCCTGCTGGCACTGGAAAACCGCAGCGACGATGAGTTGCTGACCGCCATCGCCCTGGCCCGCGACAGTGCCATACCAACACAGTTAGCGCATATCGCGACAGGGCTGACGGAGCAGGATCTGGCCGTGATTATTGACCGCAGTCTGAGCACGCCGGATATGGCGAACATGCCCATGGATATTACCTTTGAAGATGTCAGGGGTGCGGTAGAAAGAGTGGAGAGGCTTGGGGCAAAAATTAATTAGTTTTTTGCGCATGCTGTGCAAACTGGCCTTAAGGTCAACACCTTGGGTTGCCACCCAAACTGGCCCAAAGGGTTTTAAACGAAACCCTTTGGAATCCTGCGTTTTTTTAACTGCGCGCTATCGCTAGACACTATGTTTCAGTTACCACGGAGACCGGCTGGAAATCTTGCCGCTGCGCGGTCCCTTCTCTCGGTCCTGGAGCCTTGGGTCTCCAGGCCGCTCCGTTCAGCAAGATTTCTGAATCGCCCGCACGATCTTAAATTCAAAGGCAGACAGTTTTTAGATTTCAACATCAGTCAGGTTGTGAATTAAGAGCCTGAGGCCGGTTCCAAAATACCGCCGGACGAGAGGTGGAAAACCGCGCATCTTTTTGCGCGGGTTGTAACCCGATGGGAGGGAACCGCGCAGCGGCGGGATTTTGCGGCTATCACTGCGGCTTATGGAACATAGTCAGCGAGCGGAGCGCGCAGTGAAAGAGCCCGGGGGGTCTTGGGGGGCGGCGGCGATAAGCCGTCCCCCAAGTCGGTGTGGGCCGACGCCCACGACCTTGAATTTGAATTTGAAATTAAAAACTAAACGGGATCGAAAGGCACTCCTTTCAACTCCCCCACTTTCCGCTTAATCATTTGCCTGAGCCTGAGCGCCGCCTGCGACGCCGGTTGATCCCGGCGGCTCAGCAAAATCACCTCAAATGGCAGGGGTTCCACTACCGCCACGATCTTCAGTTGATCAACATACCGCCGGGCGGTAAACGTATCGACCACGCCGACACCGCCGCCTGCCAGCACCATGTCGGCGATCACCGAGTAGGTTTTGATGAACAACGCCGAGTGCGGCATCAGACCGTTTTCGCGCAGGACGCGGTTGAGCACCTGCCCCAGCGGATCCTGCTGCTGCAACATCAGCAGATCGTTTTCGCACAGCCACGCCAGCGTTACCGGCCCTTCGACCGGGGAATCTTTGGGCAGGAGCGCGACCATATTGGCCTGATAGATCGACTCAGCAACCAGTTCCTGCGTGGCCTGCTCGCCAAATGCCAGCGCGAAATCCATTTTGTATTGCAGCAAGTCCTGACTCAGCGTGTTGAAATGTCCGGTCACCAGTTCGACGCTGCCGCCGGGCGTCTGACGGCGGAAATCCACCAGCACCGGCGCCATCACGCTGTGTCCGAGGGCGTGTGCCGAACCAATGCGCACATGCTGGCCTTCGCCCTGACGTAACTGTTCCGCCAGCTCACCGATGGCCTGAATATGACTGAATAACGCTTCGACTTCCGGCATTAACCGCCGCCCTTCCGGCGTCACAATCAGCCCCTGCGGTGTACGGTCAAACAGCGTGAAACCCAGTTGCTGCTCAGCGTGATTCAGCACGCGGCTGACATTCGGCTGCGACACGTTCAGCAGGCGCGCCGCGCCGCTGACGCTGCCCGCCTGTAACACGGCCTGAAACACTTCGATGTGGCGTAAGCGCATTGCTGCCCTATTTCTGCGTGGTGGCTAAGTACGAGAAAGCACTTAACAGGCTGATAATATTAGCAACGGTCGGGCTGTGATAACCGACGGTGACGGCATCGAGACGTTCAACGCCGGGGATCAGACAGAATAAATCTGCCATGACCGGTTTCGCAGTCATCAGTTCAAGATGGTATGGCGCACTGAATCTTCCGGCAGTGAGCGGCGCAGGTTTGCTGACGGCAATGGTCGCCTGTTTACGGATTTTGGCACAGGCAATCGACGGGCTGTCGGATTCGGCGGCATTGGCGGAAATCGCCCGTTTGACGCAGACATATTGCGATTCAGGGTAATAGCGGCGGATCCAGGTTTCGAGGTGATCGTCGCCGGTCACCAGCCATAACGGCACGTTGAGTTCCGCACCGGCAGCGGCGTATAAGTCGCTTTCGCCGACCACGTTGCCGTTGAGTTTAACGCGGTAAAAAGCGCGGCCATTGATGGTGTGCGCCAGTACACCGTTTTCGCCTGCGGCAGTGTGATAGCCGACAAACATCAGGCCGTCGTATTGCTGTTGTTGCAGCCCTTCGACCATCGATAAACCACGCGGTTTACCCTGTACCAGCCTGGCTCGCGGGTCGATTTTATCGGCGCGCAGGTTTTGCATCATCGCGTGGCTGTCGGCCACCGTCACTTCCATCGCGCCACCGGCAAAAGCCCCGTCGATGGCGGCGTTAACTTCGCCTTCCATCAGTGCACGGGCGGCCTCGTAATCTGAATTCCCCGGGCTGCACTGCTCAGGACGCATGACACCCGCAATACCTTCAATGTCCGCAGAGATAAACACTTTCATCAGTCGTTCCCTTTTTGGTTTGCCAGAGCGTCCAGGACTTCAGACAACCCCAGCCGGTAATGTCCGTCGAATCCGCAAACGGTTTCAGCACTCAGTAAGGCATCAATAATAGCGTGTTCTGTGGCGTCTGCCGCCAGTGCCAGTAAAGGCTCAAGTTCGGCATCCGGTAATGTGACACCGTCACGTTGCGTCGAAAATGCCAGCGCGATATCCCCTGAGCCATGCCCCCAGTAACTGCCCAGACGCCCTAACCCGGCACCGGCGCGTTTGGCGATACGTCCGAGCTGACGGCTGTCGAGATAGCAATCGCAGGCCATCACAATAATCACCGAACCGGCGTCCACCTGCGGCGCCAGTTGCGGCAAGATTTGGGCGATGGCTTCGCCGGCACGCACGCCGTCAAGCGTCAGGTCAGAGAGTTTGCCAAAGTTCGCCAGCACCAGTACGCCTAATGTCGCGTTTAGCGTTTCGCACCAGCGCGAGGCGGTGCCGATCCCGCCTTTTAAGCCAAAGCTGCTCATGCCACGTCCGGCACCCACGCTGCCACGGGCGAAGGTTTTTGTCGCGCTGTCGAGTGCGGTCAGCGCGTCGTCTTCACTCACCGCCATCGCCTGAATATCATTAAGATAGAAATCATTGCACTCGAGGATAACCGGATTAATGGTGGCATCAGGACGGCCAATCTGCGGAAATTGCTGACAACTGCGTTTCACCAGCGCATTAAATAACGTGCCGGTGGCGAAGGTATTGCTGAGCAGTACCGGCGTTTGCAGCTCGCCCAACTCCATCACCTGAATCAGCCCCATCGGTTTGCCGAAACCGTTTAACACCGCCACGCCACAGGGCAACGGCTTTTCATACAGATCGTCGCCCGGCGGCACGATGGCGGTGACGCCGGTCTGCACATCTCCGGCGGCCAGCGTGCTGTGTCCGACAGTCACGCCGGTCACATCAGTCAGTGAATTGGTGGCACCGCACGGGAAACGCGGGTGGAAAATCTGGCGCGACCTGCGCCAGCGTTGCAGCAAGGCGGACAACGCCTGCTGCTGAAATTCATCTTCATGTTGTTGCGGATGCATCAGTTTTCCGTTTCAGCTGTTCGGTGACAATTACTTTTTCAGTTTAGGATCCAGCGTGTCACGCAGCGCGTCGCCGAGCAGATTAAATGCCAGAACCGTGAGGAATATCGCCAGCCCCGGGAACACGCTGACGTTCCATTTGCCCGCCATCATCATATTACGGCTCATCGCCAGAATATTGCCCCACTCCGGCACATCCGGTTCCGGCCCCAGACCGATAAAACTCAGGCTGGCTGCGGTCAGGATACTGGTGCCAATACGCATGGTGAAATAGACGATGACGTTTGAGAGCGTGCCCGGCAGGATATGACGCAAAATCACCACCCTGTCCGGCGCGCCGACGCAGCGAACTGCTTCGACATAGGCGCTTTGTTTAATCGATAACGTAGCAGCGCGCACGATGCGGGCAAACACCGGCACGCTGAATACCGCGACCGCGATGATCACGTTGTTCAGCCCCGGACCGAGAATAGCCACGACTGCAATGGCCAGCAACATGCCCGGAAAAGCGAACAGCACGTCGGAGCCACGCATGATCAGCATATCCAGCCAGCGGCCGTAATATCCGGCCAGCAGCCCGAGTAACACACCGGCAATCATGCCGAGCGTGACCGAAAAAATACCGACATAAAGGGAGATACGCGCACCATAAATGATGCGGCTGAGGACATCTCTTCCCAAGTCGTCGGTGCCGAACCAGTGTTCCGGCGTCGGACCGACACCGAGCGCCATCCAGTCTGGTGTCATCGGGTCAAAAGGTGCCAGCCACGGCGCGAACACCGCAACAAGCACCAGCAGCAGGATAAATCCGCCGGAGACCAGCGCCATCGGATGACGGATAAAGGTGTGAAAAAAGTCGTACCACGGCGAGCGGATATCATCGTTTTGCGAGGCTACCGCAGCCGGTTGGATATCTCCCGGAGGAGAGACAGGATCGGTCATGAGCAGCTCCTAACGCAGACGGATAGCAGGATTGACCACCGCGTACAGCAGATCAACCAGCAGGTTTATCAGAATAAATTCAAACACGAACAGCATGACCAGTGCCTGAATCACCGGCTGATCCTGCGTTTTGATGGATTCGATCAGTAACCAGCCCAGCCCCGGCCAGCTGAACACGCTTTCGACAATGATCGAGCCACCGAGCAGGAAGCCAAATTGCAGGCCAAGCATGGTGATAATCGGGATCAGCGCATTACGCATGATGTGTTTCCACGTCACCAGACGCGCGCGTAATCCTTTGGCGTTGGCGGTGCGCACATAATCTTCCTGCGCCACGTCGAGAAATGCTGAGCGGGTGAAACGCGCCATGACTGCCGCCACCGAGGAACCCAGAGTGATCGCCGGTAAGATAATGTCAGCGGGCTGATTAAATCCGCTGACGGCAAATATCCCGAACGGCATGGCGACAAACTGGATAAGCAACAATCCGAGCCAGAATGGCGGCATGGAAATGCCGCCGACCGCCATGCTCATCAGCGTCCAGTCCTGCCATTTTCCACGTTTGAGCGCAGACACCACGCCAATCACCAGCCCCAGCACCACTGACCAGGCAAAGCCCGCCAGCGCCAGCAGCAATGTCGGCATAAACCCGCTTTCAATCACACTTAACACCGGCTGACGCGTGCGGTAAGTGGTGCCCAGATCGCCGTGAATCATGCCGTCCAGCCAGTGCCAGTACTGCGCAGGCAGCGGATCATTCAGACCAAGCAGTTGCCGTGCTGACTCAACCGCCTCAACCGGCGCATCCTGACCGGCGTAAATACGCGCAGGGTCACCCGGCAGCAGCTTGATAAAGCCGAAAACCAGTAATGACACCACCAGTAAAACGGGGATCATTTCCAGTATCCGGCGGATAAAATAGGTCAGCATAAAAGTGATTCCCAGAATTCCGTAAACTCCCTCCCCTGCGAAGGGGAGGGTTGGGGTGGGGTATTAATGGCAACTCTGAATCTGAAGTTGCCTGCTAAACCCCCTCCCAGCCTCCCCCTTCGCAGGGGGAGGAGCAAAAAAAATTACTTAAACTGTGCCTGATTAAAAATCAGTGAGCCGTCGGCCAGCATGTAGACGCCGGAAAGGTCTTTGCTCTTACCGACCAGGTTGTCCGGCACGCCGAGATAGGCCACCGGCGCATCTGCCCACAGCAGTTTTTGCGCATCGGCATAGGCGGCTTTACGTTTTTCCACATCAGCCGTTTGCAGACCGGCGGTGATCGCCGCATCAACCTGCTTGTTGCTGTAATAAGAGACGTTATAGGCAGAAGGGATCCAGGATTCGGTGGCAAACAGCGGACGCAACGCCCAGTCTGCATCGCCGGTAGAGGCCGACCATGCGCCGTAGTACATTTCCACTTTGGCATCCGCCGGTTTCGGTGTGCTCCACAGACGCTGGTTAAGCGAACCGGAATCCATCGGCACCAGTTTCACGCGCACGCCGATCAGTGAAAGTTGTTGTTTCAGGAACTGCGCACTGCGGATACGGTCGGTTTTGTTCGAGCTCCACATTTCAACGTCGAAGCCCTTCTCATAACCGGCTTCTTTCATCAGCGCTTTGGCTTTAGCGATGTTATAGCTGTAATCCGGCGTGGTTTGTTTCTGATAGAACTGAACGTTTTTCGGCAGCGGCGAGGTGGACGGCGAACCCAGACCGGCGAAACCGACTTTCAGCCACAGATTACGGTCAATAGCGTAGTTAATCGCCTGACGGACACGCACGTCAGAGAACTCTTTTTTCTGCGTATTGAAGGCGATGTAATACAGATAGATGCCCGGATCCTGCGCAATATCCAGCTTCGGATCGCTCTTCACGGTATCCACCAGATCGGACGGCAACGGATACACCGCGTCCACGCCGCCGGACTTCAGTTTCGCCACCTGCGTGGAATCTTCCGGCGTCGGATACAGCGTGACGGAATCTACTTTCGGCCAGCCTTTCTGCCAGTAGTTGTCGTATTTCACCAGTTTGACGTCTTTACCCTGCTGCCATTCCACAAACTTAAACGGACCGGTGCCGACCGGATGCACACTCAGATCCTGTTCGTTCGGGTATTGCTTTAACGAAGCCGGGCTGTGCATCACCGCCGACGGGTGCGCCAGGGTGTTGATCATCGCGCCAAACGGTTTGTTGAGGGTGATTTTTACCTGATACGGACTGACCACATCAACGGATTTGATCATGCTGAACAGCGAGTTACGTTTCAGATGATTGGCCGGATTGGCCAGCCGATCCAGGTTGGCTTTTACCGCATCAGCATTGAACGGCGTGCCGTCCTGGAAAGTCACATCGTGGCGAAGATTAACGGTGAATTCGGTCGCATCGCTGTTACTGGTGTAATCCGTCGCCAGCACCGGCACAACGGCCATTTTGCTGTCGAACTGGAACAGGCGTTCAAAAATACCGCTCTGAATGGAATAGCTCAGCGTATCTGTGGTGTCGTGCGGGTCAAAACCGGTCACGTCGGCATACATGGAAATACGCAGATCTTTGGCCTGAGCCGACGCCGCAAAACAAAGCGCCAGTCCGGCGGCAAGCAGGCTTTTACGCACTAAGGTTGAATGCATGGTGTTCTCCTGTGTGTCCCAAAAAAGAATGTTGAGTTATCCCTGTGCAACCCAGTGATGTTCACTGACGCGGGAATATTTGAGTTTTTCTATCTGTACACCCGCCGGATGCACCGGCGATTTCACTTCCACATCATCAAAATTGCGTAAAACACGTTGCGTCGGATCCGCCACCGGTACCGAACTGAGCAGGCGTTGGGTATATGGGTGTTTAGGATTACTAAACACGGCATCACGCGGGCCAATCTCGACAATCTGTCCGCTGTACATCACCGCCACCCGGTTGGCGATCCGCTCCACCACCGCCATGTCATGTGAAATAAACAGCCAGGCAACACCGGTATCACGCTGAAGATCCATCATCAGATTGACCACCTGCGCCTGAATCGATACATCCAGCGCCGACACGGCCTCATCGGCAATAATCACCTGTGGCTGCAATGCCATGGCGCGCGCGATGGCAATACGCTGACGTTGCCCGCCGGAGAATTCGTGCGGATAGCGCCGCGCATGGAAAGGTTCAAGTCCGACACTTTTCAGCAACTGATTGACCACCGGCGTGGCATCAGCCAGAGACTTTTTCAGGCCATGCAGTAATAAAGGTTCGGCAATGGAAAACCCGACGGTCAGACGCGGATTGAGCGAGGCGTAGGGATCCTGAAACACCATCTGGATCTGACGACGGACAGCCTGAAACGGGGTGTCGCGCATCAGGGTAATTTCTTTACCTTCGAGGTGAATGCTTTCGGATTCGCTGCCCACCAGCCGCAAAATCGCGCGACCGGTAGTGGATTTGCCGCAACCGCTCTCGCCTACCAGTGCCAGCGTTTCGCCCGGCCAGATAGAGAAGTCGATTTGTTCCACGGCGTGAACTTCTTTGGTCACGCGTGACAACACGCCGGAGCGGATCGGGTAACAGACACGCAATCCGCGCACATCGAGCAACGGCGGCGCATCGTAGTTGGCGGTTTTCTGATCGCCATCACCCGCTGAAATGTGAGGATGATCACCTGCAACCGATTGCTTTTCTGGCGAAATATTTTGGCCGGTTTTATCTCTTAACAGCGGGAAGCGGCGCGGCCATTTCAGCCCCTTCATGTCGCCCAGTTTCGGTACGGCGGCCAGCAAGGCGCGGGTATAAGGATGCTGTGCGTTGGCGAAAATTTCCGTCACACTGCCCTGCTCCACCACCTGGCCCTGATACATCACCACCACCCGATCGGCAATTTCCGCCACCACGCCCATGTCATGGGTGATAAACAGAACCGACATATCGGTGCCCTGTTGCAGGTCGCGCAGAATTTGCAGGATACGCGCCTGTACCGTGACATCCAGCGCCGTCGTGGGTTCGTCGGCAATCAGCAGCGCCGGATCGCAGGCCAGCGCCTGCGCAATCATCACGCGCTGACGCATGCCGCCGGAAAGTTCATGCGGGTAACATTTAAGGATACGTTCAACGTCAGGAATACGAACCTGTTTCAGCAGCTCGCGGGCTTTGTTCAGCGCCGTGGCTTTATTCGCCATGCCGTGATCCAGCAGCCCTTCGGTAAGCTGATCGCCTACACGCAGCACCGGATTGAGCGAGGTCATCGGCTCCTGAAAAATCATCGACATTTCCTGGCCGCGCAGTTTGCGGCGCGATTCTGCCGACAGCGACGTCAGGGTATGACGTTTGCCGTTACGGCCAAAAAATTCGATACTTCCCGCATCGACGTGCGCCGAATCCGGCAGCAAACCCATGACACTCAGTGAAGTGACGGACTTACCGGAGCCGCTTTCACCGACCACCGCCACCACCTCACCTTTATGAATAGAGAAGGAAACGCCTTTCAGCGCCTGCGTTTTGCCTTGCCGGCCGGAAAATGTCACCGACAAATCGTTAATCTGCAAAATGGGCACTGTCATCAATAAACGCCTCCTTTATAAGTTGAACTGTTAAAGCCAAACTTCACCGTTTTCATAGCGCAATGCCGGTTCAGCGTCCTGCGCCAGCCAGATCGGGCCATCAAGATCGACACGTTCCGCCTGCACCGCTACCGGCAGCGCCGCCTCCATCGCAATGGATGAGCCCAGCATGCAACCGACCATAATGCGCAGATTGAACTGCCGAGCCACATCGGTCATGGCCAGCGCTTCTGTCAGGCCACCACATTTGTCGAGCTTGATATTGATCATCTCGTAACGGTCGCGCAGCCCTGCAATATCCGCACGCTCATGACAGCTTTCGTCGGCGCAGACAGGAACAGGATGCAAACAACGCACCAGATCTTTGTCATTACCGGCAGGAAGGGGTTGTTCGATCATCGCCACGTTGAATTCATGCAGCGCCTGAAACAGGCTGTCGAGATCCAAACCCAGCCAGGATTCGTTAGCGTCCACCACCAGCGTAGCCTGCGGTGCCGTGGCGCGGATGGCGGCCACTTTCTCGATAATCTGCTCGCGGTCGAGTTTGATTTTCAGCAACTTCGCGCCACCGGCAACTGCCACGGCGGCGGCATTGGCCATATTTTCCAGCGAATCCAGACTCAGGGTTTCGGCGGTAATCACCGAAACAGGCTTAGGCATATCAAGCAGTTGCCACAGGTCTTTGCCCTGTTTTGCCGCATCGAGACGCCACATTGCACAATCGAGGGCATTGCGCGCTGAGCCAACCGGCAACGCCTGTTGCAGCGCCTCGCGGCTCAGTCCCTGTTCCACCTGCGGACGGATAAGTTCCAGTTGCTCGCCAACGCTGTGCGGTGATTCCTGATAATGTGCGGTCGGTGTGCATTCCCCGACGGCGGTAAATTCACCGTCCGTCAGGTAAACACGTACCACCGTGACGGCGGTGCGGATACCACGGGAAATCGCAAATGGTTTTGCCAGCGGCAGTTCAACGGACTGGAAAGTCATCTGGATCATCAGGCGTTTTCCTTGATCCATTGCGCGATATTTTTGATACCGAAACGCACCGGATCGGTGGCCGGGACGCCGAATTCTTCGCTGATTTCCGCCAGCGCGATTTTGGCTTCTTCTTCACTGACGGAGGAGGTGTTAAGCGAGAAACCGGCGAGTCTTACGCCAGGACTGGTCAGGCTGGCTGCCGCCAGATTGGTATCGAGACACTGGCGCAGCGTGGGCATAAACTGATGTGGCAGATGGCGCATGTGAGGACGACCAAGCTCGTGACACATCACTAATAAATGTGCCTGTGCGCCATGAATCAATCCCATGCTGACACCGGCAAAAGACGGATGATACAGCGAGCCCTGACCTTCAATGATGTCCCAGTGATCGTCATCGTTCGCCGGGGAAAGCGCTTCGACAGCACCGGAAATGAAGTCGGCAATCACCGCATCAATGGCAATACCGGCACCGGCCACCAGCACACCGGTCTGGCCGGTAGCGCGGAAATCAGCGTTCAAATCCAGCTCACGCATGGCCGCTTCAAGCGCCAGCGAGGTGTACATTTTGCCGACCGAGCAATCTGTGCCGACAGTCAGAATGCGTTTGCCGCTACGTTTCATGCCGGTGCCGGTATCCAGCGCCGGTTGCATGTGGCGCACATCGAACAGTTGCACATTATTTTCAGCGGCCAGCGCAACCAGCTCAGGGATGTCGTTCAGCCCCTGATGCAGACCGTTCGCCACATTCAGACCGGCGCTGATGGCCGCTTTGATCGAATCAATCCAGTGTGCTGGTAATTTACCGCCTGAATTTGCGGTGCCCAGCACCATGGTTTTCGCGCCCTGCGCTTTCGCCGTAGCGATATCCAGATCCGGCAACCCTAAGGACACAGAATCCGTTGCCAGACGAATTTGTCCGACACAAGCTTCAGGACGCCAGACGTGAATACCGCGCGCTGTTTTCGCCGCCAGCGGATCCATCACATCACCAAGAAATAAAAGATACGGCTTTGGAATTTGCTGCATGTCAGTTTCTCCGGGGTCTATTTTTTTGAATGGGGTTTTAATCAGACTGCAGAGAATATTCCACGGGAGAAACCGGCTGACGAATACTTGTTTGGGTCTGGGGTATAACCTTAGGCTATAGAGTTAGATATATGAATTTATTGTGGTTATTTGAGAAGAGAAACGGGGGCGGCCTGGGAGGCATTACACGAAATCACAGGTATAAAAAAAGGCAGAGCCAATGAACTCTGCCTTTGCGATTACCTTTTTCAGACACAGAATGGGGTAATAATTTAGTTCACTAACTTAGAAGCGGTAAGTCAGTGCTACAGCAACGATGTCGTCAGAGCTTACGCCCAGTTTGTTGTTGTCATCGATCTGGTTGATCATGTAGTCAACATAGGTGTACATGTTTTTGTTGAAGTAGTAAGTCGCACCGATTTCGAAGTATTTAACCAGGTCCGCATCACCCACACCTTCAACATCTTTCGCTTTAGACTGCACGTAACCGATTGAAGGACGCAGACCGTTTTCGAACTGATACTGCGCAACTAACTCATAACCCTGAGTTTTGTTAGCGTAGCCGCTCGTGGAGCCCACGGTGACTGGCGCCTGGTTACGGGTTTCGTTGTACATCGCTGCCAGATAAATCTGGTGAGCGTCATATTTCAGGCCAGTTGCCCATGCAGAAGCTTTGTCGCCAGCACCGATTGTGGCGTTGGTTTGTGCGTTAGTACGGTCAGAAGAAGAACCCGCAATAACTGCACCGATGCCGGAACCTGCGATATCTTCATAATCGATGGATGCGCCGTAACCGTCGCCGTTGCCTTTAGACGCTGAACGACCGTCGTTTTCGTTTTTACCCTGGTATTGCAGGGCGATGTTCAGGCCGGTAACCAGACCGAAGAAGTCCTGGTTACGGTAAGTTGCCAGACCACTTGAACGACCCACCATGAAGTTGTCATTGTTAGCAGTATCACCACCAAACTCAGGCAGCATATCGGTGAAGCCCAGTGCGTCGTAAACCACACCGTAGTTACGACCGAAATCGATAGAACCGAAATCTTTCACTTTCAGACCCGCAAAGCCCAGACGGGTTTTATTGCCCAGGTCGCCCTGAGATTCTGCGTGGTTAGCCTGAATGTTATATTCCCACTGGCCATAACCGGTCAGTGTGTCGTTAATTTGAGTTTCGCCTTTAAAGCCCAGACGCGCATAAGTCATGTCGCCGTCAGAACTTTTATCATCGGAGAAATAATGCTTAGCGGTTACACGACCATACAGGTCCAGTTTGTTACCGTCTTTATTATAGATTTCACTCGCGTTTGCGGTAGATCCCACTGCAATTAAAGAGACCGCTAAGGCCAACACACTGCGCTTCATCATTATTTAAGTTTCCTTGATTTTTTATAAAGGAGTTCTCATGCCCGCTTTCTTTTATATATCTGGAATATCGGGCTGTGAGTATTTGTACATGTTTTGAAATACGTCTGTCTGTAAAACGATTCGAACCTTAACACTGAGCACGAAAAGTTAAAATGGAAAAGTTCGCCTCATTAAGTCTTTTTTGCGTAAAGAGTTGTAACATAATATTTCTGTTATAAGCCGCTAACCCCCTGATTATATGCGCTTTTAGCATAACGTTTTGCACCATAACGGTGCGGTGCATTTTTTTGGTGCAAAACAGGTCTCGCATTGTAAAGTTATTGCAACCGAGATCACCTTTATCAAAAGGTTTTTATCTGTTAACAATCGTTAATGAATTAAGGAGGAATTTAGACGCGTTGCATTTAAATGGTGCATAGCAGGGTAATTATCACAAGGGTAAGTTCATTATCACATTAATAGAAAAAGCAGCCATAAGATTTTTGTACTACGCAATTTTTTTCGAATTAGGATTTTCGCTAAAGATATTGAGCAAAATAAAGTCAAATTAAAGGAAATAATAATGACCTGCGTGATTGAATTGAACGAAAGTGAATATTTTTACCTGCCCGAATCGCATCATTTTTATTCAAAACGGACTTTTACTAAAAAGAAAATATTAAAAGAGAGGGCAGACTTGAGAAGGATAGGGAAATTTTTAGGGAGACTTTACTTTTGAGTGGCGATTATTTCGCCGTTCCAACCCTCTCCTTTGCAGGAGAGGGTACAAAAATTAACGGAACTGTGCGGCGTGGAGTTGTGCATAACGCCCCTGATGAGCCAGCAGTGATTCATGCGTACCCTGCTCAACAATGCCTTCTTTATCGACCACGATAATACGGTCAGCGTTCTGAATCGTCGCCAGACGATGGGCAATCACCAGCGTGGTCCGTCCCTCAGAAAGCTCCGCCAGCGACTGCTGGATAGCCTGCTCGGTGGCAGTATCCAGTGCAGACGTGGCTTCGTCGAGGATCAGGATTGGCGGGTTTTTCAGGAAAATCCGCGCAATCGACAGGCGTTGCTTCTGCCCGCCGGAAAGCTTCACGCCCCGCTCGCCAATCACCGTGTCCATGCCCAGCGGCAGTGCGTCAATGACGTCATCAAGGCGTGCGCGGCTGGCAGCCAGGCGGATTTCTGCTTCGCTGGCACCGAGCTTACCGTACGCAATGTTCTCGCGGATCGTCCCGCCAAACAGGAACACATCCTGCTGCACGATGCCGATGTTATGACGCAACGAGGTCTGCGTCATGTCGCGGATATCAATACCATCGATGGTGATACTGCCGCTGTCCAGCTCATAAAAACGGGGCAGCAGCGAACACAAGGTGGTTTTTCCCGCACCGGAAGGCCCGACGAATGCCAGTGTTTCTCCGGCATTAATAGAAAGCGTGATGCCATTGAGAATCTTGCTGACTGACGTATAGCCGAACACCACGTTGTCATAATGAATATCGCCGCGCAGATGGCTGACCACCTGAGCGCCCGGCCGGTCCGTGATATCCGGCGCGGTATCAATAAGCTGCGTGAAGCGTTTGAAACCAGCAATCCCTTTCGGATAGCTTTCCAGTACCGAACTGATTTTTGCCACCGGACGGAAAAACACTTCCACCAGCAGCAGGAACCCCACGAATCCGCCGTAAGTCAGCTGACCATTAATCACGTACCAGGTTCCGGCGACCATCACGATCAACTGAACCAGACGCGTACTCAGATAGCTCAGCGTCAGGCTGGCAGTCATGATCTGATAGGCTTTCAGTTTCGTCGTGCGGTAATTATCGTTGTCAGAAGCAAACAGTTTTTGCTCATGCGCTTCGTTAGCGAAGGCTTTCACCACACGAATGCCGCCGATGCTTTCTTCTATACGTGCGTTGAAATTACCCACCTGGCCGAACAGGCGCCGCCAGGTTTCAGTCATCTGCGCACCGTAGCGGCTGACCATCCAGGTCATCGCAGGCACAATAATGATGGTCATCAGCGCCAGCTGGACATGCACCGTCGCCATCAGAATGAACGCGCCGATAAAGGTCATCACCGCGATAAATACATCCTCCGGCCCGTGGTGTGCCACTTCGCCCACTTCCTCCAGATCCTTGGTGACATGGGTAATGATGTGACCGGTTTTGGTATTGTCGTAATAACGGAATGACAGTTTCTGCAGATGGCTGAACGCTTCGCGACGCATGTCGGTTTCAATCCCGACGCCCAGTGCATGCCCCCAGTAGTTAACGATCGCCATCAGCGCAGTATTGAACAGATAAATCAGCAACAGACCGACCGTCGCGCCGATAATCAGCACCCAGTCGTGTGCGGGCAGCAACTTATCGATGAAGGTTTTGATCGCCATCGGAAAGCCCAGTTCCAGCAATCCGGCCAGAATGGCGCACCCGAAGTCGAGGAAGAACAGTTTTTTATAGGGCGCGTAATAAGAGAAGAAACGGCGGAGCATCAGACATCCTCATAGAAACGACCCGGAGGCGGGCAAGTCCGTCAGTCTAAATGAAAATGGTTATCGATAAAGATAATTTTAGACTCGCCCGCCGCAAGATCGTTTTTACAGGACGTTGCGCACACCGCTCAAAATCACGTCAAAGACCGCATTCAGCGCCTGCCAGGCTATCTCTGCGCTGATCGCTTCATAGGTGGTCAGCACCGCCACGAAAGTGGATTTTTGAGTCGCCAGCAAAGATTCATACTCCCCCGAACGGAAACTGCCTTTGCCCTTTTCAATCTCCCATGTCAGCTGAAGTAAGGCTTCAATCTGCGGGACGGCACTGCTTGCCACCGTATTCCAGTTTGCGCCCAGTGAAGCTTTTGCCGCATTGATTGCGCGGTCTCTTAAATCAAAAATATCACTCATCCTGTTCACCTTTATTATTTTTGCGATGTGCCTGAGCCATTTTTTAATACCCGCTCATACGTCAGCATTGACTGCATAATCACGGAAACCTGTTTACGCTGAATAGCGATATACGCCGGAGAATCCTGTTGCGAACAATGCTGCTTTTTATATTTGATCTGATAGAAGATATTTCTCAGGCCGAATATCTGCTGATCAATCGCAGGATTGTTATTTAAGGCTTTGGTGCGGGATTCAATCAACGCCAGATCGGTTTCCGCGGAATTGAAGAACTGACTGTCGGGTTCAGAAAGGGGAGAAATCAGTGAAAGTGTTTGCCCTGCCGCCACGGGCGCAGCCTGGCAGGCAACCACCGGCACGGCGGGTTGCGTATTGTCAGCCATTGCCTGCGCAGTCCAGGTCACAAATTGCCGGTCAGCTTTAATTTCGAATTCGGTAATTTGATTATCTAACGTCAGGTCGTACTGATGTGTGGAACACGCGGTCATTGTCATCACGACAATAAACATCGCGACGCTGAATTTAATGATTGATTTCAAAATGCCTCTCCTGTGATGAATTCCGAAGGTGGGCATTATTCCATTGCCCCTGCCTTCAAAAATTAGTCACAAGAGAGAAACGGCGCAATCAACCGGTAAATCATTTTCAATAAATGATGGCGTCATTTTTATCATTAAAATAAATAAGCGATGAGGGATTATTTCCAGGTTAAAAACGTTCGCGTCTGTAAACAGCGACAACCGTCATACTCCCTCCCATCCTCCTCCTTCGCAGGGGGAGGAACCGTCTTCCGTTGACGTTAATTACCGGCTCGTCGCTTCCACCGCCATGTTCACATAAATCGCCCGCAATTTTGCGGCGACGGCACCTGGTTTTCCGTCCCCGACCGGCTTACCGTCCAGTGCGATCACCGGCCAGATGAAGGTCGTTGCCGAGCTGATAAAGATCTCCCGCGCATTTTGTGCTTCATCGAGCGTGAACGGGCGTTCCTCGAAGCGAATATCATGATGCTTCGCCAGTTCCAGCAGCGCCTGACGGGTGATGCCATGCAGAATGTGCGTGCTCAGCGGGCGGGTGATCAGCGTGCCATCAGCATCTACGATCCAGGCATTGCTGGAACTGGCTTCGGTGATCAGGCCGTTTTCGATCAGTAAGGCGTCATCGGCATTATGCTGATGGGCATACTCTTTCGCCAGACACGGAGCCAGCAGACCCACGGTTTTGATGTCACGACGCTGCCAGCGGATATCCTCAACGGAGACCATGCGAATACCGCTTTTCGATTTGGGGTGATCTATCAACGGCCGCGCCTGGGTAAACATCAGAAAAGTTGGCGTTACGCTTTCGCCGGGGAAATCAAAATCACGGTCACCGCTGTTGCCGCGGCTGATTTGCAGATATACCGCCCCTTCCACCAGATGGTTTTCAGTAATCAGACGCTTTTGCAGGGTCTCAATATCGCTGAGCGCGCAAGGCAGACGCAGATTCAGCGCCTGACAGGAACGTGCAAGCCGCGCCAGATGTGCCGCGTTGTCGAGCAGACGGCCATTCAGTACGGCGCTGACTTCATAGACGGCATCAGCAAATAAGAAACCGCGATCAAATACCGACACCTTCGCGTCATGCTCGGCAACAAACTCCCCGTTAAGGTATACCGTTCTGGTCATGTTATTTTTCCTGGCCAACGTTGATTAGGATTTTTATTAGCTGTAAGACGACTGAAAGCATAAATTGCGTGAAAACTGAGCAGCAGATGTTGATGCAACGCAGGTTTCCGGCACACCAGAGATAAAAAAAAGCGCCCTGATGAGCGCTGATGCGGTATGGAGCGAAAGATCAGAGTTCGCCTTTTTTCTTTTTGTTACGGATAACTAACCAGCTGATCAGCGCCATCACGCAGCCGATAAAGATAAACCAGATGCCGAGCATCAGTTGCGGTGCCATTTCTCCTGGCGGAGTTTCAGGGCTGCCGACCACTAAACCGTGGATAGTGGCAACAATGCCGATAACCAGCAAGATCAGGCTGTTGCGAAGTAAACGGCGGGCTACGGTCATAGGTTGTCTTGGGGTGGCCATCAGATGCGTCCTTGAGCAATAAAATAAAGATAAGGGCGCATAATAGCGCCCTTCGTTTTTATGTCAAAATTGCCAGATCACAATCATGCAGGTCAATCAGCGACGATTACGCACCAGCTGATAACGGCGGGTGAGATATTCCACCGGCGCGCTCCAGATATGCACCAGGCGGCAGAACGGGAACAACAGGAATAGCGTCATCCCCAGCACCAGATGCATGCGGAAGATAAACGCCACGCCATCCAGATGCGCTGCCGCACCGCCACGGAAGGTCACCACGGACTGCGCCCAGCCGACCAGTTTCATCATTTCACTGCCGTCCATATGCTGCGCGGAGAACGGAATGGTACTCAGCCCGAGGGCACATTGAACCACCAGCAAAATGATGATCATGATGTCACCAAAACTGGAGGTCGCCCGCACGCGCTCGTTGCTCAGACGACGCCACACCAGCATGCCGCCGCCGATCAGGGTCATCAGGCCACAGGCCCCCCCCGCCCACATTGCCATCTGCTGTTTCACCGGCACCGGCAGAAAGGATTCATACATCCAGTGCGGCGTCAGCATACCGAAGGCATGTCCTGCGAAAATACCGAGAATACCGACGTGGAACAAAGGCGAGGCGATACGCAGCGTTTTTTTCTCCAGCAACTGGCTGGAACCGGCGCGCCAGCTGTACTGGCCATAGTCGTAACGCAACCAGCTGCCGACCAGAAATACCGTGCCGCACAGGTAGGGATAGATATTGAAAAAGAAGTTGTTGAGGAAGTCGGTCATTTGCGTGGTTCCCCCGCAGGCATTTCATCAAGGTTCAGATACTGTGGTGCGACCGCACCAGCGAAGCGTTTCTGGTGCGCAGTCTCATCGCCTGACGCACAACTTTGCTCGCCGAGGAACTTGATTTGCTCCTCTTCCCATACCGCATCCAGCGCGGCGGGTGTGTCATCACGGGCTTCCTGTCTGATGCCTTCGCGCACCGTTTCGGTCGCGATATCACTGCCGGACAGCGCCAGCAGCAGATCAAACAATTCAGCGTAATGACTGTCCCGCTCCTGCATACGGGCGCTGAGTAACGCCAGAATCGGTGCGATATCACGCAGCCCTTCCCGCGCCTGATTTTCATCACGCGTGGTCAGATATTCCAGATACAGTGGCAGGTAATCCGGCAGCTCGCGGCTGTCGATTTCCAGCCCGGCTTCACGGTATTGCCCCATCAGATCGACCATCGCCTGACCACGGTCACGGGATTCGCCGTGCACATGTTCAAACAACAGCAGCGAGGTGGCGCGACCACGATCGAACAAACCGGTATACGCCGATTGTGCATCCAGCAAATCCTGCTTACAGAACGCCGTGATATACAGCGCCAGATCAAGGCGCTGCTCCTGAGTCAGCTCCGGAGACTCTGCCACCGCTTCCAGCAGTTCAGGCTGGTGTTGCCACAATTCTTCGGACGGGTAATCAAGCAGTAAGCCTGTCAGTCGTAAACTGTTCATCAGCGGTTCCTTTCGGTTTTCGCGCCGATGTCGATGGCATCGATGCGTTTACTGTTGAACAGGTTGAATTTGCTGTCGCTGCCGTGGCAGCCGTCGCCGAAGCTGAAACCACAACCTTTGGCTTCCGGGAAGGCTTCACGCGCCTGTTCACGATGGCTGGATGGCACCACGAAACGATCTTCGTAGTTGGCAATCGCCAGATAGCGGTACATTTCTTCCGCCTGTGCCGCAGACAATCCGACCTGTTCCAGCGCGCTGGTGTCCGTTACGCCATCAACCGTTTCAGCACGTTTGAAATGACGCATCGCCAGCATACGTTTCAGGGCGCGCAGCACCGGTGCGGTGTCCCCTGCGGTCAGCAGGTTCGCCAGATATTCCACCGGAATACGCAGGCTTTCGACGTCCGGCAGCACGCCGCTGTGCGGTAAAGCACCGGCATCGGCGGCAGACTGAATCGGAGACAGCGGCGGCACGTACCAGACCATCGGCAGCGTGCGGTATTCAGGATGCAGCGGCAGCGCCAGCTTCCATTCGATCGCCATTTTGTAGACCGGCGACTGACGCGCGGCGTCCATTACCGACAGAGGAATACCGTCTTTTTCGGCCTGCGCCATCACTTCAGGATCGTTCGGATCGAGGAAGATACTCATCTGGCTTTCGTACAGGTCTTTCTCGTTCTCAACTGACGCGGCTTCGCCGATACGGTCGGCGTCATATAACACCACGCCGAGATAGCGGATGCGGCCGACGCAGGTTTCGGAACACACCGTTGGCTGGCCCGCTTCGATGCGCGGATAACAGAAAATACATTTTTCTGACTTGCCGCTTTTCCAGTTGAAATAGATTTTTTTGTACGGGCAACCGGTCAGGCACATGCGCCAGCCACGGCATTTGTCCTGGTCGATCAGTACGATGCCGTCTTCGCCACGTTTGTAGATCGCCCCGCTCGGACAGGTCGCCACACACGCCGGATTCAGACAGTGTTCGCACAGACGTGGCAGGTAGGCCATAAAGGTGTTTTCGAACTCGCCGTACATCTCTTTCTGCATGTTGGCGAAGTTCTGGTCGGCAGAACGTTTGCTGAACTCAGTGCCCAGATCGTCTTCCCAGTTCGGGCCGCCGGTAATTTTCTTCATGCGTTTGCCGGTCAGCAGCGAACGCGGACGCGCCACCGGCTGATGTTTACCGTCTTTCGCGGTATGCAGATGCTGATAATCAAAATCAAACGGCTCGTAATAATCATCGATTTCCGGCATATGCGGGTTGGCAAAGATTTTATGCAACAGGTTGGCTTTATTGCCCATGCGCGGCTGCAGTTTGCCGTTGATTTTGCGGATCCAGCCGCCCTTCCATTTTTCCTGGTTTTCCCAGTCGTGCGGATAACCCAGACCCGGTTTGGTTTCCACGTTATTGAACCACGCGTATTCCATCCCTTCGCGACTGGTCCAGACGTTTTTACAGGTCACGGAACAGGTGTGGCAGCCAATGCATTTATCGAGATTCAGCACCATGCCGACTTGTGAACGAATTTTCATTTGGCTTTCTCCTGTTGCACGGCGTCCTGCACGTAGTCATTGCCTTCATCGTCTAACCAGTCGATGCGGTTCATTTTGCGCACAATCACAAATTCATCGCGGTTAGAACCGACCGTGCCGTAGTAGTTGAAGCCGTAGGCCAGTTGCGCATAACCGCCGATCATATGGGTCGGTTTCGGGCAAACGCGGGTGACGGAGTTGTGAATACCACCGCGCTGCTGGCTGATTTCGGATCCCGGAATATTCACGATGCGTTCCTGTGCGTGATACATCATGGTCATCCCCGCTGGTACACGCTGGCTGACCACCGCACGGGCGCTCAGTGAGCCGTTGGCGTTAAACGCTTCGATCCAGTCGTTGTCCTCGATACCTAACTGTTTCGCATCGTCTTCACTCAGCCAGACAATCGGACCGCCGCGACCTAAGGTCAGCATCAGCAGGTTGTCGCTGTAGGTGGAGTGAATACCCCATTTCTGGTGCGGCGTCAGGAAGTTCAGTGCCATTTCCGGATTACCATTCGGCTTCGCATTCAGCAACGGTTGCGCCGCGCGGGTGTCGATTGGCGGACGGTACACCAGCAGGCTTTCACCGAAGGCGCGCATCCAAGCGTGATCCTGATAAATCTGCTGACGGCCGGACAGCGTGCGCCATGGAATCAACTCGTGCACGTTGGTGTAACAGGCGTTGTAAGAAACGTGTTCATCTTCCAGACCAGACCATGTCGGGCTTGAGATAATTTTGCGCGGCTGCGCCTGAATATCGCGGAAGCGGATTTTCTCGTCTTCTTTATTCAGCGCCAGATGCGTGTGGTCGCGGCCGGTATTCTGGCTCAGCGCTGCCCAGGCTTTCACCGCCACCTGACCGTTGGTTTCCGGTGCCAGCGTCAGGATGACTTCGGCTGCATCAATCGCGGTGTTGATCATCGGCTGGCCTTTCGCCGCGCCATCCGCTTTGGTGTAGTTCAGTTTTTTCAGCAAATCGACTTCGCTGTCGGTATTCCAGCTAATGCCTTTACCGCCGTTACCGAGTTTTTCCAGCAACGGACCGACGGAAGTGAAACGCTCATAGGTGTTCGGATAATCACGTTCAACGGCCATCAGATGCGGGGCGGTGCGCCCCGGGATCAGCTCACATTCGCCTTTTTTCCAGTCTTCCACACCAAACGGCTGCGCCAGTTCAGCGGCGGAATCATGCTGGATAGGCAACGTCACCATATCGGTTTCGACACCCAGATGGCCGACGCATACGCGGGAGAATTCTTTGGCGATACCTTTGTAGATTTCCCAGTCACTTTTTGAATCCCAGGCCGGATCAACAGCCGCGGACAGCGGATGAATAAACGGATGCATATCCGAGGTATTCATGTCGTCTTTTTCGTACCAGGTGGCGGTTGGCAGCACGATGTCGGAATACAGACAGGTGCTGGACATACGGAAATCAAGCGTCACCACCAGATCCAGTTTGCCTTCGCCGCCCTGCGCCTGCCATTCGACTTCTTCCGGCATCACGCCGCCCTGAATGCCTAAATCATCACCCTGAATACCGTGTTCGGTGCCCAGCAGATACTTCAGCATGTACTCGTGGCCTTTACCGGAAGAGCCCAGCAGGTTGGAGCGCCAGACGAACAGGTTGCGCGGGAAGTTTTGCGGATTGTCCGGCTGTTCAGCCGCGAAACGCACGCTGCCGTCTTTCAGGGCTGCCACGGTAAAATCTGCTGGCGATAAACCGGCGGCCTTTGCCTGTTGTGCAATGTGCAACGGGTTAACGTTGAGCTGCGGCGCAGACGGCAGCCAGCCCATACGCTCGGCGCGCACGTTGTAGTCGATCATGCTGCCCGTGAATTTGGATTTATCCGCCAGCGGCGACAACAACTCCTGCGGCGCGACGGTTTCGTAACGCCACTGGCTGGAATGGTTGTAGAAGAACGAGGTGCTGTTCATCTGGCGCGGCGGACGCTGCCAGTCCAGACCAAACGCCAGCGGCTGCCAGCCGGTTTGCGGACGCAGTTTTTCCTGCCCGACATAGTGTGCCCAGCCGCCACCACTCTGACCGACGCAACCGCAGAAGATCAGCATGTTGATCAGGCCGCGATAGTTCATGTCGAGGTGATACCAGTGGTTCATCCCGGCACCGACGATAATCATCGAACGGCCATGGGTTTTGTTGGCGTTATCGGCAAATTCGTGCGCGATGCGCTCGATGTTCTGCTGAGAAACACCCGTGATTTTTTCTGCCCAGGCTGGCGTGTAGGCTTTGATTTCGTCGTAGCCTTGCGCGCAGTTTTCGTCATTCAGACCGCGTTCAATGCCGTAGTTCGCCAGTGTCAGGTCGTAAACACTGGCCACCAGACCGGTACTGCCATCTGCCAGTTGCAGGCGTTTGACCGGCAATTTGTGCATCAGAATTTCATCCAGCGCCACGCTGTTGAAATGCTCACTGACCGCGCCGCCAAAATACGGATAGCCAACATTCACGACCTCATCATGATCATCAAGCAGGCTCAGCTTCAGGCTGACGTCTTTACCGTCTTGCCCCTCGCGGGATTCCAGATTCCACTTGCCTTTTTCACCCCAGCGGTAACCGATCGAACCTAACGGCGAGACCAGTTCGCCGGTGTTTTCGTCGAAGGCGATGGTTTTCCACTGCGGGTTATTTTCCTGACCAAGATTGTCCACCAGATCAGAGGCACGCAACATACGGCCTGCAGCATAAGAACCGTCTTCACGCGGTTCAAGCATCACCAGCATCGGCATATCGGTGTAGCGGCGCACGTAGTCAGTGAAATACTGACTTGGATTGTCGATGTGGAAGGATTTGAGGATCACATGGCCCATTGCCAGCGCCAGCGCGCTGTCGGTACCTTGTTTCGGTGCCAGCCACTGGTCACAAATCTTGGCGATTTCAGCGTAATCCGGCGTAATCGCGACGGTTTTGGTGCCTTTGTAACGCACTTCGGTAAAGAAGTGCGCATCCGGCGTACGGGTCTGCGGAACGTTGGAGCCCCAGGCGATAATATACGAAGAGTTGTACCAGTCAGCGGATTCAGGGACATCAGTCTGCTCGCCCCACGTCTGCGGAGAAGCCGGTGGCAAATCGCAATACCAGTCGTAGAAACTCAGACAAACGCCGCCGATCAAAGAAAGATAACGCGCGCCGGAAGCGTAAGACACCATCGACATCGCCGGAATTGGCGAGAAACCGATAATACGGTCCGGGCCGAAGGTTTTGGCGGTATACACGTTGGAAGCGGCGATCAGCTCATTCACTTCCTGCCAGCTTGAACGCACAAAACCACCGCGACCTCGTGCCGCTTTGTATTCTTTGGCTTTTTCCGGTTGATTCACAATCGAGCCCCAGGCATCGACCGGATCGCTGTAATTCAGTTTGGCCTCGCGCCATAACTGGATCAGCTTTTTGCGCATCAGCGGATATTTCAGGCGGTTAGCACTGTAGAGATACCAGGAATAACTGGCACCACGCGGACAGCCGCGCGGCTCGTGGTTTGGCAAGTCCGGACGGGTGCGCGGATAATCAGTTTGCTGAGTTTCCCAGGTCACCAGACCATTTTTGACGTAAATCTTCCAGCTACATGAACCGGTGCAGTTCACACCATGCGTGGAACGGACCACTTTGTCATGCTGCCAGCGGCTGCGGTAACCGTCTTCCCAGTCGCGATTGGTATTCAGCGTCTGGCCGTGGCCGTCAGCAAAAGGTTCAGCTAGCTGTTTGAAATAGCGAAACCGGTCAAGAAACTTGCTCATCCGGAACTCTCCTGTGCAAAGGCTTATTTGCGCTTTGTCATTATGTGAATGGCGGGGAATACAACTACATTGCTCAATATGGGCTCAGGGTATGCACGCGCGGGAGCCGTCTACTTGATTGCGATCAACGCCTTCGCGTCATGTATTTATTTACATAACGCCAGATACTCCCAAAGAGGTACAAATTTAAACGGGGTTAACTTTATGATTTATTGGTCATAATTTCGGAAAGAAAGCAAAAAGGCGGGAGTGACGTCATCTGACGGAAAATTGGGGGTAAGGCTGTTTGAATGTGACAGTATTGTGAAATTAGACGGGAGGTTATTGTATTTACGCCGATGTCTGGCGTAATGGTGCCACCTGCTTTGGTCACCAGAAATCCGACATGCCGACAGAAAAACCCGCCGTACTCAATTTCAACGATGAAGTCACCGGAATGATTTACGGCTTCGTTTTTCGTCCAAACCGCCCTGCCGAACGTGTTTCTTCACAACAGGTTCAGGAAGCCTGGCAGCAGATTTGCCACGACAAAGGATTCGTCTGGATCCACGTCAATCTCAATCATGCCATGTCAGAAAAATGGCTGAAAAAGCATTTTGGCGTCGGTGAGGTGTTTTTCGAGGAAATCCGCGAAGGCTCGCGCAGCACGCGCATTGAACGGCTCGATGACACGCTGCTGGCGGTGCTCAACGATGTGATTTTTCGCCCGGATGAAACCAGTGATGAAGCTTCGACGCTGTGGCTCAGTTGCCATCAGCAACTGGTGGTCACAGCACGCCATAAACCGGTCAGGCTGATCGAGCAATTATTCAAACGACTGGAGCACCTGAACATCAGCACGCCCACCGCGCTGCTGGTGCATCTTTTAGAAGAACAGGAAGATTTACTGGAACACATTGTGCGTCGGGCCAATCAGTACGTGGACACCATCGAAGAGCGACTCCTGAGCCATCACGTGAAAAAGAACCGCGCCGATCTGGGGCGTCTGCGCCGGATGCTGCTGCGGTTTCAGCGTTTACTGGCACCGGAACCGACTGCGCTTTTCCGCCTGCTGAACCGCCCTCCTACCTGGATAGCTCCCGCTGTGGTCCAGGATTTACGGCAGTTTGCCGAGGAATTTTCTGTGGTGCTCAATGACCTTATCGCGCTGACCGAACGCATCCGGTTATTGCAGGAAGAAATCACTTCACGCCAGATGGAGCAAAGCAACCGCACGCTGTATGTACTGACCGTGATCACCGTGCTGGCGCTGCCGATCAATATTGTGGCCGGTTTCTTTGGCATGAACGTCGGGGGCATTCCGCTTGCCAGCAATCATCACGGTTTTATTTTGCTGGTGATGATTGTCGGCGTGTTTACCCTGCTGGCGGGCTGGTATGCATTAAGGCATCGCGACGACGGCTGATGGCCGCGAACCGCACAACAACTACAGGAAATCTTTGGCTTTATTCAGCAGCGAGGCTTTGGTGATCACCCCCAGCAGACGGCGGGATTCAGCGTTTTCCAGCACCGGTAAACGTTCAAGCGGCGAATTGCTGAACATCGCCCACGCCTGTTCGTAACTGGCCTGCTGGAAAATCGTCGTGAATTCCTGCTCGATAAACGGGCCAATCGGGCTGCCGGATTTCACGCTGCCATCGATAAGCCCTGCTGCCACCACATTGGTCGGCACTACGCCGAGAAAACGCTCCTCCCTGTCCACCACGTACACATATCGCGTGCGCTGTTTCAGCCCTTCGCTGACCACTTCAGACAGCGAGGCATCAACATACATTTTCGAACATGGCGAAATCAGTGACGCCACCGTACTGTATTCAAAGGCATTTTTCGCCGCAAACCGCGCGTTATGACGTGTCAGCACCGGATACGTGCCACCGACTTTCAGGCGTGAGGCCACGACATAAGAAATCGCCGTCGCCAGCATCAGCGGGAACAGCAGCGAACTGTTGAGGGTCATTTCAAACGCCATCATGATCGACATCAGCGGCGCATGACTGGTCGCCGCCAGCAATGCGCTCATGCCGATCGCGGCATATAAACCGACCGGACCGGGATCGAACCCCAGCCATTGCAGGAAATTACACACCAGCGCCCCGCCTGCCGCACCAATCAGTAACGACGGCGTAAACAACCCGCCGACCGCACCGGACCCGATGGTGATCGCTGTGGCGACAATTTTCAGGATCAGCAGCACCAGTAACGACGTCTGCAAATCGCCGTTATTGAGGATTAAATCAATCACCTCAAAACCGTTACCCAGCACCAGCGGCGACATCATCGCGATCAACCCGACGCCCAGCCCGCCGAGCCCCAGGCGCAGCGCGGGATGCGAGATGGGTTTCATCCACTGACGGACTTTATCGATTGATGAGATGAATAGCGGCCCGAGAATCCCCGTCGCCATGCCGATAATCAGCACGGTGAAAATCGCGCCGAAAGACGGGCTGAAAGAGGCAGAAGAATACAGATACAGTGGCGCGTAATCGGTCAGAGAACGGACAGTAAGCACCGCGACCGACGCCGAGATAAACAACGGGATCAGTCGCTGAACTGCGGTCACACCAAAGGCGATTTCCGCCACAAACAGCGCGCCGGCAAACGGGGCGTGATACACCGCCGCCAGTCCGCCCGCGGCGGCCATGGCGATAATATCTGACTGATGTACACCTTTGAAACGCGAAAAACGCCCGAGCAGACTGCCGCTCAGCGCGGATAACTGCACCATTGCCCCTTCGCGACCGATTGAACCACCGCTGGCAATACTGGCTAGCGACGACAGCCCGCGCAGCACGGTACTGACCACCGGAATGCCCGGCAGACGCTGATCGATAACATCCAGATAATCAGGCATTTTGCCGTGCTTGTTTTCGTAGCGCAGCGCCAGGATCAGGATAAAACCGGCAATGACGCCGCCGGCTGTGGTGATCAGCGGCCAGACAATTTTGGGATATTCATTGAAAGCTTTGGTGATGTCGCTGCCATCGGTGAACATCAGGCCGTTAATGCCCGAAATCGCCCCGCGAAAAGCGATTGTCACCAGCGCGGCAATAATCCCGGCGGGAATGGCGATCAGCAGGTTAATCAGATCACTCTTTTGCAGGACGTCAGGGTTGAAAGCTTTCAGGCTCATAAGATCTCAGTGGTCGAAAACAGTGACAGGCAGAATACCGATGGAAATCATTATCATGCTCATCAGCCCGACGCAACCCGGGGCGTGGCTTAAAATCGAAAATTGTTGTCCCCCGCCTGTTCCGCCGCCACGCTGATAAAGTGCGGTCACTACGCCGCCAATGCAGCGTAAACATTCTGCGCGCTTTGCCGCACTTATGCCGTCCCCTCTGTCGGACGATGCAAATTCTCTGGAAAACATCCTGCAAAATCCTAAACAACCGCTTTCGCTAAATGCATGAAGCATTAAAGTCACGTTCGTTCCCGGGAGAACAATCCCTATACAACGGCAAAAGACTCTGTTAATTTATGCACCGAAGCACAGTGCAACAAGGCTTCGGTGCCCCACCTTAAAAATCAGGATGGGTTCATCTCATGAACGATATGCTCAGGATAAGCAGTTTCCGCGATCAATGGCTGGAAGACTTTTTCCACTTCGCCACTCCCCATCGCAAAATACCCTGGACGCTGGCAACTGCTCTGGAAAGGAAGCTGGATATGATCAATGCCGCAATGGATTATCGCGATTTACTCTGGCCCCCGGGCAATCGCTATGAAGATCTGGCCCCCCCGTTAAAGGGATTTTCATCGATCAGGGTGAATGAGCAGTACCGTCTGATTTTTTACTGGCGGGAAGGAAAAGCACATGGCCTGTATTTAGATCCCCACGGTTACAGGAGTTACCGGTAATTATGAGCATATTCGCTTTGATGTTAATGAAGACATACCAGAAGGAACATCGTATGGCTGTGACCACACGTAAACCCGCTACCGTTGGTGATATTTTACTTTACGAATTTCTCGAGCCTGCAGGCCTGCGGATCAACGATCTCGCCGACATGCTGAATGTTCACCGCAATACCATCAGCGCGCTGGTGAATAACAACCGCAAACTGACCGTTGATATTGCCTTCCGGCTGGCAAAGACATTTGAGACCTCTGTCGAGTTTTGGTTAAACCTGCAAACCAATGTCGATATTTGGGAAGTGCGCAATAACCCGCGCCTGATGGATGACATTAACAAAGTCGCCCATCTGAAAGATTTTATGAAAAAGTCATGAAAACTCCGCAGCAGACAAGCCTCAATGGCGCGTTCAGGAACCTGCTGACAGGAGCGACCCCGAGACCTGTGGCCCGGGGTCATGACTTGAGAATAAGGGACGATGAAACCCCTCTTATTCCTTACTCACCGTATCCAGATACAACTGGCTCCCCGCCACATTCTGGCTCGCACCTTTCACGTTATCGCGGATGGCCACCAGCAACTTGCTTTGCAACGCCACCACAAAGGGTGAGTTTTTCTGCAATTCACGCTGCAAATCTGCATACAGCGCCTTGCGTTTGGTCGGGTCAGATTCCGCCGCCGCTGCGCGGGTTTGTTTGCTGATTTCCGGGATCACCCACTGAATACGCTGTGCCAGTGTTTTCGGCCCGTTCGGCACGTTATAGGCAAAGGTACTGGCGTTGGTGTTCGGGTCGAGGTAATCCGCACCCCAGTAAGTGAAGATCGACTGGAATTTATGCGCGCGCATGCGGGTCAGCACATCGCTTTCCACCAACGGATGCACCACTAAATTGATATCGGCTTTGGCAAAGCTGGCCTGCAACGCCTGCGCGATATCGGAATAAGGTGGCTGGTTAATCACGATTAAATCGATTTTAGTCCCCGGTGCAATGCCGCCTTTGTTGAGAATGGCTTTGGCTTTCGCGACGTCGTATTTGAACGGCTGATCGTCAATGGCACCGGCTAAACCGTCCGGCAGGAAAGTCTGATGAATGCCGTACTGGCCTTTGAGCAGATCGGTTGAAATACCCTGGTAATCTACCAGCCAGCGGGCAGCCTCCCAGAGTGCGGGATTCGCCAGCGCCGGTTGGGTGGTATCGCCGACGTTAAACGCCAGATAGAACACTTTCGCCGCCGGGAACTGGGCGACATGTACACCCTTTTCTTTTTGCAGCGAGCTGAACTGATCCGCGCCTAAATCGTATGCCACGTCAGCATCACCATTAAGTACCAGCAGACGGCGGGTAGAAGGATCACCGACATTTTTAAAGAGGACGTTTTCCAGCTTCGCCAGCGGTTTGGCATTCGGGTTACGTTTGAAGATTAGCGCTTCGTGAGGCACATAGTTACGCACTTCAAAGGCACCGCTGCCTGCTGAACGTGAACGCAGCCAGCTGTTGCCGAAATCGTTCTGATCGACATGTTCTTTCAACAGCTTGCTGTCAACAATGCCTGCCACCGGCGCGGATAAAATGCTCAGCACCAGACCACTGCCGATATCCGCAGGCCAGCTCAGCTGCACTTTATCGTCCGACAGTTTTTTCAGATTGCCGTCGACATTTTCTGGTGTCCAGCCCAGTTCGCCGAGAATAAACGACGGGCTTTTATTGAGTTTGACCACGCGACTAAAGGAATAAATCACGTCGTCAGCGGTCAGCGGATTGCCGCTGGCAAACTTCTGCCCCGGCTTAAGGGTGAAAATCAGGCTGTGCGCGTCAGGCCCTGGCTGCCAGCTGGCGGCGGCGTCCGGGTCGAGTTGATCGGGATGCTGACGGTTTGAAACCACCAGCTGCTGATACAGGTTAACCAGATTGCCGGAACTGACGGTTTCAAAACTCTCCGCCGGATCCAGGCTGATAATACCTTCGAGCGAACCGGCTACCACCAGCGTATCCGCAGGTGTCGCCGCATCCACACGGGTTGCCGCCATCATGAGCAGAAATAACAGGGAAGGAACACGTACTTTCATTGAGGTCGATCTCCACAGGTGAAAAGACAGTTTTTCCGAGTGTAGAGGTGCAACGGCAAGGCCCGAACAATGAAATAAAGCTTTGTTATTTAATAAATTAGATTAAGCATTTTCCAGCTCCCTCCCCCGCGAAGGGGAAGGACTACGTCAAGACGTAACCCTTGGCCATATGCACCGCACGATCACACATATGGTCAATCACATCCGCATCGTGGCTGACCAGAATCATGGTCAGGTCGCTGCTGGCTTTCAGGTCGTTGAGTAAATTGAGAATTTCCGCCTGTACAGACATATCGAGGGCAGACGTCGGTTCATCAAGCAGCAGCAGTTTCGGTTTAAGCAGGAGTGCGCGGACAATTGCCACGCGCTGACGCTGGCCACCGGAAAGCTGATGCGGATAGCGGTTCATCAGCGCCGGATCCAACCCGACCTGGCGAAAACCTTCGGCAATTTTCTGTTCAATATCCTGTTCATTGAGGATTTTCAGCGGCTCTGCCAGCGTGCGCAGCAGCTTGTGTTTCGGGTGCAGCGAGGCATAAGGGTCCTGAAAAACCATCTGCACGTCGCGGCGCAGGCTACCGGTAAAAGGTTTACCGGGTTTCACCTGATGATCAAGCAACGTCAGGCTGCCGTCCCAGTGTCCGTTCAGGCCCGCCAGCACCCACAGCAGCGAGGATTTACCGCAACCGGACGGCCCGACCAGCCCGAAGCATTCGCCTTTGTTGATAGTCAGGTTGACGTTATGTACCACCGTGCGGGTTTCGTAACCCTGACGATGCGACACGCTCAGCTGATGCAGTTCAGCAATAATCTCACTCATGGCGCGGCTCCTGTTTTAAAGAGGCCAGCAGCGCGCGATCCAGCACCGGCAGGCGTTCACCGTGGGTAAATTTGCTCGGACGGCATGACCAGAGTGTATGCGTATAAGGATGTGTAGCGTTCGCCAGCTGATCGGCTGCAAGCTCATCGAGCAGTTCGCCTTTGTACATCACCAGCACACGTTCACAATAGCGGGCGACCTGTTGCAGGTCGTGACTGATGAGGATCAGCCCCATATTTCGCTGTTCGACTAAACGCTCAATCAGCCCCAGAACCTGCTCACGCATGTCGAAATCCAGCGCGGAAGTGGGTTCGTCGGCAATCAGCCATTGCGGGTCGTTGATCAGTGCAATCGCCAGCATCACGCGCTGCCCCATCCCGCCGGAAAGTTGATGCGGATACTGCTGTTGCAGGAAAGCCGGATTCGGCAGACCGACCGCATTCAGCATCTCGGTGACCTTTTCCTGACGCTCCTTGCGGCCAAGACGGGTGTGCAGACGCAGCGGTTCTTCCACCTGTTTGCCGATTTTCTGCGTCGGATTCAGCGCATGTTTCGGATCCTGCATGACCATCGATACGCGGTTACCGCGAAGCGTGCTCCACTCACGTTCTTTGAGTGTGGTCAGATCGTTATCACCCAGCGTCAGCTGTGACGCGCGCAGCTTGCACGGATGTGGCAGCAACCCCATCAGCGCGCGGGCAGTCAGGGATTTGCCAGATCCGGACTCGCCGACCAGCGCCACACGTTCCTGTCCGACGCTGAATGACAGGGATTTTACCAGTTCCAGCGGACGTTCACCCGGCAGGTAAATGGTCATATCTTTCGCGACCAGCTTGTCGCTATTTGATTTGTCTTTATGTAAAAAGTCAGTTGCCATGTCGTGGATCCATTTTGTCACGCAGGCCATCGCCCAGCAGATTGAAAGCCAGGCTGGCGAAAAGAATCGCCCCGCCCGGTGCAGCGGCGACCCACCACTGATCGAAAATGACTTTGCTGCCTTCAGCAACCATCGAGCCCCATTCAGCCGTCGGTGGCTGAATGCCCATGCCGAGAAAGCCCAGACCGGCAGAGGCCAGAATGATGCCGCCGAGGCTGAGCGCCGCGCGCACCACAGCGCTGGGCAGGCACAGCGGCAAAATGTGGCCGAACATCAGTCGCAACCCGCCGATGCCCTGCATCCGTGCGGCCGCCAGATAATCGCTGCGGCGAAGTGCCAGTGTCTCGGCCCTCGCCTGTCGTGCAAACGGCGGCCAGCTGGTGAAAGCCAGAGCCAGTGCACCGTTCATCAGACCGGGGCCCAGGATCGCCACCAGCGCCAGCGCCATGACCAGACTGGGCAAGGACATCACAATATCGGTCAGTCGCATCACAATGCGTTCATACCAGCCGCCAATGTAACCGGCGCTGATACCGATCAGCAGGCCAACCGGAATGGTCAGTACCAGGATCAGTGACACCAGCAACAGCGTCGGGCGCGCGCCATATACCACACGCGAGAGCAAATCACGGCCAAAACCGTCGGTGCCCAGCCAGTGGGTTTCCGATGGCGGCAGCAGACGCAGCTCGATGTGTTGAATGTTCGGGTCAAACGGCGCCAGCCACGGTGCGAGCAGCGCGGTCAGTACCAGAATAGCGACCAGCACCAGCCCCACAGAAAACGTGGTGATGCGCCGGGCCGGTTTCCAGACGGATGTTTCGGCTTCCGCCTCAACCTGCGTGGGTTGTTCAGGGATCATTTGAGTCATAGAAACTACCGGGTCCGCGGATCGAGCAGATAAGTAAGGGCGTCAGCCAGCGCATTAAGCAGCACAAAGCAGGTGCCGATCAGCAGCGTAGCGCCAAGAATTGCCGGAGTATCCGCGGCGAACAGCGCGGTGGTCAGATAACGTCCAACGCCCGGCCAGGCAAATACCGTTTCCGTCAGAACCGCCCCTTCCAGCAAACTGGCGTAGGAAAGCGTCAGCACGGTGATCAGCGTGCCGAGCACATTCGGGAAAACGTGACACAGCAATACACGTACCCTGCCCGCGCCTTTCGAGCGCGCCAGAATCACATATTCTTTGTTCATTTCGCCGAGCATCGACGCACGCAGAAGGCGCGTAATGCCCGCCATCGACAACATCGCCAGCACCGTTACCGGCAACCATAAGTGGCTGATGGCGTTGTAGAACATTTCACGGTCGCCGGAAAGCCAGGTATCAATCAGCACAAAACCGGTGCGCGGCGTCATAGTGTACATATACAGGTCATCAAGCCGTCCCGGCCCGCCCGCCCAGTGCAGTACCGCGTAAAACAGCAAAAGGCCGAGCAGGCTCAGCCAGAAAATCGGTACAGAATAACCGAGCAGCGACACCATTCTCGCAACGTTATCCAGCCAGCTTCCCGGTTTCCACACCGCCAGCAGCGCCAGCAGAATGCCGAGTGTGCCGCCAAGCAGGATCGCACAGGTCGCCAGTTCGACCGTTGCCGGGAAGGTGCGCATCAAATCGCTGGCGACCGGCTGCGCGGTGATGCGGGAGATACCCATATCGCCGTGCGCCAGTCTTTCCAGATAACGGGTGAACTGCACCGGCACCGACTGATCGAGACCTAAATCACGACGCACCTGCGCATAGGTGGCTTCACTGGCGTGATCACCCGCCACCTGAAGTGTCGGGTCAATCGGAGCAAGATGGGAAAGCGTAAAAGTAAACGCCAGCAGGCCGAGTAACGTCAGCGCCAGCGAAATCACGCCAGTCAGCAAACGGCCTGACCAGCGCCAACCCTGCCGGACGAATCCGGCGGGTGTTGAACTGTCTGTCATTACTTAGTGACCTTGCTGTAGAAGACCATGTCAGGGTTGATGCCCTGCACGTAACCTTTGATGTTGTCGCGTACGGCAATCAGGCTTTTCGCTTGCAGGCCAATCACGAACGGTGAGTTTTTCTGTACTTCCAGTTGCAACTGACGGTAATCCGCCACGCGTTTGGCCTGATCCGGTTCCGCAATCGCGGCCAGCGTCAGTTTATTGAGCGCCGGAATGGACCAGTTCGCCCGCCATGCCAGCGTTTTGCTGCCATCTTCCGGGTTGAAAGCAAACGCCGAAGCGTTAGTGTTCGGGTCAAAGTAATCCGGTCCCCACGAAGACATATACGCATCGTAATTGTGTGATTTCACTTTGGTGGAGATCTGCGAGCTTAAACCCGGATCCAGTTTCACCGTTACGCCGCCCTGCGCGAAGCTGGCCTGCAACGCCTGGGCGATGTCCAGGTACGGCGGCTGATTGGCGGTAGACAGCGTGAAGCTGACGTTGGTCAGCCCGGCTTTTGCCAGAATCGCTTTGGCTTTCGCCGGATCATAGGTGTATGGCGTGTCATTCAGCGCGCCCAGATAACCTTCCGGCAGGAAGGCCTGATGCACCTGGAACTGATCTTTCATCAGGTCGTGCGCAATGTGGTTGTAATCGAACAGGTAACGGGCCGCTTCCCAGAACGCAGGATTACCCAACGCCGGAGAAGCTTTGGCGTTGAACTGCATGAAGTACAGCGAGGCATACGGGATCGCCAGAGGCTTAACGCCTTTTTTGCCGGCGAGTGCGGCCATCTGGTCAGAACCGAGATTACGCGCCATATCGGCATCCCCCTGCTCGATCAGCAAGCGGCGTGCGGCAGGATCCGGGACGTTTTTGATCAGAATGGTTTTCAGCTTCGGCGCGCCTTCCGGCGAAGTCGGATTCGCAGACAGAATCACCACTTCATGCGGAATGTAGTTGCGGATCTGATACGGGCCGGAACCGGCAGAATGGTTGCTCAGCCACTGATGCCCCAGGTCGTCAGCAGTGGCGTTAGCTTTCACCAGTTTGCTGTCAACGATAGAAGATACCGGCGCCGACAGCAGGCTCAACACGAATGACGGGCTGACATCGGCGGTCCAGCTGACTTTCACATGCTGATCATCGATTTTAGTCAGGAAGGTATCGACGTTTTTATCGGTCCAGCCCAGTTGCGTCAGAATGAACGAAGGTTCGAGATTCAGCTTCACCACACGCGATAACGAGAAAATCACATCATCGGCTGTCAGCGGATTACCGCTGGCAAAGGTGGCTTTCGGTGACAGCGTGAAGGTCAGGCTGCGGTTATCTTTACCTGTTTCCCAGGAGGCCGCCAGCGTCGGTTTTAAATCGATCGGGTTGTTCGGGTCAGACTGCACCAGACGCTGATAAATATTATTGAAAGCCTGAACCGTGGTCAGTTCGAAGCCCTGCGCCGGATCAAAACTGGAGGTGTCATCAATGGATTGCGCGATAACCAAAGTATCCGGCGGCGTGGCAGCCTGCGCAGAGAAAGTAGCCGCAATAGCCGTAAACAGGACGGACGGTAATAAAGCTTTCATCAGGTCAGACTCTCCAAGGTAGCGAAATTGCTAAAGTTTTGTTGAGTGTAAAGTTTCTTCAACCTACCAGAAAGTCTGATAAATACTATCGTTATGCGAATTTTGCATAACGTTATCTGATTGGTTATTAAAGCGTCGGAATGCGGTCTGGCGGGGGATTGTTACTGTACAAACCACAGGGAAATACCCGCTGAAGGGATGTGGGAATGAATAGCACGTAAACCGGGGGGTGTTAAGGGAAGCGGGCTGCACGGAAGGCCCCGCACAGCGCGCAGATGCGGGGCTTAGCTCAGCCCCGGCACATCAAAACCGGGAGAAACGGACAACAGCATTCGTACCTGTTTGACCAGCTCACTCATGCAGTCATCACGCATGCCGTAGTTGTTCAGCTCTTTTTCCAGGGCAAACAGATATTGTGCATTGGTCCCGAGCGGGCCGCTGGCCTGCGCAATCAGTGGCGCGATAACCTGATAATCGGTATCGGCCTCATATTGCGGGTGCGAGGGATCCATAATGAACACCAGCGCCGTCACCTTGCGGCCATCGTCGAGATTCAGTTCGCACCAGGTCGGACGATAACAGCCGGTCAGCATTTCACGCTTCCACAGCAATTCGAGTTCATCGAGAAGTGTGTCTTCCGGCAGACGGAACGCCAGACCGGTGGTTTTTCCGCCATCCCGCAGCGCCAGCATGCGGCCAGGTTGCGCATGGGTACCACGCCCGGAGGTGAGGCGTAAACAGAAGGCACGATGATAACCGTGCAATGTGGCGGGTCGCGCCTCTTCCGAGTCAAAAACCGGGTTCCACATCAGTGAACCGTAACCAAAAATCCAGACCGGGCTGTTGTCGGGGCGACGCACCAGCGTGCAGCTCAGAGAGGCTGCGCGCTGTTCAGGGGTCAGTAGCATCGACTCATCAATGCTGCCGAATGCTGTTTTGCAATCTGCGTTACGCAGGAAATCTCGAGTTAACATTCATTCCCCCTTCGGTACGACTTACTTTTGAACATGCCATGCTGTTAACGCTGTGTTCTCCGTTATCGTGAGTTTCATTTAATAACGCTATCGGACAGTTTCGCCTGAGCTTCAGGCCGCAGGGCAAATTTATTAGGAAGTTTCGTATACCCCTGCTGAATGAAACCTTATTCGTTTCTTTCGTTGCAATCAAGGTTGAGAGCGATCACAAAACGAAAATAAAGTGATTATTTTATGAACATTGCATGAATGTTGATATTTAGGGGGGGAATAAAACAAAAACAGCGGGAACCCGGAGGCCGGGCAGACCTTCTGGCAGGCGCGGGATCGCCCTCACCTGCCATTCATATCAGGATTTCTTAGGATGCCACTTATCGTCATCTCCTTTTTTATACCCATGTTTCACAGCGGCCCAGGCAACTTTATGCGCCGTTTCCTCACGCGAGTCATCGCCCTGCCGGTCTTTAGGTTTTTTATACTCATCCCAGGCGCTGTTAAACGCTTCCTTATAGATATCCTGCGCATGGGCAGGAAGCACATTGCGCACGGATTCAGGCAACGCTGAGCGGTTCTGATAAGGCATAGTCGTCTCCTTTTTCATAGCGTTCATCGCATTGATATTTTTTATGTGCGGCGTCTGCGCACAGGATAAAGTCTAGCTGCTACCCTCAAAGGACGCTGCCAGATTATTCTCGTTATCGGGCCGCTGACTGCACATTTACTCCATGAAATTGTGTGGGTATCCTGATGATTTACACAAACTGACGCATAATCGCCATATTACTACAATATCAATATAATACATTGTTTTTAAATGACTTAATATTTTAACAAAACGAATTATTAGGGTGTTTATTGCTGGTTAATTCAGATTATTCCATGATAAACAATTGATATGTCATTTTTTATGCATTAACAATGACTTTACCCTGTTAATAGATTAATTTATCTACTATACTTAACAGGTTAGACCTTTATGCTGCCAGGCATTTTTCTGACAACTGACAGACAGGCGGTTGTTATTACGTGAGCGTTTATAAGGAGAATAATCATCATGGTGTCTTCACAGGAACATCCAAAAATCAAAACCCGCCATCAGGAATACTCCCTGGTTTTTCCCATCGCTGCACTTATCGTTCTCATCCTCTGGGGCAACAGCAGTAACTTTGCCTCGGTTGTCGGTATCAATTTAATCGCGCTGGTCGGTATCCTCGCCAGCGCCTTCAGCGTGGTGCGTCATGCCGACGTACTGGCACATCGTCTTGGCGAACCTTACGGGTCGCTGATCCTCAGCCTTTCAGTGGTCATCCTCGAAGTCAGCCTGATTTCGGCCCTGATGGCGACCGGCGACGCCGCGCCCGCGCTGATGCGTGACACGTTGTTCTCGATCATCATGATTGTTACCGCCGGTCTGGTTGGCGTTGCCCTGCTGTTGGGCGGGCGCAAATTTGCGACACAATATGTGAATCTCGGTGGGATCAAACAATACCTGATGGCGATATTCCCGCTGGCGGTGATTGTGCTGGTGCTGCCTGCCGCGTTGCCGGCGGGCAATTTCTCGACGCTACAGGCGTTGTTTGTCGCGATGATTTCAGCCGCCATGTACGGCGTATTTTTGCTTATCCAGACCAAAACCCATCAGAGCCTGTTTATCTACGAGCATGAAGATGAAGGCGAAGAAGACGGACACGGAAAACCGTCTTCGAAAAGTAACCTGACGCATACGCTCTGGCTGATTGTCCATCTGGTGCTGGTTATCGCAGTGACCAAGTTCAACGCCAATCCGCTGGAAAGCCTGCTGACCGAACTGAATGCTCCTGCGCAGTTCACCGGCTTCCTGGTCGCGTTACTGATCCTTTCACCGGAAGGTCTGGGCGCACTGAAAGCGGTACTGAAAAATCAGGTACAGCGCGCCATGAATTTGTTCTTCGGCTCCGTGCTGGCGACGATTTCACTGACCGTACCGGCGGTGACCGTCATCGCCACCCTGACAGGTCAGGATCTGATTTTCGGCCTGGATCCGGCGAATATTGTGGTGATGCTGGCGGTGCTGATCTTGTGCCAGATTTCATTCTCCACTGGCCGTACCAATGTATTAAACGGTACCGCGCATCTGGCCCTCTTCTGCGCCTACATGATGCTAATTATGCTTTAAATCTTCATCCTTCGGGTTGCCGCCCTGATACAACCCAAATGATTTTGATTGAATGAAGAATGACAAAAGAAAGGCCGCTCAACTGAGCGGCCTTTTTCATGGGAGGGATGGGAGAATTAAGAGTAGGCGTGGAGAGTGCGTTTACACAGCTCTGAACGCACGCAGTCCTCTTTGCCAAATTCAATGATGCCAATCATCTCGTCTTCTTCGAAGCGAGACATTGCATCGCTGAGCCCCGATACTACGCCGCGTGGTAAATCGCACTGGGTAATATCACCGTTAACAATCACCGTCACATTTTCACCGAGACGGGTCAGGAACATTTTCATCTGGCTGGCCGTGACATTCTGCGCTTCGTCCAGAATAACCACCGCATTTTCGAAAGTACGCCCGCGCATATAAGCGAATGGCGCAATTTCAACCTTCCCTATTTCCGGTCGCAAACAATATTGCAGGAATGATGAACCCAGACGACGTAATAGAATGTCGTAGACCGGACGGAAATAAGGCGCGAACTTCTCAGAAATATCACCGGGCAGGAAACCGAGATCTTCATCGGCTTGCAATACCGGGCGCGTCACAATAATCCTGTCGATTTCTTTGTGAATTAATGCCTCTGCCGCTTTCGCAGCGCTGATAAATGTTTTGCCGCAACCGGCTTCACCGGTGGCAAAAATTAACTGCTTATTCTCTATGGCTGATAAGTAATGACCTTGAGCTTCAGTACGCGCTTCGATGACGGACGTATCGCGGGAGTCGCGAGCCATGCCGATCGATTCCAAACCGCCCATCTGTACTAATGACGTCACAGATTCTTCCTCGCGCTGGCGGTGACTACGTGAATCACTACGAATAACACGTTTTGCTTCACGACGAGCTTTGATCACTGCTTTCTGTCTTCCCATAGTGGCACCTTACAGTTTGATTCACTTAACGCTAAGGCATAATGCCCGCACGGTTATGTTTCACTAACAAATGAGGTTTTGGTCTCCTTTTAGACCAAGTGGAGCCAATGAATAACGTGAAGAGGAAAAGAAACCAAAGGGATTAACGGAAAGTCTTTTGGTTGTTTTCTGTTCACGAGGAGGCATTGTCAAAAGTGTCAATAATGACAAACCGCTGACCCATACAATGAAAATTCCAGAATAAAAGCCAGTGATATTCACATCATTTTGGTAAACATTTACGGGGTCAGTTAAAGAACAGGGTTGAGGTTGAGTGGATGATATTTTTTGCAGCAAGCGGCAGGAAAAAGCTGAAAGTAAAGGTTGAAATATTAGAGAGTCGGAAGCCTGGCCCTCGTTTGCATTTAAGCGACAACAACGAGTGAATGAGAGAAGTGTGTTATTTTCGATCAACAGCCCAAACATGGACTTTACCATTCGCGCTCCCCGCAGTGTTATTAACGGCACCTGCCGTACACCTCGTGAAAACTACCGCTTATAAATGTCAGTATAATGACAGCTGAAACATTTGCGTTACCAAAATGTAAAAAAGTTTGTGGCTGACGTCAATAGGATCATGAGGATCTTTTTCAGATCCTCTTTAATCGTGCTGAATTTCTCTCAGCCCAGCAGATTATTTTTCTTTTCATTGATGAAGTAACTGTTAATGCCTTCCGCCAGCGCATGCGCCATTTTCTCCTGAAACACCGGCTCACCCAGTAATTTTTCTTCCTGTTTATTGGTGATGAAGGATGTCTCCACCAGCGCGGAAGGAATTCGCGGGGATTTCAGTACCGCAAATCCCGCCTGTTCAGGATGCGGACTGTGCATGTGATGCACTTTACTAATAGTTGCCGTCAGATGATGGCCAAAATTCAGGCTGCGATGAATGGTTTCGTGCTGGTCGAGATCAAACAACGTTTCTTTAAGGTATTGATCGTCGGTTTTAAAATCGTCGTCATACAACACATCTGCGCTGTTTTCGCTTTGCGACAAATAGCGCGCCATCGCACTGCCCGCACCGTGTTCAGACAGCGCGAAAACCGACGCACCGGAGACCTGATCGTTGGTAAAACCGTCGGCATGAATTGAGATAAACAGATCTGCCTCATGCTGATGCGCCAGGCTGACGCGGTGATACAGCGGAATAAATACGTCATCCTGGCGCGTCAGCACCGCCTGAATACCGTGCTGTTGATCAAGCAAGGTTTGCAGTCGTTTGGCGATGTGCAGCACCACGTGTTTTTCATAGGTGCCTTCGTTGCCGATCGCGCCCGGATCCTTTCCGCCATGCCCCGGATCAATCATCACCAGCAGCGGTTTCTCTGCCCGAGGTGCAGCGGTGGTGACGGGCAAAATCGCGGCGTCAGGGCTTTCTCCGGATATCGTCACGTTCAGCACACCGTTTTCCGTGCTGCGCGTAATCTTCGGTTTACCGTTTACCTGCAACACAATGCGCGCCACTTGCGGGCTGAAGTGAGCAATCCTCCCCTCTTTTATCCACGAAAATTTCTGCCTGACCACCGTCAGCGCATGCTCCAGTTCCGGTGGAAATGACGCCATCGGCATATCAATCACCACTCTTTCCGGCGCACTGAGCATAAACACCCGGCTGTATTTATCCGCTGCCGGTAACGTCAGGTAAATCTGACTGGCGTCTGATGTCATGGTAATGCGCACGGCTTTTTGGGCGGCATACAGGCGTGGTGCCGTCAGGGAAAGTCCGATGCCAAAGATCAGTAATTTTCTGCGGGCATGGTTGATGGTCATAACAGTCTCGGAGCAGGCATCGTAATAAATCAGTTTGACGATTTATCATCATGACATTGCTGAGATTTTTTGGGATGCAGCGGAGTATTAACAGGCGGTGAATTGCGTAACGAAGCGTAAAAAGGATTTCTGGATTGAGCTTCTCCCCCTTCGCAGGGGGAGGCATTAAATTACGCTTCGATTAACGATTGACCGAGATAGTGGCTTTCATCTTTATTCCCCGGCAGCGTGAAGAAAAAGCCGCCGCCATTCGGACGGATATACTCTTCCAGCGCTTCGCCGTTCAGGCGTTTCTGCACGGTCAGGAAACCTTTTTCCAGGTCATGCTGATAACAGACAAAAATCAGCCCCATTTCCAGTTGCCCGGAATGGGTCACGCCAAGCGAATAGCTGTAGCCACGGCGCAGCATCAGGTTTTCATCGGTGGCTTTGGTACGCGGATTCGCCAGACGGATATGCGAATCAAGGCGGATGGTCTTACCTTCCGGGTCTTTTTCGTAATCCGGCACATCGTGCTCCTTTTCCATCCCCAAAGGTGCGCCGGTGGCTTTGTTACGCCCGAAAATAGACTGCTGCTCCTGCAACGGCGTACGGTCCCAGGATTCCACCTTGAACGGGATCAGACGTGTGGCCTGATAACTGCCGCCAAGCGTCCACGCCGGTTCGCCCTGACCGGCGGTGACCCAGACGGTTTTATCCATCAGTGGTGTGTCTTTCGAGTCAGGATTCGCCGTGCCGTCTTTAAAGCCCAGCAGGTTAATCGGCGTTTCTTTGCCCTGACTGCGCGCTGCGTGGGACGAAATAAAGCCGTCACGACGCCAGCGCACGCTGAGTAAATCCGGTGTGTACTTGATGATGTCACGCAACGCATGCACCACCGTATCGTTGTTGTTGGCACAGATTTGCAGTGACAGATCACCATGACAGAGTGTGGCATCCAGTGAATCATTCGGGAAACGCGTCATGCGCTGCAATTTCAGCGGCTTATGCGGCGCTAATCCAAAGCGCTCATCGAACAGGGAATCCCCCACCGACAGCGTCATGGTCAGGTTATCCGGGTAGATTTCTGCCCCCATCACGCCGGAATCCATCGGCGGGAATTTCGGATCCATTGAAGGTGCGGTGCCACCCTTGGTCAGGAAGGCAAACCGTGAATCAAGGAGACGGAAAAGACGCTCCAGATCGGCTTTGTTGGTGGCCAGCACGTCAAAGGAAACCAGCATCATCGACGCCTGTTGTGGCGTTAAAATCCCTGCCTGATGCTCGCCGTAATAAGGTTGCCTGCCCCAGCGTTCGTCCGGGGAAACCGTGCCTGGCGTGTACTCTTTTTTTGCGCCGGGTGTTTTCTCAGCCTGCGCCGTGGCAGCGCCGCCCAGGGCAAATGCCCCGCCTAACAATCCCACACCTTTCAGCAAACTGCGGCGGGAAGAAGAAACGTCGTTCTGATTATCGTTTTTGTGACTCATTGCTATGCCTCGGGAATTTAAAAGCTCCCTCCCCTGCGAAGGGGAGGGTTGGGGTGGGGTATTACGGTCAAAAACAAAAGTTGAAGCGTGCTTCAGCCAGTGTATGGTCTGCTAAACCCCCTCCCTGCCTCCCCCTTCGCAGGGGGAGGAGTTTAATCTAAACCAAGCACACCGCGCAGTTTGGACAAGTCTTCTGCCAGCGTGGTGATCGGCCCTTTCATTGCGTTACGGTCTGCATCAGACAGTTTTTCATAATTCTCGTAACCGTCTTTGGTTTTGTATTTATCCAGCAGCGCATCGACGGTTTTGAAGTTAGCGTCGATTTTATCCAGCAACGGTTTATCGGCTTTGACCAGTAACGGACGCAGCAGATTGACGATTTTTTGTGCGCCATCAAGGTTGGCACGGAAATCCCACAGGTCAGTGCGGCTGTAACGGTCTTCTTCGCCGCTGATTTTACTGGCGGCCACTTCTTCAATCAGGCCCGCCGCGCCGCCGACCACTTTGCTAGGCGGGAAAGTCAGGTCTGCGATACGTTTTTGCAAATCAACGGTATCGGTATAAAGCTTGTCAGCAAAGGGTTCGGTGCCTTTGGTGGTTTTGTCCGCGAAGAGAATTTTCTCCAGACGGTGGAAACCGGTGAAGTTAGGATCTTCGGCTTTTTTCTCGAAATCATCTTCACGGGCGTCGATGCTGCCGTCCAGATCAGAGAACAGTTCGGCAATCGGTTCGATGCGCTCATAGTAAACACGGGTTGACGCGTAAAGGGATTGTGCTTTCGCCAGATCACCCTTCTTCACTGCGTCGGTAAAGGCTTTGGTATGCGCCACCAGTTCAGCGACCTGCTGCGTCACATAGACTTTGTATTCCGCAATCGGGCCAACCAGCGCCATGGCGTCAGGCTTACCGGAAGCGGCTGTCCCCTCGGCGGTGACAGTCAGTTTGCCTTTCGGATTGCTCAGCAAGCCACAGGTCATGTCGTATTCGCCCGGTTCAAGGTTAGCCGTCATTTTTTGCGTGAAACCCGGTGCCACGTTTTCACGTTCTTCCACCACCATCACGCCTTTCAAAATTTCCCATTCCAGGTTTTTCTGACTGTTGTTATGGATAACAAACTGGGTTTTACCGGCGGGCACGGTCAGCGCCATCGGTTCACATTGTTTGTCGTTAACAGCAATTTTGACCTGACGAACATCAGCAGCCAGCACATTGGCGCTCAGCGCAAAAGCCGGCAGGGATAACAGTGCAATCTGTAAAGCTTTACGGCGAAAATGTGTCATGTACAACTCCGTGACAAAGGCAAGATGATGGAAAGGTTTAAGGATCAACGTCGTGTTTTTTGCCCGGCAGAGGCCGGCGCGGCCACAGGCGATTTACCTTGTGGCATAAAGAACAGGAACAGCGCAGGGATCAGATACAGGAAGTACACCGCGACTTCGCTGACCGTCGGGGCTTCCTGATAGCCAAACATCCCTTCCAGCAACGTGCCGAATAAAGAGTGCGTGGATAATGTGCCGCTCAGATCAAAAGCAATATCCTGCATACGGTTCCACAATCCGGCTTCGTGGAAAGCGCGAATAGCCCCCGCAGCCAGCCCGGCGGCGACAAACAGAATGAACAGGCTGGTCCATTTGAAGAACTTCGCCAGATGCAGCTTCACCCCGCCGTAGTAAATCAGGAAACCCAGCACGATGGCCGCGCCAAGCCCGAGCACTGCGCCGATCGGCGCTTCGATGCCGACATCCTGCTGGAAGGCCGCCAGCAGGAAAAACACCGATTCCAGACCTTCACGCGCTACCGCAAAAAACACCATCGCGACCAGTGCCCAGCCCTGACCGCGGCCGGAATTCAGCGCATGATCAATCGCCCCTTCCAGATGCACTTTGATAGAACGCGACACTTTGCGCATCCAGAACACCATATAAGTCAGGATGCACACCGCAACGACGGCGACGATACCTTCAAACAGCTCCTGCTGTTTTTGTGGAAACTCACCGGTCGTGGCATTGATGAAAAGACCGAGCGCCAGACAGAGTGCGGCAGCGATGAAAACGCCAATCCAGACCACACCGAGCCACTGCCCGCGTTGCGTCCGTTTGAGATAGCTGGCAATCAGGCTGACGATCAGTGCAGCTTCCAGCCCTTCGCGAAACATAATGAGAAACGGAACGAACATGACGAGCTCCCGAGCCCTGAATTCTGACGAACAACAGAATGTGTAAGGTCTCTGTAAAGAAAAGTAAAAAGAAACGATAGTGATTATCATTCTTGCCAAAAGAAATACAAGAGGTAACCGATCCTTTTTTTGAAGCGTGATCGGTAAATAGACAGGAAAAATCAGGACGGGGGGATTATCCGGCGGAAAATGCTGAAAACCGGGGGCTGAATGCCCCCGGTCTGAGTGTCATAAAAGTAAAAAACCGTTAAATAGTATTATATTCCGCTTCCGCAACAGTGAAGCGCTGTTCCACGGCGGCGGAAGGTTTACGCCCCGCCAGGCTGACAATCCAGATAGCCAGTGACGCGAAAATAAAGCCGGGAATGATTTCATACAGTTCGGCCCAGCCGTATTGTTTCCACAGGATCACTGTCACGGCACCGACGATCATGCCTGCCAGTGCACCGTTACGCGTCATACGTTTCCACATCACGGAAATCAGGATCACCGGTCCGAATGCTGCGCCAAAACCGGCCCATGCATAACTGACTAAACCGAGAACACGGTTTTCCGGATTGGCGGCCAGCGCAATCGCGACCAGCGCCACAACCAGCACCATCGCACGCCCTACCCACACCAGTTCGCGCTGGCTTGCGCCTTTGCGCAGGAAGGCTTTATACAAATCTTCGGTAATCGCGCTTGAACACACCAGCAACTGACAGCTCAGGGTACTCATCACCGCCGCCAGAATAGCGGACAGCAAAATACCGGCAATCCAGGGATTAAACAGAATTTTCGTCAGCTCGATGAACACGCGCTCACCGTTTTGCGTCACGTTGCCCGCTTCGCCCGGATTATTGCTGAAGTAAGCAATCCCGAAGAATCCTACGGCAATGGTGCCCGCCAGACACAAAATCATCCATGTCATGCTGATACGGCGCGCGCTGCGGATAGTTCGGTGAGAATCGGCCGCCATGAAGCGCGCCAGAATATGCGGCTGACCAAAATAGCCCAGTCCCCAGCCCAGCAATGACAAAATCGCCACCAGATTCATGCCCTTGAACATATCGGTGTATTCAGGGTTTTTGGCATTGATTACCATCATCGAGGTATCAATACCGCCCACTGCGAGGATGACGATAACCGGTGTCAGGATCAGCGCGAAAATCATCAGGCTGGCCTGCACGGTATCAGTCCAGCTGACTGCCAGAAAACCGCCGATAAAAGTATAAATGATGGTCGCCGCCGCACCAGCCCAAAGTGCAGTCTGGTACGTCATGCCGAAGGTGCTTTCAAACAGACGCGCACCGGCCACGATGCCGGAGGCACAGTAAATGGTGAAGAACACCAAAATCACAATCGCGGAGATAATGCGCAGCAGCTTGCTGGAATCTTCAAAACGATGGGTAAAGTAATCCGGCAGTGTCAGCGCATTATTATTGGCTTCAGTGTGCACACGCAGCCGCCCTGCCACCAGTTTCCAGTTCAGGTACGCGCCGATGGTCAGGCCAATGGCGATCCAGCTTTCCGAAATCCCGGAAATAAAAATCGCCCCCGGCAATCCCATTAACAGCCAGCCGCTCATGTCAGAAGCACCGGCTGAAAGCGCCGTCACCACGCTGCCTAAACTGCGTCCGCCCAGAATATAATCATCAAAGTTTTTGGTTCGTAGATACGCGATGAGCCCAATAAAAATCATCCCGAAAATATAAACACAAAACGTCACCAGCATCGGTGTGTTCATTGTCATTCCATTCTCCACTTCTTATTTTTTGCGATGTTGTCCGGCAGCTGTCTGTCCTGAAGCACTCCACCAGAAGTGCCGCTAAAAACCTGCCGGGGCGAGATGATGGCTGAAACCCTGTAAGGTTGCAGCAAGACTCTCCATATTTTTTACGTAGTCACTGACTCTGTGTGGTTTTTGTTCAAAATTACTGTCGGGCCGGATACTGGTTTAGCCTGATCCACTTTTCAATATTTTTAACATTTCAAATACACAAAATTCACCCTCCATCACAGTTATCCGCAATACCGGTTGTACTTTGCACTGACAAAAGTTGCACCTGATGCAACCTTTGACATTCTCCTCAGGTGAATGCAGGCAAGATCCATGCCGTTATTTTATTGTTAAAAATGCCAGACAAATCACAACAGGCATACTTCATGCATTAACAGGGTTGCACAAGGTTGCAACATAGAAGATATTGCTCAGCATAAAATAACGAATTCACCTGAAATTTTTTATATGGAGTGTTTGCGCATGGGTATGACGACGATGGGCGTGAAGCTGGATGAAGGTACACGCGACAGGCTTAAAGAAGCGGCTCACAAAATTGACCGCACGCCGCACTGGCTGATCAAACAAGCGATATTTTCCTATCTGGAACGACTGGAAAATGGCGATACGCTGCCGGAAATTCCGGCGCTGAATGGCGCTGCGCCTGAAGGTATGGAAGATGTCGCTGTGCAACTGGTTCAGGAAGCCCATCAGCCGTTCCTAGATTTCGCCGAGCAGATCCTGCCACAGTCAGTCAGCCGTTCTGCCATCACTGCCGCCTATCGCCGCCCTGAACCTGAAGCCGTGTCGATGCTGCTTGAACAGGCGCGTTTGCCTGCCCCGCTCAATGATGCTGCGCTGAAACTGGCTGCTGACATTGCCACCAGACTCAGGAACCAAAAGAGTGCAAACGGCCGCGCCGGTATGGTGCAAAGCCTGCTGCAGGAGTTCTCTCTGTCTTCTCAGGAAGGCGTGGCGCTGATGTGTCTGGCGGAAGCGCTGCTGCGTATTCCTGACAAACCAACCCGCGATGCGTTAATCCGCGACAAAATCAGCAACGGTAACTGGCATTCGCATCTGGGCCGCAGCCCGTCGCTGTTCGTTAACGCCGCGACCTGGGGTTTGCTGTTCACCGGCAAGCTGGTGGCGACGCATAATGAAGCGAGTCTGTCAAAATCGCTGAACCGCATTATCGGCAAAAGCGGCGAACCGCTAATCCGCAAAGGTGTGGACATGGCAATGCGCCTGATGGGAGAGCAATTCGTGACCGGCGAAACCATCGCCGAAGCGCTGGCCAATGCCCGCAAACATGAAGAAAAAGGCTTCCGCTATTCCTACGACATGCTGGGTGAAGCCGCGCTCACCGCGAAAGACGCGCAGGCCTATTTGCAGTCCTATCAGCAGGCGATCAATGCCATCGGCAAAGCCTCCAATGGTCGCGGCATTTATGAAGGCCCCGGCATTTCCATCAAGCTTTCCGCCCTGCATCCGCGTTACAGCCGTGCGCAATATGAACGTGTAATGGAAGAGTTGTATCCGCGCCTGCTTTCACTGACCTTGCTGGCACGCAGTTACGACATCGGTATCAACATCGATGCCGAAGAAGCTGACCGCCTGGAAATCTCTCTCGATTTGCTGGAAAAACTCTGCTTCGAACCGGAACTGGCGGGCTGGAACGGCATCGGCTTCGTGATTCAGGCGTATCAGAAACGCTGCCCGATGGTGATTGATTACCTGACCAGTCTGGCACAGCGCAGCCGCCGCCGTCTGATGGTCCGTCTGGTGAAAGGTGCGTACTGGGACAGCGAAATTAAGCGCGCACAAATGGACGGTCTGGAAGATTATCCGGTTTATACCCGCAAGGTTTACACCGATGTCTCCTATCTGGCCTGCGCCCGTAAACTGCTGGCCGTGCCGAACCTGATTTATCCTCAGTTCGCGACGCATAACGCCCACACCGTGGCGGCGATTTATCAACTGGCCGGTAATAACTATTATCCCGGTCAGTACGAATTCCAGTGCCTGCACGGTATGGGTGAACCGCTGTACGAGCAGGTGGTGGGGAAAATTTCTGACGGCAAACTGAACCGCCCGTGCCGCATTTATGCCCCGGTCGGTACACACGAAACACTGTTGGCATACCTGGTACGTCGTCTGCTGGAAAACGGCGCGAACACCTCCTTTGTTAACCGTATTGCCGATGCCACGTTACCGATCGATGAACTGGTTGCCGATCCGGTTCTGGCGGTCGAAGCGCTTGCCGCCAGCGAAGGTCAGGTCGGGTTACCCCATCCGCGAATCGCCCTGCCGCGCAATCTTTATGGCGAAAAACGTGTGAATTCTGCCGGTCTGGATATGTCCAGCGAGCACCGTCTGGCCTCCCTTTCCAGCGCCCTGCTGCAAAGCGCCAGCCACCCGGTCAAAGCGCAGCCGATAATTGATGCGCAAACGGACGACGGCGAATTCCTGCCGGTGATCAACCCGTCTGAAAATACCGATATTGTCGGGTATGTTCGCGAAGCGACAGAAGCTGAAATCAGCCGCGCGCTGGATGCCTCAACCGCTGCCGGGTCAATCTGGTTTGCGACACCTCCCGAAGAACGTGCCGCCATCCTGCAACGCGCTGCAGAACTGATGGAAGCGCAGTTGCAAAACCTGCTCGGCGTGCTGGTGCGCGAGGCGGGAAAAACCTTTAATAACGCCATTGCCGAAGTACGTGAAGCCGTGGACTTCCTGCATTATTACGCCGGGCAGATCCGCGAAGATTTCGCCAATGACACGCACCGTCCGCTGGGGCCGGTGGTCTGTATCAGCCCGTGGAACTTCCCGCTGGCGATCTTTACCGGTCAGATTGCTGCCGCGCTGGCCGCCGGGAACAGCGTGCTGGCAAAACCGGCAGAACAGACGCCGCTGATTGCTGCATTAGCCGTCAGCATTCTGCATGAAGCCGGAGTTCCGGCAGGCGTATTGCAGTTGCTGCCGGGCCGGGGTGAAACGGTCGGTTCGCAACTGGTCAATGACGAACGTGTACGCGGCGTGCTGTTTACCGGTTCGACGGATGTCGCGGGTATTCTGCAACGCAACATCGCCGGTCGTCTGGATCTGCAGGGGCGTCCGACGCCGCTTATCGCCGAAACCGGCGGGCTGAACGCCATGATTGTCGATTCCTCCGCCCTGACCGAACAGGTAGTGACGGATGTGGTCGCGTCGGCTTTCGACAGCGCCGGTCAGCGCTGCTCCGCCCTGCGCGTGTTGTGTATTCAGGACGACGTCGCCGACCACACGCTGCAAATGCTGCGCGGTGCGATGGCGGAATGCCGGATGGGCAATCCGGAGCGCTTGTCTACCGACATCGGGCCGGTGATCGACGCCGAAGCCAAAGCCGGTATCGAAAAACACATCGATGCGATGCGCACCAAAGGCCGCACCGTGTATCAGGCTGCGCAGGAATTTACGGCTGACCAGCAGGAATGGAGCCGCGGTACCTTTGTTAAACCGACGCTGATCGAGCTGGAAAGCTTCGATGAGATGAAGAAAGAAATCTTCGGGCCGGTGTTGCACGTGGTGCGTTATGCCCGCCAGGATCTGGATAAGCTGATCGGTCAGATTAATGCCGCCGGTTATGGCCTGACGCTGGGTATTCATACCCGCATCGACGAAACCATTCATCGCGTTACGCAGCAGGCACACGTCGGCAATATGTACGTGAACCGCAATATGGTGGGTGCTGTCGTGGGTGTGCAACCTTTTGGCGGCGAAGGCTTGTCCGGCACCGGTCCGAAAGCCGGTGGCCCGCTGTATCTTTATCGTCTGCTGAGCAGCCGTCCGCAAGACGCCGTCCAGCAAACCCTGTTACGTCAGGATCGCGAACTGCCGCTCGATACCTCCGTGCGCGAAGCCTTGCTGGCACCGCACCGGGCGCTGCAACAATGGGCAACGGAGCAGAAACACCGTGAGGAGTTTGTCGCAGTTTGCGAACGTTTCGCCCAAACCAGTCAGGGCGGCACCTTGCGCACACTGCCGGGACCAACCGGCGAGCGTAACACTTACGCACTGTTACCGCGTGAGCGCGTTCTGGCACTGGCGGATAATCAGGAAGATGCCCTGACCCAGCTTGCCGCTGTCACCGCGACAGGTTGCCGCATTCTCTGGCCGGAAGCGCCATTGCAACGTGATTTGTTCAGCATCCTGCCAAAAGCAGTGCAGGCGCGAGTCGATTTCGCCAAAGACTGGCAGAACGATGCGCAGGTATTTGATGCAGTGATTTATCACGGTGATGCGGATCAGTTGCGCGAACTTTGTCAGACCATTGCGCAGCGTCCGGGCGCCATTATATCGGTACAGGGCTTTGCACGCGGCGAGGATAATATTCTGCTGGAACGCCTGCTGCATGAACGTTCACTGAGTGTGAATACGGCAGCCGCCGGGGGCAATGCGAGTCTGATGACGATCGGATAAAGGTTGGGATGGCAGGAAAGCCGCTGCAAGTGGCGGCTTTTAAAAAAGCCTGAAAAAATTTCCCGTTACATTAAGGGCTGAATCGAGAAAATTTCGGTTTCTCAATAACGGTTATCATGTGGCCTTTCGCGCCGAAACCGACCAGAGGGGAAAAGCTTTTCCCCTCTGAACTCCCCTCGCTTTTTCAAACAAGTGATCCGCACGCAAGCTATGTTTCAGGAAACACTGCGACAGGCTGGAAATCTTGCCGCGTAGCGGCGGGATTTTGCGGCTGTCACCTCGCTCGCTGAAACATAGCCTCCAGCGAAGCGCGCAGTGAAAGAGCCGGGGGGGGCTTGGGGGGCGGCGGCGATAAGCCGTCCCCCAAGTCGGTGTGGGCCGACGCCCACGGTTTTGATCTCAGTGGGCCAGGAACTTCTCCAGGAACTGTTTCGTCCTGGCATGTTGCGGATTCGAAAACAGCTCTTTCGCTGGCCCCTGCTCCACGATTTTCCCCTGATCCATAAAAATAGCGCGGTCTGCCACGTCACGGGCGAAACTCATTTCGTGGGTCACAATCACCATGGTGCGGTGCTCAAGTGCCAGTGCGCGGATAGTGTTGAGCACTTCACCCACCAGTTCCGGATCGAGCGCGGAGGTCGGTTCATCAAACAAAATCACTTCCGGGCTCATCGCCAGTGCGCGGGCGATGGCAACGCGTTGCTGCTGGCCACCGGAGAGACGTCGCGGATAGGCATTTTCTTTGCCGCTTAACCCGACTTTTTCCAGAAGCTGACGTGCTGTGGCGATGGCTTTTTCTTTTGACTCGCCCTTCACAATCACCGGTCCTTCGATGATATTTTCCAGGACTGAACGGTGCGGGAACAGGTTGAAGTTCTGGAAAACAAACCCCACCTGCTTGCGCAGCTCACGGACGTTATTCTTCTGTTTACTGAGCGGCTTACTGGCATCAATTTCGATATTGCCGACTTTTATGGTGCCGCCGTCCGGCTCTTCCAGCAGGTTAATGCTGCGCAGCAAGGTGGTTTTACCCGAACCGCTTGGCCCGATGATCGCTACCACTTCGCCGGCGTTGACCTGTAAATCGATACCGTGCAACACCGTTTGTCCGTGGAATTTTTTTGTCAGTTGCTTTACGTCAATGGTACTCATGAAGGCTCCTGATCCTGACGGTTAACGCGGTCTTCCAGACGGTTTTGCAGGAAGGATAAAACAGTCGCCAGCACCCAGTAGATAACCGATGCGGCCAGATACATGGTGAACACTTCCAGCGTGCGCGACGTCACAAGCTGTGCCTGACGGAACAGTTCCGGCACCTGGATGGTCGCGGCCAGCGAGGTATCTTTTACCAGGCCGATAAAGCTGTTACCGAGCGGCGGCAGCGCGGTGCGGGCGGCCTGCGGCAAAATCACGCGGCGCATGGTCTGCCACGGATTCATACCAATACTGGCCGCCGCTTCCCACTGCCCTTTTTCGATGGACGAAATCGCCGCACGCAGGGTTTCGGAGGTGTAGGCCGCGGTATTGAGCGACAGGCCAATCATGGCTGCCGGGATAGGATCCAGCTCGATGCCAAACTGTGGCAGACCGTAGTAGATCATAAACAATTGGGCGATCAGCGGCGTGCCACGGAAAACGGAGACGTAAAAACGCGATAACCATGACAGCGGCCAGAAATGCGAAAGGCGCATCAGCGCCAGCACGAAGCCCAGGATAAGACCGAACACCATTCCGCCCAGACTGAGCTGGAGCGTAAACAGTGTTCCTTTCAATAAAAATGGTGCTGAATCCAGCACCAGTTGAATACTTTCTTGCATCCGATAAGAACCTTATGGATCAGTTCGTAATGAGCCGGAGCGCCAGTCTGACGCTCCGGTTTTACGGGTATTATTTTGTGACGTCAGCACCAAACCACTTTTCAGAGATTTTGGCGAGCGAGCCATCTTTCTGCATTTCAGCAATCGCTTTGTTGATAGCAGCCAGCAGTTCCGGGTTGTCTTTGCGAATGGCCACGCCAGATTCCAGACGGGAGAACGGTGCGCCTGCAACGGCTAAGGTATCACCGGTTTTCTTCACCAGATCCAGTGCTGCCAGACGGTCAACCAGAATGGCGTTGATACGGCCTACGCGCAGATCCTGATATTTAGTCGGGTCATCATCATAAGTACGGATGTCCACGCCCTGCACATTCTCGCGCAACCATTGCTCGTAGTTACTGCCCAGACCCACGCCGACTTTTTTGCCTTTCAGATCTTCAGGTTTAGTGATGGTGCCTTCCTGACCTTTTTTAGTCAGCGCCTGAATACCGGAAACGGTGTATGGCGTAGAGAAGTCATATTTTTTCTCACGCTCAGGCGAAATGGTCACCTGATTGATCACCACATCAATACGCTTGGATTCCAGCGAAGCCAGCATGCCGTCCCATTTGGTCGGTTGCAGTTTCGCTTTAACGCCCATGTGCTGCGCCAGTGCATCGGCGAACTCGACTTCAAAGCCGGTCAGTTTGCCGTCTTCACCCTGGAAACTGAACGGAGGGTAAGTCCCTTCCAGCCCGACAATCAAGGTGCCGCGATCTTTGACTTTCTTCAGTAACCCTTCGTCAGCAAAAGTATTGCTGACCATGCCTGCTGTCAGCGTGACCGCAACAGCACCCAGAAGTAAACGACGACGCAGTGTAGAAAAACCCATATTCACCTCAGTTATAGTTAGTTATAGAACGCTATATCCCCTACGAATTTGCGCACAGTAGCACCCGCCGCGTCAGTTATCAGGAATATAATTCCATAATCTTAGCTCAAAAAAGCATAAGCGGATTTTAGAGTATTAAACCTGCGGATGATACGCAAACAGTGCCGGTGCACCGCCGGTATGAATGAACAGGATCGGGCCTTCATCCGGGAACAAATCACGCGCTATACCGTCGAGCAATCCGGCCATCGCTTTGCCGGTATACACCGGATCCAGCAGCATGGCTTCCTGCTCTGCCAGCAATTTCACGGCGGCGGTTCCGGCTTCATTTGGCTCACCGTAGCGTGGCGCAAAATATTCGTCCCACAAGGTAATTGACGGCGTTTTCTCACCCAGTTGTAATTGTGTTGTCACTTCCCGGGCAATGGCTTCAACTTTGGGACGCTGGGCATCGGCACTGCGCGACACTGTCACACCAATCAACTGCGTGTCTGGCATTAAATGTTGCAAAGCGACGGCCAGACCAGCGTGCGTACCGGCGCTGCCCGATGCCACCACCACGGCACTGAAATCCACAAAACTGGCCGAAGACTGCTCGGCGATTTCCAGCGCGCACTGCACGTAGCCGAGTGCACCAAGCGCATTGGAACCGCCAACCGGCACGACGTAGGGACGAAAACCTTGTGCTTCCAGACGTTCGGCTTGTTCTGCAAGCTGCGCCATCGGGTCATCAAGCGCATCGCACATCACCACTTCCACATTGAACAGATCCAGCAGCAGACGGTTGCCGTTGCTCAGATAATTGACTTCGGTGGTGCCGATCGGGTTTTCCAGCAACGCAACGCATTTCAGGCCCAGTTTGGCGGCCACGGCGGCGGTCTGGCGTACATGATTTGACTGAATGGCACCAGCGGTCACCAGCGTATCCGCACCTTCTGCCAGCGCTGCGGCGGCCAGATATTCCAGTTTGCGCAGCTTGTTACCGCCCATCGCCAGCGGCGTGATGTCATCGCGTTTAATGTAAATGTCACGTCCGGCGTATTCGGAAAGACGATGCAGTTTTTCCAGCGGCGTGGCGCTGCCCAGTAAATCGATCCGATCGAAGGCTTCCAGCCGGGTTTTAAGCAAAGAAATTTTAGCAGGCACGATGTTCCCCTGACGCACAGCACGGTGCCGCACGAAGTCGTTATAGTCGAAGTTGGTTTGAGTTTAGAGACAGGTTATTGAGTAAGTATATAAAGAATTTATAGAAACTGCGGACAGATTCAAGACAAAAAAACAGGCTCCCGGAGGAGCCTGTTTGTGCATTGCGTGTCAGTCTGTCTGAGATCCGATTACGCGGATTTCTGCCAGGCCAGATACTGGTCGTATTTGCGCAGGGCAATACGGTAGTTGTCATGACCCGCCACCGGCAAATCATTGATGATCCGCTGGTGGATACTGTCCCCTGAAAGTTTATCCAGAGGATAGTTGTTTGCAGAGAGGATTTCATCCAGACGGCGGAGGCGGACAACATACTCGCGCACCGTGCTGTGATTCATCTCAGTCTGCTCAAACAGATATTGCTTAAACGCCATAATGTCAAAATAGGACGAATGGCTGTTACAGCTTATCTCACTGCAAAAACGACACAGTGCGGTCAGTTCCTGCGACAGGTTGTGCCACACGTCATCATCAATAGGCTGGTCCATCTTGGCGATGGCCTCTTTATTGATGATTTGCCCGCGAAACACCAGTGCCATCCTGTCGAGTTCTTTTGCACACTGTGAGCAATGAGTCTGACTGTGTTTAAAATCTTTAAGATAACGGCTTAAAGGCCTTGTTTTGATTCCCGCTGGCATAAATTTATTCCTGATAAGGGATATAAAATGTATAACCGGCCAGGAAAAAGCGGATCAGTGGTCGTTGGCCAGGCGTGTTCGCAAACGCTTAATCGCCTGACTGTGGAGCTGGCTTACACGGGATTCCCCGACGTCCAGCACCGCCCCGATCTCTTTTAAATTCAACTCTTCCTGGTAGTAAAGCGTAAGTACCAACTTCTCCCGTTCAGGTAACGCATCGATAGCTTCCATCACCCGGTGGCGTAAATTACCCTCCAACAGATGATGTAACGGGTTGGCCTCTTCGTGCCCTTCCATCAATGCCTCGGCAGTATCGCCGTGCTCTTCGCGCCATTCGTCATAAGAAAACAACTGGCTACTGTTCGTATCCATTAATATCTGCCGGTATTCCTCAATGGGAATATCCAGCACCTGCGCCACCTCTCCTTCACTCGGCGGTCGCCCTAATTTCTGTTCTGCGCTATGCATCGCCTGGGACACTTCACGCGCATTACGTCTGACACTACGCGGCACCCAGTCGCGGCTACGCAACTCATCGAGCATGGCGCCGCGAATACGCTGAACGGCATACGTCGTAAACGCCGTCCCCTGCATCGCATCAAAACGCTCAACCGCATTTAACAGGCCGATCCCGCCCGCTTGCAGTAGATCATCAAGCTCTACGCTGGCGGGAAGCCGCACCTGCAAACGCAGGGCTTCATGGCGCACAAGCGGAACATAGCGCTGCCACAAAGAATTTTTGTCTATCACGCCGTCGGCGGTATACAGATCGCTCACTGTCGTAACCTGGCAAATTTAGGGTCAGTATCATTGTGCCAGTGATAATCGCTAATCAATCGGCTGAATAAGGCCTGAAAAACGCGGTTATTTTGATTATGTCTCGCAGATTCTGTTTGCAGACGTCCGCCGGTAACACCGCAAACGATTGACCAAAAAACAATCGCAACATAAAGATTATCTTAAATTATACCAGCGAATGCCCCGCATTAATCCTTAAGAATGGTAAATTTTAGTTAAAAAAAACCCCGCCGGAGCGGGGTTTGTTCTGTTTGTAACCGAACTGCGTAATTTGTCGACTAAGACAATTATTGCAGCAGGGACAGTACAGACTGAGGAACCTGGTTAGCTTTAGACAATACTGAAGTACCAGCCTGCTGCAGGATCTGTGCTTTAGACATTGCTGAAACTTCTGTTGCGTAGTCAGCATCCTGAATACGGCTCTGTGCAGAAGACAGGTTAGTCGTGGTGTTGTCCAGGTTGGTGATGGCAGAATCGAAACGGTTCTGAACCGCACCCAGTGAAGAACGGAAGGTGTCAACTTTAGCGATAGCAGCGTCGATTGCTTTCAGTGGGTCAGAAGTCGCAACGCCAGTGTAAGCGTTGGTGTTAGCAGCACTGGCGATGTCGCCGATGGTGCTTGCAACGTTCGCAGTACCGGTAGCGCCGCCGTCAACGATAGCGCCAGCTGCAGTTTTGTAGTCTTTACCCTGAACGGTAACGTAACCTACTGCTGCGCCAGTGGCGTCTGCGCCAACTTTAACCAGTTTGCCAGTCTGAGTACCTGCAGTAACACCGTTGTCAGTGTCAGTGTAAGAAACGTCAGTGGTGTTCAGTGTTACAGCGCCAGTTGCGTCATCTACAGATGCAGCGTAGTTGCTGGTACCATCAGAAACAACGTAAGTTGCAGTCGCTGCGCCAGCTGCTGTCTGAACGTTTTTCAGAGACAGTTTGCTTGCGTCCAGGCCCAGAGAAGTTGCCGCTGCAGACAGGTCAACGTTTTTCAGGGAGCCGCTTGCGCCAACCTGAGTGATTGCATCGCTGGTTTTCAGTGCGTTGCTTGCTACTGAGAAACCGTTCAGACCCAGAGTGGTAGAGTCGATTTTCTGCAGGTCGATGTCGATAGTCTGACCATCGTTAGCGCCAACCTGGATTTTCATCGTCTGGTTAGAGGCCAGTACGTTCACGCCGTTGAACTGAGTCTGACCAGATACACGGTCGATTTCAGACAGACGGGAAGTGATTTCGTCCTGGATTGAGGTCAGGTCGGAATCGGAGTTGGTGCCGTTAGCAGCCTGAACAGACAGCTCACGAATACGTTGTAAGTTGTTGTTGATTTCGCTCAGTGAACCTTCAGTGGTCTGCGCAACAGAGATACCGTCGTTGGCGTTACGTGAAGCCTGAGTCAGACCGTTGATGTTAGAAGTGAAGCGGTTAGCAATCGCCTGACCAGCAGCATCGTCTTTTGCGCTGTTGATACGCAGACCGGAGGACAGACGCTCGATAGCGGTGCTCAGAGCGGACTGGGATTTGTTCAGGTTGTTCTGAGTCATCAGAGACAGCGTGTTGGTATTGATAACTTGAGCCATGAGTGTATTCCTTCAAATCTGGTTAAGGGTTCGGGCTTATTGCCCACGGCGTTCATCACCGTCCAAACTTGTATCGGCGGTACTGCGGTAACCTTTAGAATTATTTCTCAAAAAATCCGGTTTTCTTACTTTGAGAATTACCCTTCCTTATACCGCCTATTCACGCCATTACTTTTTGTTGTGATCTATTAAACTTTTTCTCCGTCGTGCCGATAGGGCTTAAAGACTCTTTTATACCTAAAGTCATTGGAGTTGCAGTAAGCGGCGAGGGAGTGAACCCGTTACCTGACATCCGTCAGGAAAACCGGTGAACGAACGAAGCGAAGGCGACTGTAAATTCACGTACTCAGGGCAATCAAACTGTAAAGGATAATTATGGCCACTTCAGGCACTATCTCTTCATTAGGTATCGGTTCAGGTTTACAACTTTCAGACCTGCTGGATAACCTGACGACTGCAGAAAAAAAACGTTTAACCCCGATCACCGCGGCACAAACCAGCTATAGCGCCAAACTGACGGCCTATGGCACGCTCCAAAGCGCATTACAAACTTTTTCTGACGCTGCGACCGCATTGTCATCGACCAATACTTACGGGGCGACCACGGCTTCGTCGAGCAACACGTCTGCGTTCAGTGTGACAACCGGCACCGGCGCCGCGGCGGGTAAATATTCCGTTTCCGTGACACAGCTGGCCTCTGCGCAGTCTTTGGTTTCTGCCACGCAGTCGAGCAATAAAACCGCACTGGGCGCCACGACCACTGATAATACCCGTACCCTGACCATCAGCCAGGGCGACGGCAGTAAACCACTGAGCATCAAACTGACCGATGATCAGACTTCACTGACCGGTGTTCGTGATGCGATCAATAAAGCCGGTGGCGGTGTCACGGCCAGTATCGTCAAAGTGGATGACAGCAGCTACAAGCTGGTACTGAGCGCGAACAATACCGGTACCAATTCAGAAATGACCGTCAGCGTCACCGGTGATGACCAGCTGAATAATATTATCGGATATAACTCATCCACCGGCACCGGTGCGATGACCGAAAATGCCACAGCAGGCAATGCCAAGCTGACCTTTAATGGCATCGATCTGGAACGTCAAAGCAACACCATCAGTGATGCGCAGGACGGGATTACGTTAAATCTGACCGGCACGACCACAACCGCAGCAACGCTGACAGTGGCGAAAGATACCTCCACAGCAACAACTGCTATCCAGACTTTTGTTGATGCGTATAACAAGTTGCAGGATACGTTCTCCAGCCTGACCAAGTTCACAGCCACCGCGACGAATACCGATACGGCTGACAGTACCAACGGCGCATTACTGGGTGACAGCGCACTGCGTACCATCCAGACACGTCTGAAGTCAGCGATCACCGGCGTCTCGGGTTCTGGTTCAGTAAGTTCATTGCAGAGTATCGGTATTACCACTGACCCGGACACCGGTAAGCTGGAAGTTGACAGCACCAAGCTGAGTGCAGCGTTAACCAGTAACCCGAATGCTGTGCAGACCATGATGGTAGGTGACGGCAAAACCACCGGCGTGATGACCAACATCAGCAACCTGAACAGCGGGTTCCTGAACACCAGCACCGGTACGATTGCTAATGCCCAAACAGCCGTGAACACCACGCTGAAAAGCCTCACCGAGCAGTACAACAAGGTGAACACCAGCATTAACGACACCATCGCCCGTTATAAAACGCAATTCACGGCACTTGATGTCTCGATCCAGAAGCTCAACAGCACAGCGGATTATCTGACGCAGCAGTTCGAAGCTATGTCCTCATCAAGTTCAAGCTAGTAAGGAAACTGAATATGTATAATGCAAAAGGAACTCAGGCCTACGCACAGGTAGGCCTTGAAAGTGGCGTCATGAGCGCCACTCCGTATCAGCTGGTGACGATGTTATTCGACGGGGCGCGCAGCGCCCTGATCCGTGCTCGTATTTTTATCCAGCAGGGCAGCATTGCCGAAAAAGGCAAATCACTGTCTATGGCAATTAACATTATCGACAGCGGACTGAAAGCCGGATTAAGTCGTGAAAAAGGCGATCCTGAATTAGTGGATAACCTCGAAGCGCTTTATTCCTATATGGTCCGTCGTTTATTGCATGCAAATTTACACAACGATCAAGAGGCCATCGCTGAGGTGCTGACCTTGCTTGAAAATATCGCCGATGCCTGGCGGCAAATCGGCCCAAACTACCACCCGTCGCAGGACCAATATAATGGATCAACATCAGTATCTGGTTAATGAATATCAACTGATCCTGTCTTTAAGCGAGCAGATGTTGCGGCTGGCGAGAGAAGAGAAATGGGATGAGCTGGTTGAGCTCGAAGTCAGTTACGTCAAAGCAGTCGAAGCCACGACCCGGTTACCGATGTCAGAACAGACATCGGTAATGATTCAGAATGATGTCCGCCGCTATTTGCGCATTATTCTTGATAACGAAAATACGATTAAAACATTGTTACAAGCCCGGATGAATAAACTCACCGAGCTGATTGGTCAGTCGTCCCGACAACAACAAGTGAATACGACTTACGGAAAAATTGACCTCCGTTCGATTGCCTTCGGCGATCGCCAATAATTATTAAATATTTGTTTGTTTTCTTTCCAATATTTCTTGTGCAAAAATAAGGTTTCAGAGGCAGAGAGCGCCTGGCTGCCAGGGCTAGTTCTCTCTGTCTGCTCCCATAACTTACACATATTAACCGGCAGCCTGTTTGTATTAGCAAAGCGGGAATTATTTATCAGGCAGCACACTACAGGTTGCCGTCGTCATTTTCGGGCATCATCATCATGGTTCGTAAAATAAAAGTGACTCCAGGGATAGGAACCATTTCTCTGCTTATTCAGCATAGTGAACTTTTTATTCATGATGTTTATATTGATAAGCCACAATTGGTTCTCATTCAGAACGGAAGCCTCTCAATTACGGATCAGGCACAGCAAGTCACACTGCAGGCTGGCGAAATGCTGGTGCTTAACAGTGGACAAACGTTGAGCATGACTCACCATTTATCCGGAAATGGCCCTTTCAGCTGCGCCATCATGGCATGGGATCATCAGTTACTCAGTGATGCAGGCCTGCACGCAACCGGCTTCAGCCCGCCACTTCTTGCTGTTAATACCCTGCAAGTCATTCCGCACATCCCCGGTGCGTTCAAACAAAGTTTTACCGACACTCACTCAGCCATTCTCTGGCACCATGGTCTGCCCGCACCGATAACCCGCCACCGCATGCTCGAACAGTTACTCTGGCTTTCGCAACTGGGTGTGCGGTATTCCGTACAGCACAGTGAAAGCGTGACAGATAACGTACGTGAATTATTAGTCAATAATCTGCATAAATCATTTACCGCCGCCGAAGTGGCAGAAAAGCTGATGATGAATGAAGTGATGTTGCGCAGACGTCTTGCGGGCGAAAATTGTGTGCTGCGAAATCTGATGATCGATGTACGCATGACCCACGCACTGCGGTTGTTGCAATGCACCGATCTGGCCATTTCACATATTGCACATCAGGTAGGTTATGAAAGCGGCTCGCGTTTTGCCGAGCGTTTCCGGAAACGTTTTGGATTCGCCCCTACCGCCATCCGTGGTCATTTACGCCCCCTTTCTACCCCTGCGCCGCTCACAATCGACAACATATAACAACTCGCGCCAAACAGATACAATACAAAACCTTGAGTAACATCACACAATATTTGATTACCAGATGTTAACGGAATATCATACACGCCGTTATTTTATTCATGGGCAGGAGTGAGTTGTGCACGTTTGGTGGGAAGTGATTAAAACAATTTACTGGGGCGGATTGGGCATTGCGGTGCTGTTCACTTTGCTGGTGAGCCGCGATACGATAAAAATAAGACTGTTAACTTCCGGTATTATCGGATTTACCTGGCCGATGAGTCTGCCGGTCGTCCTTCTCTTCTCTCTGTTCTGAGTTTGCCTGCACTGAATGTCCTCTTAATATCTTGAACCCGGCCTGCTGACCGGGATCAGATAACTGCAAGACAGTGTTATTGCGAGACAATGTGTTATTTGCGAGTCTGCACCCAAAATCCGTGGATTAGACCCGGCAGGTAACCGCAAAGTGTCAGGATAATGTTCAGCAGAAACGCACCGCCGAAACCGTTGCCAATCAATACGCCCAATGGCGGCACAAGAATTGTGATCAATACTCTCCAGAATCCCATCTTACTCTCCCTTTGGTTATCATTGTGTTAACGATAGCGCATGAGAAATGAAACGGGCATCAGATGAAACCTAATTGATCAGCTCCAGCATAATTTCAACATCCCGCCGTGTTTTTTCCAGCATGTCGGTATCGCCGTTGCGGTGTTCAGCATCCGACACCTGGTGGATCTGGCGCATCTGCCATCTCACCTGATTCTTTTGTTCGTCGGTCATACTGCGACACATCACAATGATAAAGTTTCGCAGCATCATCTGTTGCATGGCAGTTTCTTCAGCTTGCTTGTTGACCGACATGACCAAATCTATAACATGTTTTTCTGCCATTGCAGGTTCCTGCGGGAGTGGAATAGTCAGGCCAGACTAACATGGTCTGGCAGCCGCTGATGGCGACTGATGATGTGATTAACGCCGCTATTTCTGCGCCTAGAATTGACCCGGACATCCAGATTATGTTTTCCATCGATCATGTTTTTAAGCGCCTGGCCGCTTCACCTTTCCGTCAGCGTTTCCATCTCGGTGCCAAAGAGTACCGGTATTGCCAGGATAAAGGGCCGGAGACGGTCAGCCAGCACGCGGCGGATTTCATTACTAAGCGCCTTGCCCCGACAGAGCCAGAGCAGGATGGAAAACAGACGCCGATGCGCGGTCACCCGGTATTCATTGCCCAGCACGCAACGGCCACCTGCTGTCGCGGCTGTCTGGAAAAGTGGCATCACATCCCCGCACATACGGCTATGACACCCGCACAGCAGCACTATGCCGTGACGGTGATTTTGCACTGGCTTCATCAGGAAATGCAGCGCCCTGCTCCGGTCGCTAAAGAACGAAAATCTAACAAAAAAATCTCAGACACACCGGACAACGCACAACAGATGAATTTGTTGTAAGAGGCGCATCACACTCGTTAAAAAATAAAAAGTGATAATGGTCACATTTTTCCCGCTTTTCCATCCCCAAGTAAGATCGTGCTCTATAATTTTAGAGGAATAAGAATTGTGCGACGGGTTGTCTTCAGCACGCCCTTTGAAGTTTTTGCAGTCTTTCGGATGAGCTTTTCCATGTGAAACGAGTTTTACACTTGTTGTCAGGATAATTGCCCGTATTGGGAAAAGGAGGATGCATGTCTGAATATCATTATTTACTGGTTGGCGGAAGCCGCAACGGACAACGGCATGTTGATAAACAACATCAGTTTTCGTTGTGCTTTTGGGAAGACGCAGCACAGAACGCGGAACGCGAGTTTTACGGTAAACGCAACGAACGCTACAAAGTTAATCCGGAAAAAGGCGCAGACGGGAACTGGTATCTTGTGGGCTATTGTGGAAATTGTTCGAAAATTAAAGCCGACGAATTAACCACCCAGGCGCTCACCAAGCACGTGAAACCCCTGATGTAAAAATTGTTTTTTGAAAGCCATAAACCCCGCCATTAACGCGGGGTTTTGTTTTCAGGAGCCACCTGACTTTCAGGCCGCCATCCCCTGAATGTTGCGGGCGAAAAATTCAACATGCCCGCCCACCGTAAAATGCGCCTCGTGATGCCCCAGACGGCCAAGTGGCGCAATGCGCACAATTTCACCTTCAAATTCACCATCATGAATTCTGGTGATCGCCACATCAAGCTGATAGCTGGCCGGATGTACGCCTACCGGAAACGTCAGCAACTTGACCCTGTCACCGATCTCAAACCGGGTAAGCAGCGGCAGCGGTGCCTGTTCAAACAGATCCTGATCCATATGTGACTCCTTGTTTTCCAGTGGAATTAATTAGAGGATAGAATATATTGCCGCGTCCTGCCGGATACCGGCGTGAAGCACTTCTCTCTTTCAACATTTATATTGCGCAAGAGCTGGCGTAACCGTCTTTTGCCCCCCGAAAATCATGAGGAACCCCTGTGAAAAAACTGACGCCACAGCAATGCATCATACTGACCGGATTTACCGGCATCCTGCATGGCGAATTTGAGTGGTTTCACGAAGATTTGGAAAAGCGACTTGGCCGTGAAGTTCAGACCTCAGAACTGGGATACCCGGAGTTTATGGAAGAATGCCGCAGCCTGTATGAAGAGGATTTTAACAACCTGATGCCGGACTAAAAACGAAAGGCCGGGCAAACAGTATTGCCCGGCCTCCTGAGTTCATCGTCATTTAATACAAATCACTAAGGCTTCACGATGCCGCGGATAAAGTGTTCATTCACCCTGATCACATTGCCCGTTTCAACGTTAATGACCTGATATTGCACTGGTTTAACCTCATCCAGAACAGCGACAATTTCAAATAAACCTGGTGTAAAAGTAAGCGTGACAAAAACGCCAACAGGATAGACAGCCATAATTTTATCCTTTCAATCAACCTCTTATAATATACTTCCTTTCCCCCAGCGCGATAACACGCAAATCATTAATCACTCCAGGTTATTTCATCGCATACATTAATCACTCGGGATGAATGTTACATAAAAGAAATAAAGAACATGTATAAAATGAAGCGGAGGCACTTAAAATCGGATAACTCTGACAGACGTATCAGGAACATAATTAAATTTTACACTCTTCTTACGCAAAGGCGGTTTTCCGCCACACTTCTGCCTGCCAGTCCCTTGTTTTCGGGGTGATTTAAGTTAAAAATATAAATCCACTTTGTTACACTGAGAGCCTGCGCTGTGAGTGCCCAGATTTTTGAAACCGATGCGACTCATCCGCATCTGACACGACTGATTGCTGAGCTGGATGCCTATCAATATCCGCTCTACCCGCCGGAATCGTTTCAGGGAATTAACATCACTGAACTTGATGAAGGTGAGATCACGTGTTTTATGGCGAGGGTTGATGATGACTGGGCCGGTTGCGCCTGTCTGTTTATCACAAAACACGGCCTCGCGGAAATGAAACGTGTTTACGTGAGCCCGCTGTATCGCGGTCAGGGCATTGCCTCATTACTGATTGCCGCAATGGAAAAGAAACTGAAAGCGTTGGGGTACAAAGACCTGTTTCTGGAAACGGGTGTGTTTCAGGAAAAAGCCATCACGCTGTATGAAAAACTGGGTTATTGCCGGACAGAAGCGTTTGGCGACTATGCGTTGTCCCCGGATCCGCTGAGTGTTTATATGATGAAAGCGATGAGGTAATGCACGGGAAACGGCAGAAGCGGCAATAAATACCTCCATAACGCTGTCTTATGACAGGGTTATGGAGATGCAAAAAGCAATTACATCAGAACGTTGCTTTTTGTTGCAGTCTGGTCATTCGACGGAATAACCCATTTTTTAAGTGTGATGATAAAGAAATTTTTACCCTTGGTAATTTTCGCACCACGGTCACCACATTCCAGCGCAAGTTTGAAAAACTCATCACTGTTAATATTAAAAGCCAGCTCGACTTTTTTCACCATACCGGAATTAAGCAGATCTTCAGCTTCGTGCAATGATTTGGCCTGAATAACTGACATAACGACCTCGTGATATCGGAAGGGATTGTTTTAGCTCCTACATCCTATTTCACTTTTGTTTCTAAATTATGACAGCTTCATGAACATTAAGAATTTTGCCATTGCACTGATTAATAATTAGCCAATTTGTGCGCACGATCACCTCTACGTCAGACGGAAGCGCGGATCCGGCATCGGGGTATCCGGCAGTTGCGTCTGGTTGTTCATCTCACGCAGGTTAATCTCTACGTTGGTGCACATGGCATCCAGAGGCAGGTGGTTATTGGCCAGACCAAAAGGCATTTCCAGCTCTTCCGCCAGCGTATCAAGCGACAAAAAACTATAAGAAATAAAACCTGACACCAGCAACGTCATGTAGTGCAAATCCACCACCAGTGCAAACGGCAACAAACTACAGAACAGATATACCGTCCTGTGCAGCAACAGACCGTACGCAAACGGAATCGGCATGCTAACGATGCGTTCACACCCACCGACCACTTGTGAAAGCTGTAACAGCGTGGAATCCATATGGGTATAGACAATATCCGACAGTTCACCGCTGCGGCGTCGTTCAGCCAGCCATTGTGACAACCGCAGCTGAACCATATTTGTCGGCGCACGGCGCGACAGAATATCTTCCGCATCGTCACCCAGCAAACGCTGAAGATCCGGACGCGGATCACTGTGACGCAACTGGTGCTTGAGGCTGAAACAGAACGCCAGCAGCAACGCAGTCACGCGCTGCGCCTCTCCCGGACACACAGCCATCACCTGACTTTGTAATGTCCGGCAGGCAATCAGCAAACCACCCCATAATTGCCGCGCCTCAATATAACGTGCGTACGCAACGCTGTTACGAAAGCCGAGGAAGATCGCAATAGAGACACCGAGCAGGCTGAAAGGCGCGAGTGTGAGTTTCACGCCAAGGGTCTCATACCAGGGAAGAGTGAGAATGGCGGCAAGTGACATCAGTAAATTGAGACTCAGACGGAACAGAATACTGGGCAGGACAGAACCATGCCAGGCGAACAAACGCAAGAACCAGTGACGAGGGGGACGGATTATCATTTTGTGCAGGTGCTTTATGCAGGTGAAGCGTTTTTTTTTGCGATTCTGGCAAATAAACCTGCCCATGCAAAGGACAATTTTGTGACACCGGTAACATTTTTTCTGAAACTTACAGTTCTGCGTTACAACTCGCCGGTTATCCCATTCACAACGCTGATTTATTCACTCTGCAGCCTCAAGTTACTGCCCGTTAAGGTCGATAATAGTAACAGGAGGAAAGTAAATAAAGTGGCCAGAATTCCCCCCATAACTGACTTACTGTAACAATTCGATCAGATACTCCGGAAAGATGAAGCTCCCCTACTGGCATGAAAGACTGGAGGCTGAAAACATGAACATAATGTTAAGTATTGCGATGATCACAGGTATTGCCGCATGGTTCTTTATCAGCTCATCAATAAATGACATCCGAAACGATTATTGAATGATTCACAACCCCGCCGGGCGGCATCCCGTCCGGTCATTTTCAATCATGGCGGTGTTAATTTCATTGTCTTTTTCATCTCTTAAATTAAACTTTTTATAACGTAACGTTTTGAAGCAATAATTACGCTTACTTCACGCCGAAATAGATTGTCAATTTATGTCAATCTGAGAGAGCATGGCGGAAAATTTAAGCATGGTGTACTGATGAAAATTCTTTTTATTGTACTCATCGTTCTGGCGGTCATCGGGTTGTTGATCTGGCTGATACTCCGGTCAGCCGCGAAGGATGCTGATAATGATTATTAATCATTTTCCCCTGCCTGCGCATGGATCTACAGGCTTCATAAGAATTACCGGACAATAAATATCCGAACACCAAACTTAATACAAATTAAAAACAATGGTGTCAGATTGTAAAAATTCGGGTGAAATAACTCGCATGATGATTAACAAGCTAATTAAAAGCCATCATGCGAATAACAACGGTAAAAGTACGCCTTAAACGTAAAAAACGGATGTGTTTCTGATGTTATTTATTAAGTGAAATAGGAAGAAGAAATAATTAGCAGTTATTAATACAAATTAATCAGTTAGAAAATAATATTTTCATTGTGTTCAATGGAGGTGATAACAGGGCAAACTTTTTGCTCACCCCCTGCACTCGCTTTATCCGCCAGATTCTCCCCTACACCGACATGTTCATCACATCCTGATACGCTGCTACCAGTTTATTTCTTACCTGGACCCCAAGCTGCAATGAAATCGAGGATTTTTGCAGATCGACCATCACGTCGTTCAGACTGACACCGGGAACACCCATCTCCAGCTTTTCAGATTCCAGTTTTGCGTTGTTCTGGGTCTCGCTGATCTTGCCTAATGCCGCTTTTAATTCGCTGGCAAAACCGGCCTCTGATGCGGTATCGGTCTTTGGTGCGGCACCGGCCTGGATAGCCGTGGCCTGCATCTGCTGTAAAACGCTCTCAATGCCTTGAATTGACATGCTTTCTCCGGTTATCGGGGTGTCGGTGAACAAATGGCTTCTTTCATGGAATGACACCCTATCACATCAGTTTTTTCCTAAACGCGGTAATTGAACCTAAAAACCATGGCTTATCGGGCCATTAACTTTGCGTTAAGCGGCAAATAATGGCTCACCTAGAAAATAGGCCTGCCTGTATGGAGGACTGAAAAATGTCACGCTTCAACGATTGCGCACTTGGGAGTCTGTTTTGTTAAGAGACAACATGAACACCACCATTCAACAGCTAAATAGGGATCTTGTATGAGTTCCGCAATAGCCGGCGCAGAAACCCCTCCAAGCGGTTTTACTGCGTTGCTTAATCGCCTGCGCGCCAACCCAAAAGTTCCTATCGCCATCGCTGCTGCGGCAGCCGTGGCTATTGTTGTTGTCATGATGCTGTGGGCTAAGCAGCCTACTTATAAGGTGCTCTTCAGTAATCTCGGTGACCAGGATGGCGGCGCCATCGTCACTCAGCTGACCCAAATGAACATTCCTTATCAGTTTTCTGATAACGGCGGTGCGTTGCTGATCCCTGCCGACAAAGTGTATGAAACGCGTCTGAAACTGGCGGCTGCCGGTTTACCTAAAGGCGGCGCGGTTGGTTTTGAATTAATGGATCAGGAAAAATTCGGCATCAGCCAGTTTAGCGAGCAGATCAACTATCAGCGTGCGCTGGAAGGTGAACTCTCACGTACCATCGAAACGCTGGGCCCGGTCAGCAGCGCCCGTGTCCATTTAGCCATTCCTAAGCCTTCCTTATTTGTCCGCGAACAAAAAAATCCTTCCGCCTCTGTGACCCTGAATTTACAGCCGGGGCGTGCGCTGGATGACGGCCAGATCAATGCCATCGTTTATATGGTGTCGAGCAGTGTTTCCGGCTTACCGCCTGCGAACGTTACCGTGGTGGATCAGAGCGGTCATCTGCTGACGCAATCTGATAACAACGGGCGTGACCTGAATGCTTCCCAGCTGAAATATGCCAATGAAGTGGAAGGCCGTCTGCAACGTCGTATCGAGTCCATTCTGCAACCGGTGGTCGGCAACGGTAACGTGCATGCGCAAATCACCGCGCAGATTGATTACGCCAGCCGTGAACAGACAGATGAAAACTATCAGCCAAATGGTTCAGCCGATAAAGCGGCTGTGCGGTCACGTCAGTTAAGCACCAGCGACCAGATTGGCGCGTCATCGGTCGGCGGCGTGCCGGGTGCACTGAGCAACCAGCCTGCTCCGGCAGCGACGGCACCGGTGACGAACCCGCCAGCGGCAAACAATGCAAATGGCACACAAAATCAGACCGGCAATAATGCGCAAAATGCAGCCACCACCGCGAATGCCAATGTGCCGTCTAACCGTCGTCGTGATGAAACCACCAACTATGAAGTTGACCGCACCATCACGCATACCCAGCACAGCGCCGGTGCCGTTCAGCGTCTGTCTGCGGCGGTTGTCGTTAACTACCAGGTCGGACCGGATGGCAAAGCGAAGCCGCTGACTGACGATCAGTTGAAGAAAATTGATGATCTGGTACGCGAAGCGATGGGCTTCTCTCAGGAACGTGGCGATACGCTGAACGTGGTGAATACACCGTTCAACGAAGCGGCTGACGATTCCGGCGAGCTGCCGTTCTGGAAACAACAGGCGTTCTTCGATCAGTTACTCAATGCAGGTCGCTGGTTACTGGTGCTGATTGTGGCCTGGCTGTTGTGGCGCAAGATGGTTCGTCCGATGCTGCGCAAACAGCAGGCAGAGAAAGATGCCGCAGCCGCAGCCGCGCTTGCCGCCACCATGCCACAGCCTGAAGGCAGTAAACCGGTCAAACTCAGCAATGACGAGCTGGAAAAACGTAAACGTTCACAACAGCGTGTCAGTGTTGAAGTTCAGACCCAACGTGTGCAGGAGCTGGCCGATAAGGATCCTCGTATCGTCGCCCTGGTTATCCGCCAATGGATGAGTACCGAACAACCATGACTATGACCGGAACCGAAAAAAGCGCCATTTTGATGATCACGCTGGGTGAAGACCGCGCGGTGGAGGTGTTCAAACACCTCTCCCCTCGCGAAGTGCAGCAAATCAGTGGCGCGATGGCGAATATCCATCAAATTTCTAACAAGCAACTGGCGGAAGTGCTGAACGAGTTCGAGGACGAATCCGAGCAGTACGCCGCACTGAGCGTCAATACCAGCGAATATCTGCGTGCGGTACTGACCAAAGCGCTGGGCGAGGAGCGTGCGTCAAGCCTGCTGGAAGATATTCTGGAATCGCGCGAAACCACCAGCGGCATGGAAACACTGAACTTCATGGAACCGCTGATGGCAGCCGATCTTATCCGCGACGAACATCCGCAGATTATCGCCACCATCCTCGTTCACCTCAAACGTGGTCAGGCTGCCGATATTCTGGCGCTGTTCGACGAGCGTTTGCGCAACGACGTCATGCTGCGTATCGCAACCTTCGGCGGTGTCCAGCCAGCGGCGCTGGCGGAACTGACCGAAGTGCTGAACAACCTGCTCGACGGCCAGAACCTCAAACGTTCGAAGATGGGCGGTGTTCGTACTGCGGCAGAAATTATCAACCTGATGAAAACTCAGCAGGAAGAGGCGGTTATCGAAGCCGTTCGCGGTTACGACGGCGAACTGGCGCAGAAAATTATCGACGAGATGTTCCTGTTCGAAAATCTGGTGGATGTGGACGACCGCAGTATCCAGCGCCTGTTGCAGGAAGTCGAAGGCGAATCGTTACTGGTTGCACTGAAAGGGGCGGAACAGCCATTGCGCGACAAATTCCTGCGCAACATGTCGCAACGTGCAGCAGATATCCTGCGCGACGATCTGGCAAACCGCGGACCGATGCGTATGTCTCTGGTCGAGAACGAACAAAAAGCAATTCTGCAGACGGTTCGCCGCCTGGCAGAGTCCGGCGAAATGATGGTTGGCGGCGGCGAGGATTCTTATGTCTGATGCTCCTAATACTGACTCACCAGAGTCTGACAAACCGGCACCGGAAAAGAAAACGGCGGAAGAACGTCATGCTGAGCGCATCAATGCTTTGCCATGGCAGCGGTGGAGACCGGGCGACCTCAGAATGCCCGTCTTTACCACGCCCGATGAACCTTTGCTGGCCGGCGGCGAACCAGAGCAAGACGACGGTCTGCCAAAAGTTCAGGTAGACCAGAATGAATTGCTCAATCTTCAGCGTCACGCCGAACAACAGGGTTTCCAGCAGGGTCTCGAAGCCGGACAGAAACAAGGTTACGCCGCCGGTTTCCAGCAAGGTCTGGAAGCCGGGCAGCAGCAGGGTTTGCAGGAAGGTCAGCAACAGCAGGCGGTTCTGACTGAACACTGGCAGCATATGGTTTCTGACTTCCAGCAAACACTGGATGCGCTGGACAGCGTCATTGCTTCCCGTCTGATGCAAATGGCGCTGACTGCCGCCAAACAGATTATTGGTCAGGCGCCGATTTGTGACGGTTCCGCCCTGCTTAATCAGATCCAACAACTTATCCAGCAGGAACCGATGTTCAAGGGCAAACCGCAACTGCGCGTTAACCCGGCAGATTTCGAGCGTGTGGAACTGCAACTGGGAGCCAGCCTGAGCATGAACGGCTGGCGACTGCTGGCCGACAGCCAGATCCACAGCGGCGGCTGTAAAGTCAGTGCCGAAGATGGCGATATGGACGCTTCGCTGGCCACCCGCTGGCATGAACTGTGCCGTCTCGCCGCACCGGGAGATCTCTGATGACCGCCCGACTGAGCCGTTTGCTGAAAACGCTGGATGACGCGGAAAAACGCATGGCGCGTACGCCGTCAGTCCGTCGTTATGGCCGTCTGACGCGGGCAACAGGTCTGGTACTGGAAGCCACCGGTTTGCAGTTACCGCTGGGTGCGACCTGCCTGATTGAGCGCCATGACGGGCCGGTCGTACAGGAAGTCGAAAGCGAAGTGGTCGGCTTTAACGGTCAGAGCCTGTTCCTGATGCCACTGGAAGAAGTGGAAGGTATTTTGCCGGGCGCGCGGGTGTATGCCCGTATTGCCGCCGACGGCCAGACCGCAGGTAAACAACTGCCGCTCGGTACGCAATTGCTCGGCCGTGTGCTAGATGGCAGCGCCAAGCCACTGGATGGATTACCGCCGCCGGACACCGGCTATCGCGCGGCGCTTATCACGCCGCCGTTTAACCCGCTGCAACGTACACCGATCACCGATGTGCTGGATGTCGGCGTCCGCGCCATTAACGCCCTGCTGACCGTGGGTCGCGGACAGCGTATGGGGCTTTTCGCCGGTTCAGGTGTCGGGAAATCCGTCCTGCTCGGCATGATGGCGCGCTACACCAAAGCCGACGTGATCGTGGTCGGACTGATTGGTGAACGTGGCCGTGAAGTCAAAGACTTTATCGAGAACATTTTGGGCGACGAAGGTCGTGCCCGTTCTGTGGTTATCGCAGCACCGGCTGACGTCTCTCCTCTTTTACGTATGCAGGGTGCCGCTTACGCCACGCGTATCGCCGAAGACTTCCGCGACCGCGGTCAGCACGTATTGCTGATTATGGATTCCCTGACCCGTTATGCCATGGCGCAGCGTGAAATCGCCCTGGCGATCGGCGAACCACCGGCCACCAAAGGCTATCCGCCTTCCGTGTTTGCAAAACTGCCTGCGCTGGTTGAACGCGCGGGTAACGGCATCAGCGGCGGCGGCTCGATTACCGCGTTTTATACCGTACTGACCGAAGGGGATGACCAGCAGGATCCGATTGCTGACTCCGCCCGCGCCATTCTTGACGGCCATGTGGTGCTGTCGCGCCGTCTGGCGGAATCCGGCCATTATCCGGCAATCGATATTGAAGCGTCGATCAGCCGTGCCATGACCTCGCTTATTGACGACGCCCAGTACGGGCGCGTTCGTAATTTCAAACAATTGTTGTCCAGCTACCAGCGCAACCGTGACCTGATCAGCGTCGGTGCATACGCCGCAGGCAGCGATCCGATGCTCGATCGCGCTATCAAGCTGTATCCGCAGATGGAGAACTTCCTGCAACAGGACATCATGGAACGCAGCACATATGAAGACGCCTGTCTGGAACTGAACATGTTGTTCCCGGGCTAAACCAAGATAAGCGAGGCATAAATGGAAAGTTCATCGCCGTTAATCACACTTTGCTCGCTGGCGCAAAAAGCGCTGGATCAGGCGACCAGTCATTTGGGCCAAATCCGACAATCGCAACGTCAGGCTGACGAGCAGCTCACCATGCTGCTCAATTATCAGCGTGAATACCGGGAAAAACTCAATTCCACCATGACCGACGGGATTGCCGCGAATACCTGGCAAAACTACCAACAGTTTATCGGCACACTGGAAGTGGCGATTGAGCAGCACCGCAAACAGCTACAACAATGGGATCAGCGGCTGAATATGGCGGTTAACCAGTGGCAGGACAAGCAGCAACGGCTCAATGCGTACCAGACGTTGCAAACCCGCGCCAGTGAGCAGCAACGTTCTCTGGAAAATAAGATTGATCAAAAGCAGAACGATGAGTTCGCCCAGCGCAGCGCACACAGGAAGAAACAACCATGAATCTGAATATTTTGCCTGCAGCCGTTACCACGGCGAAGACCACCGCGAGCGCGGCGACCGGCAGTGCCTCTGTCAGTACGTCACCGGCAACGGACGTCAGTGCGATCACCGAGCCGGGCGCTACCAGCCCGGCGGATTTCGCCAGCCAGCTTGAAGCCCAGCTCGGCGAAAAAGTGGATCCGAAAATCACCAGTACGTTAGCCAAACTCGGCCAGCAAATCTCTGCCAAAGGGGTGGTCGTCGATAAAACAACCCTGACGCAGGCAGTGACTTCTGGTGAAGAAGACGGCAGCCTGATGCTGGATGAAAGTGATCTGAGCAAAATGATCGCCGCGATTCAGATATTGCCGACCGGCAATCTGAAAGGCACGGGCTCCGTCCCGGTCAAAGATGCCGCCCTGAGCGATAAAGATAAAGACAGCACTGACGCCGGTGCTGACCTTTCTGTTCAGTCATTGCTCGCGCAACTTGCGGCGCAGCAGCAACCGGCTCAGCAGATTCAAACCGCCACCACCGTCGCCACGCAAACCGTCAGCAGCGAACCCACCACAACCGATAAGCAGAGTTCACTGCTCGCCGGTCTGACCGCCTCTTCCTTACTGACGGCTGATGGCAAAACCGCCGCAGTAACGGACACCGATCCGAAAGCAGCGGCTGCCGCCTCAGGCAATACCGCGTCGGGCTCCGCACAACATGCCGCCAGCAGTAAAGCGGCCACCAGCAACACACCTGATTTTAGCAGCGCGCTGGCGTCAATGAGCGCAGCAGCCGGCAATGCCGCGGCCCTGCAGCAAAATGACAGCCGCGCTGCCGATAACGGCACGCAGGCACTGAATCAGCTCAACACCGCCGCCGTTGCTGTCTCTTCCGCGCCGGTTTCCAGCACGCCAACCATGACCAGCGCCGTGACCGCGCCAACAACGCCGCTGCTTAATGCACAGCTCGGTACACCGGAATGGCAGCAACAGCTGGGCCAGCAGGTGATGATGTTCAACCGTCAGGGGCAACAGACCGCAGAACTTCGTCTGCATCCGGCTGATCTGGGTTCTATTCAGATCAGCATGAAGATTGAAAACAATCAGGCACAGCTCCACTTTGTGTCCGGTCACAGCGGCGTGCGCTCGGCAATTGAAGCCGCCATGCCGGAGCTTAAAACCGCGCTGGCAGACAACGGCATCAGCCTGGGTCAGAGCAGCGTCGGCAGTGACAGTTCGCAGTGGCAGCAAGCCCAGCAGCAAAGTCAGTCCGGTTCGCAGCAAGGTAATGCCGCCAGTTGGGCGGCGTTCAGCTCCGGCAGCACTCCCTCTGCCAGCGATGCCTTGCCGGTTCCGGCCTCCCTCGCTTCACGGGTCAGCGGCAACAACAGCGTGGACATTTTTGCGTAGGAATTTGCGTAAAAGTTCGCAGAATTGTTTCAGATAATTGCTGACGGTCAGTTCGTCCTTAATTCAAACGGCAGAGCTGACCTTATTTACCCCGCCTATTCTGACTATTGAACAACGGGATAAGCGGGATAATCGTTTTCAGAATTGACTCAGCAGTGTGGTGCTTCTCGCGCCAGACGGCTCATACTTACAGGAAATCGCCTCATCCATGTCTGACTCTGCTCTCTCGGCGTCGCGTAAAAAAAAGCGGCCGTTAATGATCATTCTGCTGTTACTGATTGCCATCGGAGCCTGTGGTGCGGCCGGTTACGCCTGGTGGATGTTGCACAAGCAACAATCCGGAAATGGAACACAGACGACTGAAGTGAAAAAGAACGAACCGCCTGCGGCTCCGATTTTCCTGGCACTGGATACCTTCACCGTTAACCTGCAAACGGCGGATAACGATCCTGACCGCGTGCTGTATGTCGGGCTGACCCTGCGTCTGCCGGACGAAAAAAATCGCGCTACGCTTAATGAATACCTGCCTGAAGTTCGCAGCCGCCTGCTGTTGCTGCTCTCCCGTCAGAAGTCGACGGAGTTAGCCAGCGAAGCGGGTAAACAACAGCTGGTTCAGGACATCAAACAGGTTCTGGACGCGCCACTGGTCAAAGGTCAGCCTCCTCAGGTGATCAACGACGTGCTTTTCACTGCTTTCATACTGCGATAAACAAATTATGGGCGACAGCATACTTTCACAGGCCGAGATCGACGCGCTGCTCAATGGTGACAGTGACAGTGATAATGCAAGCAACACTGCGGCTGCAGCAAAGACTGCCGCGTCTGATGACGGTGTAAAACCTTTTGACCCTACGACGCAGCGTCGCGTTGTGCGTGAGCGGTTGCAGGCTCTGGAAATCATTAACGAGCGTTTTGCCCGTCATTTCCGTATGGGGCTGTTCAACCTCTTGCGCCGTAGCCCGGACATCACCGTAGGGGCGATCAAAATCCAGCCCTACCACGATTTCGCACGCAACTTACCGGTGCCCACCAACCTGAACCTTATCCACCTGAAACCTCTGCGCGGCACGGCGCTGTTTGTGTTCGCACCGAGCCTGGTGTTTATCGCAGTGGATAACCTGTTCGGGGGCGATGGTCGTTTCCCGACCAAAGTGGAGGGCCGCGAATTTACCCACACGGAACAGCGCGTGATTAAACGCATGCTCAGGCTGGCACTGGATGCCTACGAAGATGCCTGGAGCGGCGTTTACAAGCTGAGCGTTGAATATGTGCGTGCCGAATTGCAGATCAAATTCACTAACATCACCTCTTCCCCGAACGACATCGTGGTGACCACGCCGTTCCATGTGGAAATCGGTGCGCTGAGCGGTGATTTCAACATCTGTATTCCGTTCAGCATGATCGAACCTTTACGCGAGTTACTGACCAATCCGCCGGTCGAAAACTCACGTAATGAAGAAAGTCAGTGGCGTGAAAACCTGGTGCATCAGGTTCAGCAGTCTGAGCTCGAACTGGTGGCGAATTTCGTCGAAATCCCGCTGCGCCTGTCGCAGATCCTGAAACTGAAACCGGGCGATGTACTGCCGATTGAGAAGCCGGACCGCCTGATCGCTCATGTCGATGGCGTGCCTGTGCTGACCAGCCAATATGGCACCTTAAACGAACAATACGCCCTGCGCGTTGAACATTTGATCAACCCAATTTTAAATTCTCTAGATGAGGAACAGCCCCATGAGTGACACCAATAAACCGTCTGACGCCGGATCGGATAACGTTGACGATTTATGGGCTGATGCGTTTAACGAACAACAGTCTGCGGGCGGCGCGAAAGCGTCAACTGACGGTGTTTTCGCCGCGCTGGGTGCCCAGGACGGAACAGGCAGTTTGCAAGATATCGACATGATCCTCGATATTCCGGTGAAACTGACCGTGGAATTAGGTCGCACCAAAATGACCATCAAAGAACTGCTGCGTCTGTCGCAGGGTTCCGTGGTGTCGCTCGACGGTCTGGCCGGTGAACCGCTGGATATCCTGATCAACGGTTATCTGATTGCTCAGGGTGAAGTAGTGGTGGTCGCCGATAAATACGGCGTGCGTATCACTGACATCATCACCCCGTCCGAACGTATGCGTCGCCTGAGCCGCTGATGAGCCAGAATGCCGTGACGGATTCTCCGTACATTTCCGGCCCGGTCAATCACGCCACCACCCAGGCATCACCTCAGGCGATGCCTGCCAGTTCGGTGCTGACACAAGTCAGTACTGTACTCGGCGGCATCCTGCTACTGATCCTGTTTATCGGCTGGGTGGTTAAGCGTGCAGGTTTCGCGCCACAGTCTAAAAATAACAAACTGCTGAAAGTGACCGCCAGTGTACAGGTCGGTCGCAGTGAAAAAGTAGTGATCGTAGAGGTCGACAATACCTGGCTGGTGCTGGGCGTGACGGCGCAAAACATCACCCCACTGCATACGCTGAGCGCGCCTCCGGTTGAACAGACGCCAGACTCAGGCAATCCCAATCACCCACCCGCTGATTTCCGTCAGCTGATGCAGAAAATGTTGAAACGTCCGGGAAAGCAGGCATGACCTTGTTGAAATCCGCCCTTACCGCTGCCCGTCAGCGCCCTGTTCGCCTGGTCACTCACCTGTGTCTGCCGCTGCTATTGCTTGCCAGCCCGGCAGCTTTTGCACAGTTACCGGGGATCATCAGCCAGCAGATGTCTAACGGGACACAAAACTGGTCGCTGCCGATCCAGACGCTGGTGTTTATCACCACACTGACCCTGTTACCTGCGATGCTGCTGATGTGTACCAGTTTTACCCGCATCATTATCGTGCTGGGTTTACTGCGAAATGCACTGGGTACACCTTCCGCGCCGCCAAACCAGGTGCTGCTCGGCCTTGGCCTGTTTCTGACCTTCTTCGTGATGGCACCGGTATTCGACAAAATTTACAGCGATGCTTATCAGCCCTTCAGCGAAAACAAGATCACCATGCAGGAAGCAATGGACAAAGGCGCTCAGCCGTTACGCCAGTTTATGCTGCGCCAGACCCGTGAAAGCGATCTGGCTTTGTATGCGCGTCTGGCCAACATCCCGCCTCTTGCAGGCCCGGAAGCCGTGCCGATGCGTATTTTGTTACCGGCTTACGTCACCAGCGAACTGAAAACCGCTTTCCAGATTGGCTTCACCGTATTCATACCGTTCATGATTATCGACCTGGTGGTCGCCAGCGTACTGATGGCGCTGGGGATGATGATGGTGCCACCCGCCACCATCTCACTGCCGTTCAAGCTGATGTTGTTCGTGCTGGTCGATGGCTGGCAACTGCTGCTCGGATCACTGGCGCAGAGTTTTTACAGTTAATTCAAAACGCTAAATTGTTGGGCGTTTTTTGCTCCTCCCCCTGCGAAGGGGGAGGCCGGGAGGGGGTTTTACAGGCAACTTGAAATTCTGAGCTGCTATTCATACCCCACCCCAACCCTCCCCTTCGCAGGGGAGGGAGTCGCCCGTCTTCTTTTACGAGAATCTTATGACTCCTGAATCGGTAATGGCACTGGGTAACGAGGCAATGAAAGTGGCGCTGGCCGTTGCTGCGCCTTTGTTGCTGGCCGCGCTGGTGACCGGGCTTATCGTCAGCCTGTTGCAGGCGGCGACACAAATCAACGAACAAACGCTGTCCTTCATTCCTAAAATTCTGGCCGTTGTGGCGACTATCGTGATCGCCGGGCCGTGGATGCTGAATCTGCTGCTCGATTACATGCGCACGTTGTTTACCAACCTGCCTTACATCATCGGTTAATCTATGGTTTCCTTCGACAGCACCCAGTTAGCCGGATGGCTGAGCATGTATTTCTGGCCCCTGCTGCGAATTCTGGCGCTGATCAGCACCGCGCCGATCACCAGTGAAAAGTCAGTACCGAACCGCGTGAAACTCGGTCTTGGGATGATGATTACCTTCCTGATTGCGCCTTCCCTGCCGCCGGTGGACACGCCGATCTTCTCCACGCCTGCACTGTGGCTGGCAATGCAGCAGATTATGATTGGCACCGCGCTGGGTATCACCATGCAACTGGCCTTTGCCGCCATCCGTATGGCCGGTGAAATTATGGGTTTGCAGATGGGGATTTCCTTTGCGACGTTTTATGATCCGAGCAACCGTCTCAATACCCCGCTGCTGGCACAGTTTTTAAACCTGCTGGCGGTGTTGTTGTTCCTGAGTTTCAACGCGCATCTGTGGCTGATTTCCCTGCTGGCCGACAGTTTTCATACCCTGCCCATCAGCCATAATCCGGTGAATGCCGAAGGTTTTATGGCCGTCGCCAAAGCGGGCAGCATTGTATTCAGCGGCGGGATGATGCTGGCTCTGCCAATCGTGACATTGCTGCTGACGCTCAACATGGCGCTGGGCCTGTTAAACCGCGTGACGCCACAGCTTTCCGTTTTCGTCATCGGTTTTCCGCTGACCCTCAGCATTGGGATTCTGGCGATCAGCCTGATGATGCCGATGCTCGCCCCGTTCAGCGAGCATCTGTTCAGTGAAATTCTGGATAAGATTGTGTTGATCATGAATCAGCTGGCGGCTGACTGAATGGCTTAACGCCGCACCAGCAGCGCCATCACTTCGTAATGCGCGGTATGCGGGAACATGTCGAAAAGCCGGACACGCAGAATGTGATAGTCCGGCAGTAACGCCAGATCCTGCGCCATAGTTTGGGCGTTACAGCTTGAATAGAGAATCGTGTCCGGCGCCATGTGGCTGAGATATTCGCACAATGCTTTGCCGATGCCGCGACGCGGCGGATTCACCAGCACCAGATCCGGCACCTCGCCTTTGCCGGTCGCAAAACCGGTGGAATCGAGCGCCTGAAACTCAACGTTTTGCAGCCCCAGACGCACCGCCGATTCTTTCGCACAGGCAATGGCTTCCGCGCTGATTTCGATACCGGTCAGTTTCATCTGCGGCGTTGCACAGTGCAGACCAAAGCCGCCCACGCCACAGAACAGATCCCACATACTTCGGATATCCCCTCGCCCCCTCACCCAGTCACGCGCCGTGGCGTAAAGCTTTTCAGCCACCACCGGATTGGTCTGGAAAAAGCTTTGCGGGCGGATAAACAGGGGGACATGGTTAAAATCTTCTTCCAGCCGCTGAACATCCGTCAGTGGAATTTCAGTGTCACCTTCGAGGATCGCCATATGCACCGGCTGGATGTTGGCGGAAATCACTTTCAACTGTGGCAACTGCTGTTGCAGCCACGGCAGTGCCGCACGCAGTTGCGCCAGTTTGCCGTCTGAACGCAACACAAAGCGCAGCATCATGCCGCCATCTTTCTGACTTTCAGTCAGTAACAGGAATTTCAGCTCGCCGCGTTTGCGCGCAACGCTGTAAGGGGTCAGGCCCGCGCGGGCAATAAAGATTTTGAGAACTGAAAATACCGCCGGGAAACTGGCCGGATACAACGGGCACTCACACAAATCGACCGGCGTGCCGTCGCGGTGCAACATCCCAAGTAAAGGGCGTTCCACGCTGCCGCTGACCACCATTTTGGCTTTATTACGAAACGCACTTTCCGGGCCGGTGACCGGTTCACACCATTCAGCCACCGGCAAATCTGACAGCAAATCGCTGAGATCCCGCTGCTTGTCGGCTAACTGTTGTAAATAAGGTTTGTCGAGCCACTGGCAGGAACGGCAGGTTCCGGCGGTGTAAAGTGCGCAATGCATGAAAAATTTCCGGTCATCAGATGCAGTAAAAAACTGGCGCGCAGTTTATCACTGCGCGGCGGGAAAGACTCACTTACATCGAGGCTATTTGCGACGGGAAAAGTATCTGCGGCTGCTGGCAGGCACATACAACAGTAGCAGCACCAGCATATCGGGAATTTTTTGCATCAGCAGCGCATAGAGAAATTCGCCCTGTGTTTCGACGTTAAAGCGAAAGATACGCGGGCCGAACCAGTCAAATGACGCCAGCAGCATGTAACCGACCACGATCACCTGACAACCGATGAATGCCCGGCGCCCCCAGCGGCGGCCACGCATCATAGCGTACGCGGCACGGCATTCGGTCAACACAATCAGCAAACTGGCCAGCATGATGAAACAGTTCAGCCAGGACTCGGCACTGACTTCAATAAAGCTCATCAGCCCTGAAAAGCCCATAGCATCAAACAATAATATGAATTCGAGCAAGCGCGTCGCGACAATCGCCGACGCACCGATCATGACGGGAACAGGGATAAATGCCAGTTTCATAAATCCGTTTGGGCTCTCCATTTACGTTCAGGGCGGAATACATCCGCCCTGAAAATTATCTTAAAATTTAAGCACGTTGAGCGCGCTGAATTTCTTTGCGCCGTTGTTTCTCGGCACGCGACATAAACCACCAGGCAATCATGCCGATGATGCCCACCACCAGCAGGATCAGCGTCGCCAGTGCGTTGATTTCAGGGTTGACACCCATACGCACGCTGGCAAAAACCAGCATCGGTAACGTGGTCGCGCCCGGCCCGGCGACGAAACTGGCGATCACCAGATCGTCGAGCGACAGCGTAAACGCCAGCAACCAGCCCGAAATCAGCGCTGGCAAGATCATCGGCAGCGTAATAATAAAGAACACTTTCAGTGGCGGTGCGCCTAAATCCATTGCCGCTTCTTCGATGGAACGGTCCAGTTCACGCAAACGCGCCGAGACCACGACCGCGACATACGCACTACAAAACGTCACGTGCGCCAGCCAGATAGTGAACATGCCACGTTCAGCCGGCCAGCCAAAAGTGTGCCCCATCGCCACAAACAGCAACAACAACGCCAGACCGGTGATGACATCAGGCATGACCAGCGGCGCAGTCAGCATAAACGCAAAACCGGTTGAACCGCGAAAACGCCTGAAACGCACCATCACCACGGCGGCTAGTGTACCGACCACCACTGCCATGGTGGCGGCAGCGGTGGCGATCGACAGGCTCATGCCGACAGCATTGATCATCGCCGAATCATGGAAAAGCTGAGTATACCAGCGGGTAGACCAGCCAGCCCAGACCGTTACCAGCTTCGAGCTGTTGAATGAGTAAATAACCAGCATCAGCATCGGGGCGTACAAAAACGTAAAGCCGAGCACCAGAATAAGAATTCGCCACGGCGAACGGACAACCGGTAACTGATTCATTCTTTATCTCCCAGCTCTTTGTTTTGGTATTTCTGGAACCACAGGATAGGCATGATCAGCAGCAACAACATGACCACCGCCACCGCCGAGGCTACCGGCCAGTCGCGATTATTGAAGAATTCCTGCCACAGGACACGGCCAATCATATTACTGTCCGGCCCGCCGAGCAGTTCCGGTATCACGTACTCCCCCACCGCCGGGATAAAGACCAGCATCGAACCGGCAATAATCCCGCCTTTGGTCAGCGGCATAATCACTTTGAAGAAGGTTTTCATCGGACGCGCACCGAGATCCTGCGCCGCTTCCACCAGTGAGTAATCCATGCGGGTCAGCGCGGTGTAAATCGGCAACACCATAAACGGCAGATACGAATACACGATGCCGATATACACGGCCAGATTGGTGTGCAAAATCACCAGAGGCTGGTCGATAACATGCAGCCAGATCAGTACGTTATTCAGTACACCGTTGTCTTTAAGAATGCCCATCCAGGCATAAACGCGGATCAGGAATGACGTCCATGATGGCAGGATCACCAGCAACAGCAGGATGTTGCGCGTCGAGGTGCGGCTGTGTGCCACCGCCCACGCCAGCGGATACCCAATCAGCAGGCAAAGCAGCGTGGAAATCGCTGCCACTTGCAGCGATTGCAAATACGCATCGATATACAGCGGATCCTGGGTCAGGCCGATGTAGTTGGCGATGTTGAGTGCAATATCCAGCATGCCGTCTGACCAGGTAACCAGATCGGTATACGGCGGAATGGCCCGCGCCATTTCAGCAAAACTGATTTTGAAAACAATCAGAAATGGCAGTAAAAACAGCAGCAGGAACCAGACCAGCGGCAGCAGGATCACCAGCTTGCGGCCATGCCGCTGTTGCAGACGACCGGTGAAGGCTTTAAATCCGCCCGGAGGTTTGCTGGCCGGGGTTTCGGAGATTACAGACATTTTCATCCCCCTTTAAACAGTCAGCACGACACAGCTGTCGGCTTCCCAGCACAGGCGCACTTCGTCGCCCCAGGTTGGCATACCTTTGCGGAAACGGTGACCGTTCTGCAACTGCGCCGTAATCATCTGCCCGCTGTGCAGCCTGACGTGATAAATCGACAGGTCGCCAAGATAGGCGATATTGACCACCTCTCCGACCGCGAAGTTGCAGCCATCCTGCGGCACGTCTTCACACAACATGATTTTTTCCGGACGCAGCGCAACATACACCGGCACGCCGTCAACCACAGACACATCCGGATCGACTTTCAGCGGATGCCTCAGCCCCGGCGAGGTCAGCAGCAGCGCATCGTCCAGACGCTCTTTCAGCACACCTTCAAATATATTCACGGAGCCGATAAATTCGGCGCTGAAACGGCTGGTCGGGTGTTCATAAATTTCTTCCGGCTCGCCGATTTGCACGAATTTACCGCGGTTCATGATGGCGATACGCCCCGCCATGGTCATCGCCTCTTCCTGATCGTGTGTCACCATCACACAGGTCGCGCCGACGCGCTCAAGAATATCCACCACTTCCAGTTGCATACGGTCGCGCAGCTTTTTATCCAGCGCCCCCATCGGCTCATCGAGCAGCAGCAGTTTTGGTCTTTTCGCCAGGCTGCGCGCTAATGCCACACGCTGACGCTGACCGCCGGAAAGCTGGTGCGGCTTACGTTTGGCGAATTCCTGCATATGCACCAGCGTCAGCATTTCCGCCACGCGGCTTTTGATTTCCGCTGACGGCAGTTTGTCCTGCTTGAGGCCGAACGCGATGTTTTGCTCAACGGTCATGTGCGGGAACAAGGCGTAAGACTGGAACATCATATTGATCGGACGCTGATACGGCGGCACCTGCGAAAGATCTACGCCATCCAGTACGATTTGGCCCTGCGTGGGCGGCTCAAAACCGGCCAGCATACGCAACAGGGTTGATTTCCCACAGCCGGACGCGCCGAGCAGTGCGAAAATCTCGCCTTTATAAATGGTCAGGCTCACATCATCGACGGCGGCCTGGCCATCAAAAGATTTGGTCAGATTGCGGATTTCCAGCAAAGGCGTGAAACCTTTCTGGGTCTTAGGCTGCGGGCGGGGGATAGCGTCGTTCACTCAGAGAAATCTCCGGTATCAGAATAAAGCAGTTCAAATAAGCATAACAGTCAGGGGGGAAAGTGCCTGATCGGTATACCCAAAATACAGCCGGAAGCAAAACGTCAGCGGCCCCGCCATCAATAAGCGGAGCCGCGTTAACGATACTCAAAATCATTCTGGTTGCATCAAGGCGGCAAGTGAGCAAGTCCCCGGGAGCTGACACACGTCAGTGACCGGGGCGCGTTCGCGCAGCCAACGCAGAGGCAGCCTGAAGGATGAAGAGTATTATTTGCCGGTTTTAACCTTGGTCCACGAACGGGTGATCACGCGGTCAATCTTCGGATCCTGAACTTTCAGGGTGAAGAGTTTCGCCTGAACATCGGCCGGTGGATAAATGCCCGGGTTGTTACGCACATCTTCGTTAACCAGTGGTGTCGCGGCTTTGTTTCCGCTGGCGTAGTAAACGGTGTTACTGATTTGCGCGATAACTTTTGGTTCCATCAGGTAATTGAGGAACTGATAGGCTTCATCGAGATTTTTAGCATCTGCCGGGATAGCAAACACGTCGAAGAAGGCCAGCGCCCCTTCTTTGGGAATGCTGTACGCCACGTTCACACCATTTTTCGCTTCTTTCGCGCGGTTACCCGCCTGCATCACATCACCAGCCCAGCCAATTGCCACACAAATGTCGCCGTTCGCCAGGTCGTTAATGTACTGAGAAGAGTGGAAATAACGGATGTTCGGACGCAGTTTCAGCAGCAGATCGTTGGCTGCACCGGTGTAATCTGATGCTTTGGTGCTGTTCGGATCCAGATGCAGATAATTCAGGACTGTTGCGTAGATTTCCGCAGGGGCATCGAGGAATGAAACGCCGCAGCTTTTCAGTTTCTCGAGGTTTTCAGGCTTGAGCACCAGATCCCAACTGTCTACCGGGGCATCTTTACCCAGTACGGCTTTCACTTTATCGACGTTATAGCCGATACCGGTAGTCGCCCACAGATAAGGGATCGCGTATTTGTTGCCCGGATCATGTTGCGCCACCATCTTCAGCAGCTCAGGATCCATATTTTTATAGTTTGGCAGTTTGCTCTTATCCAGAGGCTGGAACACACCAGCCGCCAGCTGACGTTCGAGGAAGCTGGCCGACGGTACCACCAGATCGAAGCCGGTGCTGCCTGCCATGAGTTTGCCTTCCAGCACTTCATTGGAATCAAACACGTCGTAAACCACTTTAATGCCGGTTTCCTTCTGGAAATCAGGCACGGTATTTGGTGCGATATAATCGGACCAGTTATAGATATGCAGCGTTTTTTCATCCGCAGACGCTGTGACGGACGCAGCCATAACCAGGCCGGCGACAACACCCGATAACCACTTTTTACGCAGGGTGAACATCCGTTACTACCTCCAAGACAGGGAATATAAATCGAATTTGTATCTTTGAGACGGATACAAAACCTTTCACACAACTGCCAACCGACACCCATGGAATATGCATAGGCATTCAACGTTGACGCATACGCTGCCTGCGAATTAACCGTTTGGTTTTACGACGTAATCACGCTTGATGCAGAGTCAGAAGCATAGCGCCTGCAACCCTTGTGTACCAGCCTCCTGAGACAAAACCGGCGTTTATCGATTAATTATGCAGATTTAGTCTATACCGTCTGGCATTTTGCCTTTTAACAAAGTGAAATATCTGGCAACAACCACACAAATGCAGCATAACTTATGGCGAAAGCGGATAAAGGCAGCGGAGCCGCAATAAGCACGGCTCGCAGGAAAGGATCTTCAGAGGGGGGAAATGAATGTCCGGAAATGGAAAATTAATGCAGTAAAGGCAGATTCACAGTAGTGACCGGCATGCCTTCTTCTTCCTCGCCAAGGAAAAGCAGGTCATTGGCGTGCGCTTCGAGAATAATCATCGACATCTGCTCCTCAGCCTGTTGCAGGAAGAAAGCAAACTGCTCTTCCGTCACACCCACTGCAATCGTCAGTGACTGGCAAACAATCAGTTTCGGCAAATTGTCGTCCTGGATATCCACGAACGCTTTAATGGTCAGTGAACTGGCATTAATCGAGCTCAGATCGGCCACCAGCGGGATCAACGCCGTCGGTTTGACTTCGGCCAGTGCAGAAAACAAAATCACATTATCTACAATATCGAGTTTGGCATCAAAAATGCCGTCAAAATTCTGCATATGCGGCAAATGGAGAGCCTGACAGGAATCACACTCGAAAAAAGAGATGCCCAGCTGATCCAGCCAGCGCCGCAGCAGCGCTAAATCAGGGACGATGAGCGAATCCATAGAATGCCTCACGAGTTCAACACAACGAAAAAAACAAACCCTTCGTAACGCCAGCGGCATTACGAAGGGGTCATAGCTTACGGAATATTGCCGGTCAGCGCTACGATCATTACCGGATTGATGGACATTTAACGCACGGGAATAAGAATTAGCCACCGGATTTCAGACGGAATCCCGGCCGCGCTCTTTGTTCGATATAGTCAATCATCATACCGGCGATATCCAGACCGGTGGTGGCTTCGATCCCTTCGAGCCCCGGCGAAGCATTGACTTCCATCACCAGCGGCCCGCGGTTTGAACGTAAAATATCGACCCCGGCGACGTCCAGCCCCAGAGTCTGCGCGGCTTTAACCGCAATGTCTTTCTCCTGCGGCGTAATTTTGACATTGGTGGCCGTCCCGCCGCGATGCAGGTTCGAGCGGAAATCACCCGGTTTGGCCTGACGCTCAATCGCTCCGACCACTTTTTTCCCCACCACCAGACAACGAATGTCGCGCCCTTCTGCTTCGCGGATATATTCCTGCACCAGAATATGCGCGTTCAGGCCGCGAAATGCGTCAATGACACTTTCTGCCGCCTGACGGGTTTCTGCCAGCACCACACCAATCCCCTGTGTTCCTTCAACCAGCTTCACCACCAGCGGCGCACCACCGACCAGCGCAATCAAATCAGCGGTGTCATCCGGCGCATTAGCAAAACCGGTCGTCGGCAGATCAATGCCTTCACGCGCCAGAATCTGCATGGAACGCAATTTATCGCGCGCCCGGGTGATCGCCACCGATTCATTCAGCGGGAAACTGCCCAGCATTTCAAACTGACGCAGCACCGCTGTGCCATAGAAGGTAATCGCGGAGCCAATTCGTGGGATCACCGCATGGTACTTATCCAGCTGATGCCCGCGATAGTGCACGCTGGGCGCAGCAGGATTGATATTCATGTAGCAGGACAGTGGATCGATAATGTCGATCTCATGTCCGCGTGCTTCAGCCGCTTCCTTCAGGCGTTTACACGAATACAACGACCCGTCACGGGAAAGAATTGCAATTTTCATCCAACACTCCGTCGCCGTTTAGCGTGTTGCCCAACCTTGCTTGTGCAATGCGTCCAGCATAAACGGACGTTGTTCCTTTTTAAGGGTACGAATAATCAAATCACTCCAGGTATCGCGTCGCGCATTGCTGTCGCGTTGCAGATAATACGCCGATAGCGCGTCGTCATATTCTGCCAGTTGCTCTTTATCTACCGGCTGATAGCTGTTTTCATGCACCAGCAGAGACTGCGGCATACGCGGCTTGACCTGATGATCCTGCGCGGGGGTTCCGATACATAAACCAAACAAAGGCATCACAAATTTAGGCAGTTTCAGCAGATTCACTACGTCTTCCACCTGATTACGGATACCGCCGATAAACACACCGCCCAGCCCCAGTGACTCCGCCGCCGTCATGGCATTTTGCGCCATCAACGCGGTGTCCACACAACCGAGTAACAACTGCTCGGCCAGACCCAGCTCGGCTTGAGGGTTGATCTGTAAATTACGATTGAAATCAGCACAGAAAACCCAAAATTCAGCGGCGCTGGCGACATATTTCTGACCACCGGTGTACTGCACCAGCGTCTCCCGCAGCACAGGATCGGTAACGCGGATAATCGAATAACATTGCAGAAAGCTCGAAGTCGAAGCAGCCTGAGCGGCGGCAATAATGGCTTCACGTTGCTCGTCCGGGACCGGTTGATCGGTAAAAGCACGGATGGAGCGGTGTGAGCGCAGAAGATCGATGGTCGGCGTCATTAAAAAATTCCTGAGCGGTAAGAATAAATAAAAAAGTTGCCCCAATCATTCATGCTGTGAGCACCGTTTGCAAGGATTCCGGCACCTGTAGCTGTAACAATGTACTGTGTCTGAAAAAGACTGCCGGTTCATTCAGATAGGTCAAAGGTATCGGACTGACAGGTAATTCCTGCTTTTTTTTATGGTTTGTAACAGGCATAGTAGCGACATCAAAAAGGTGATGTGGTTAACAAAAACAGACATTCCCCTTTCATTTATCTTGTTGGCATTAACAAAGGAGTCTCCATGTTTGCAGTAATTTTTGGGCGTCCTGGCTGTCCTTATTGCGTACGCGCTAAAGAGTTGGCTGAAAAACTGACTGAAGAACGTGATGATTTCAACTTCCGCTACATAGATATTCACGCGGAAGGCATCACTAAAGCCGACCTGGAAAAAACCGTGGGTAAACCGGTAGAAACCGTTCCGCAGATTTTCCTCGATCAGAAACACATCGGTGGCTGTACTGACTTCGAAGCCTATGCCAAAGAGCATCTGGCGCTGTTCAGCAACTGATCCGCGATAAAATAAAGATATACACAGCCAAAAGGCGCTCAGTGAGCGCCTTTTTTATGGCTTCTACATCATGACATGTCAGTGTTGCCTGAACTGCCGGTAAGCAATGACCAGCAAATGAACCAGCATAGCGCCCAGAACACACCAAAATATCGCACTGGTGGCATAGGCCAGTTCCTGCATCAGCGGACGAACGCGTGGATAAAAGGCCATGCGCAATAAAAAGCACACAGGGATGGAAACCAGCCCGCCGACAAAGGACGAAAATATCGCCGAATCGCGGGAAATCAGCGACGTCACCACGCCGGGAATTAAAAATAATAACAGACCATATTCCGGGCCTGGCGCGATATTTCTAACAATAATCCAGCCATTCTTTAACATAAGAAAAATAATTAAGAACATTGTGCAACAAATTAATGGGGCTACCACTTTTCGCCAAATTGCCATTTTACTTCCTCCTTAAAGTTGGCGAGATTTCACAGGTTCTCTGCATAAAATGCGTTCTTTGTTACCTGTCAGAGCCTTCTGGCTCATTTCCCCAGAGCGTTCCGCACTCCCGCGAAACACAAAAAAAGCTTTCAGAAGATTTATACGGGCATTTCTCTGGCTGAACTGGCGTTCTGTGACTAAAATGACGCCCGAAACCCAATTTTCCACCCCGCCGGGGCTGAAACAGACCGCGCGATCCTGAGTAGGAATTTTCTGTTTCTGAATTTATCCTTTACATTCTCCTATATCAAGAATTTGTTGGTAAACAATAAGTTATCCTTGTGAATATAAACGTCGCTAGTTTGTTAAACGGGAATTACATCCTGTTATTATTTGTGGTTTTGGCACTCGGTCTGTGCCTGGGGAAAATTCGCCTGGGTTCCGTTCAGCTCGGAAATTCTATCGGCGTATTAGTGGTTTCGCTGCTTTTGGGTCAGCAGCATTTCAGTATTAATACTGAAGCGCTCAACCTCGGCTTTATGTTGTTTATTTTCTGCGTAGGCGTCGAAGCAGGGCCAAACTTTTTTTCCATTTTCTTCCGTGACGGCAAAAATTATTTCATGCTGGCACTGGTGATGGTCGGCAGCGCCATGTTACTGGCACTCGGACTCGGACGTTTGTTCGGCTGGGACATCGGCCTCACCGCCGGGATGCTCGCGGGTTCAATGACCTCAACCCCGGTTCTGGTCGGCGCCGGAGACACGTTGCGTAATACCATGGGCGGTAACAAGATGCTCGGGCCTGAACTGGATAACCTGAGCCTGGGCTACGCCCTGACCTATCTCATCGGTCTGGTGAGCCTGATTTTCGGCGCACGTTATCTGCCGAAGCTGCAACATCAGGATTTGCCTACCAGCGCCCAGCAGATCGCGCGCGAGCGTGGCCTGGATACCGACAGTAAACGAAAAGTGTATCTGCCGGTGATCCGCGCCTATCGCGTGGGGCAGGAGCTGGTGGCCTGGGCTGATGGTAAAAACCTGCGTGAACTGGGGATCTATCGTCAGACTGGCTGCTATATAGAGCGAATCCGCCGTAATGGCATCCTGGCGACACCGGACGGCGACGCCGTATTGCAGGTGGGCGATGAGATCTCACTGGTCGGTTATCCGGACGCACATTCACGCCTCGACCCGAGTTTCCGTAACGGTAAGGAAGTGTTTGACCGCGACCTGCTCGACATGCGTATCGTGACCGAAGAAGTGGTGGTCAAGAATAACCACGCGGTCGGCAAGCGTCTGAGTCAACTGAATCTCACCGATCAGGGCTGTTTCCTCAACCGCGTGATCCGCAGTCAGATTGAAATGCCTATCGATGACAGTATCGTGCTGAATAAAGGCGATGTGTTGCAGGTCAGCGGCGACGCAAAACGGGTGAAAAGCGTGGCGGAGCGTATCGGGTTTATCTCCGTACACAGTCAGCTCACGGATTTGCTGGCCTTCTGCGCCTTCTTTATTGTCGGCCTGATGATCGGCCTCATCACTTTCCAGTTCAAAAACTTTAGTTTTGGCATCGGTAACGCCGCCGGACTGCTGTTCGCCGGGATCATGCTCGGCTTCCTGCGAGCCAACCACCCTACTTTCGGTTATATCCCGCAGGGCGCGCTAAATATGGTGAAAGAGTTTGGCCTGATGGTGTTTATGGCGGGTGTCGGCCTCAGTGCCGGTGCGGGTATCAATAATGGTCTCGGCGCAATAGGCGGCCAGATGCTGCTTTCCGGCCTGATTGTCAGCCTGGTGCCGGTGGTGATTTGCTTCATCTTCGGGGCATATGTTTTACGCATGAACCGCGCTTTGCTGTTCGGAGCCATCATGGGTGCACGAACCTGCGCCCCGGCGATGGAAATCATCAGCGACACGGCACGCAGTAACATTCCGGCACTCGGTTATGCAGGAACCTATGCCATTGCTAACGTATTACTGACGCTCGCCGGTACGCTAATCGTCATCATCTGGCCCGGTGCATGACGTAACTCATTGAAGTGTAATGGGGCAAAAAGAAATCAATATTTTTTTAAATTTTTGCCCCCTCGCACGAACTTTTAAAGTTAGCCAGAGTCTTAATTAGTGCCACTGCTTTTCTTTGAAGTCCCCAAATTTGGAGAGCCCGTCAATCCCGCCTTATTAGGTTCAAGATTGCCGGGTTTTTTCTTGCCCGAAATTCATACCTTGTGCATAAGGCATATTGAGTACTTCATTTAGATCCGTTGCGAGACAAAGCAGCGGGAAGAAATGCAAGTGTAATGTCCCGCCAGCTAGGCAACTTCAATCTGATATAGCAATTCCACGAGCGATATCGCGCTAACATTATCCCAGCGAAGATAGCTATCCAACGAACTGGATCCTGAATCTCTTCCCAGTACTCTAAGACAGATTGCTTGATGGTCTTGTGATGCAGAGACCCATACAACCCCACTCTGCTGTGCAAAATAAGTAGACCCCTTCAGGCCTTCTCGTTGTATGCGCTTCTTCCATGTATCAACTTTTTGCGTACTAATTTTTAGGCTCATAGTTATCCCATATCCGATAATCGAATTGAATTGAATTGAATTGAATTAATGAATGTCGGCATCCAGACTTGATAAAGATATCTTCATATCAGTGTGATATAACCTCATTCATCTGTGAACCAAATTCATAGGTGTATGTGATGGGCACTGGTTGATCAATATCAATGGAACTTATTCAGTTAAACTAATCATCTGATTGCCCAAGGACATGATTTAAATTCCCACCGCAGGCAACAGTTTTGAGTGTGTTTTTTCAGATATTGAAGAGATTACATATGTAAGAATCACACCAGTTTTGAATTGACAGAATAAAGGATTATGAAATGGATTTATTTGTCACATTAGTACTCTTGTTAGCCCTACTTTCTCCAATCCTGACTGTTACCCTAGTCAAGAAAAGCAAAAAGCATAAGGTGGAGGTCGATAACCTTATCGCAAGTAATACTTCCCTCGCAAATGAATTATATGATAGCCAAGAGAAGCTGAGCCTGATTGAAGAAAATTTTGCTCAAGCTGTTCGAGAGCATTCTGAACTTGAAGGAAAAGCAGCTCTGACCTGCTCCCAGTTGATTAGTACACCCCGATGTTAGTAATGTCTTCATAAGCCACATGAGGACATCCCCATGAAGAAGCGTTTTTCCGACCAA